>NZ_AYZB01000061.1 GCF_001436415.1 Latilactobacillus graminis DSM 20719
TACGCGGCTACACGGGAGAGCATTAATAAACTGGAAGAAAAGTCTGGTTTAAAAGGTCAGTGGACAGGAGCGGTTCACTACAATACAGACAATATTCATGTGCACGTTGGCTATGTTGAACGCAATCCAACACGTGAGTGGATTCATTATCAAGATAAACAGAAGCGGTCCCTCTCAGGCTGGCAATTTAAAGGTAGTTTAAAGAAGAATGATATTAAGGCTTCCAAGGCTAAATTTGTTAACCAGCTACTAGAACTAGAGCCACAACTCACAAAAAGTCAGAATTTAATGAAGCAAATTCTGCACGATGCCGGAAAAAATAGCAGAGAACTTTTTACCCAGCAATACAAAGATTTGACCGCCGTACTTATTGAAAAGTTGCCGGACAATCGTTCTAAATGGGCTTACGGATATGCCGAAAAAAACGGTTTTAAAAATGAGCTTGATAAGTTGTCGAACCTCTATCTAAATACACAGCAACCCAAGCAGCTGGAGCAGCTTAAAAATAGTCTGCGTCCGATTTCCCAAGAGTACGAACGTGCTTACGGCAATCCAAATAATAAACCGACCTACGAGCAAAATAAATTGTATGGCAAAGACGGTTTGTACTATAAATTCGGTAACAGTATTTTAAAGACACTGAAGGAGGAAGTACCGGAACAAGTTACCCAGCATAACGCCAAAAATATTTCGCCGGCTGAAGCCGAGCGATTGACTGGACAGTCTCAGTCACCTGGTACTCAGGTGAAACCGAATGCCCCTTTGAAAAACGTGCCTGGCACCATCAATGAAATCGACCTGGCCGCACAAGCTGTTGAACAAGAGCTTAAAAACTTTCAAACTGCCCGGCCAAAATTTGAAAAGACTATTCAGCAAGTTATTGACCGACCAGCGTTCAATAACGAGACTCAAAATAATCAATTAAATTCAAAAACCAACGTTGATCACGAGCGCCCGGGGCACCGATTACCACCCAACCTAAATCAGCAGCTTACCCAGGCAAGTGATCAAGAGGTTACTGCCGAAAAGAAAAACTACAGTAACCAGGTACAAAGACAACGGGCCACCCAGGTTGATCGGCGGGCCATTACTAGCAAACAAGCTAGTCAAAATAACACTATGTACAGCATGCGCCGTATTGTTGGCATGCTTACCGGTAGTTTAGGCGCAGTACAGGCGGAAATTACGAGCCACCAGCGCCAAAAATCTATGGAACATGCTCAAAACTAAGCGCGTCTACAGGCGCAGACCTTTTTTAGAAAAAGTTCGGTCTGTCTGTCGTAGGAAGACGGGAGGTGAACT
>NZ_AYZB01000062.1 GCF_001436415.1 Latilactobacillus graminis DSM 20719
TTTAAGTCGAAGTATAAACCTAAAGCAATAAAGGGTAATGCGGTATTAATCATGCAAGGTACGGGGAAAATTCAATCACACTACGTTGGTACTTTTACAATACAACGATGTTTGCGAGGCGAACAGTTCACCCAGATTAAGATACAAAAAGATACAAAAAAAGAGGAGGAATTTAATTATGTGGGCAAAAAAATTATTGGAAAATCCAATTTTTAACTAT
>NZ_AYZB01000063.1 GCF_001436415.1 Latilactobacillus graminis DSM 20719
GATCAACAAGCCAATTATTATCGAATGAATAGACGATTTGCCACAAAGGACTTTTTTCGTCTTGTGCCTGGGTAAAGTAGCTTTTCATTTTCTGCCGGTCTTTTAAACTCAGTTGATCGCTGTAGGCTGAAAACAGTGCATCTGTTTTATACGGGTTGCCCATGTAATCATTAAATTTTTTAAATTCGCTGTCTTGATTTTTCTCAAC
>NZ_AYZB01000064.1 GCF_001436415.1 Latilactobacillus graminis DSM 20719
TTTGACAATAACACATACGGAATGACCGCTTTGCTCGAAGTAATGAATGAATTCAACGTCAAACACATCGTCTTTTCATCAACGGCGGCAACCTATGGAGAACCCAAAACGATTCCCATCAAAGAATCTGATCCACAAGTCCCCACCAATCCTTACGGTGAAAGTAAGTTGATGATGGAAACAATGATGAAATGGGCTGATAAAGCTTATGGCATTAAATTTGTCGCATTACGTTATTTCAACGTGGCCGGTGCTAAACCAGATGGTTCAATCGGAGAAGATCACCATCCAGAAACGCATTTATTGCCAATTGTATTACAAGTCGCTGCTGGCAAGCGTGATCAATTAGCAATCTTTGGTGACGATTATGATACACCAGATGGCACGAATATCCGTGATTACGTTCACGTATTAGATCTAGCAGATGCCCATATTTTGGCCTTGGGCTATCTAGAACAAGGCAATTCCAGTAGCGCCTTTAACTTAGGTTCATCAACTGGTTTTTCAAACATGGAAATTGTAAAAGCCGCTCGTAAAGTGACTGGTAAAGCAATTCCCGTGACGATGGCTCCACGTCGGGCTGGTGATCCAAGTACATTGATTGCTGCCAGTGACAAAGCGCGTGAAATGCTCGGTTGGACCCCTGAATATGACAATATGGAAGCAATTATTGAAACCGC
>NZ_AYZB01000065.1 GCF_001436415.1 Latilactobacillus graminis DSM 20719
TTTAGACTTTCTAACGGTTGTGTGAAAGTCACATATGCACTAAGCGGTAATGTAATTTTCAAAGTAACGTTCGTTAATTTCGTTACCGCACCAGTTGCTTTAAGATTAATGTTGAAGTTAACATCTTGACCAGCATCAACATTTTTATTTTGAGGATCAATTGTAAAATCCCCTTGAAAATTCCCCGTTGGAAAACTTTGGATCTGTTTAT
>NZ_AYZB01000066.1 GCF_001436415.1 Latilactobacillus graminis DSM 20719
AGAGCGCATGACTGTTAATCATGATGTCGTCAGTTCGAGCCTGACAACCGGAGTCAATTATTTGGAGAGTTGTCCGAGCGGCCGAAGGAGCATGATTGGAAATCATGTAAATGGGTCTAACCTGTTTCGAGGGTTCGAATCCCTCACTCTCCGTTAAATAATAAATGATATGGCCCGTTGGTCAAGTGGTTAAGACACCGCCCTTTCACGGCGGTATCATGGGTTCAAATCCCGTACGGGTCATTTTGGAGGTTTAGCTCAGTTGGGAGAGCGTCTGCCTTACAAGCAGAGGGTCACAGGTTCGAGCCCTGTAACCTCCATTCGGTCGCATGGTCTAGCTGGTTAGGACGCCTGCCTGTCACGCAGGAGATCACGGGTTCGAGTCCCGTTGTGACCGTTCTAAAAAAGCGTAAGCATTTATTGCTTACGCTTTTTTGCTGTTGAAAAATACATTTTAGCTAAAAATACCAACGATTAGAAGTAGATAACCGACCTCCTGTAAATAGTAGCTGTGGTTAATAAATCCCAGTTGTAAAGTAATTAGTAATAATTGTCCACCTGCAAATAAGATTAAGTGCCCACCATGAATAAAATGTATTAAAATTATTGTAATAACCGTGATCGCCCAGAAACCATAACTGATAATTGTGATAGGCCAATTGCGAGCTGTTAGTTCAAATAAATAAATAATGACTAAGAACACACCGATTTCTACAAGCAAGTTTTCTGGTAGAAATTGAATAGTACTAAAAATCTGAGTGATTAAATAGAAAAAAGAAGTCAGTAACAATTGGAATGAAAGCCGCAAAATTTGATTGTTGAACTGGTTGGGATAGATAAGCGGTACTAAGGCGAAGATACCTGTAATACCTAACAATAAGCCAATTAGTGGTAACTCATGCCAACTGATAATGAGCGCAAGAATGAGGGCAAATAACAAAGTGACGGCTGCAATTAAGCGTTTGGGCTTGTACTGCGGTGATAAAACAAGCAGTACAGTTAATAGACCGCCTAAGAGCGCCGTTAGATAAAAGGAAAGCCCCAAATGTTTTGGAAAACCCCAAGTTGCTAAAAGAACAATTAAGCCAAGATTGAGATAGTTAAAAAAAATAAGTAACTGGGGTTGGATTGAAGTTTTTAGATGCGGTTGAGTGAGATAGAACAATAGTAGTCCTTCTTTCTAGAGAATATGTGTTTTATCTTAACTTTTTTTGAAAAGAAGGTCAACGACTTTTGAAATGAAGTGTTTTTTGTGCTAGTATAGTAAAGTTATAAGAAGTTCCCGATAGGATTCACACAACTGTGAATAGGCCTTGTAACCGACACATAAATAGGGGGAAACATAAATGCAAGAAAGACATTTATTTACTTCAGAATCAGTTTCTGAAGGCCATCCAGATAAGATTGCTGATCAAATTAGTGATGCCATCTTAGATGCGATGTTAGCGCAAGATCCACAAGCACGAGTTGCTTGCGAAACAACTGTAACAACTGGTTTAGTGTTAGTTGTTGGTGAGATATCAACCACTGCTTATGTTGATATTCAAAAAGTAGTCAGAGAGACGATTAAGGGTATCGGCTATCGCGATGGTCAATATGGGTTTGATGGGGATAATTGTGCGGTAATTGTAGCACTTGATGAGCAGTCACCCGATATTGCACAAGGGGTTGATGATTCAATTGAATCTCGTGCTAAAGACGAAGATCCATTGGATAAAATTGGTGCAGGTGATCAAGGCTTGATGTTTGGATTTGCTGTTGACCAAACACCTGATCTAATGCCACTACCAGTTGCTTTATCACACCGGTTGATGCGCAGAGTTGCAGAGTTAAGAAAGAGTGGTCAGCTCGCTTATTTAAGACCCGATGCTAAGGCACAAGTCACTGTTGAATATGACGAAAACGAACAACCGGTAAGGGTAGATACAGTCGTTATTAGTACGCAACATGATGAAGATGTTTCGTTAGAAACGATTCAAAAAGATATCTTTGAACAAGCTATTCAAAATATTATTCCAGCCAAGTATTTAGATGATCAAACGAAGTATTTTATCAATCCGACCGGTCGGTTTGTGATTGGTGGCCCACAAGGCGATTCAGGGTTAACTGGTCGTAAAATTATTGTTGATACTTATGGCGGTTATGCACGGCATGGTGGTGGTGCCTTCTCAGGTAAAGATGCTACTAAAGTTGATCGCTCAGCGAGTTACGCAGCTCGTTACATTGCAAAAAACATTGTTGCTGCTGGGTTAGCCCATAAGTGTGAAGTTCAACTTGCTTATGCAATTGGGGTAGCAAAACCAGTTTCTGTTTCAGTTAATACTTTTGAAACTGGGACAGTTAGTGAAGAAAAAATTCAAACTGCGATTCGTGAAAACTTTGATTTGCGACCAGCCGGAATTATTCAAATGTTAGATTTACAAAGACCTATATATAAGCAAACCGCTGCATATGGGCACTTTGGGCGTACAGATGTCGAATTTCCATGGGAGCGTTTAGATAAGGTAGATGCTTTAAAGGCAAGTCTTACCAAACTAAATGTTTAATGTAAATCTGACGAGTAAAAGAGGCGGCCTTTTCTTAACTTATTTAGGTTAAGAAAGGGCTCTTTTTATGCTCAAGAATAGGAGAGGGAGCTAAGAATGGAACAAAGTAAAGTAAGAAAAACTAATGTATTGCTAGTGACAATTGCGATTTTTGTAGCAACGTTTATGACAGCAATTGAGGGGACTATCGTTTCAACGGCGATGCCAACAATTATCAGTAGTCTTCACGGAATGAGATTAATGAATTGGGTCTTTTCAATTTATTTATTAACGAATGCGATGATGACACCGATTTATGGCAAAATGGCGGATCGAATTGGGCGGAAACCAATCTTTATTTTGGGATTAGCCCTGTTTGTGGTTGGCTCATCATTATGTGGTTTATCGAATCATATGGGGACCTTGATTATTTCCCGGGCAATTCAAGGACTGGGTGCTGGTGCAATCATGCCAGTCTCATTTACGATTATTGCGGATATTTATCCGATTGAGAAGCGAGCGAAAATCTTAGGCTTTAATGGTTCAGCTTGGGGGATTGCATCAATTATTGCGCCCCTTTTAGGTGGTTTTATCGTTGATAAATTAACCTGGCATTGGATTTTCTTTATTAATGTACCAATTGGAATCATCACAATTGGATTAATTTGGTATTTTTTACGCGAAGAGAAGAAGACAAGTAACGAACCTGTCGACTATTGGGGCAGTTTATGGTTGATGGTAGCATTGTTGAGCTTATTATACGGCTTCCAAGTAATGGGGGAGGCACAGCCATCGCTCTTAGTCTTAGGGGCAATGTTGGTGATTGCCGTTGGGACGTTTTATCTCTTTATTCGTGTTGAAAAGCATGCGCAAGATCCCATTATTTCATTGACGTTATTTAAGAATCGAACGTTTGTTGTGCAAAATGCAGTCGCAGCATTAGTTAGCGGCTTCTTAATTGGCTTTGAAGTCTACATGCCGATGTGGATGCAAGGCATATTAGGTCTAAAGGCTTCAATGGGCGGCTTTGTTGTGACACCTAGTTCCGTAATGTGGATTTTTGCATCATTATGGGCTGGTCAATTACTTGTCAAGCACGCGCCTAGATCAATTTTGATGGGTAGTCTATGTATTTTAATTGTGGGTAGCTCAATCTTAGCACTCGTACCACAAGTAACCCCTTTTTGGTTTTTCTTATTAGTGGCAGCTGGTCTGGGTGTTGGTTTTGGGCTAATTATTACAACGACAACTGTGACATCCCAAAGCGTTGCAGGTGCTGATAAAGTCGGAGTTGCAACATCTTTTAATACGTTGAGTCGAACATTGGGGCAAACGTTAATGGTTTCAGTTTATGGGATTATTTTGAATCGACAGTTGGCTAGCGGTATTAAAGGTGATAGTCGGTTAAATCAAAATATGTTGAATGAATTAATTAATCCGGAAACAGCAATTAATTTACCGGAACATTTATTGCCAACATTACGGCATATTCTATATAACGGCTTACATCATATTTATTTTGCTTCAATCGTTCTAATTGCCGTTGCAATGATTATTAATTTAACAGATCATAAAATAAATAAAAAAGATTGACCAGTCATTGGTCAATCTTTTTTAATGGAATAAGACGCAAACCCCTTCGGGAGTTGATAATCCTTTTTGACAAGCGCTCAATAAGCCGGTCACTGCATCACGGCGATAAAGGGTACCATTATCACTATTCTGGTTGACCGCTAATAAGAAGCTGTCATCTGCCGAGAGATTGAAATCTCGAGGAAATTCACCATCTGTTGACATTTGCTGAATTTCCCGTAAACGGCGACGATCTTCACTAATTGCGTAGACTACAATTGAATTATAACCACGATTAGAAGCGTAGAGAAAATTACCATCTTTTGAAACACGAATGGCAGCACCACCATTGGCTTTGTGCCAATCGTTTGGCAACATTGAGTAGGTATTAAGCGCAGTGAAAGAACCATCAGTTGCATGATACTCTAAAACCGTCACTTCACTAGATAATTCGCCTAGGAGGTAAGCTGTTTTATGGTTAGGATGGAAAACTAAATGCCGAGTACCAAAACCAGGCGTACTCTTATAAGTTGCAACTTGCGTTAATTGGCCCGTATCGTCAACTGAATAAGTGGTAAGCTCATCGGTCCCTAAATCACAGACAACTAGGCGTTTATCAGGGGTAAGATCTGTATAATGAACATGTGCACTTGCTTGTTCAGGTCGTGGGCCGTGGCCTTCATGGACAGTAGTACTGGCTAAGGCTAAACGACCATCAGCTTGAATACGGTAAACGAGAATTTCGCCCTTATGGTAATTGGCTGCATAGACCAACTGACGCTCTTCATCAATTGCGACGTAGGCTGGGGGGGCGCCGACCGCCAAAACGGCATTTAAAAAGGTAGGCGAATCTTGCGTTAAATCGTATGCTGCGATACCACCTTGCTCGCCATCTTTAATCACAGTATAGAGAATGTTACGCTTTGAAATAGCTAAATAAGATGCGTTATCCAGTTTGATATATGGTTGGATATCACTTACAGTTGCTGTTGTAGCGTCAAAAATACCGCGATAAATACCTTTACCAACGCGGCGGGTATAACCACCAATTAAAACTTGCTCTGTCATAATCAGACTCCCTTCATCAATACTATTTGAGTATAGCATATTCATCCGAAAACGGTTTAATTAATTGCTAAAAAGGATTGATTAGCTCTAAAAGTAATGGGGGAGTATGCTACAATGGTAACATCTTAAGTAAGAGGAGATCTCATGATGGAAACGCAAGCAGAGGTTATTGCAATTGGGAATGCCGCTATTGATAATCACTCACCAATCGTGATTTTATTTGACGAGCAGGCAACTCCCGCACTTCAAAATGTGGCATTGATTCAACGGTTTACAGATGAACAAGCTAAAGCACGATTAACGTTATCGATGACGTCGCAAGTCATGATTGATCATCAACCATACGCGATAACTTTCATAGGTGCATTAGTAAATACTAATCTTAATAGTATTGGGCATGTCGCCTTAATCTTTGGCCCCGTTCCGCAAACAGATCAATTACAAAGCGGGCTTTACTTAGTCCCAGCTGGCGTCAATATACCTGCGATGCCAGTGTTTAAAGTCGGGACTCAAATTCAGTATCAAGAAATTAGATTGAAAATAGGTGAATTGATGTGACGGAGAACAAAAGGCCACAATCAGAACATTCGTGGTTTTTCAAATGGTTTTTAAATAAAAAACTACCCATTATTTTATTAAATATTTTACTCATATTATTGATTATTTTATTATTAACAAAACTTGCTTGGCTGTTAAAACCAATTCAGTCGTTAATGTTAATTATTGGTCTTCCAATATTGATTGCGGCTGTTTTGTATTATCTAACTAATCCGTTAATTGATTGGCTAGAACGGCGATGGCATTTAAATCGCGTACTTTCGATTACACTCATTTTTATCCTAATTGTTGGTTTACTTGTTTGGGGGATCGTGACGTTAATTCCGATTATTCAATCGCAGACAACTAGTTTGATTGACCAATGGCCGTCATATTGGGCCAACATTCAGACTCAAACAATGAAATGGTTTAATGATCCAGCATTTAAATCGCTTCAAAAACAGTTAAATGATATTAATACCGACCTTTTTAGTAACATATCCGATAAAGTGAATAAGATGTTAACTTCGACCGTTAGCCATATCGGTACGGCTGTTGGAGTTGCGACAAATGTTGTAATCGCAATTGTAACGATGCCATTTATTCTCTTTTTTATGTTAAAAGATGGGCACCGTATGAAGGACTATTTACTACAGTTTTTCCCGGTTAAAATTCGGACGACGACTGGTATTGTTTTGGAAGAAATCAATACGCAAGTTAGTCAATATATTCGTGGGCAGCTGACGGTGGCTTTTTGGGTGGCAGTTATGTTTACAGTTGGTTATTGGATTGTCGGGATGAAATATGGTTTAACTCTCGGAATTTTAGCAGGGATTTTAAACTTAATTCCCTATCTTGGCTCATTTTTAGCCTTGGTCCCGTCAGTCATTATAGCAGCGTTCGTTTCACCATTAATGTTGGTGAAGGTGCTGATTGTGTTTGCCATTGAACAAACTCTTGAAGGACGCTTAATTTCACCGCTAGTTTTAGGCAGCAAGATGGCAATGTATCCCGTTACAACGATTATCGTGTTGCTGGCTTCAGGAAAACTCTTTGGGCTCATTGGAGTCATTCTCGGGATTCCAGGATATGCAATTATTAAGATTTTGATTAGCCATGGCTTTGAATGGTTCAAGTCGGTTTCGGGATTATATGAACATTAAAAAATTACGTATAAAAATAATTTTGTACTAAGCGCTGACTATAAAATGTAATGTGTTGCTAAACGGCCTTATTCCAGTCTTCATTTGGGGTAAGGCTATTTTTGTGTGTTGAATGATAACCATGATTAACAGATTTGGTTCCTACTTAAAACAATTTGATTGCCACTTGCTAGTTTTTGCCGGTGAATAAGGCATCGTCTAACGATACTTAAATTCGTCCCACCGACAATCGGTCGGTGGGGTGTCACTGCCTAGTGGCGACATACTGCTATTATTAATCAAGATAATGACTAAACGTTTTTGACGAGTATTAGTTTTCCAATCTTGAATACTTAGCTCCGGGCATACACAAAAAATCCCCCATGAGCATTGGTTGAAATTAAATAATTTCAGCTAATGTTCATGGGGGATTATTATAATTACATTTTATGTGTGCTTTTTTGGTATTTCTAGAGAGTTAATTTCATATAGTGGTGGGGAATACCGGCTTCCATTTCGCCATCGCTAGTTACAACAAATCCTAATTTTTCGTAGAAACCAATGGCATGGTCTTGGGCAAATAAAATAATGTAAGGCGTTGTAGTTCGTTTAGCGTCTTCAATGATGGCTTCGATTAATTGATATCCGAGACCTTGGCCACGGAAAGCTTTGATGGTCGCCACACGTTGAATTCTAAAACCGCCGTCTTTTAAGACGTGAACACGTGCGGTAACTGCGGGGTCTTGGCTGAGGTAACCTACATAGTGAATTGTGTGATCTTCGTGTGCATCAATTTCTTGTGTTTCCGGCATATTTTGTTCTCGGACAAACACCGTTCTTCTAATGTAAGTTGCATCACGAAAGATAACACTGTTATCTCCAAGTGTATGTTTAATTTCCATTTGTTTCACACCCTTTTCTGCTCAATGTAGACGCTAAATTTAAGCGACAAGGGTAATTATACAGTTGTTTGCAGTGGGATTCAACCATTTCAAAAAGGTTTTTAGGTACCTAACTAAAAATGCGACACCACTAATTAATTGGTAATGTAACACGTTAAATAATTTTTAAAATTGATCGCCGTTGAAAATGGAATGGCGGACAAGGACATAATCGACCTGTTTCAATGATGAGAGACGATTACCGCCAGCATAAGAAATCGATGACTGTAAGTCCTGTTGCATTTCGGCTAACGTCGCACTGATGCTGTCTTTATAAGGGACTAAAATGCGTTTTCCTTCAATGTTTTGATGTGTTCCTTTTTGGAATTCAGAAGCTGAGCCAAAGTAGGCTTTAAATGGCTGTCCATTTTCTTCGATTAGTTGCCCTGGAGATTCAGTATGACCAGCTAATAAAGAACCAATCATGACCATGCTAGCCCCAAAACGAATTGATTTTGCAATATCGCCATTAGTCCTCAGACCGCCGTCAGCAATGATTGGCTTGGTAGCAGCTTTGGCACACCAGCGGAGCGCGGCAAGCTGCCAACCGCCGGTGCCAAAGCCAGTTTTAATTTTAGTAATGCAGACCTTTCCCGGGCCGATACCCACTTTAGTGGCATCAGCGCCAGCTTGCTCTAAATCACGGACTGCCTCGGGAGTACCAACATTACCCGCGATGACAAAGGATTGTGGCAGCATTTTTTTATGTGGTGAATCATATCTATAACAACTTGTGAGTGACCATGAGCGATGTCAATCGTTATATACTCTGGGGTTAAAGCGGCTTGGGTTAATTGCGTGATAAAGTCGAATTCGGTGTCTTTAACACCAACGCTGATTGAGGCAAAGAGTCCGCGCTGGTGCATCATTTTAATGAATGCAGCACGTTTTTCAGGTTGAAAACGATGCATGACGTAAAAATAATGATTTTCAGCAAGCCAAATCGCAAGCGGTTCATCAATAATTGTCTGCATATTCGCGGGCACTACCGGTAGTTTAAATGTTTCGGGGCCAAATTGAATAGCGGTGGTAATTTCACTACGACTTTTAACGATACATTTATTGGGAATCAGTTGAACATCTTCATAATCAAATACGTCCATTAGTAGCTCTCCTTGAACACGAACGATTTATTTGAAATAACCGATTATAGTCCGTGTATAATGCATGTTAATAAATTTACTCAGGAAAGTCAATCAAAAAAACACATTCGAACCCAAATAATGGGGAATGTGTTATTTAATATAACGATTGCGCCAAAAACGGTAAACTAAGACGCCGCCGATTACTAAAGAAATTAATAACGTAATCAACCAACTATTTTTGAAGCCAGATAGCGGTAAAGCAACATTCATTCCGTAAAAACTAAAGACTAGTCCAGGAATCGTGAGAATAATTGAATAGGAGGTTAGAAATTTCATAACGCTATTCATGTTATTATTAATGATTGACGAATAAGTATCGGCCGTTTCGTTGATAATCGTATTTGAAATTTCGGCCATTTCGATGGCTTGCTGATTTTCAATCTGAATATCATCAAGGAATTCAATATCAGCGTCATTGAGATTTAACATATTGGTGCGCATCAAACTGGCCAAAACCATCTTATCGGTCTTTAATGACATCATGAAATAGACTAAGCCTCGTTGAATGGTCATCAGATCAAAAAGTTCCTCATTCTGCAGTGAATTTTGGAGGCGGGTCTCAATTGTCTCCCGTGAACGATTGATATCACGTAAATACTGTAAGTAAATTGTTGAAATTCGGAAAAGAATTTGAAGGACACTTCTGTGGTAGTCTTGCGGATTAAAACCCTTAATCTGCCCATCAATGAAGCTCTGTAAAAAAGAGACTGGCGTTTTATTGATGGTTAAGATGGCTGAATCTGTTACAATAATACCTAGAGGACTTGTTTTGTAAAGGTATTTATCTGGGTTTTTGCTGTCTTTTTCAAGAATTGGCATGTCAAAGATAATTAGCGTGGCATGATAATCAGGATCGTGTTCAGCACGGGCACTTTCATCAGCATCCAGACTATAGTAGATAAAGTCTGAGGGAATGTGCAGTTTCTTAGTGAGCAGATCAATTTCTGCAGTTGATGGATCGGTTACGTTAATCCAACTATTGGATTGGATTTTCGTATGTTTGGTGAGCTTTTTTTTAGCACTGTCGAAGCGATAGGTTTCGAGCATGGTGACACTTCCTTCATCAATAACTTACTGTTAAGTCTACTGGATATTTCAAGAATGTAAAGTGTGGTATAAGGAGAATCGTTATTTGAAAAAAATTGAGTTAGCCAAGCAGTTTTTAAAGTCAAACTTGGCCGTATTACAATGTCCAATTTGTGAGGACACATTTATAAGTGTGGCCGAGCACCAATTACTTTGTGTTAATGGCCATAGTTTTGATTTCGCTAAAAATGGGACGTTGTATTTTCTAGCGAAGCAAATGAAATCTGAATATACTAGGGAAATGCTGCAACATCGTCGGGCCTTTTTACAGGCCGGGTTCTTTCAACCATTTTTAAGTGAAATTGCATCGCGGATTGTGCCTGATAGTTTAGTCCTCGATGTCGGTTGTGGTGAGGGGACACCAGTGCAACAGCTTAACGCGCAAATTCCCGCACGCTATATTGGTTTTGATATTTCAAAACCTGCGATTCAATTAGCGAGTGATTACAATTCCGATGGGTGGTTTTGTGCGGCCGATTTGGCACGAATGCCATTTGCTGAACATCGTTTAGATACCATACTCAATATTTTCTCACCATCGCAATATCAAGAATTTAAACGTGTCTTGAAACCAGGGGGACAATTGATTAAGGTGATTCCCAATGCCGGATACTTACATGAACTACGGGAATTATTGTATCATGGTCAAGCTAAAGAAAGTTATGATCATGGACCAGTCCTTGCCTTATTTGCTCAACATTTCCCCGATTATCAAGAATTGCAGATACAAAAAACCCTGTCGTTGACGCCAGAAACATTGCGAGATCTGGTGGAAATGACGCCATTAACGTGGACGGCGTCTAAAGAGCAGTTAGCAGCAATTACGCTAGCAGTATTACCTGAAATTTCCTTGGATGTGACGATTCTTGTGGGAAAATGATGAGAAATTAAAAAAAGTTTAAGAAATCTGATTGCAACTCTAAAATAAGGGCGCTATAATAACTCTAAGGAATTTTTTCCCTAACTTTTATCAGAATTTATTTTGATAAAAGTTAGTGATGAAATGACACTAACGTAGTTTCTCGCCGTGAATAACCGAGGGACTACGTTTTTTTATTTAATAAGCAAGGTAGAGCTTTCGTGAAATATATTGTATAATTAATCTACTGAATCTTTTTAAGGAAGTTTAGACTGTGACTAATCATATTGTATTATACGAACCATTGATTCCTGCCAATACGGGTAACATTGCCCGGACTTGTGCGGGTACGAATACTGTTTTAGATTTAATCGAACCTTTAGGCTTTGAAACTGATGATAAACATTTGAAGCGGGCTGGCCTTGACTACTGGGATCAAGTCCAAATTAACTATCATAAAAATTTAGATGCCTTTTTAGCAACGGTGACTGATCGCAAACATTTATATTTAATTACGAAATTTGCTGAGCAAGCTTATTCTGATCGTGATGTATCTGATACAAATAGCGATCACTATTTTATGTTTGGTAAGGAAACAACCGGTCTACCAGAAACTTTTATGCGGGAAAATGAAGCACAATGTTTGCGAATTCCCATGTCCGATCATATTCGCGCATTGAATCTATCTAACTGTGCGGCATTGGTAATTTTTGAGGCATTACGGCAACAAGATTTTCCGGGCCTTGAAAAGAGTCATCTGTATGACAATGATAAATTGAAATAAGGAGTTTTTTTGATGCAAACGAAGAAAGATCCAATAACTGTTGATGCGTTTCATTATGATCGGGTTGCACCTGATATCGAACCGCAGCAAAATATTCAAGTGAGTTTAGTGACAATCGATGAAGAAGACCCATATTTACAAGCAGCTGATTTGAGTGCGGGAAAGATTTATCAAATTGTGACCCCCTTCCAAGTGGCACCCGAAAAAAGTGGGTTTGCAGTTTCTGGTCAAATCTCACAAGTTGTACAACTTTTAGATTTTTTTGGGGAACCAAATGAAATTGATCAAAAAGATATGATGAAACTTTCACGGCCATTAATTGAATATATCGAAACATTGACATATCAGGTGACGGCAGTTGCTTTAAATCGTGGTGTACAACTCCAATTTACGGCCCAAGCCAACGAAGATTAATTGTGAAAAGGTTGTGGCAATTCTTGTCGCAACCTTTTTTGGTACCATAGTTAGAACACGAAGATAGTATAATTTATGGCTTTAGTAGACCGATTGTTCGTGTATAATGGATAGTAGGATTCAAGGGTGAAGGAGATTTTCATGGCAACGCAAAAAAAGAAAAGAAAACCAGCAACACGGAAAAAGAAACAACAAACGGATTTCACAGTCAACATTATCGGATTTGTTTTCATTCTTATTAGCTTGTTTGCTGGGTTTAAATTAGGCTTTATCGGAGCATTATGCGCTAATGTGTTTCGCTTATTTGTTGGTGACACATTTATTATTGGGACTATTTTATTTGCGCTTTTAGGGATTTATTTGCTGATATACGGCAAGCAGCCTAGGTTATGGCACCAAAAAACACTTGGGTTTAGCGTTGCTTATCTTGGTATTTTGGTTTGGTTATCAGCATTTATCTTACATCATCAGGCGATTAATAATCATTTCTTGGCGGCTACGTGGCAACTGTTATTGGAAGATTTCCAGAAGATGGCAGTGACAACTGAAGTCGGAGGGGGCTTAATTGGGGCTGTATTGTACGGTGTTTTCCATTTTTTATTTGCACAGATGGGTACTTATCTTGTTGCCGGCTTAATTGTCATCGTTGGCGGATTTATTTTCTTAGATATTCCATTTAGTGTTGTTGTTCGGAGTATCCAACACTGCGTGCATGGTATTTTTAAAGTCGGTACTTATATGCAGGCAGGGGTACAGAAGGTTTCGCAAAAGGGTAAAGCACAGGTGAGTGCCTTAAAAGAGCAAACAAAACCCGCGAGACAACATGGAGATACGCTAACTGAGACTAACGTGAAAATAGATGACTCCACAGATGGTCTTGATAAGACGCCCAAACAGCAACTGGAACCTTTTAAAATCAATGGGCCTAAGGACCTCCCCCAACCAATTGCTACGCAAACAGTGGCGATAACACCGGAACCGAAAATTGATGAAGATGATCAAGTATCAGACGTGGCGGAGTTGGCGCCATTACTTAGCACGGATGATGACTACGAATTACCAACGCCGGAATTATTGACTCAAATTCCGGCTGCTGATCAAAGCGCGGAATATGCAGCCATCGAGAAGAATCAACAAATTTTAAAACAAACATTTGACTCGTTTGGAGTCGATGTGACGGTAAAAAGTGCTAGTTTGGGGCCGGCTGTAACAAAGTACGAAATTCAACCAGCTGTCGGTGTGAAGGTCTCTAAGATTGTTAATTTAGCAGATGATTTGGCCCTTGCACTAGCGGCTAAGGATATTCGGATTGAAGCTCCTATTCCGGGGAAACCATATGTCGGTATCGAAGTCCCTAATACAACCGTTTCAACTGTTTCATTTCGCGAAATGATTGAACAGGAACCGCCACATCCAGGGAAACCATTGGCAGTTCCTCTGGGAAAAGATATCTCGGGAAAAGTGATTATGTCTGATTTGACGAAAATGCCGCACCTTTTAATTGCTGGATCAACTGGGAGTGGCAAATCGGTGGCCATTAACGGAATTATTACAAGTATTTTAATGAGTGCGAAACCACACGAAGTTAAGTTGATGTTAATTGATCCGAAAATGGTGGAATTAAATGTCTATAACGGTGTGCCACATCTATTAATTCCCGTTGTGACGAATGCCAAAAAAGCGGCTAATGCCTTGAACAAGGTTGTTAAAGAAATGGAACGACGCTATCAATTATTTGCTGATACAGGTCAGCGGAATATGCTTGAATATAACCAGTATATTCAAGGCCACAATGAAGACGGTGAGATTAAGGGCGCACCACTGCCTTATATCGTGGTCATCGTTGATGAATTATCTGACTTGATGATGGTTGCTAGCAATGAGGTTGAAAGTGCGATTATTCGCTTAGCACAAATGGCGCGGGCGGCCGGGATCCATATGATTGTTGCTACCCAACGACCTTCCGTCGATGTCATTACGGGATTAATTAAAGCTAATATTCCATCGCGAATTGCGTTTGCTGTTTCCAGTGGGATTGATTCACGAACAATTTTAGATAGTAGTGGGGCTGAAAAGCTACTTGGTCGTGGTGATATGTTATACATGCCAATTGGAATGAGTAAACCTGTTCGGGTGCAAGGTGCTTTTATCTCAAGCCAAGATGTTGAAAATATTGTGTCATTCATCAAGCAACAGCGTACAGCCGAATATGATGAAGAAATGATTCCAACGACTGAACAGGAAAATCAATCAACTGAAGAACCAGAAGATGAATACTATCAAAAAGCTGTTGAATTAGTAGTTAAGCAGCAGACTGCTAGTGTTTCAATGCTCCAGCGTCGCTTTAGAGTGGGGTACAATCGAGCGGCACGCTTGGTCGATGAGATGGAAAGTCGTGGTGTGATTGGTCCTTCAGAAGGTAGCAAACCACGCAAAGTACTGTTACAAAATATTTCAGACGAATCAACTGAAAATTAGAATGGATTAAAAAGGACGGGATAAATGTGAATTTATCCTGCCCTTTTTGAGTTCGTTGGTCTTTTTTGGTATGATAAGTGCGTGCTACGAAAAAGGATAAGTTGAAAAGAGCCATTTTAACTGTTGAAACAGTGAGGAGTAATATAACGTGAATCAGAAAATAGCAGATGGCGTCGACCTAAATATTTTACAAACGAATCAATTTAAAACAATCAGACTAACGGTGCAATTAATCGCCCCAGTCACGACTGCAGGGCTGACCCGGCGTTCATTGTTAGCGAGTGTCTTAGGCGCCAGCAGTCAGAACTATCGTGACCAAGTGGCAATCGCTAATCAGTTACAAGCAATGTATGGGGCAGGATTTAATATGAATGCTTATCGTCAGGGAAACTTGGCGATATTTAGTATTTCGATGCGGATTGTAAGTCCACAGTATTTAAAGGATACAGTCGACTTGCAAGAACAAGCGATCGCGTTTATTGGACAATTACTATTGCATCCAGATGTGATTGATAACCAGTTCAACCCAGTCATTTTTAAACGTGAAAAAGAAAATTTGGTGCGGTATATCGAAAGTGTCGCCGATGATAAACAAGCATATGCGGCTACTGAACTACGCCAATTGTATTTCCAAGATACTACCCAACAAATGCCGACTTATGGAGATGTTACGGATTTAGCCACCATCACGCCCGTGGAACTCTATGCTTATTATCAATCAATGATTGCTAATGATTATGTTCAAATAACATTTGTTGGTAATATTAATGAAGCGAAAACTTTAACAGACTTGGCACACCTATCATTTGCCCCCCGGGCGGTAGTGCTACCTCAAATTTTCTACCAACAACCGCTCTATAACAAGATTCAGACCAAAACCGAAGTTCAAAATGTGCAACAAGGAAAGCTGAATATGGCTTATCAGATATCAGCTTATTTCTATCAAGAAGATTACTATGCAACACTAGTGATGAACGCTTTATTTGGTGGGACACCATTGTCGTTGCTCTTTACCAATGTTCGTGAAAAAGCAAGTTTAGCCTATTATGCTTCCAGTGCAATTGATGCATTTAGAGGGGTAATCACAGTGCAAACGGGGATTGAAAGCCGGCAAAAAGAGCGTGTTTTAACAATTATTGAAGCTCAACGACAACGAATTATCGCCGGCGATTTTGAGCAGGCCGTTTTTGAGCAAACGAAATTAGCATTGATTAACCAATTTAAATCAAGTTTGGACAGTGCGGCGTATTTAAGCCAACAACAATTTAATCAATCATTTGTGCCAGAAACTGAAATTGATGCGGAACAGTTTGCACAAGCCGTTTTAGCGGTTTCGAAACAAGCTGTCCAAGAACAAGCTGCTAAGATGCAACTGCAAGCTATTTACTTCCTGAAAGGGGTCGATACAGATGAAGCTTAGACAAAATCCCCGCTTAGGTGAGCGTCTTTACGAAACTAAATTAACCAATGGTTTGACCATTAAACTGTACCCTAAAAGTGGCTATCATAAGACATATGCAATTTTAACGACAAATTATGGTTCAATTGATAAGACATTTATCCCGGCTGGGGAAACAGATTATGTGACCGTACCGGATGGGATTGCCCATTTTTTAGAACATAAATTATTTGAGAAAAAAGACTACGATGCTTTTGAAAAGTTTGGTCGCTATGGCGCGAGTTCCAATGCGTTTACTAGCTTTACTCGGACGAGTTATTTATTTTCAACGACCAGCCATCTAAAAGAAAATTTGGATATTTTGTTAGATTTTGTACAAGAACCTTATTTTACAGCAGCAACGGTCGAAAAAGAAAAAGGCATCATTGGTCAAGAAATTCAGATGTATAATGACGAACCTGATTGGCGGTTATTTTATACAGTGATTGGTAATTTATATCCTAACCATCCGGTACGAACGGATATTGCGGGAACCGTCGATAGTATTGCACAAATTACACCTGAAGCTTTGTATCAAGCACATGCAACGTTCTACCAGCCTAGCAATATGAACCTCTTTATTGTTGGTCAAATAGAAGATCCGGACAAAGTAATTGATTGGGTGCAGGCTAATCAAGGACAGAAGACATTTGCACAACCAACTGAAATTGTGCGTTCGTTACCTGAAGAAGCCGATGATGGTCATGATATTATTCCGTATCGTTCACTTGAAATGCCAATTACTCGTGGTAAAAGTATGGTTGGCATTAAAGGGTTGACAGATTATGGTACAGGTCAAGTAGCACTTGAAACAAAAATTAAGATGAATTTATTGCTCGAAGTGTTATTTGGTGATTCATCAACGCAGGTACAACATTTATATGATGTGGGCACACTAGATGATAGCTTTGGTTATGAATTTGCGATCCAACGCAGCTTCAATTGTGTAACGTTGGGTGGTGACGCTGAAAATGCACAAGAATTATCGGATGCGATTATTGACGTTTTAGAACACGCCACCACGAGTCCTGATTTTTCAGAAGATAATTTAGCGCTTGTTAAAAAAGCTGCTATCGGTGAGTATCTGCAGGCCTTCAATTCATTGGAAGCTATTGCGAACCAATACAGTGACGAGTTCTTTACCGAAGTTAGTCCCTTTGATGTCTTAGGTTTGATTGAGCAAGTTACATTGGCTGATCTAAAACAAATGGCCACTGATTATTTTAAGATAGAAGCGATGACAGTGTGTCATATTTTGCCAGAGGAAGCTAATCATGCATAAAGCAGCCTTAATTATTGGAGCGTCTGGTGATATTGGAACGACGGTTGCGATGGAAATGGCGGCGGCTGGCTGGTCGCTTTATTTGCACTATAACCATAATCGCGAACGAGTCACAAAGGTGCAAGCCAAATTAACGCAAATGTATCCACAACAAGATATATTAACGATACAAGCCGATTTAACCCAGGCGCAAGCAGTTGCTAAAATCACGGGGCAACTTTTTCAAGTCGATGCCGTAATTTATGCTGCTGGGGAAACGACCTATGGCTTGTTACCAGAAATTAGTGAACAGTCACTAGAAGATTTATGGCAAATTCACGTCAAGGCCCTCATGTTGTTGATGCAACAGTTACAAGGAAAACTGGCCCAAAGTTCATTAGGACGAGTCGTTTTAATCGGTTCAATCTATGGAGGACGTGGCAGTGCAATGGAGGTGCCTTACAGTACGGTTAAGGGGGCCCAATCAGCTTTTGTGAATGCCTATGCGCAAGAAGTTGCTTCATTAGGCATAACTATTAATGTTGTCGCGCCTGGTGCAGTGGCGACCAAGATGAACAATCAATTTACCCTGGCAGAGCGGGCTGCTGTTGCAGCGGAAATTCCGGTTGGTGCTTTTGCAACGCCGACCCAGATTGCCTATTGGGTATTGAGTTTGATGGCACCAGCAGCCGACTACATGACGGGACAGACCTTGTACGTTAATGGTGGTTGGTTAAAATAAAGAAATCTTAATCATGCACATGAGTACCAATATGCTATAATTATGAATAATGATACTGGGATAATAGTGGGTGGAATTAATTATGAATGAAATTGGTCAAAAGTTACGGGAAGCACGTATCGAAAAGGGTTATACACTCGATGATTTGCAGCAAATCACAAAAATTCAAAAACGATATTTAATCGCCATTGAAGAAGGTAATTTTGATGCACTACCTGGCAGTTTTTATGTGCGTGCGTTCATCAAACAATATGCCCAGACGGTGGGTCTAGATAACGATGCGTTATTGGCAGAATACCAGGACACACTGCCAAATACGAAGCCAGAAGAATATGTTGAAAAATCAGTTGAAAATCAAACACGATTGACACGCGAAACGACCGATTCTAAGTGGTCAAAATGGCGTAATTTATTGCCCCAAATTACGATTGTCGCCATTGTGATTATTATCATCGCCGTTGTTTATGGGATTGCGCTCAGCAATCGTGGTAAGGACCGCGAAGCCTTAAACGAAACGAGTTCGTCAGTGACAGTCTCTGGCGATAAGCCAGCGGTTAAAAAAGCTAGCAGCAATAAGGATCAAACCGCTGAAAGTCGACAACAAGCAGCTTCTGAAAGTCGCGCACAGCAGGCAAGTAAACAAGCAGCTACAGAAAAAACGAAGAAACAAGACCTATCTGCTAAGATGACTAGCATCAACGGATCGCAACAAACGTTTGAAATTAAGAATTTACCCGCTAAAACTAATCAAATCACTTTCTCAGCTGAAAAATCGGCAGCTTGGGTAAGCTTAACAGCCAATGGGACACAGATTTGGCAAGGATCAGTCGCAGTTGGCGCGGAACAAACTGCTGAATTACCAGAAGGGGTAACACAATTTAGTATCCAAACTGGGAATGCACCTGCAACGAAGATGAAGATCAATGGTACCGATGTTAACCTTAATCCAAACAATGAAGCAACATTTGTACGGACGATTAATTTTACAGCAACACTGGCTAAATAAGGACATTAAGGAGTCTTCAACATGAATTTACCAAATAAATTAACGATGTTTCGGATTATTTTAATCCCAATTTTTACTTTAATTTTAGCATTGAATATCCCAGCGGCTGGCATCATAGTTGCCGGCACGGAGATTTCAGTGCGTGCCATCATTGCAACTATCATTTTTATTGTTGCGTCATTAACCGATTTACTGGATGGTAAAATTGCTAGATCACAACATTTGGTGACGAATTTCGGTAAGTTTGCTGATCCGTTAGCCGATAAACTGCTGGTGATGACGGCTTTTATTTTCTTAGTTGCTTTCAACCAAGCACCAGCGTGGGTGGTTGCGATTATTATTTGGCGTGAATTAGCCGTTACTGGTCTGCGTTTATTATTAAGTGCAGATGGCGAAGTGATGGCCGCAGCAATGCCTGGCAAGATTAAGACGACAACCCAGATGTTGGCGATTATTTTATTACTGCTTAATAATGTTTTCTTTAACAATATTGGGGTTCCTTTAGCACAAATTATGTTATATATCTGTTTGTTTTTCACAGTTTATTCTGGGACTGATTATTTCATAAAAAACAGAGGCGTGTTTAAAGATTCATTTTCTAAATAAACTACAACTGACGGGGTAAAAGACGTCAGTTTTTTTAATCAAAAAAAGCGCGATAATTTGGGTATATTAGAGTAGGTAAAAAAATAAAGAACGTTTGTTCGATTTGTGCTTGCTTTTAGTTAAGCAAATCGTTAAACTAAGAGAGTACTGAAAAGGACTCTTTTGAGGAGGACACTTAATTGGCTAAAAATGAAAGAGAAGCAGCCTTAGATGCTGCATTAAAGAAAATTGAAAAGAATTTCGGTAAGGGTTCAATCATGCGCATGGGTGAAAAAGTTGATACACAAGTTTCAACTGTTTCATCTGGGTCGCTTGCGTTAGATGAAGCACTTGGTGTCGGTGGCTATCCACGTGGTCGAATTGTTGAAATTTATGGACCTGAAAGTTCAGGTAAAACTACGGTTGCTTTACACGCAGTAGCTGAAGTGCAAAAGCAAGGCGGGACTGCAGCTTATATCGATGCTGAAAATGCGATGGATCCTAAGTATGCGACTGCTCTTGGGGTTAACATTGATGATTTGCTTCTGTCACAACCAGATACTGGCGAACAAGGCTTGGAAATTGCTGATGCTTTAGTTTCGAGTGGTGCTGTTGATATTTTAGTTGTCGATTCAGTTGCAGCCTTAGTACCGCGGGCTGAAATCGAAGGCGAAATGGGCGATGCACATGTCGGTTTACAGGCGCGTTTAATGTCGCAAGCTTTACGGAAGTTATCTGGGACGATTAATAAAACTAAGACAATCGCCTTATTTATTAACCAAATTCGTGAGAAAGTCGGCGTGATGTTTGGTAATCCTGAAATTACCCCTGGCGGGCGGGCCTTGAAGTTTTACTCAACTGTCCGGCTTGAGGTTCGGCGGGCTGAGACAATTAAAAATGGGACTGATATGATTGGTAATCGCGCTCGGATTAAGGTAGTCAAGAATAAAGTTGCACCGCCATTTAAAGTTGCTGAAGTTGATATTATGTATGGTCATGGGATTTCACAAACTGGTGAATTGGTCGATATGGCCGTTGAAAAGGATATTATTAATAAGAGTGGCTCATGGTATTCATATGGTGATGAACGGATCGGTCAAGGGCGTGAAAACGCAAAGAACTATCTTGCAGATCATCCAGAAGTTCAAGATGAGGTTCGACTTAAAGTTCGGGAAGCTTATGGTATTTCAGATGTCAAATCTGATGATGGGGATGCCACACAACTTGATATTATTTCTGATGATGATTCAAACGAATAATCAGCATCAAGCTAGGACAAAAGTAATTTAGTCCTAGCTTTTTTATTGGTTAATACAAGGATTCTGATGAGCGATTTGATGGATTAAACTCGAAAACGGTTGCAATGCTGATAGTTTAAGTTGACAGGCGGTTTATGAAACTATAAAATAACTATGTGTTGAAAAATTAAACATAATACCATCTTTAAAAATTTGTAGCGAAAGTTACACTTCAAAATTTTTGATGATGCGGAGGTGAAACAATGAACTTAGCTTTTCCATTAATCCTCGCAGTCATCATGTTAATCGTTGGTTTACTAGTTGGTTCCGTTCTACAAAAGAAGGCGCACGAACGTGAAATTGATGGTGCAAATAAGACTGCCACAGGAATAATCGCAGCAGCTGAAAAAGAAGCCGCAACGCGGAAGAAAGAAATTCTCTTGGAAGCAAGAGATGAAAATCACCGCTATCGCTCTGAAATTGAAGATGAATTGAAAGATCGACGCAGTGAGGTACAAAAGCAAGAGAATCGGTTGATTCAAAGAGAAGAAACAATGGATCGTAAAGATGCAACGTTGGATAAAAAAGAACGTTCATTGGAGCAACGCGAGAATCATTTAACAAACGAAGCGCAAGCACTTAGTGAAAAGCAGGTTGTCGCTGATAATTTGGTTGAGCAACAAAGAGCGAAATTGCAAGAAATTGCTGAGTTATCGCATGATGAAGCGCAAAAAATCATTTTAGATGAAACAAAACAAAGTCTCGAGCACGAACGAGCTGTTTTGATCAAAGAAAGTGAAGAATCAGCTAAAGAACATGCCGACCGGACTGCACGGACATTAGTTGCCGAGGCCATTCAACGGAGTGCAGCAGACATGGTTGCTGAAACCACAGTGACGGTCGTTACCTTGCCAAATGATGATATGAAGGGGCGGATTATCGGTCGTGAGGGCCGTAATATTCGGACTTTGGAGACGTTGACCGGGATTGATCTGATTATTGATGATACGCCAGAAGCAGTTGTATTAAGTGGCTTTGATCCGATTCGTCGTGAAATTGCGCGCATGACGTTAGAAAAGTTGATTCAAGATGGCCGGATTCATCCAGCTCGGATTGAAGAAATGGTTGACAAGTCACGAAAGGAAATGGACGAACAGATTCGACAGATTGGTGAACAAGCAATCTTTGATGTTGGTGTGCATACGATGCATCCTGATTTAATCAAGACAATTGGCCGCTTACACTTCAGAACCAGTTATGGTCAAAATGTCTTGAACCATTCAATTGAAGTGGCGAAATTAGCGGGCATTTTAGCGGCTGAATTAGGTGAAGATGTGACACTCGCTAAACGAGCTGGCTTGCTACATGACATCGGTAAGGCCCTCGACCATGAGGTTGATGGCTCTCACGTTGAAATTGGCGTGGAACTGGCAACGCGTTATAAGGAACCGGCGACGGTTGTCAATGCGATTGGTTCACATCACGGCGACACTGAAGCAACATCGATTATTTCAGTCTTAGTCGCAGCAGCCGATGCAATTTCTGCAGCACGCCCGGGGGCCCGTTCTGAATCACTCGAAAATTACATTCATCGTCTTGAAAAACTTGAAAGTATTACGAATAGTTTTAAAGGCGTTGATCATAGTTTTGCGATTCAGGCTGGTCGTGAGGTGCGGGTGATTGTTAAACCTGAACAAGTTACAGATGACCAAGCAACAGTTTTAGCGCGCGATGTAAAAAATCAAATTGAAAATCAACTCGAGTATCCTGGCCATATTAAGGTGACTGTGATTCGTGAAACAAGAACGGTTGAATACGCGAAGTAAGCAACGATGCTGATCGACTGATAATTAGAGCGGGGAACAAAAGTTATTTTGTTCCCCGCTTTTTTTCGCTCATTTTTTAAACAGCAGTACCGCTCAAATAATATTGTGGAGGACGACAGCATTATGAAAAAAGGAGTACTATTAGTTAATCTTGGAACACCGGACAAACCAGAAGTAAAAGAAATTCGGCATTTTTTAAAGTATTTCTTAGCTGATCAACGAGTGGTTGCGATACCCAAGGCGGTTTGGTTACCCATTTTATATGGTCCGATTTTAATGACTCGGCCTAAAAAAGTCCGTGCAGCCTATCGGGAAATTTGGACTGCTGCCGGGTCGCCATTAAAAGTGTACATGCAACAGCAAGTCGCACAATTGCAGGCCCAATTACCCGATTATCAAGTTTTTGAAGCAATGTCATATAGTCAACCGTTTTTAACGGATGTTCTGGGTGCTATTCAAGAAACAGGCATTGATGATTTAACCATTGTGCCAATGTATCCACAATATTCAACCACCACGACCATGTCGATTTATGACGTGGTGGCAAAGTTTTACTTAAAGCAGTCGAATATGCCAACCATCCATTTTGTGAAGGACTTCTATCGGGAAACAGGCTACATTGACTTGCTGGTCACAGCAATTGAACAGCGGCTACAAGACCAAACCTATGACGAAATCATTGTATCGTATCATGGTATTCCACGGTCATATGTGTTGAAAGGGGATCCGTATCAAAATCAATGTGAAACCACCACGGCGTTATTGCAGGCACGTTTACCTGAACAGGTTTTCCGAACGACCTATCAATCTAAGTTTGGCCCCAATGAATGGTTGACACCTGCCACCAGTGCAACGATGAAGACTTTAGCACAAGAAGGGATTAAAAAGATTCTCGTAATCACCCCTGGCTTTGTAGCAGATTGTTTGGAGACGATTGAAGAAATTGATGTCGAAAATCGGGCTTATTTTATGAATAATCACGGTGAACAATTTGATTATATTCGTCCGTTCAATGATGATCCGCGATTTACGGCCTTGTTAGCACAGATTGTACGTCAAAGGTAGTGCTATAAAACAAACTTGTTTTGCTTTTGATTAAGAAACTAAGTCATTGTTGTGTTTAATTAGTTTGCTTTGTATAATAAAGAGAATGTAAGAGAAAGTGGGCAAGTTGAATGCAACCTATGTTTAAAATTATAGTTGGGCTATTTGCGACAATGCTCGTATCGGCCGCGATTACGCCTTTAGTTCGTCGATTAGCCTTTGTTTTGGGTGCAGTTGATAAACCAAATGCACGTCGGGTTAATAAGAAGGCAATGCCCGCGATGGGTGGTTTAGCGATCTTTATTGCGTTTACGTTTGGAACCTTCGTGTTATTGCGGGGACAATTTCAAACGCATGAACTATTTAGTATTTTCTTGGCAGAATGCATTATTATTATCACCGGGGTCATTGATGATATTAAAGAATTGAATCCCAAGGAAAAAATGTTTGGGATTTTATTAGCAGCATTGGTGATCTATTTCTTAGCCGGGGTACGGATGGATATTTTAACGATTCCGTTTTTAGGGACCTTTGAACTCGGATGGTTAAGTTTTCCAATTACTGTTTTTTGGATTTTGGCAATTACGAATGCTGTTAATTTGATTGATGGTTTAGATGGCTTGGCAACGGGGGTCTCAATCATTGCATTATTTACGATGGGAGTGATTGCTTATTTTTTCCTATCAATTACCAATGTTAGTGTTTCAATCATGATTTTCTGTTTAGTTGCTGCGCTGCTTGGTTTCTTACCGCATAATTTTCATCCTGCAAAGATTTTCTTGGGTGATACTGGCGCTTTATTCATTGGTTTCATGATTGCAGTATTATCGCTCAAGGGATTAAAAAATGTAACCTTTATTACGTTGTTGATTCCCGTTATGATCCTGGGAGTACCTATTACGGATACCATTTATGCCATGTTACGGCGGATTTTAAATAAAAAGCCAATCTCACAAGCAGATAAATACCATTTACACCATCGATTAATGCAGCTTGGTCTATCACATCGGCAAACTGTTTTAGTAATCTATGCGCTTGCATTGGTATTTTCGTTGATTTCGTTGTTATATCCCATATCGACATTATGGGGCAGTTTAGCGATGACGGTCGCGGTCTTAATCGGTCTAGAATTATTTGTTGAATCGATCGGGTTACTTGGTGATAATCGTCGACCATTACTAATGTTCTTAAAACGGTTGTTAAAGCCGAATAATGAAGAAAAGGATTAGCCACTGGCTAATCCTTTTTTGTATTATTGATATCGAATTTGATGTAATGCTTGAACACTAATGGGGACTTCGTTGAATTGCTGTCGGCCAAGGGTTATCTGCACTTGACCATTGAGCTGGTCTGTCAATTGCTGTTGTAAATCAGATGCCGCGGTGGTGGCAATCCAAACCGTCATTTGAATATTAGTTGTATATTGAATATTTTCAGCCGTCAGGTCTAATTGTTCAAGTAGCTTTTGGACGGTGTCAAATTGAGCGTAGTCAATTGTAAGATGACAGGCTATTTGTTCAATTCCTTGGACAATCCCGAGATGTTCGATAGCAGTGGAAGTTGCATGACTGTATGCACGAATGAGACCACCAGTACCAAGTTTGATACCGCCAAAATAACGGGTAACTACCACACAAAGATTGGTTAGCTGCATTTGACGTAAGACTGATAGTATCGGCACACCAGCTGTCCCACTTGGCTCACCATCATCACTTTGTTTTTGAATATTCATATTCAGGCCTAATTGATAGGCAAAACAGTTATGGTTGGCTTTGGGATGCTCTTTACGGGTTTGTGTAATAAATGCTTGAGCAGCACGCTCGTCTGTGACGCGAGCAATCCGACTGATAAATCGTGATTTTTTAATTTCGAGTTCAAATTCGCCATTGTTTTGAACGGTAAAATAACGTTGCATACCGGTCTCCTTAAAAAAATAAACTAGATTTAACGTAACTATGGGTGGGAGGTGAGATGATCGAAAAACAACTTGCTTGTGGCCGTCAGTGGAGTGCCACCCAGTTTAGTTCAGTTATGAATAATTATAGTTTACCACAGATTAAACAGCGACCAGCTTTTCAAAAGATTGATCAGCAATTAGTTTGTCAACGGTGTCACCAAGTAGTTAGTGAACAAACTTGTTTACCTGATGGTCGGTATTATTGCGCGGCGTGTTTGATGTTTGGTCGATTGGTTGAAGGCGATCAGCTTGTCTATATACCAGAAGAGAACCAATTTGCCACAGTTGAGCAACCATTAACATGGTCGGGAACGTTAACGGCGTTTCAAGCACAAGCAGCAGAAAAGATTGTCACCGTGGTCACTAATAAGCAACAGCATGTTCTAACGGCAGTTACCGGCGCTGGAAAAACGGAAATGTTATTCAGCGGGATTGCTACTGCTTTGGCCCGCGGTCAACGCGTATGTGTTGCTGCACCACGGGTAGCTGTTTGCTTGGAACTTTATCCACGATTACAAACTGCATTTGCTAAAACGCCATCGATGCTAATGTATGGCACACAGACGGCACCGTATATGTACACGCCATTAGTTGTTTGTACCACGCATCAGTTATTTAAATTTTATCATGCTTTCGATACGGTAATTGTTGATGAGGTTGACGCATTCCCTTATGTGAACAATCCGCTATTAGCAACAGCCGTTAAGCAAGCGTGTAAGCCGCATTGTGCACTAATCTATCTAACCGCTACCCCGACTGCTAAGTTACGCCATGCAATCAATATAGGGCAGTTAACTGAAAGTGAATTACCAATTCGATTTCACGGTCATTTGTTACCAGAACCGCATTGTCGGCCAATATTTCGGTGGCGGCAAACGATTAAGCGCCATAAATTGCCGCGTGTATTACAAGCTTTAATTCAAGATTGTTTGAAAACACAACGTTTGTTGTTGTTTGTGCCGCAAGTACACGACCTAGAACAAGTACGTAGAAGCATTGTCAAGACGTTGCCGAAGGTTGCAGTTGCCACTGTGCACGCCAGTGATCCGGATCAGTTGGCTAAAATCGCAGCGTTTAGATCCGGTACAGGGGATATTTTAATAACAACCACTGTTTTAGAACGAGGTGTCACGCTTAAAAATGTAGCCGTTTTTGTGTTAGGTGCAGAACACATTGTGTTTAATGAGGCGGTTCTCGTCCAAATTGCGGGACGTGCAGGGCGAGACAAGGCCTATGCGGCTAATCTGGTCTATTTTTTCTATACAGATTATACGCTTGCCATTAAACGGGCGTGCCAACAAATTAAATATCAAAACCAAAAAGGACGGCGATTACAATCAACTGTCAGATCTGTGCAGCGACCATAATTGAACAGCCCCCGATGGCATTTTTATTTTCGTTACAACCCTATTTTCCAACAAGCATTTGTGCACACTGTATGGCCAAGTTTGAACGAATCGGTCCGCTGCGTTGTCCAATATGTGGTGGGTCAATGCCCAAAATAGCCGAGTGTTCAGACTGCATACGGTGGCAACAACAGTATCCGCAACAAGGCTTTATTAATCGGGCATTATTTGTTTATAATGAGCCGATGCAACAGTATTTCCAGCAATATAAAGGCCATGGTGATTATCGCTTACGACAGGTTTTTCGAGGGGTGATTCGTAAAAACTGTCCTGTGAAACGGCAAACGATGTATGTACCGATTCCAACTGATCCGGCACATTTACAAAGCCGAGGGTTTAATCCAGTGATCGGGTTGTATCAAGATTGTTTTCCATTAACACCATTACTAACAAAATTACCAACTGAAAAAAACCAAGCACAGAAAAATCGAGTTGAACGGCTGGCAACCCCGCAATTTTTTGAATACAATTTGCAAAGCCGCTTGCCGATGAACATTCGGCAAATAATTCTATTAGATGATATCTATACAACCGGACGAACATTGTGGCATGCGCAACAATGCTTACGTCAGCAATTCCCAATGGTATCGATTCACGCCATAACGTTAGTTCATTAAAGGGCTTATTAATTGTTTGTTATGTATGAATTATATATAATGAAGTTAGTCATAAAGTCTCGGAAATGAATCGAGTTTCGAGCGACAAATGCCCATAGTGGGATTTGTGAAAGGGGAGAATGCATATGCTAAGTTTTAATGTTCGTGGTGAAAATATTGAGGTGACTGATGCAATTCGGAATTATGCTGAAAAAAAAATCAGCAAGCTTGAGAAGTATTTCGATGATTCAGCAACCGCAACTGCCCACGTTAATTTGAAGGTGTACTCCGATAAGACCGCCAAAGTAGAAGTTACAATTCCATTACCCTATCTGGTATTAAGAGCAGAAGAAACTTCTCCCGATATGTATGGTAGTGTTGATCTTGTGACCGATAAATTAGAAAGACAAATTCGCAAGTATAAAACTAGAATTAACCGTAAATCACGTGAACGCGGGATTAAAGGGCTAGAATTAACTGTACCGGAAACAGAAGCATTGCCAGAAGAATCAATGCAAGTTGTTCGGACTAAACGAGTTTCGTTAAAACCAATGGATAGCGAAGAAGCTATTTTACAAATGAACATGCTTGGACATCAATTTTTTATCTTTGAAGATTCAGAGACTAATGGGACGAGTATTGTGTATAAACGACAAGATGGACGTTATGGATTGATTGAAACTGATGAATAATTAAATGGTGTCAAGGGCTGGGACAACGTTCAGTTGCTCACAGCCTTTTTTTGTATTACTATAGATAATAGGGTTAATTTTTTATGGAACTGAGCTCGTTGTTTACTCTGACGGGGTTTAATTTGATTGTAATAAATGGTAAAATGAATTATTAGTAATCATATTGATTAAAAAAGAAATCACTAAATAAGAACGCAAACGTATTTCTAGAGGAGAATTAACGCAGATGGCAAACTTTCTAAAAACATGGGTAGAAAGCGATAAACGTGAAGTAGCGCGGATGGGCAAAATTGCTGATCAAGTACAGAGCTACGAAGATGAATACAGTAATTTATCGGATGAAGCGTTACAAGCTAAGACCCCAGAATTCAAAACAAGATTGGCAAATGGTGAAACTTTGGATGATATTTTACCAGAAGCATTTGCAGTTGCCCGTGAAGGTGCTAAACGGGTTTTAGGTTTATTTCCGTTCCGCGTACAAATTATTGGAGGGATTACCTTGCATGAAGGTAATATCGCTGAAATGAAGACCGGTGAAGGGAAAACTTTGACGGCCACCATGCCGGTTTATTTGAATGCACTGGCTGGTCAAGGGGTGCATGTCGTGACCGTTAATGAATACCTTTCAAGTCGTGATGCAACGGAAATGGGCGAGTTATATAATTGGCTCGGGCTTTCAGTTGGTTTAAACTTAAATGCCAAAACGCCAGAGGAAAAACGGGATGCATACAACTCAGATATCACATATTCCACAAATAGTGAACTTGGGTTTGATTATTTGCGCGATAACATGGTTGTTTATAAAGAAGAAATGGTGCAACGGCCATTGAACTTTGCGATTGTCGATGAAGTGGATTCAATTTTAATTGATGAAGCGCGAACCCCATTAATTATTTCTGGACAAGCAGAAAAATCGACTGCTCTTTATATCCGAGCTGATCGGTTTGTTAAAACCTTAAAAGAAGAAACCGATTATAAAATTGATTGGCCTACCAAAACAATCAGTTTAACGGAAACAGGAATTGAAAAAGCCGAAGCTAATTTTGGCTTGGATAATCTATATGACACTGAGAATACGGCGTTAACACATCATCTGGATGAGTCATTGCGGGCCAATTATATCATGTTAAAAGACATTGATTATGTGGTTCAAGAAGGCGAAGTTTTAATTGTCGATCAATTTACTGGGCGGGTAATGGAAGGCCGGCGCTATTCCGATGGATTACATCAAGCAATCGAAGCCAAAGAAGCCGTTGAAATTCAAGATGAAACCAAAACTATGGCCAATATTACGTATCAAAACTATTTCAGAATGTATAATAAATTATCTGGGATGACAGGGACGGCTAAAACGGAAGAAGAAGAATTCCGTGAAATTTACAATATGGAAGTTATTTCAATCCCAACCAATCGACCGATTGCCCGAATTGATAAACCAGATGTTCTCTATCCGACATTGGAGAGCAAGTTTAAGGCGGTTGTCGAAGATATCAAAGAACGATATGCCAAGGGCCAACCGGTCTTAGTCGGGACTGTGGCGGTTGAATCTTCAGAAGTATTATCGCGCTTATTGGATGAAAACAATGTACCACATGCCGTCTTAAATGCTAAGAATCATTTTAAAGAAGCCGAAATTATTATGAATGCCGGTCAACGTGGTGCAGTGACGATTGCGACCAACATGGCTGGTCGTGGGACCGATATTAAATTGGGACCGGGTGTGACTGATTTAGGTGGTTTGGCCGTTATTGGGACAGAACGTCATGAATCACGCCGAATTGATAACCAACTTCGAGGCCGTGCTGGTCGTCAAGGGGATCCGGGTGTGACACAATTTTACATGTCGTTGGAAGATGACTTGATGAAACGTTTCGGTTCGGAACGGATTAAAGCTTTCTTAGACCGGATGAAGATTTCAGACGACGATGCGGTAATCCAAAGTAAAATGATTACGCGTCAAGTTGAAGCGGCACAAAAACGAGTTGAAGGGAATAACTACGATACGCGTAAACAAACCCTTCAGTATGATGATGTAATGCGTGAACAACGTGAGGTTATTTATAAACAACGGATGCAAGTAATTATGGCAGAAGATAACTTGAAAGAGGTTATTATGCCAATGATTTCTAGGACCGTTAAACGGATTGTGCAGTTGCATACACAAGGTGAAATGGACAACTGGGAATTAGAAGCCATCCATGCGTTTGCAACGACTTCGATGGTGAGTGAAGAAATTTTATCAATTGAAAAGTTGCAAGGCAAAACTGCTGAAGAAATCGAAGCGTTGTTGATGTCACTTGCAGAAGAGAATTACGCAACAAAACAAAAACAATTAGCAGATGCTGATCAAATGCTTGAATTTGAAAAAGTGGTTATTCTTCGTGTGGTGGATGAACGTTGGACAGACCATATTGATGCAATGGATCAACTACGGAATTCAATCGGACTACGTGGTTATGGTCAAATGAATCCATTGGTCGAATATCAAGAAGAAGGGTACCGGATGTTTGAAGAAATGATCAGCGACATTGATTACGATACAACCCGGCTTTTCATGAAGGCTGAAATTCGTCAAAATATTCGACGCTAATGCGTAAAAATGGCTGAGGCATTTGACTTGGCCATTTTTTTAATGGCAAAAAATAATGGAGGGACAAAAAGTATGGAATTAAGTGTAGCAAAACATCTTTTAGAAGCAATTGAAACTAAAATTACGCAATTTAGGGGGTCACTTTGACTTAGATGGCCTCCAAGAAAACATTGCGCAAAATGAAGCACAAATGGCAGAGCCTGACTTTTGGACCGATCAAAAAGCAGCCCAAAAGTTAATTGATCAAAATAATACCTTAAAGGCAAAATACGATTCCTATATGCAACTCCAAGCGCAATCAGAGGAGCTACAAGTGACATTAGAGTTATTACAAGAAGAACCCGATGCTGAACTCCAGACGAGTTTTGAAGCTGATTTGACAGCTGTCCAAGCTCAGATGCAACAATATGAACTCGGACAATTACTATCGGGCGACTATGATCACAATAATGCGATTGTCGAATTACATCCCGGTGCTGGTGGTACGGAATCTCAGGATTGGGGTTCAATGCTTTTACGGATGTACTTACGTTGGGCGGACGCCCACGGGTTTACTGTGGAAACGGAAGATTATCAAGCTGGGGAAGAAGCGGGGATTAAGAGTGTTACTTTGATGATTAAAGGCCACAACGCTTATGGAATGTTGCGTTCGGAAAAAGGGGTTCATCGACTAGTTCGAATTTCACCATTTGATTCAGCTGGTCGGCGCCACACCTCATTTTGTTCAGTCGATGTCATGCCAGAGTTGGATGATTCGATTGATATCGAAGTACGGACTGAAGATTTAAGAATTGATGTTTTTCGTTCTAGTGGTGCTGGTGGTCAACATATCAATAAAACATCATCAGCTGTACGGTTGACGCATTTACCAACCGGGATTGTTGTTTCATCACAGGCCCAACGATCACAACTCCAAAACCGAGAAACTGCGATGAATATGTTGAAAGCGAAGCTCTATCAACGGGAACAAGCAGAGCAAGCCAAAAAAGCAGCTGCAATTAAAGGCGAACAACTCGAAATAGGTTGGGGTTCACAGATTCGTTCGTACGTGTTCCATCCCTATACAATGGTCAAAGATCACCGGACTGATTATGAAACGGGGAATGGCCAGGCCGTGATGGACGGGGATTTGGATCCATTTATTTATGCCTATTTACAATGGCGATTAAGTCAGCAGAATCCAGATTAACTGCAAAGAAATTGAAATATAAATGTAATCCAATTGTGATTATGTGAATCGATAGCATGCTATAATATAAAGGATTGCGGTTTTCATTGACAAGTGATAAATGATAACGACAAAAGGAGTGTTTCCCAATTGATTCGAATGACAAATGTGTCAAAAAAGTATCCCAATGGGGTAACGGCAATTAAGGATCTTTCATTGACGATTGAATCTGGCGAGTTTGCTTATATTGTTGGGCCCAGCGGTGCTGGTAAATCAACATTCATCAAGATGTTATACCATCAATTAAGAGCTACGAGTGGTAAAATCGAAGTTGCCGGTTTTGATTTAATCGGTATGAAAGATCGCGATGTACCTTACTTGCGGCGTAAAATTGGGGTCGTCTTCCAAGATTTCAAACTTTTACCGCGGTTAACGGTTTTCGAAAATGTCGCGTATGCGATGGAAGTTATTGAAGCACAACCACAAGCGATTAAGGATCGTGTACTAGAAGTGCTTGAATTAGTTGGTTTAAAGGGCGAAATTCGCCGTTTTCCTAATGAACTTTCTGGTGGAGAGCAACAACGGGTAGCAGTAGCGCGGGCGATTGTCAATCAGCCGGAGGTATTAATTGCCGATGAACCAACTGGGAACTTGGACCCTGAAACGTCAGATGGTATTATGGATATTCTAGAAGCAATTAACCAACGGGGGACGATTGTCTTAATGGCAACCCACAATAAACAAATGGTGAACGAGCGAACCCATCGTGTGTTAGCGATTGAAGATGGTCGCTTAGTTCGTGACGAAAAAGAAGGTGACTACGGCTATGAAGACTAGAACATTGAAGCGCCACCTCAACGATAGTTTTAAGAGTTTAAAACGGAATGGCTGGATGTCCGTCGCGGCTGTTAGCGCAGTGACTGTTACGCTATTATTAGTCGGCATTTTCTTTGCGATGATTTTTAACTTTAACAAAATCTCACAGGATATTGAAAATGATGTGCACGTACGGGTCATGATTGAACGGGGCACAACTAGTAAGCAAAAAGATCAACTCCAAAAGAAACTCGAAAAAATTGCGGCCGTCAAAGACGTCACCTATTCGAGTCGTAAAAAAGAATTAAACAAAGTTGTCGGTAGCTATGGGCAATCATTTAAGATGTTTACTGGTGATGACAATCCACTGTATGATGTCTATACTGTAAGCACGACAAAACCTAGTCAAACCATTAAAGTTGCTAAACACGCTAAGCAATTGAAGTATGTTTATGATGCAACTTATGGGGGCAACAACGCTAAGAAATTGTTCAAGGTGATGAGTAGTGTTCGTAAATGGGGGATTGGCTTTACCTTATTACTCCTTTTTGTCGCTGTTTTCTTAATTTCAAATACCATTCGAATCACAATTTTATCGCGGCGCGACGAAATCGGAATCATGCGTTTAGTTGGGGCAACTAACGCGTATATTCGTTGGCCATTTCTATTTGAAGGGGCTTGGGTTGGTTTATTAGGAGTCATTATACCTATCATTATTATTGATGTTGGTTATGGTTGGGTGTACCGACATATGGCACTTAGTATGGCATCAGCCGGCTATTCAATGTTGAAGCCCGGGATTTTCTTATTCCAACTAGATTTAACGATGGCTGTCATTGGGATTGTCATTGGGGCTTTAGGCTCTGTCATCTCAATGCGGCGCTTTCTTAGAATTTAAGCAAAACCAAAAAAGAGTATTGACGAAGTGCCCTTAAATATTGAGCGTAACTTTAAGCAGCTTTCTAGGGTGTAATGCTCAAAAAAATAATCATCATTTACTCAAACCGATATTTCTGAAACTCATTAACGTTTCATAGGTATCGGTTTTTTTGATAGAAATTTGTGGCCTGCAGAATATGAAAAAAGCGCCATCGCTACAGTATTTAAACAGAGGACTTTGCGCGCCATACTTTGAACAATATGATGCTCTTTGAAGATGTGAATTCAATCGTGATATTAAAATTTTGAGTCTAAGTAAACTGTTAACTGGTATTTAAATTCTCAGGTTTTTCTTAGCAGCTTGTTTAGGACTCTTTTTTAGTGTACGTCTAGGCAGTTAATGGGGCAAAATGCTATACTAATGTGGATAACTGCGAAATACTGCAGCTGGATAAAATGCAGTGATATTATTACAGCGCTGCGAATGTTTTGGAGGTTTAACGAATTGACGATGATAATTGATATGTTGCAGCCATTTTTCACGGCCCCACTATTATGGTTAGCAGTGATATATGCGGTCTGGTTAGCTCAAAAGCGAGTTAGACGGGAACGAAAAACCTTCCGCATCGCGATTAATCCACGGTGGGTAGAAGTGGGTCATTTTGTTGGGCATGGCTTGTTAGCTGGCTTTATATTGAGTTGTTGTACTTTAGTTTTAGGCAGTATGGTGAATATGGAATGGTGGTTGATTTATGAAATAATTGCCATTTTGAGTTTGCTAGTGGCGGCTAAATGGCAAAATACATCGGCGACTTTCTTAATCAGTGCGCTAGTGTACTTGGGTGCCACCCAAATTTGGCCACAGTATCAAGTTGCTCATCAAAATAGTCTCTTAGCAGAATTGCTCGTAACTATTGGCTTGGTGACCATTAGTAATAGTGCCTTACAGCGTTGGGATGCTAAAGCAACTGTGACACCAAACGTGGTAACAAGTAAACGTGGCCGCGCAACGGCCTTCTTTACGAGTCGACAAATTTATATTGCGCCTGTTTTTTTCTTAGTTCCAGGAGCAATTGATTTACCAAAGTTAGGTTTTTGGCCAATTCTAAATATTGGTCATCAATCTTATAGCCTGGTGATTTTACCCCTGTTGTTAGGTTATTCTTTAAAAGCAGTTAAAGGATTGATGAAGGCGGTCATTGTTAAGCACGCGAATAGCTACTTAATTTTTGGTTTTTTATTAGTCGGCGCAGGGCTAATCACGGTCGTATTGCCTAATATAATTATTGAAGTTTTAATTGTTGCGTTAGGGTTAAGTTTTGCCGTACAATGGCGCCTAAATAGGCGGAGTATACGTGAAGAACAAATACATTTTACCAAACCGTACAATGGGGTTTTTATTTTAGGGATTTTACGCGCGACGCCAGCTGCCAAAATGGGGTTAATGGTCGGTGATACCATTATTGAATGTAACGGCCAAGCAGTTTCAACGAATGATAATTTTTATCAAGCAATCCAGAGTCAACCCACGTATTGTCATCTAAAAGTTCAAGACTTAAATGGCGAGTTTCGAATGGCAGAGGGGGCAATTTTTGCGGATGCACCACACGAGTTAGGTGTTGTCTTATTTCCAGAGAATTAATTAGAAAAGGGTGGCATGAATGAAAACAATCTTAGTGGTAGATGACGAACCAGCAATTTTGACCTTATTACGCTATAACCTTGAGCAGGAACATTTTAAAGTACGGACGGCAACCGATGGAGCCCAAGCAGTGACGATGGTCTTACAACAGCCGTTTGATTTTATTATATTAGATTTGATGCTGCCTAAATTAGACGGCATTGCTGTAACTAAGAAAATCCGGGAGGCAAAATTAAAAACACCAATCATGATTCTAACTGCTAAAGATAGCGAAACTGATAAAATTGTTGGTCTCGAAGTGGGGGCAGACGATTACGTCACCAAACCGTTTAGTCCGCGCGAAATCATTGCCCGTATTCGGGCAATTGAACGGCGGACTGTGCATCCCGTCGGTGAAAGTGAAACGCATCTAGATGAAATCGTACAAGTGGGGGAATTATCGGTCGATGAAGGTGAGGTTGTGGCTAAAAAAGGTACCCGCAAACTGCATTTAACGCCTAAAGAGTTCGAACTATTAGTCTACTTCATGCATCGAATCAATAAAGTTCAAAGCCGTGAGAAATTATTGAATGCGGTTTGGGGCTTTGACTATCCGGCGGAAACACGCATGGTTGATATCCAAGTCAGTCATTTACGGGAAAAGATCGAAACTGATCCCCGTCATCCAAGCTACTTAAAAACGGTGCGCGGCTTTGGCTATCAATTGGAGGATCCCACCCATGACCAAGCATGATCAATTTAGATTTTATAAGTTAGCCACTATTTTAGTGGCTATTTACATTGCTTTAATGATTTTAGTGAACTTAGTCATTGTCCAACAGCAAGCGGCAATGTTAAAAGAACGGGGGGCCGATTATGCATTAATCATTAAGCAACCCCATTTTGATCGACAAAAGTGGTTGCGTCAAAATAAACTCCAGGTTCTAATGCCGCAATCACCGAATAGAACAAAGTTGCAAAAAGCGGTAACCGACATTATTGATCGCAATCATTCGGCGACTAATTTTAGTACACGGCAAACCGTGAATAAGCAGCCATATTTGTTTTATGCGCATCAAACTGACCAGCCTAATTTCGTGTTGGCTGTGCCCCAGCAGCGATTCTGGCATACCTTACCGAAAATTGCACTTTTTGTGACAATTATCTATCTGATGGGAAGTTGTCTTTTTTTGTACGAGTTTTGGCGGCAACGACATCATTTTTTCGATCATTTAAAAGTTTTGGTGGCTAATATCCATCATATTCGCCATAAGGAAGTACCTGAACCGATTATTTTCAAAAAAGACGCATCACTGTATGTATTAGCGCAAGAAATTAATAAATTGAATGGCGATATGCGCTTTATGCGGCAGAAAATCGCTATGCAACAGGGGAGCTTCGATCGTTTAATTGACCATTTACCAGTCGGGGTGATGGTGATTAATGAAAATCGTGAGGTTGTCTTACATAATGAGGCAATGGGGACCTTGTTAGAAACTAAGATTGCAGCTGATAAACACCCATATATTGATGATATTAAAACTTATGAATTAACCCGGATGATTGAACATACCTTTCGATATCGCAAGAGCCATCATCAAGAAATCCAATTAATCCAAAAACAGGAACGGTTCGTTGATGCCAACGTAGTACAGTTAAATACTGTTAAATCAAAATTTCAAGCATTGGTAATTCTGTATGACTTAACAGAAGGACGCCGAGTTGAACGGATGCAATTGGATTTTGTGCGAAATGTGAGTCATGAGTTAAAGACTCCGGTTACCGCAATTACCGGTTTTGCTGAAACATTGTTGGCTGGTGCGGCTGAAGAGCCAGCTACGCAAAAACAATTCTTACAAATCATTTACGATGAAAGTACCCGCTTGACAGCCCTAATTCAAGATATCCTCGCGTTGTCTCATTTGGATCGAAAGGACCAGTCCCAAGACCAGCTAGTTAATGTTTATGAGTTAGTCCAAGCTAATTTAGAACTGATGCAACAAAAAATAAGACAAAAGCAATTACATGTTTCTGTTGATATTTCAAAGACTTTACAAATCAAAATATCAAAAATGAAATTTAATCAAATTTTGAAAAATCTCATTGCAAATGGCATCACATATAATAAATCAAACGGCTCATTAGTGATTACCGCACAGGTTGAAAAAGAGCAAATTAGGATGCATATCGTTGATTCTGGTTTGGGGATTCCGAGTGATTTACAGTCGCGCATTTTCGAACGCTTTTATCGGGTTGACCAAGCACGGGCGACACATAAGAGTGGTACCGGTCTGGGACTAGCAATTGCTAGCGAACTGACAGTTAGTTTAGAAGGAGAATTGACAGTGGATAGTCAATTAGGCGTTGGTAGTGAATTTATTTTAAAACTACCAATTGTCTAATTTACACAAAATTTACATTTGATGGGCTTAGTTTTTACAACCTTTTTTTATAATAGAACCTATGAGGTCTAAATGGAATTTGTGGAGGATTAACATGCGCAAACGTAATGTTATTAGCTTATTAGTCACATTCAGTTTATTACTGTTGGCTGGCTGCCAGTCTAAACAAAACGGTCAGTCGGTAACAGCGGTTGGTTCGTCAGCACTCCAACCTTTAATCGAAGCCTTAGCCGAGCAATACAGCGCTGAACATCGTGGTCAGTTTATCAACGTCCAAGGTGGTGGTTCTGGGACTGGCTTGAGTCAGATCCAATCTGGCGCAGTTCAAATGGGGAATTCTGATTTATTTGCCGAAGAAAAAGCAGGGATTAAAGCAGATGAGTTAGTTGACCATCGAGTCGCTGTGGTCGGGATTACCCCCATTATTAATAAAAAGGTGGGCGTTAAAAATTTGACACTGGGGCAACTTGCCCAAATTTTTAGTGGTGAAATTGATAATTGGCAAGCCGTTGGTGGCCCGGACCAACCAGTCGTGCTAGTTAACCGAGCGCAGGGAAGTGGGACCCGGACTACGTTTGAACAATGGGTCATGAAGTCACGTAAGACGAAACCTGCGCAAGAACAAGATTCAACAGGGATGGTCCGTTCGATTGTTGCTAACACACCAGGGGCCATTAGTTATTTAGCTTTTTCATATGTAGATCATTCAGTGGCGACTGTTAATTTAGACGGGGTAGCACCAACAGATGCAAACGTCATGACCAATGATTGGCCAATTTGGTCATATGAGCATGTGTACACTAAAGGGAAGCCAACTGGGTTAACGAAACGCTTTTTGGCATATGTTTTGTCCGCTGATGTGCAACATCAGCAAGTGGGATCAATGGGTTACATTCCTGTTGCCAAAATGACAGTTGAACGATCAGTAGATGGTCAAATAACAAAGGTTAATTAGGAGGCCAATTATGGATCCAATCAAAGCAAGTTTACTTAAAAAATCACGCGCGGCCAAAAGCGAAACGCGTGGTAAATTAATTAGTTTAGTATGTATTAGTTTAATTGTCTTCATCGTACTGGCAATTTTTTATTTTGTCGCTTCAAGAGGGTTGGCAACTTTTTTCAAAGATAAGGTTAGCATCGGCCGCTTTTTAACCCAGTCTACTTGGAACCCTAGCTTGAAAGATAGCCACGGCCACCCAGAAGTCGGCGCATTACCAATGATTATGGGGTCGTTTGGCGTAACCTTTTTAGCGGCCCTGTTAGCGACGCCGTTTGCCATCGGCGCTGGGATTTTTATGACTGAGATTTCACCTAAGCGGGGTGAAAAATTGCTCCAACCGGTCATGGAATTACTTGTTGGAATTCCTTCTGTGGTTTACGGATTTATTGGATTATCCGTGATTGTTCCAGCTGTCCGACATTTATTTGGTGGTAGTGGCTTTGGAATTCTTGCTGGAACCTGTGTTTTGTTCGTTATGATACTACCAACGGTTACTTCGATGACCGTCGATGCTCTTAAAAGCGTGCCACGACATTATCGTGAGGCATCTTTAGCTTTGGGAGCAACACGTTGGCAGACGACTTGGAAGGTCGTTTTAAAAGCTGCCACACCTGGCATTTTAACTGGGGTGGTCTTTGGGATGGCGCGGGCATTTGGTGAGGCCCTGGCAGTCCAAATGGTTATCGGTAATGCCGCCTTATTACCCCATAACTTAATAACCCCGGCATCAACTTTAACAAGTGTGTTGACGATGGGAATGGGCAACACCGTTATGGGATCTTTAGCCAATAATGCCTTATGGTCGTTGGCATTACTCTTATTACTGATGTCATTACTATTTAACTTATTAGTTCGTTTAATTGGTCGGAAGGGAGCAATGAATCGCTAATGAATGCAAAAAAATGGGATAAAGTTGCTACGGCTGTTTTAACCGGCATCGCGGGATTAATCGTCTTATTACTAGCTTGTTTACTTGGGTATATTTTAGTGCGGGGATTACCGCATGTAACTTGGCAGTTCTTAACGAAACCTGCACAAACCTTTACCAAAGGTGGCGGGATTGGTGTACAGCTTTTCAATTCATTCTACTTATTAATTTTAGCCATGGTGATTTCGATTCCGTTATCGATTGGTGCTGGGATTTATTTAGCAGAATATGCACCTAAAAATTGGGTGACCAATGTTGTTCGGACTGCCATCGAAGTTTTAAGCTCTCTGCCTTCCGTGGTGGTTGGTCTGTTTGGTTTCTTAGTTTTTGTGATTCAGTTTAAGCTGGGCTTTTCAATCTTAGCTGGTGCTTTAGTTTTGACAGTCTTTAACCTACCTTTATTGACCCGTAACGTTGAAGATGCCTTGAAATCAATTCATTTTACACAACGTGAAGCTGGCTTAGCACTTGGTTTGTCACGTTATGAAACAGTTAAACATGTTGTGATTCCCGAAGCGCTTCCCAATATTATTACCGGAATGATATTAGGGGCCGGGCGAGTCTTTGGAGAAGCCGCTGCGTTGATTTATACCGCTGGTCAGAGTGCACCTTCACTTGATTTTACCAACTGGAACCCAATGTATATTGCAAGTCCGCTGAATCCCATGCGACCGGCTGAAACTTTAGCAGTGCATATTTGGAAAATTAATTCAGAAGGTATTATGCCAGATGCCACAGCGGTTTCAGCAGGGGCTTCAGCAGTTTTAATTATTGCCGTCTTGCTATTTAATTGGCTAGCGCGGGTAATTGGCAAGCGGGTCTACCGTAAAATGACAGCAGCATAGGAGAAAATAATGGCAGATTATGATTTAACGCAAACACACATTATACATTTAGATGAACCAAAACATGAAATTGCGTTGTCGACGGAAAAATTAAACGTCTATTACGGTGAAAATCGGGCAATGCATGATGCTTCGTTACAGTTTGAACGTTACCGGATTACCGCGTTAATCGGGGCTTCTGGTTCAGGAAAATCAACTTATTTGCGAAGTTTAAACCGCATGAATGATAATATTGCAAATAGTCGAGTTACTGGCAAAATTATGTACCGTGACTTAAATATCAACAGCGATGAGATTGACGTGTATAAGATGCGTGAACATATTGGCATGGTGTTCCAACGGCCCAACCCGTTTGCTAAATCCATTTATGACAACATCACTTTTGCGTTAAAACGACACGGTCAAAAGGATAAAAAATATCTTGATGAAGTGGTCGAAACATCACTTAAACAAGCGGCGTTATGGGACCAAGTGAAAGATTCACTCGGTAAGAGTGCCTTGGCCTTATCTGGTGGTCAACAACAACGGTTATGTATTGCCCGGGCAATTGCGATGAAACCCGATATTTTATTACTGGACGAACCTGCTTCAGCACTTGATCCCATTTCAACGAATACGGTTGAAGAAACCTTGATTCGCTTAAAAGAAGAATTTACAATTGTGATTGTAACCCATAACATGCAACAAGCAGCGCGGATTAGTGATTATACCGCTTTTTTTCATTCAGGACGCGCACTGGAATTCGATGAAACACGTAAGTTATTCACCCGACCGAAGATTAAAGCGGCCGAAGATTATGTTTCTGGTCACTTTGGCTAGGACGCAAGGAGGTTTGCCCCGTGGCAAATAAGATTATTGAATCCGCAGATGTGCATTTATTCTATGGTAAGAATGAAGCCTTAAAAGGAATAAATATGGATTTTGTTGAAAATGAAATTACGGCGTTGATCGGGCCGTCTGGTTGTGGAAAATCAACCTACTTGCGCTGTTTGAATCGAATGAATGATTTAATCGACTCGGCAAAGGTGACTGGTAAATTCTTATTGAATGGCCAAGATATTTATGCACCTGAAATGGACACTGTTAAGTTACGAAAAGAAGTTGGGATGGTGTTCCAACAACCGAACCCATTTCCTTTTTCAATTTATGATAATGTGATTTATGGTCTGCGCTTATCTGGTATTAAAGATCACCGGGTCTTAGATGAAGCCGTAGAAAGTAGTTTGAAACAAGCGGCCGTTTGGGACGATGTGAAAGATAAGCTACACGAAAGTGCACTGTCACTTTCTGGTGGGCAACAACAACGGGTCTGCATTGCCCGCGTATTGGCCGTTAAACCGCAAGTAATCCTGATGGATGAACCCACCTCGGCTTTAGATCCTATTTCAAGTGCTAAAATTGAAAATATGTTGCTAGAATTGCGTCAACAGTATACCATTATTATGGTGACACATAATATGCATCAAGCTTCGCGTATTTCGGATAAGACAGCATTCTTCTTGCAAGGTGAGTTAATCGAATATGCACCAACAAAGAAGATTTTCTTGAATCCGACTGAAAAAGAAACAGAAGATTATATCAGTGGCCGGTTTGGCTAAGAAAGAAGGGAAAAAATGAGACGACTTTTTGAAGATGAATTAAATGACCTGCATGTGCGTTTCTCTGAGATGGGAATGATGGTCAATGAAGCCATTTATAAATCGGTAAAGGCTTTTATTAATCATGATAAGCAACTTGCACGTGAGGTGATCGCTGACGATCATAAGATTAATGAGCGTGAAACTGATTTGGAAAGTAAAAGTTTTGAATTAATCGCCTTGCAACAACCAGTATCGACAGATTTACGCGTCATTGTGACGATTATGAAAGCTAGTTCTGATTTGGAACGGATGGGGGACCATGCTGTTTCAATTGCCAAATCAACAATTCGGGTGAAGGGCAATACCCGCGTGCCAGATATCGAAAAGGATATCGCGGATATGGCAGATAAGGTTAAACAAATGGTCGAAGAGGTACTAGATGCCTACGTCAAAGAAGACCGTAAAAAGGCGCTGGCAATTGCTAGCGAAGATGCAGCCATTAACGCTTACTCTGAGAACATTTATGACGATTGCATTAAAGAAATGCAACGTGATTCGGAAACGGTGATTGGTAGTATGGACTATATGTTAGTTGCCAGTTATCTCGAACGAATTGGCGATTACGTGATGAACATCTGTGAATGGATTGTTTATCTTAGAACTGGTAAGGTCGTTGAATTAAATTCGAACGCTCAAGAAGATAAATTTTAAATTAAAATCAAAAAGCGATGGCAAGGTCGACTTGAACGTCGCTTTTTTAGTGGGGAGCATAATGATGCAAAAACAAATTTACTTAGCTGGTGGGTGGTTTACACCCAAACAAGCCGCATTAGTGAAGCGGGCAGTAACCGCCTTACAAAAAAATCCAACAATTGGTTATATTCATAGTCCACAAGAACATCAATACAAAGGGGTCACAGAAGGCCATGATCCAGAAGGCCTGTTTGGTGGCTATGAATGGGCTAATCAAACGTATCAAAATGACATTACTGCTATGGATTTAGCGGATATGGCAGTTGTATTGTGGGATATGACTGATGAAGATACCGGGACGGCCTTTGAAATAGGTTATTTGAATGCTATTCATAAGCCAATTGTCTTTGTGTGTGAAGACGATTTACAAATTAATCCAATCAATTTAATGCTAGCCAAGGGCATTACACAATGTTTAACAAGTGTAGATGAATTGGCCATGTTCGATTTTCAATTTGTTGCAGGAGAACCTTATCCAGGTCTGATTGTTTAATCCTTAAAGCTAAAATCGCCAACGGGGCAGCCAAGTTAATTTGGTTGTCCCGTTTTTGGTCTCACTCTTGGTACCTAAATAAAAATCAACCTTTGGACCTATGACAAGCTACATAAAAATCGGCATAATAGAGTCATAGTCAAATGCACCAGTACAACGAATACCTAATGGAGGTCAAAACAATGAATGAACGTCAACGAATTTTAGACTTGGTGAACCAAGGCATTTTAACTTCAGAAGAAGCATTGGTCCTACTAGAAAATTTAGCCAAAGATGATCAAGATGTAAAACCAGTGGCCACTGAAGCGACGACTGATCAGACTGAACAACAAACGGCTGATAAAAGTGCTATGGAAGAAAAAGCCCATGCGTTGACTGTCAACCTATCTGGAGTTAATCGGCAATTACAAACTTTAAAACAACAAATGCGCGCTGATCAAGAACAAGTAACCGTACTTGATACAATGGAGGATTTGGATAGTTTAACTAGTGAAAAAGCTACTGAACGGCAAACGTTAAAGGCCAGCTTACTGCAAAAGCAAGCTACGGTGGATGAATTAGAAAATAAGCGTCAAACCTTAACTGAAGCATTGAACCAAATTGAAAAAGAGCGCCGTCAATTAACGAAGAACCAATGGTCTGAAAAATTAGGCTTATCAGACGACTGGAAAGAAAATGCTAGTGAAACATTTGATGAACTCAGTGATAAGTTAGGTGAAGCTAGTTCGCACTTTAGTAAATTTGTGAAAAATACTGCCAAGACCGTCATGGATAACGTAGATTGGAAAGAGGTCAACTTCAAGGTACCTGGTTTGGCAACTGAGAAATTCACGCATGATTTTATCTATGCTGATGTCACACCGAACATGCTTAATGTTAAAGTAGCTAACGGTAGTGTCCACTTCCAAATTTGGGATCAACCAGACATCAAAGTCGCTGCTCAAGTGAAATTATATGGTAAAATGACGGAAGAAACACCACTGGCTGCTTTTGAAGCGCGGAGTACAATTGATGTAACTGCAGCTGATTTGGTATTCCAAGTCCCTAATAAGCGGATTCAAGCAGATTTAACCTTTTACTTACCAGCCAATAATTATTCACAAACTAATGTAAAATTATTAAACGGAGATGTTGAATTAGAGGGGTTTACCGGTCATGATATCTACTTGAAGACGACTAACGGTGAGTTGACGTTGCGGAGTACTAACGCCACAATGGTGGAGGCTGAAAATGTTAACGGAGGGATTACTTTTGATCAAGGTCGCTATGCCGATTTGCTCGCAACAACCGTGAATGGCAACCTAGTGATTCAGGCTCAAGCGTTAAATTCAAGCGTTTCAACGGTTAATGGTGACATTAAACATACTTTAATGTCGACTGACTTACACCATTTAAAGGCCAAATCAGTTAATGGGACGATTAAGGCAGCATTAGCACAAGATTTGGCCATGACAGTTGATGCCCGCACACGTTTTGGGATGATTAAAAATCGGCTTGCTGACACGCAAACTATCGAACAACGTCAAAGTACGGGTAATCAAATGTTACAACTCAGCCGCAATGATAATGAACAGGCAGCTCGTTTAACATTAAGTACAACAACTGGTAATATTTTATTAAAAGATAACGATAACTAAAAATTTAAGGAATGGTAGGTTTTAACAATGGGGAAAAGACTATATAAATCGACAAATAACCGGATGATTTCAGGTGTTATGGGTGGAATTGCTGAGTATTTCAATATTGATCCAACTCTTGTACGAATCTTGTACGTAGTGTTCTCAACATTTTCAGCAGCATTTCCTGGAATTGTGGTGTATATCATTTTAGCGATGGTAATACCAGAACGGCCACGACAATCAAAACATGATTCTGAGAGTGAATGGAGTGAATTTTAATGCCCTTTTTAATAATTTTATTGGTCATTATCGCTGTTGTGGCAGCAGTCGGTGTGTTTAGTCTCTTAATTGGTTCGTTACTATTACTATTGAAATTTGCACTACCACTGCTCATGTTGGGAGTACTGATTAGTATCATCTATCGGGCAATTACGGGGCCTAAAAAACAAACGCAACATGCTTATTCAAATCCTACGTCAGGTAGTCATCAACGAAAAGAAGCCCGTGACGTCAAGGTTGATGACGATGACTGGAGTGATTTTTAATGCGCTATTGGGTACGGGTATTTGTGGATACACTGTTATTCATCGCGATTTCCGGGTTATTACCGAACTTATTTTATGTTGAAAACATTTGGATCGCATTGGTGGCCAGCATTGTACTTTCTGTTTTGAATGTCTTAATCAAGCCCCTATTGAGCTTACTGTCATTTCCGATTACTTTTTTAACGTTTGGTTTATTCAGTGTTGTGATTAACGGTATTATGCTCGAATTGACCGCCGTCTTTGTTGGAGCTGATTTTAGTTTCACAAGTTTCGGGGCAGCAGTGATAGTGGCAATTATCTTATCAATTGCAAATACAATTATCACTAACCAGTTCGTTAAAGAACGATATTAATTATTAGTCTAGCAGCACTGTTGTCAATTATGATTGGCGACAGTGCTGGTTTTTTATGATCAATGAAAGAAAACGCCTACATTTAAGTTGAAAAATTGGCTTAAAAGCAATATGATAGAGGATATAAGTGAAAATGAAGGACGGGTAACCATGGCTGATAGTGTTTCAATTCAAAAACTAGTCACTGATTTAAAATTACAAGTATATGCAGGACAAGCATATTTAAAAAACAAAGTAGTGACGGTGAGTGATATTTCACGTCCGGGGCTCGAGTTAACAGGTTATTTTAACTACTATCCTTACGAGCGCGTCCAGTTGTTTGGCCGGACAGAAGTCTCATTTACGCAGAATATGATGCCGGAAGAACGCTTGATGATCATGCGCCGCATGGCTTCTGAAGATACCCCGTGTTTTCTTGTGTCACGGCAATTAGAGCCACCGATGGAAATGCTCAAAGCTGCTGAAGAGGCGGGGATTCCAGTGCTGGGATCAAATTTGTCGACAACGCGGTTATCGAGTCTGGTGACGGATTATTTGGAAGGCCAGTTAGCTGAACGACGGTCAATGCACGGCGTTTTAGTTGATATTTATGGTTTGGGCGTTTTAATTACTGGGGATTCTGGCGTTGGGAAAAGCGAAACCGCATTAGAATTGGTTAAACGGGGGCATCGCTTAATTGCAGACGATCGTGTTGATGTTTATCAACAAGATGAACAAACGGTCGTTGGTGAAGCACCTGCAATTTTACGACATTTACTTGAAATTCGGGGAATTGGCATTATCGATGTGATGAATCTTTTTGGCGCTGGCGCCGTTCGGGCTGAAACTTCAATTTCTTTGATTGTCCACTTACAAAATTGGTCGCAAGACAAGCAATATGATCGTTTAGGATCCGATACTGAAGCGCAAATGATTTTCGACGTACCAGTTCCGAAAATGACGGTTCCCGTTAAAGTCGGGCGTAATTTGGCGATTATCATCGAAGTCGCTGCTATGAACTTCCGGGCAAAATCGATGGGCTATGATGCAACTAAGACCTTCGAAGCTAATTTGGGTAAGTTAATTGAATCCAATTCTGACGAAGAGGAATCAGAAAAAATCTAAAAAGTTCGTTAATATGGTAGGTCTAATGATTAGTTTGAGCTATACTGTTAGAAAGACAGTTGTGCAAGCTAGTCTTTTTTTAATGGATAGTGAGGAGCGAATAATTTGAATTTACTATTAGGCACCCTAGATCCAATCGCACTTCGATTCGGTGGTCTGGAGATTCACTGGTATGGCGTCATTATTGCCACTGGCGTCGTATTAGCCGTCGCTTTATCTCTGCGAGAGGCTAAACGACGTCATGTTAGTGAAGATGATATTTTAAATTTAATTTTATGGGCATTACCATTTGCCTTGATTGGTGCGCGGCTATACTATGTGATTTTTGAATGGTCGTACTATCAGGCAAATCCTGGTGAGATCATTAAGATTTGGCATGGCGGGATTGCGATTTACGGTGGATTGATTGCCGCTGCAATAGTCTTTATCATTTATTGCTACCGTCACGCATTATCAGCATGGTTAGTACTCGATATTGCTGCGCCAACTGTGATGCTTGCCCAAGCAATTGGCCGTTGGGGTAATTTTATGAACCAAGAGGCATATGGGGCACCCACCACCTTACATTTTTTGCAGTCCCTACACTTACCGAATTGGGTGATTCAACAAATGTTAATTGATGGGGCTTATCGGCAACCGACTTTCTTATATGAGTCTGCTTGGAATGTTTTAGGTTTCATAATTATTATGAGTATTCGTCACCGGACTGGGTGGTTTAAACAGGGCGAAATTCTATTTAGTTATTTAATTTGGTATGCGTTTGGTCGCTTTTTCATTGAAGGAATGCGTACAGACAGTTTATTCATTGGACCATTGCGAGTTTCACAAATTGTGTCGCTTGTCTTGTTCTGCGGTGCAATTGGTCTATGGATATGGCGCCGCAAACACAGTCAGCTACCAGATTACTTAGCTGGTAATCAAACATCATAAAATCAGTAAAGATATCCCTTTAGTGGATATTGGGTGAAAAGGAGAATTTGTAGATGTCAGTTAAAATTGCAGTTTTAGGGGCCGGTTCATGGGGCACAATCTTGGCCAATTTATTGGTTGAGAATGGTCATCAGGTTGAACTGTGGGGTAATGATCCTCAAAAAGTTACTGAAATCAATGAACGCCATACGAATACACATTATTTACCAGAATTTAGAATCGCACCAAAATTACACGCAACGGTTGATTTAGATGAAGCCATTAATCAAGTTGACGTCATCTTGTTTGTCATCCCAACACAAGCAATTCGGAGTGTCGCTGAGCAGATCGTACCAGTGATGGTTGCTAAAAAAGTGAAACCCGTTATTGTGACAGCTTCAAAAGGGCTCGAACAAGGTACCCATAAACGAATTTCGGAAGTCTTAGTTGAAACCATTCCAGAAGCCAGTCGTAACGGCATCGTTGTCTTATCGGGCCCCAGTCACGCTGAAGATGTTGCTCAAAAAGATATTACGACGTTAACCGCCGCATCGAGTGATTTGATTCAAGCGCAATGGATTCAAGAAATTTTCATGAATAATTATTTTCGACTATATACTAACCCAGACGTGATTGGTGTCGAGATGGGGGCTGCTTTAAAAAACGTGATTGCATTAGGTGCGGGGGCCCTGAATGGCCTTGGCTACGGTGATAATACGAAGGCCGCATTAATGACGCGTGGATTGGCAGAAATTTCTCGTTTAGGGGTTGCGATGGGCGCGAATCCATTGACCTTTATTGGTCTGTCTGGAGTTGGTGATTTAATCGTTACCGGCACCAGTGTCCATTCTAGAAACTGGCGTGCTGGTAATGCATTAGGCCAAGGCCAAAAATTAGCTGACGTTCTTAAAAATATGGGCATGGTGGTCGAGGGGGTAGCTACTTGCAAGGCAGCCTATGAATTGGCCCAACAGCGGTCAGTAGATATGCCAATTACACGCGCAATTTATAATGTGTTGTATAAAGATTGTGATATTAAAGCTGAAATTGCTGATTTAATGCATCGTTCCGGGAAACCAGAAATCGATTTTGAAGAAGTCTAAAAATCTTTAACTAATAAAGCGGCATCATTACTAATCAGTATCGCACCTACCAACAGAGTGTGTTATGATAATAACGTTGAGAAAAAGACTAAAGGAGAACCGATTACTTTATGGGCGATTTGGTATCTGTAAGACCAACTTGTGAGTTTTATTTTGACAGAGGGATGCAGGCATTTGAACGGTTCCAATATGCGCGCGCGTTGACGTGTTTGCAACGGGCAAAGTCGTTAGCTAGGACTAAAGATGATTACATCTTTGTGGTATGCCAATTGGCGATTTGTTTAGAGTCAGTTGGTGACTATCATGGCGCGACTGCTGTTTTGGAAGAAATTCCAACGGCTAACTATCAGAGCCATCCTGAATTACAATATTTTTTAGCAACGGCGTATGCTTTTTTAAATCGGACCCAGGCAAGCTATGAACTGGCGACTGCTTATTTAAAAAGTGACGATTCAGATTTTGATATCGAAGCCACTGAATTATTACAAGAATTAAAACAAACAAGTCCATCAAACTGACAAACAGTTTGATAGACTTTTTTTTACATAACGGGTAAGATACATTCTATGGACAATGAGCACTTTTTAAAAGTAAGGGGATAATAGACATGACTAAAAGTTATGATGTAATTGTGATCGGTGCAGGACCTGGTGGAATGACGGCTGCGTTATACGCCTCTCGTGCAAATCTATCGGTATTAATGTTAGACCGTGGTATTTATGGAGGTCAAATGAATAATACAGCAGAAGTCGAAAATTATCCCGGTTTTAAATCAATCCTTGGTCCTGAACTTGGTGAAAAAATGTATGCTAGTGCGACACAATTTGGCGCAGAGTATGGCTATGGAACCGTGAATGATATTGAAGATCGTGGTGCGATAAAGATTGTGCATACCGATGAAGGTGATTTCGAGGCTCGTTCAATTATTATTGCAACTGGTTCAGAGCATAAGAAAATTGGAGTTCCGGGTGAAGATGAATTTAGCGGCCGGGGTGTTTCATACTGTGCTGTCTGTGATGGGGCTTTCTTTAAAAACAAAGCAGTAGTTGTGATTGGTGGCGGTGATTCAGCAATTGAAGAGGGGCTTTATTTGACGCAATTAGCAAGTAAAGTGACAGTCATTCATCGCCGTGATACGCTACGGGCCCAAAAAATATTGCAAGATCGGGCTTTTGCCAGTGATAAGATGGACTTCATCTGGAATGCACAAGTGACAACCATTGAAGGCGATGATAAAAAAGTGACTGGCGTTTCATATATCGATAAAGTAACTGGAAAAGCACAAGTGGTTCCGGCAAGTGGGGTCTTCATTTATGTCGGGATTGATCCAATGACGAGTGCTTTTAAAAATCTTGGGATACTAAACGATGTTGGTTGGATTAAAACAGATGATCACATGGCAACCAGCATTCCTGGGATTTTTGCAATCGGTGATGTTCGCGAAAAAGACCTTCGTCAAATTACAACCGCAGTTGGTGATGGCGGTATTGCTGGTCAAGAAGTTTTTAAATATTTACAAAATATATAATGATATTGGTAAATGGGACTACAGGTAGCCCCTAATATTAGATAAAAAGCTTAATCAATATTTGACTTATGGTCGACTAACTTTGTTGTGTTAGTCGGCCTTTTTTGTGGGGCAATGTAAATTATTGTTAGCCGTACGGTGATGCTGAATAAGACGGACTTTAGGAAAGCGGTTGATTATGCTATACTTAGAACTAGTTTTTAGACTAAAATGTGGGGGTTACACAATGAGCTGGCAAGATAATTATGCAATTTGGAATAATCAAACAGAAATGGATGTACCTTTAAAAAAAACACTGCGCGAAATGGCTAACGACCACGCTGCGCTTGAAAAAGCGTTTAGTACACCAATGGAATTTGGTACAGCAGGGATGCGAGGCCTTTTAGGTCCTGGGATTAACTGTATGAACATCTATACGGTGCGTCAAGCAACAGAAGGACTGGCCCAATTTATGGAAACCTTACCAGCAGCAACGAAACAACGCGGTGTGGCCATCAGTTTTGATTCACGCTATCAATCTGAAACGTTTGCCCATGAAGCAGCCCGTGTTTTGGGTCAACATCAAATTCCTTCATTTGTATTCGATGCTTTGCGACCAACACCAGAATTATCGTTTACGGTACGGCACTTACAGGCTTATGCCGGTATTATGATCACGGCTAGCCACAATCCGAAACAATATAATGGTTACAAGATCTATGGGGAAGATGGTGCTCAAATGCCACCTAAGGAATCCGATTTAATTACTAGCTATATTCGGAAAGTGACTGACTTATTTGCCATTGAAGTAGCTGATGAAAGTACACTACGCGAAACGGGCTTGATGACTTTAATTGGTGAGAACGTAGATCAAGCTTATTTAGCAGAAGTTAAGCAAGTAACAATTAACCAAGAATTAGTTGATACAGTCGGGAAGACAATGTCGTTGATTTATACACCGCTGCATGGAACGGGAAAGGTGTTAGGTGAACGGGCATTACGTCAAGCTGGATTTGAGCAATTCACGACGGTAGCCGAACAAGCAATTGCTGACCCTGAATTTACAACCACACCATTTCCAAATCCTGAATTTCCACAAACTTTTGATATGGCAATTGAACTTGGAAAAGCACAAAAAGCTGATTTATTGATTGCGACTGATCCAGATGCCGATCGGTTAGGTGCAGCGGTTCGGCAACCAGATGGTAGTTATCAGTTGATGACGGGAAATCAGATCGCATCTGTTTTACTCCGGTATATTTTACAAGCAAGTAAAGATGCTGGGACATTACCAGCCAACGCAGCTGCGGTGAAGTCAATCGTTTCAACTGAATTAGCAACTAAAATTGCGGCTAGTTACCATGTTAAAATGATTAATGTCTTAACGGGGTTTAAGTTCATTGCTGAACAGATTCAACATTTTGAAGATACGGACCAGAATACATTTATGTTTGGCTTTGAAGAAAGCTATGGCTACTTAGTCAAACCTTTTGCACGTGATAAAGATGCGATTCAAACGTTAGTCTTATTGGCCGAGGTAGCGGCTTATTATAAATCAAATGGGAAGACTTTGTATGACGGGATTCAAGAATTATATGCTGAATATGGCTATTTCGCTGAACAAACAACGGCGGTAGATTTCGAAGGTGTGAACGGACCGCAGGAAATGGCCGATTTGATGATAAAATGTCGTCAAGAACGTCCAACTGAATTTTCAGGAATTAGGGTTGTTTCAGCTGAAGATTTCCAAACACAAGTGCAAACCTTTGTAGATGGTCATACAGAAGCAATTAAGCTACCAACATCAAACGTTTTGAAATATCACTTAGAGGACGGAACGTGGATTGCAATTCGCCCTAGTGGAACTGAACCAAAAGTGAAATTCTATGTTGGTACATCAGCAGATGATGCAGCAACTGCAAATTTGAAGTTAGCTAACTTCGAAAAGGCCATTCATGCGTTAGTAAAATAAACAATGTTTTTATTTTACATTTGAGGATAACTTACCTATAATGAGGAACAGCAAATAGACGGACTACAATGTGAGTCGGTCTATTTTTGTAAGAAAAGGGAGGCTATTTGGAATGGGTATGCATCAATATTTGCAAGGTTTAAATAATTTGGAGACACTAAATCGGGCACCGGGTTTGTTTAAATATCAGGAGCACTCTGTTGCGGCGCACTCTTTCAAAGTAGCAGAGATTGCTCAATTACTAGGCGATATTGAAGAAGAAAACGGGCAAACAATTGACTGGCAAGGATTGTATGAACGTGCCCTCAACCATGATTATACGGAACGTTTTATCGGTGATATTAAGACACCAGTGAAATATGCAACGCATGAATTACGGACGATGTTAGCTAGTGTCGAAAGTTCACTGACGGCCAATTTTATTAAAAATGAAATCCCAACTTTTTTACAAGAACGATACCAGCGTCGATTGAGTGAGGGAAAAGATGAGACATTAGAAGGTAAACTATTAGCTGTGGCAGACAAGATTGATTTATTATACGAATCATTTGGTGAAATTGAAAAAGGTAATCCAGAGAATGCCTTTTTGGAAATTTTCGCAGAAAGCTTGAAAACTATTATGCGCTACCAAGAATTGGCCTGTGCGCGGTATTTTATCCAAGAAATCTTACCTGATTTACTTAGTGAGGACTTTGCTGATCGAGGAAAGTTGACCCAATTAGTACGTCAAACGCTGTCGGAATAATCAAAAACACGACTGTGGCGAAAATATGTTCGGTGTGGTAAAATAGTGAATGACTTAAAGGACAGTGAACATTATTCTTTATAAAATGGATAAGTAGACGTTATGGTGGAAGGCAACTTCTACCCGGCGTCTTCTTTTATCGCAAGTAAATGGCAATGGAGGCCTTTGATGATTGAACGACAGAATGACAACCAATTTGATTTAGTGGCACCGTATGCACCAGCTGGAGACCAACCAGCAGCAATTGAGACGTTGACGAAGAATTTTGAAGCTGGTGCGAAGGCCCAGGTCTTGATGGGTGCAACCGGGACTGGGAAGACCTTCACGATGTCCAACGTTATCAAGAATTTAAATAAACCAACTTTAATCATTTCGCATAATAAAACTTTAGCAGGCCAACTCTATGCTGAATTCAAACAATTTTTCCCCAATAATGCAGTCGAATATTTTGTCAGTTACTATGATTATTACCAACCAGAAGCTTATGTGCCTTCAAGTGATACCTATATTGAAAAGGACTCGAGTATTAATGACGAGATTGATAAATTACGGCATTCAGCGACGAGTGCGCTGTTAGAGCGCAATGATGTGATTGTTGTCGCTTCCGTTTCTTGTATCTTTGGTTTGGGTGACCCCCAAGAATATCAAGATCACGTCCTTTCGTTACGTCCAGGAATGACGATTGAGCGTAATGACTTATTAAGACAACTGGTTGATATTCAATTTGAACGCAACGACATTGATTTTCAACGGGGGCGTTTCCGGGTTCGTGGCGATGTAGTCGAGATTTTTCCGGCTTCACGTGACGATCATGCGTTGCGAGTTGAATTTTTTGGTGATGAAATTGACCGGATTGTTGAAGTGGATGCCTTAACTGGTGAAGTGATTGGTGAACGCGAACATGTTGCAATTTTCCCTGCCACCCATTTCATGACAAGTGAAGAAAAGATGGCCAAAGCCATCAAGAGTATTAAGGCTGAATTAGCGGAGCGTTTAGCCGAACTGAAAGCCGATGGTAAATTATTAGAGGCACAACGGCTAGAACAACGAACAAACTATGATCTTGAAATGATGGAAGAAATGGGCTATTGCTCTGGGATTGAGAATTATTCACGCCACATGGAAGATCGCGCTGCTGGTGAACCGCCGTATACTTTGCTTGATTTCTTTCCCAAAGACGCAATTATGATGATTGATGAATCGCATGTAACGATGCCGCAGATTCGTGGGATGTATAATGGTGATCGTGCTCGGAAACAAATGTTGATTGATTACGGATTTCGATTGCCAAGTGCCTTAGATAACCGACCGTTAACGTTACCGGAATTTGAGCAACATGTGAATAAAATTATGTATGTTTCTGCGACTCCAGGACCGTACGAAGCTGATCAAACTGATTTACAAGTTGATCAGATTATTCGGCCAACCGGCTTACTAGATCCGAATATCGAAGTCCGACCGATTATGGGGCAGATCGATGACTTAGTTGGTGAAATTAACGACCGAATCGAAAAGAATGAGCGCGTCTTTATCACCACATTAACTAAGAAGATGGCAGAAGATTTAACTGATTATCTAAAGGAGTTGGGGATTAAAGTCCGCTACCTGCACAGTGATATCAAAACACTAGAACGTTCTGAGATTATTCGCGATTTAAGGCTCGGTAGGTTTGATGTTTTAATTGGAATTAACTTGTTACGGGAAGGGATTGATGTTCCCGAAGTTTCGTTAGTTGCGATTTTAGATGCTGATAAAGAAGGCTTCTTACGTAGTGAACGTTCACTAATTCAAACAATTGGGCGTGCGTCGCGGAATCAAAACGGCCAAGTCCTATTATATGCCGATAAGATTACCGATTCGATGCGGAATGCAATGGATGAAACCAAGCGACGCCGATCGATTCAAGAAGCTTATAATACCGAACATAGTATCACGCCCAAGACGATTATTAAGCCAGTACGTGATGCGATTTCAGTCGTCCAATCGGTGGAACATCCTGAAGAAATTAAGATGTCCAATGAAATCGACTTTGATAATATGTCTAAGGCTGAAAAGCTTGAAATGGTGGAACGCTTGTCTGAACAGATGCGGACGGCAGCCAAAAAATTGGATTTTGAACAGGCTGCAACATTACGGGATACTATTCTAGAGATTAAGAGTGAAATTGATTAAAAGAGGTAAAATATGGCAAATGACAAGATCGTAATTCATGGCGCACGTGCGCATAATTTGAAGAATATTGACGTCACAATTCCTCGAGACAAACTAGTGGTTGTGACCGGTTTATCAGGTTCTGGGAAAAGTTCGTTAGCATTTGACACGCTATACGCGGAAGGCCAACGTCGTTACGTTGAGAGCCTGTCTGCCTATGCGCGACAATTTTTGGGACAGATGGATAAACCAGATGTTGATTCAATTGATGGTTTAAGTCCGGCGATTTCGATTGACCAGAAAACAACATCTAAAAATCCGCGTTCAACTGTTGGGACGGTTACGGAAATTAATGATTATCTGCGTTTGTTGTGGGCCCGCGTTGGGCATCCAATTTGTCCCAATGATGGAACTGAAATCAGCAGTCAATCTGTCGAACAAATGGTTAATCGAGTACTCGCATTACCAGAAAAGACTAAGCTACAGGTTATGTCACCGATTATTCGTGGCAAAAAAGGTCAACATAAAAAAACATTGGCAAAGATTCAACGCGAGGGGTATGTCCGTGTTCAAGTTGATGGTGAAATTATGGATGTGAGTGCTGATATTGAATTAGATAAGAATAAAAAACATGATATTAATATTGTTGTGGATCGGATTGTCGTTAAAGATGGCGTGCGTTCACGATTATTTGATTCATTTGAAGCTGCACTTCGTTTATCAGATGGTTATGCAACAGCTGATGTGATTGGAGGCGAACAACTCCTTTTCTCAGAACATTATGCTTGTCCAATCTGTGGATTTACCGTTGGCGTATTAGAACCGCGGCTATTTTCCTTTAACGCGCCATTTGGGGCATGTCCAGATTGTGATGGACTCGGTGTTAAGTTAGAAGTTGATATGGATCTTGTAGTTCCAGATACTAGCAAGACGTTACGCGAAGGGGCCTTGGCACCGTGGAACCCAATTAGTTCACAATACTATCCTCAAATGCTTGAACAAGCTTGCAAGACATTTAAAATTGACATGGATCGGCCGTTCAGTAAATTAACACCGCGGCAAAAAGATATTATTTTAAATGGGTCACAAGGTAAGAACTTCCACTTCCATTATGAGAATGATTTCGGTGGTGTGCGGGATGTTGATGTACCTTTTGAAGGGGTGTTAACCAACGTTGATCGGCGTTATCGTGAGACAAATAGTGACTTCACGCGGACGCAAATGCGGACTTACATGACGGAGTTAACCTGTCAAACGTGTCATGGAGCGCGGTTAAACCGCCAAGCTTTGGCGGTTAAGGTGGGCGGCCAAGATATTGCGGCTGTTTCGGATAATGCAATCAAAGAAGCGTTACCATTTTTCGAACAACTTGAACTTTCTGAAAAAGATAGTGTAATTGCTAAACCAATCTTGAAGGAAGTCCATGATCGACTAACGTTCCTGATTAACGTCGGGTTGGAGTATCTAACACTCAGTCGTTCGGCTGGTACATTGTCTGGTGGGGAAGCTCAGCGGATTCGATTGGCTACACAGATTGGTTCGAATTTATCAGGGGTACTCTATATTCTAGATGAACCATCAATTGGTTTGCATCAACGCGATAATGATCGCCTAATTGGTTCATTAAAGAAAATGCGCGATTTAGGAAATACGTTAATCGTCGTTGAGCATGATGAAGATACGATGCGAGCAGCTGATTATTTAATCGATATCGGGCCTGGTGCTGGTGAGCTTGGTGGCGAAGTGATGGCCGCTGGTACGCCAGATGAGGTGGAACATAATCCACAATCATTAACCGGACGCTATCTAGCTGGTTCAGAGTATATTCCGGTCCCCCTTGAACGCCGTAAGGGAAACGGGAAGAAAATCCGGGTGATCGGTGCGGCCGAGAATAACCTGAAGGATCTAACCGTTGATTTCCCATTAGGTGAATTTGTGGCGGTCACTGGCGTTTCTGGTTCTGGGAAATCTACTTTAGTCAACACCATCTTAAAAAAGGCATTGGCTCAAAAGATGAATCGCAATTCGGCAAAGCCCGGGCAATATAAAACGATTACTGGTTATCAGAACTTGGAAAAATTAATTAATATCGATCAGAGCCCGATTGGCCGTACACCACGGAGTAATCCGGCAACCTATACTGGTGTTTTTGATAATATTCGTGATTTATTCGCCCAAACGAACGAAGCAAAACTACGTGGGTATAAAAAAGGTCGGTTTAGTTTTAACGTTAAAGGTGGCCGGTGTGAAGCCTGCAAAGGTGACGGGATTATCAAGATCGAAATGAACTTCTTACCAGATGTGTACGTTCCTTGTGAAGTCTGTCATGGTAGTCGGTATAATTCGGAAACGTTAGAGGTCATTTATAAAGGTAAAAATATTGCTGAAATTTTAGACATGACCGTCGCCGAGGCAACCGTCTTTTTTGCTAATATTCCTAAGATTGCCCGAAAATTACAAACAATTGTCGATGTTGGACTAGGCTACGTAACTTTGGGCCAGTCAGCGACTACTTTATCAGGTGGGGAAGCGCAACGGATGAAGTTGGCGTCTGAATTACAAAAGCAATCAACGGGTAAGAATCTTTATATCCTTGATGAACCAACGACTGGTTTGCATACTGATGATATTAAACGTTTATTAGGCGTTTTGGAGCGACTGGTTGAAGAAGGCAATACGATTTTAGTAATTGAACATAATTTGGATGTCATTAAGACAGCTGATTACATTATTGACTTGGGACCAGAAGGCGGCGATAAAGGTGGTACAATTGTTGCCACTGGTACACCAGAAGAGATTGCTAACGTTAGTGATAGTTACACAGGCCAGTATTTAAAAGCGATACTAGAACGTGATACGGCACGCACCATCGCCGCCCAATAAAAATAAAATAATGCAGGTCCACTTCAAGCAACGAATCGGATCTGCATTATTTTATTGGCAATTTAGTTGTGGATTGGGATCAAAAAAAGTATGATAAGGGTATCAACATTAAGAGGTGATGGGCATGTTTAGAAAAAATGAATGGCATTTTGATTGGTCTGAATTAATGACCGGTGTGATTTTCTTAATTGTAGCGTATTGCTTATTCAAACAACCAGGTAAGACATTATCTGGATTAGTGATTGTAATCGCGATTGCAGCAATTATTCGGGGGATCTCCAAAATTAGTGCTTATAGTCGTCTTCGCCAAGAAACAGGTATGCGAGCCACATTGATGCTTGTAGATGCAATTGTAGATGTAATTTTGGGAATTTTATTCATCTTGAATGTTCCGGCGGGGGTTGCAGCTTTAGGTTATATCTTTGCTTTTTGGTTCTTGTTTGATTCAATTATTGCACTACTGAATGTTAGTCATCTTAAGCAGTTTAATACCGGATTGTATATTCTTTCGATGATTTTAAATATTTTGGGCGTGATCGTCGGCCTATTGTTACTAATGGCGCCAGTAGTTGCTGCCGTGACAATTGCGACATTAGTCGGTTTTTACTTTGCTTTCTTTGGTATTAATGCTATTATTATTGCGTTTGCAAGACGATTATAGAAAATAACAATGACACGAAACATTCAATTGGTTTCGTGTTTTTTTATGTTAACAAGCTATAAAATGGTGAAATGGATGGTTAAAGACAATCAGCTAGTAAACTAAGTGGGAGCTTTCAATGACACACCAGGAATGTTACAATAGAAGAAGTGTAATTTAAGGAGTGGTCTAATGACGGATACATTAAACTTAGTCGTAATTACAGGGATGAGTGGTGCCGGTAAAACGGTTGCCATGCAAAGCTTTGAAGATTTAGGGTACTTTTGCGTTGATAACATGCCGCCAACGTTATTGCCTAAATTTTGGGAATTAGTTAAGGAGTCTGGCAAAGTGACTAAGATTGCATTGGTCATTGATTTGCGGTCGCGTGCCTTTTACGATGAAATTATTGAAATGCTAGCTAGCCTTGATAATACACAGTTTGTTACGACAAAGATTCTCTTTTTGGATGCCTCGGATGAAGAATTAGTTTCTCGCTATAAGGAAACTCGGCGTTCACACCCACTAGCGATGGAAGGGCGTTTGATGGATGGTATTCAAAAAGAACGGCGTCTATTAACTGAAATGCGTAATCGCGCACAGATGGTGGTCGATACATCGACGCTGTCGCCACGGCAATTACGTGAAAAAATTTTCCATGTTTTCAAGACAACCGTTAATCCATCATTTCATATTGAAGTGATGTCATTTGGGTTTAAATATGGTTTACCGATTGATGCTGATATTGTCATGGATGTTCGTTTTTTGCCCAATCCGTATTATGTACCAGAATTTAAGGAACTTAATGGTTTGGATCAACCAGTTCGTGATTATGTAATGGCTCAGCCAGCCACTGAGCAGTTTTATGGTCAATTTAATGGATTATTAAAAAATATCATGCCAGGCTATCTGAAAGAGGGGAAAACGAGTGTGACAATCGCGATTGGCTGCACCGGTGGACAACATCGCTCGGTAGCGCTCGCTCAACGATTAGCTGACGATTTATCGATGGATTATCCGGTCGACGTGACCCACCGGGACATGAAAAAGCGTAAAGCGACGGTTAATCGATCATGACAGCGACTAACCGGATTATTCGGGTCATCAAAGGTCGCCGACCAAAAGTGGTTGTAATTGGTGGCGGGACTGGGTTACCGGTAATTCTCAAGAGCTTGCGCGAACAAAATGCAGATGCCACGGCAATTGTCACGGTTGCCGATGATGGTGGTTCATCCGGTGTGATTCGCGATTACATTAATGTTGTTCCACCCGGTGATATCCGTAATGTACTAGTTGCTTTGTCAGATTTGCCACAATTGACACTTGATATTTTTCAATACCGTTTTAAGTCGCATGATGCTTTTTTCTCCGGACATGCGATTGGTAATTTGATTATTGCTGCTCTGTCTGAGATGGAGTCGGGGATATTTGATGCAGTACAACGCTTATCTGAGATGATGGCAGTCGATGGACATATTTACCCAGCAGCCAATGTCGCCTTATCTTTAAATGCTGAATTTAAAGATGGGACGCAGCTGACAGGCGAATCGGAGATTAGTGCAGCGCGTAAGAAAATTAAGCGGGTCTGGGTATCAAAGACTGACCGTAGCGATCCAACGGCACCAGAAGCTGTCCAACAAGTGATAGAGGCAATTATGGATGCGGATGTGGTGGTATTAGGTCCAGGGAGTTTATTTACCAGTATTTTACCAAACTTAATGATTGAAAATCTGGGCGCAGCCGTTAAACAAACCAAAGCAGAAGTAATTTATATTTGTAATATTATGACGCAAAAAGGTGAAACCGAACACTTTAGTGATGCTGACCATGTCCGTGTGTTGAACGATCATCTAGGGCAGAACTTCGTTGATACGGTTTTGGTCAACACAGAGCGGGTCCCTGATAATTATTTGGATCACCAGAAATACGATGAAATTCTCTGGCCAGTTGAACATGATTTTGATGGCTTGCGGGCCTTGGGATGTCGGGTTATTTCTGATAATTTTTTACAATTAAAAGATCATGGTGTATTTCATAATGGTCAAAAAGTGGCAAGTGAAATTATGAATCTTGCCTTTCAGGTCAATACAGCTAAGCGAGGTGAATAAAGGTGGCTTCATATGCAAGTGAAGTGAAGAAAGAATTGACACAACTTGAAGTGCATCCTGAACACGCTCGGGCGGAATTGGCCGCCTTAATTCGGATGAATGGTTCACTGAGTCTGATGAATCATCAGTTTGTTTTAAATGTTCAAACTGAGAATCCGGCGATTGCTCGCCGGATTTATAGTTTATTGAAACAAAATTATCAAGTTGAATCTGAATTACTAGTGCGTCGCAAAATGAAGTTAAAAAAGAATAATCAATACATTGTGCGACTAAAATATGATACGAATTTGGTGCTAAAAGATCTGAATATTGTTGAAGAAGACGGCTTTACCATTCATACACAGGTATCAGAAGATGTGATTAATGAAGACCAGCGAGTCCGTTCTTACTTACGTGGGGCCTTTCTAGCTGGCGGATCAGTCAATAATCCAGAGACTAGTCGCTACCACTTGGAAATCTATTCGTTATACGAAGAGCATAATCAAAATATTGCCCAAATGATGAATCGTTTTGGGTTAAATGCCAAGATGACATTTCGACGTAGCGGTTATATCACATATCTAAAAGAGGCTGAAAAAATTGCCGATTTTCTGCAAGTAATTGGTGCAACCAATGCGATGTTAAAATTTGAAGATATTCGGATTGTCCGTGATATGCGCAATTCGGTTAATCGGTTAGTAAATTGTGAGACCGCGAATATGAATAAAACGATTGATGCTGCCACTAAACAAATTGAAAATATTAAGTATTTAAGAGATACTATTGGTCTAGATAATTTACCCGATAAATTACGTGAAATCGCACTATTACGGTTGGAATTTCCCGATATCACTTTAAAAGAGCTCGGGGAGAAAATGCCAAGTGGTGCCATTTCAAAATCTGGGATTAATCATCGGCTTAGAAAATTAAATCAGCTTGCAGAAGCCCAGCGAAACGGAAATAAATAATAAATTAAGTAAATAAATAGCGCACAATATTTGACACGTACAATATAATCGAGTACAATTAGTGAAAGACACTTGATGGGGGAATATAACATGGTTAAACCAGTTTTACTTGATGAGCAACTTTGCTTTTCAATTTATCGCGCGCAAAAAGCTTATAATCACTTTTATGGGAAGGTTTTAAAGCCTTACGGATTAACATATCCCCAATTTATTGCAATGCTCGCATTGTGGGAACATGGCAAGATGTCAGTGAAGGAATTAGGCCACCATTTAGAACTTGATAGTGGGACATTGACCCCTCTTTTAAAACGTTTGGAAGCAGATGGTTGGGTCAGTCGTAATCGAGCATCAGATGATGAACGCCGCGTTGATGTAACACTAACGGACAAGGCGGAAAGCCAAAAAGAAGAGATTTACGAACGAGTAGGTGCATGCACAAACTACCTCGATTTCTCAAGCGATAAATATCATGAGTTACGTCAAGATATGAATGAAGTAGAACATCATTTGAATGCGATTCAAATGGATACTGCCCGTTTTTCATAAATGGCAGATAAAGGGGTTCTAAAAGATTTGATGTTAAATTGAATTTTTAGGAACTCTTTATCGTACATCCAAAAAACAGGTGCCCCGTCGTGGACACCTGTTTTTTATTTTAGTAGTGTATTCAAGTCGGTCATGGCAATCGATTCATCAAAGATATGCTCACCAAGAATGATGGTGGGGACGAATTTAATATTCGCACGATCAGCTTCAGCGATAATTGTGGCGAGGTTTTCGGTATTATCTTGCGGTGCTAAATTGAGATTTTGCTCGATATATTTTTTAAATTCATTGGGCGTCAAATCATTACGCCACGTTTTTTGGTGCGTAAATAAGAATGACAGTGCTTGTATCACTGTTTCGGGTTGATCGAAAGGCAAATAAGTATGGGCTAAATTGCCTAGTTGTAGATCCGCTTTATCCTTATCAAATGGTTTGATAATGCGTTTTAGCCGACCAGCTTTGACTGCTTCAGTCAGCATTTCTTCAGATTTCAAAAACCACTTACGACAATAAGGGCAAGCAGCATTGATAAATTCAATTGATGTTAATGGTGCATCTGGTTGACCAATTGTAATCCCACCGGTGGTTGTCACATTTTCACGCTTAATGACACTAATATCCATGGCAAAAACCTCCTTTAAGATACTGTCAGTATAACAAATTTAAATAAAAAAATGGGCTAGTTCAACTTGAACTAGCCCATTTTTAATTAAACACAACCGTCAGCACGCTATTTTGGTTGGTTGACCATAATATCGTCAATCAAGCCATAGTCTTTTGCTTCTTGGGCTGTCATGTAGTTATCACGATCAGTGTCAGCTTGTAATTTTTCGAAGGTTTGACCAGAATTGTCTGCCAAAATTTGGTTTAAACGTTTCCGGGTCTTCAAAATTTCGCGCGCAGCGATTTCAATTTCAGTTTGTTGGCCTTGTGCGCCACCTAAAGGTTGGTGAATCAAGACAGTTGAGTTAGGCAATGCAAATCGTTTGCCTTTTGTCCCTGCTGAAAGTAAAACACTGGCCATAGAAGCAGCCATCCCCATAGCGATGGTTTGAACATCAGATTTGATGAAGTTCATCGTATCCATGATTGCTAACCCTGCAGTGACAGAACCACCAGGTGAGTTAATGTAGATTGAAATATCCTTATCTGAATCTTGCGCGTCCAAGAATAATAATTGCGCAATGATTGTGTTAGCCATTTGGTCGTTTACTTCGCCAGATAACATGATAATCCGGTCTTTTAGTAAGCGAGAGTAAATATCGTAAGCCCGTTCGCCACGAGATGTTTGTTCGATAACTGTCGGTACTAACATTGAATTGCCTCCTTATATAAGCCAGAGTAGAATCACTCTGTAGTCTATAGATTGAATTTTACCGCAAAGGTCAATTTTGGTCAAATAGAAAGCTTCTTTTCAGAAAGATTATTGTCATTTTGTGTTCGAATTGAAAATATGATATACTTGAGGAAATTAATCAGCACTTATCACTGTAGGATCAAGTATTATTTGAAGACTTTAATCAACTGGAGTAACCATGGAGTTACAAGTAGTGTAAAGAGGCGGCTTACGCTGTTTAAACGAGAAGATATTTAGAAACACAAGAATTTAGACATAATTGAATTAACCCAAAAATAAAAAACGATGTGAATCACACGTCATTTCCACTAGCGATTCGATGCTAGTGTGCGTAGTCAATCAGTGACTGGCTACCTGACATTATGTAAGAATTTAATATGCGAAATTAATTAGAAGGCCACCTAGGAATAGGTGGCCTTTGCCAATGGTTAAAAAATGGGGCATCAGCTTTCAAGCTTTTAAGAAAATAAATCAGCTTTAAGATAAGGCGTAGTCAGTTGGTCAAACGATTTTAATGCATCATGAAATCAATGGTCTAAACTGAATCAGCGACTTGTCTTTTTTGAGTTTAATCCTTAGGTTATTAATTTACCCACCTACGATAAAGGGGTACACTTGGGATGTACATTATTTTGCATGATTATTGAGGAGGGCTTGGCGTGGCACAAAAAATGATTTTGGATTTAGATACTGGGATTGATGATGCGTTAGCAATTGCTTATGCATTGGGATCATCAGAAGTCGATTTAATCGGAATTTCCTCAGAATACGGCAACGTTTTGACTGAGCGAAGCGTTGTGAATAGTCAACAAATTTTACATTTATTAGGCCATCCAGAGATTCCAGTTTATTTAGGCGCTGGGCATTCGACGACGACGAATGACTTTAGCGTCTTACCAATCAGTGTGGAAATTCATGGCCAAGATGGTGTTGGTGAGATTCATCTGACAGAACCCCATCCGGAAATGGCGACTGAATCGGCCGTTGATTTTATATTACGCGCTTGTCAGGAATATGGTGCTGACTTGAGCATCGTGGCAACGGGGCCAATGACGAACTTAGCATTAGCGATTCAAAAAGATTTACCCACGTTGAAGAAAGTTGGCCAAATCGTGATTATGGGTGGCGCCTTAACCGTTGGTGGGAATGTGTCCCCATTTGCTGAAGCCAACATCAATCAAGACCCCGAAGCGGCAGATTTGCTCTTTAAGAGTGGCTTACCGGTCACGATGGTGGGTCTTGATGTTACGTTGCGGACACTTTTTACACGCACCGATACAGCAGAATGGCGCGCGTTTGGCACACCAGCGGCCCAAGCCTATGCCAATATGGTCGATTATTATATTAAGGCATATGAGGTGACGTCACCACACTTGCACGGTTGTGCGCTACATGATCCTTTAGCAGTTGCCGTTGCAATCGATCCAAGCTTAGTCACGACTTTCCCATTGAACTTGAAGACCGAGGTAGAAGGCCCGTCACGCGGACGAACAATTGGGGATAATGCGCGCCTCGATGATCCAACAACTCGGACGGCGGTTTGTGTACAAGTCGACACGCCACGGTTTTTATCAGAATTTAAAAAACGAATTGGACAATTACTGGCTCGTTAAAAATTACGCGGTTTCTCGAAGAGAGAAACTGCTTTTTTTGTAATTTAGTTACAATGGCGCTTTTTTTAAAACGGAAACCCTTACACAACACAGGATAAGCCTCGTATTAGAGATTGTTTTGACGGTTATGATAAGCATATTAGTATGCTTACTATAATTGAAGATGATACATTGAGGACAATTGAAAGGGGTATCATAAAATGAAAAAAAAACGTAGGATGAATCAAAAGCATTTGTTACGCCGTAGTCTATATGTGTGTAGTGGGGTATTGTTATTACTCAACAGTGGTGTAGGGGTTGCGAGTGCGCTAGTTATTAATCAAAACCGAGTTCAAGCGAGTGAAATTTCACCAAGTGTTGGGCTAGCTGATATCTCGATTTTACAGAATGCGAGTTTAACTTCAGATACTGGCACGCAAATGACGCCTAATGCACAGGGAAATTATGATTTAGCTTTAAAATATTCTGGGACTGGATTAGCAACGGTTGGTGTCGCAGACAAGAAAGTATTAGTTTATGCGTTACCAGCTGAATTACAAGGAAAAGTGGTTGGTGGGGCAACCGTCGATATTCATGCTAATCTGCTACCGATTACACCAGGGGAGATTCCTGGTGTTAGTTTACTTTTTGGTGCCCTAGGAACGGCAATTGATGGCTTGAATGCAGTTGTGAAAATTCCGGCCGTAAAAGCAGCTTTTGATCGTTTAAGTACCGTACAAAGTTTGGGGGCTTATCAAGAAACAGTGCCAGCGACCGTTTCACCAGATGGTAAGACAATCTCGGTTGATTTCACGCAAGGCTTTGGTAAATACGTTCACCAAGCTTATGTTGCCTTATTTGATACACTACGGGATGCGATTGCAGCGATTGATGCGGGTGGAATTTTAGTTAAACCATTAGTGGAAGCACTGCAGGCAGCTAGCGCAAAATTATTTGACATTCTTGATGCAATTGCAGCCGGGACATCTGATATTTTGGACAATGCTTTAAATGCTAATTTGTTGGGTTCGATGAGTGGTACTTTGCACACGACCGTTAGTGATCCAAACGTTGCCAGTACAACTGTTAAAGCCGGTGCCATCAATAATGCATTGATTTCGGCTGATGTTTTAACGGCGATTGAGCAAGAAGGCGAAGCTGTCACACTTAATTTCCCAACGACGGCGGTTAATCCCATTGAAAACTATGATGTTGCTGCCCCAGTCATTACGCAACCAGTGGCCGGGCAAACACAGCTTGCCGGTCAAGTTACCTTGGCGCAACCAATTCCGGATGGGACAACATTTGAAGCGGTAGTCACGTTACCAGATGGCAGCACCAAAAACGTACCGCTTGCAGCTGACGGAACCTTTGTTGTGGAGACTGGTAGTTTAGTCGACGGCCAAACTGTTTCAGCAAAAGTGGTTGCGACTAACGGAGCTTACACGAAAGACAGTCCAATCACAACCGCAACGGTGACAGCTGCACCAATTGAAAATCCAATTGCTGATTATGACGTCGCGACACCAACCGTTAATCCGTTAACAACAGGTGATTCGGAAATCACTGGTCAAGTCACACTGAACCAACCGATTCCGCTCGGAACGACATTTGAGGCTGTGGCAACTTTACCAGATGGCTCAAAATTAACGGGAATCGTCGAAAATGATGGGACATTCAAAATTGCTGGTGTTGATCAGTTAGCTGCCGAGCAAACGGTAACGGTTAAAGTCGTCGCAACTAACGGCACGTATACTAAAGACAGTGCCAGCGTACAACTCAACGTTGCAGCGGCACCAGTTGAAGATCCGTTGGCTAATTATCAAATGGCAACGCCAACGATTGATCAAGCACGTGATGGTGATACGAACATCGCGGGTCAAGTCACACTCAGTCAGCCAATTCCAGCCGGCACCACATTTGAAGCTATTGCAGTCTTACCTGGTGGTCGTCAAGTCATAGGAACTGTTAATGCAGACGGTAGTTTCGCAGTTGCGACCGGCGATCCATTAGTTGCTGGAACACAAGTGGCAGTTCATATCAAAGCGGTCAACGGTACCTTTGCTAAAGAAAGTGCACCGGCAACGATGACAGTGGCGGATGCCTTATCAACCAACCCAATTGAAAACTATGATGTGCCAGCACCACTTGTCACACCAGCAGTGGCAGGCGACAAGAGCGTTAAGGGTCACGTGAACTTGGTGACGCCAATTCCGACCAACACAACGTTCAAGGCATTGGTTACTTATGAAGATGGGACAACTGCTGAAGTAAAGGTTCCTGAAACCGGTGATTTTGAAGTGCCAACTCGGACTTTGGTGGCTGATGAAAAAGTTTCAATAAAAGTCATTGCCCAAAATGGGATGAATCAAAAAGAAAGTCCAGCGACTGAAATCACAATCAACAAGGCAGTTGCAACCGATCCACTAGATGGTTATACCGTACCAAAACCAAGTGTTGATCCAGTAACAAGTACGGATACAAGTGTGGCTGGGCAAATTACGCTTAATAACCCACCAGTCGGGACAACTTTTATCGCGAACGTTAAAATGGCGGATGGCTCGATTAACAAGGCAAATGTCATGCCAGATGGCACCTTTACAGTCGCAACTGGCGCACTAGAAGCTAATGCGGTATTAGAAGTTACCATAACCGCACAAAATAGTGGTTATGAAAAAGTGAGTGAGCCAACAACTGTTACGGTCAGCAAGGCCGATCCACTTGAAAATTATGTTGTTGCTAAGCCGAGTGTTGATCTAATTAAAGAAGGTGATCAAGCTGTCACTGGTAATGTGACTCTCAATAAGCCAGTACCAGATGGCACCACTTTTGAAGCGGTGGTCACTTTGCCAAATGGTGATCAAATTAAAGCGCCGGTTAACGATCAGGGACAATTCACAGTGCCAGTGGCTGGGATTAAAGCAGACGACAAGTTAACGATCGAAGTCGTTGCCCATAACGATGGTTTTGATAAGAATAGTGATCCAGTGAATGTAACCGTTGACAAGGTTACGCCAACGAATCCTTTAGAAGGGTACGGTGTTGCACAACCAGTTGTTGACCCAGCGAAGGCGAGCGATACAACGGTCACTGGGAAAGTTGCTTTAGAAGAACCAATTCCTGCTGGGACAACATTTGAAGCAGAAGTGACTTTACCAGATGGCTCGACGAAGACTGGCGCGCTTAACCCAGATGGTACCTTTACCGTTGATACTGGGACATTGGTAGCCGGGGATGAATTAATTGTCCACGTGATTGCCCATAATGGTGCAAATCAAAAAGAAAGTAATCCTGTCCATGTGCTTGTTGCAGCCGATACAACTACGAATCCAATTGAAAACTATACGGTGAATGCACCGGTTGTTAATCCAATGACCGACGGCCAAACCCAAGTGACTGGTCAAGTGAATCTTGGGATTCCAATTCCAAACGGGACAACCTTTACCGCAGTTGTCACATTAGCTGATGGGACAACAACGTCCGCACCAGTTGCAGCTGACGGTCAATTTACAGTCGCAACCAACATGTTAGTCGCTGATACGACAGTCGGTGTGAAGATTGTTGCAACGAACGGCACATTTACCAAAGATAGTTCGATTGTTTATCAAACGGTTAGTCCACAACTTGATACGAATCCGTTGGCAAATTACACGGTCAATCAACCAACCGTTGAACCAGTGACGGTCGATCAAACGAGCGTGAAAGGCCAAGTCACTTTAGCAACGCCAATTCCAGACGGGACAACGTTTGAAGCAACCGTTACCTTACCAAATGGAACGCAAAAAACGGCGGCAGTTGATGCAAATGGGAATTTCGAAGTGGTGACTGGGCGCTTAACCGCAGATAGTGACTTAAGTGTTAAAATAACAGCCAAGAATAGCACCTACACGAAGGATAGCGAAAACGTATCAGTCACAGTTGGGGCAGCAATTATTGAGAATCCGCTTGAAAACTATGATGTCGCAGAACCCGTTGTCGATCCCGTTAAGGAAGGCGATAAACAAGTCACCGGTGGTGTAGAGTTCACAAAACCGGTGCCAGACGGAACTAATTTTGAAGCAGTCGTGACATTACCAAACGGTGATAAAGTCACAGCTGACGTTGACGATCAAGGGCACTTCACAATTCCAGTCGATGGGATTAAAGAAGGCGATGAGCTAACCGTCGAAGTTATCGCCCATAATGGTGATCATGAAAAAGCAAGTGATCCAATTAGCGTGACGGTCGATAAAGCCGCAGTGACGAACCCAATTGAAGATTATGACGTGGCAACACCAACATTGAACCCTGTAAAAGCGGGTGAAACAGTGGTTAGTGGGACTGTTGAATTAGGGGACTTCCCAGAAGGCACAACCTTTGAAGCTATCATGGTCATGCCAAACGGACGGGTCCGAATTGTTCGTCTCGATAGTAGCAATGTTGCAGCTGATGGGACCTTTACAATTCAAACCGCCGCATTAACGGCCGGTCAAAAGATTCAAGTCAAGATTATCGCAACGAACGGCGCCTTTACTAAAGAAGGTGGCATCGCTGAAATGACAGTTGAAGCTGCCAATCCAACGAATCCACTTGAAAACTACAACGTCGCGGAACCAGTCGTCGATCCAGTCAAAGAAGGCGATAAAAACGTCACCGGTAGTGTAGAGTTCACAAAACCAGTGCCAGATGGAACTAATTTTGAAGCAGTCGTGACATTACCAAACGGTGATAAAGTCACAGCTGACGTTGACGATCAAGGGCACTTCACAATTCCAGTCGATGGGATTAAAGAAGGCGATGAGCTAACCGTCGAAGTTATCGCCCACAATGGTGACAATGAAAAGGCGAGTGACCCAATTAGCGTGACGGTCGATAAAGCCGTAGTCACCAACCCACTTGAAGATTATGTGGTTGCCAAACCAACTGTTGATCCTGTCAAGGCAGGCGATAAAGCTGTGACGGGTAGTGTGACATTTACGAAACCAATTCCGGAGGGGACTAACTTTACAGCAGTGGTGACATTGCCAAACGGGATCCAAGTGAGGGTACCAGTTGATGAAAATGGTCAATTCGCAGCCCGCGTTGACGGCCTTAAAGCTGGTGATCGAATCATTGTTCAAATTCTTGCGGAGAATGATGGTTACCAAAAAGCGAGTGTTCCAGTTGATATTCTGGTTTCTGCCGGCGATCTCGGTAATCCTGGAGGCAATAGCAATAATGGTAATGGCTCAGGTAACAATGGTACCGGTGATGGCACAGGTACTGGTAATAACGGTTCAGGTTTAGGCAATGGCCAACTTGGCGGATCAGGTAATGGTCAGCTTGGTGGTCACGAACCTGGCACGTTAAAACCATTGACTATCAGCTCAAAAACTTTGAATCAAACTAATAGTCGTCAAGGTACTAACGGTCAATATTTACCACAAACTGGTGAGAAAGCAACCAGCGTTTGGAGTTGGCTAGGTATGTTATTCCTGACTGCCGCACTATTCATCAAACGTTTAGTCCCAATCAAACGCGATAAATAAGTAACAAAAAAGGAACCAGCGCATTATGCGCTGGTTCCTTTTTTGCATGGGTATGTGTTAAATCGCGTTAGTGGGGATTTGAACCCACATGGACCAGTGAGCGTGGTTGAGAAATGATTGTGCCTTCGAAAACAAACATTCTTAACTGCCAAACCATTACCAATTCTAGGGAGGAATTTCAAATGGGCTGGTTCGTTTTACCGTTAAACTATAACGCATTGGGTGTGTTCGATATTCTTAGGGAAGAATGATCAAAAAAACACGTGGGTCAGATTGTTTCTTGGAAGGAATTCATCTGATGTATAAAGAATAACAAGCAATTATGAATAAAATGTGACGAAAAAGCCATGAATTTGAGAGAAATTTAAAATGATTGACGAAAAGTAAGTGTTTTTGTTTGTGAAGTATTTTGAAAGCGACTACAATTTGTTTGTATTCATTAATAGGGGGCATATAAATGACAAAAGTTTTGATTTTAGGCGCGCACGGACGGATTGCACAATTAGCACGGCAACAATTATTAGCGAATACGGATGCGCAATTGGGGTTATTCTTGCGCAATGCTAATCGCCTAACGGTTCAAGACGCCGATCGTGAACAAGTGATTGATGGCGATGCTGGTAATCAAGCGGATTTAGAAAAAGCAATGGCGGGCGTTTCAGTAGTTTACGCCAATCTAGCTGGCCGGAATATTGAAGCGCAAGCGAAAGCGGTGGTAGCCGCCATGAAGACCACTAACGTCAAACGGCTAATCTGGATTTCAACATTGGGGATTTATGATGAAGTTCCGGGGGCATATGGTAAGTGGAATCATCAGATGTTAGATGATGGCTACCTACCAACTTATGCAGCGGCGGCAAAAGTCATTGAAACATCTGAGTTGGATTATACAATTATTCGGCCAGCATGGTTGGACGATAAGGATGAAATCGATTATGAAATCACGCACCGCCACGATATATTTAAGGGCACCGAGGTTTCTAGAAAGAGCGTGGCTGCAGAGGTGGTACGCCTCATTCAATCACCAAACGAAGCCATTGGTGATTCATTAGGATTGAATAAACCCAATACAGAAGGTGATAAACCAGCTTGGTATTAAAATAGTTGTTGAAAAAGCCCTACCGATTCGGTGGGGCTTTTTCAACTCTGGATTGGTACGAATCAAGCAAGTAATGTATACTGTGACAAGCATCGGGTAGGAGGCGACCATTTGGAAAAATCAGCTATTTTTTTGACAATAACATTACTGTTTATGATGGCTTTTACAACAGGTTGTCAAAGAGACGTCACAAATGAAAAAAACACACAAAATGTACTAGGCCCTGTCAAGTTGACGGATGAAATAATATAAAATTTAATATGTT
>NZ_AYZB01000067.1 GCF_001436415.1 Latilactobacillus graminis DSM 20719
ACGTAGGTGCCATCTTGATCTAATGCGAAAGTGACAGTATAAGCGATCAAGTGCCCCCTATTTTGCGGAAAGACTCGCCGGCCATTAATTCTGGCCGGCTGATTGTGCCACCCAGTCGGCTGCCACGTTTGTTCAGTACGTGACTCGGACCGGCCAAGGTTCTTCTCTGACAGATAGGCGGTAGCGGCACCAGCACGATTAAGTTGATCCAAATTGCTGTATTTAATATGCTCATTTTT
>NZ_AYZB01000068.1 GCF_001436415.1 Latilactobacillus graminis DSM 20719
AAAAAGGAGTGTTTCAAATGACAAAACGTAAATATGAATTAGGTACTATCTTAGTGGATGTATGGGGTTACGAACAAACCAACATCGATTTTTACCAGGTTGTGAGAGCAACTGAAAGTAGCTGCTGGCTTCGTGAAATTGAAAAAAATTATGTCAAAGATATTTCGACTATGAGTTCAATTGTGGAACCAGTCAAAGACGAATTCTCAAGACCTGACGAAAA
>NZ_AYZB01000009.1 GCF_001436415.1 Latilactobacillus graminis DSM 20719
GGGATATTGGCAATGAATATCTAGCGTTAGCCCAACAGACTAAAACTGCCGTTGATTATATGATGGCGACTGACAATGAATTAGCGGAGATGTTCAATCATGGATGAGACTGATAAGAGACGAATCTTAAGGCAGCAAGAAACCATTGATAGTGAATACCGCCATACGCGACAGGTTGTAGAAGAACTTTTTGAAACAGTTGATGTTGAGCGTAGACGGTCTGATAATGATTTAGAGAATCTGTATCAGCGACATGACTATGCCATTAAACAGATTGACGAGGATTATTCAGATAATCAAGCATTCAGAAGCGAGTTGGAGAGTGCAAAAGACGCGATTGAGAATACCGTCAAACAAACACGAATCGCAATTGATGACTGTTTAATGGACTACGAAGCGGATTATCGTAAGACTCAAAATGTTTTATCAGAAAAATTATTGGAGAAATAATATGGTAGATTTCCTAGAAGAAAGTCGCAAAGCGGACTTAGACCGAAGAGTCAAAGCATTAGAAGAACAAAGAATTGAACAAATGAAGCAACTTGAAAAGCATAGTATTTCAAGTGATTTAGGTCATACCGTTCTAGCGAAAGTTAAGCGCAAAAAGAAACAGGCCAAACAACAGGCAAATGAAAATGCAGAAGTGATTGTGTCTGAACTAAAAGGTGGCCTAGATCAAGTAGAGGTATTTATTAAAGGGAAAATGGCGGATAAGATGAAGGCTGCCTATCAAAAGGAAAATCGAAAGTTAATTAAAGGGCGAAATTTAAAGTGAATCCCCGCTACTGAGCCAAAATGAAGGGCCCTAAGAAAGTTAGACAAAAATCTAACTGACTTGGAGCCCTTTTATGGCTAAATTTCTTTCGAATTAAAGAAAATCGTTCTATCCGAATACTTATCTAAACAGTCCCTGGGGAACGTGGGGGTGATGAATGTTTTCACCGGCGATTAAGGTGGTTCTTTTCATAGAAAACTAAGTTTAAGCAAGTGACCGCTGTCGATGTATTAGAAGCCCGGATTTAATTGATAAAGTTCATATATATCATCTATACCAATGGATCATTCGCAAGGGGTTTAAATAAAGATATTAGATTGCGTTAAAAGCGTTGTACTCTTGTTACCAACTATCGGTATGGCATCTGCACAAGCAGCTAGTGCAGATATTCCTATTGCAAGTGGTCAAATGGAATTAACACAAGGCCAAACACCTATTATGTCCTGTATAAGTAAGGGTGGCGGCACATGGTATTCGGGATTCAGTGGAACAAAAGTATATTCACAATATTATCATGGTAGTAAAAAACATAGTGCAACAGCTAAAAATGGATGGGGTGCTGGTGTAAGAAACACACAAAAAGCCGGTATCTGGGCTTACTCATCTGTAAATTCGACATTAACGGGTAACAAGACATATTGGGCTGTTTATTAATCGGATAAAAGTTACTATGCTGCTAGACCAATATTAGTCTAGCAGCTTTTTTATGTTGAGAGAGGGTGCATTCATGAGATGGGCAAAAAATATTTTTGCAACGTTGTTGATATTTTTTGTAACATTAATTCTTGCCGGGTTAATGAGTGAGAAGTTAACACAAGAATATCTGTATGAAGATACAAATCAATTAAACGCGACATATGATTCAAATAAGTTTGATTATGAGGATTTTATTAAAGAAGTCGAAAAATTAGGCAAACATAATCTAACGATTTCGCAATATACCTATACAAGTGAAGATACATTAAATATTTATACAAATAGGCCGAAAACTTATAAAAAAAGTAGTGGTGGGCAATTAAAAGTTTCTGTTTACGACTTTAAAGAAGTAAAGAATATTGGATTGGGTACTACATTTTATGTACGTGGTGACTCGAGAAAAATTGCAACTGCACTCAGTAAAAATATGACGCTACACGCTGTTAATCTTGTTAAAACTAGCGCATTTACCCTTAATTCAACGATGATTACATTATCTATATTCATCGTAATGATATTAATTTTGTTGATGTTTTTATACTTACAAGCTAACAAAAAGATGATACGCATACAAAAAACGTTAGGATATGGCATTTTACAAACTTGGATTTACACCATGAGAGAAAATATAGATTTTATCATAAGCTTTTTTGTTGGAGCCGTGTTGGGCATTTTTTTCAGTATCTTTTTAGGCTATTTACTGGATGTTAAATCTTATGTATTACTTGTGCTTGGAATTATTATTGTTGGTATTTTAATTTTAACCATCCAGACTATCTTTTTGATTTTTTGTTATCATTTTTGTAGATTAAGAAACCTACTATCAGTGCGTTATCGACAGCTGTTCGTTGCATTTTTATTAGTCATTTTCGGTATCAGTATCTGGTTCTCATTTCAGACAATTAACCCCATTGCGTTAACATTAAATCAGATTAGTTTAGACAGTTAAACATCTCGACAGTGGCAAGAAACCCAAGATGTATATAAAACAAACATTACAAATCAAATTAATAGAGATAATAAGTTCGAAGAGAAAAATTATTCTGAAAAAGCTAAGTCTTACTATAAAATGATTACCAGTCAGCTATCAACTTTTATCATTATTGCCAATAACTTTACGATGATTGATCGTGATCCGGATACAAAAGAACCTATTTATATTGGTCAACAGATTATGCCGAATGAGACCGTACGGGACTACAATACTGAGCCCTTTGGTAATTCAATAATTGTTGATAAGAACTATCTAAAACGACAAAACATAAAAATTCATGATTCAAATTTTTTTCAACGTTCGGTTGATAGGAGCATTGTCTACATTCTAGTCCCCGATAAATATCAAAGATCTGATACAGAGATCATTAAGAATTACAGTGCTAATGCAATTGAAAAAATTGGTTACAGTAAAATGCCAAAGTTTAAAATTATTCATACGTTCAATAATCAAAAGTATTTCACTTACAATATAAATCTAGGTGATCCAGCTACTGGGAATAACTTGGTGGATCCTATCGCAGTTGTATTTAATAAAAACTTGGTGGATTTGCAAACTTTCGGGAATATGCTCACCATCGATGGTGGACTTTTCTTTGAGAAAAATAGTGAAGCCCAAGACGTCTTTAACCTACTGAAACCAACTATTAAGAAAGTAGGTCTCAGCAATACCTTAAATATGTCTGTCTCAGTGTACAAAGATTTTTCAAGATACTTAGCAAAACAACGGTCTACCTTGCTAGCTCAAACATTACATTTCTTCTTATTATTATTAATAGATTGTTTACTAATCAAAGAAATTATTATATTATTCTTTGAGCTCAACAAAAAGCAGTTCATTGTTAAATGGGTTTTGGGCTATTCAAGAATCGGTCTTTTGTTCGATACTATTTTTTGGCCACTATTAGTAATATTAGCGATCTCGGTATTTTATCAACTGATTAATTATAGTATTACCAATTATGCTTTTGCATTAGTCCTCATTGTTGTAAGCATAGTCATGTATAGTTCATTATTTAATCAGATATTTAGGAGGAATCAATTATGGTAAAACTTCAGGTTAATAACGTTGTAAAAGTAATTGAAAAGAAAACTATAATTGATAACTTTTCGTTGACAGTCAACAGCAACGATTTCGTCATCATAACGGGTAAAAGCGGAACTGGTAAAACAACATTACTGAATGTAATTAGTGGGTTAACTAGGAGAGATTCCGGTGAGATATATTTAGATGATGCTTTAATCGGTAAACATATGCAAAATATTTGGCGAAATAAAATCGGCTTTATTTTTCAGGATAATTTACTTCTGGAAAATCAAACCATTAAAAAGAATATCTTGATAGGGGCAAAATTTAATAAAAAGTTAAGCGATGAAGAGATAAATAACCTTTTGATAAGTGTTGATTTGAAAGGCGTATCACTCAAACAGCAAGTTAGTACTCTTAGTGGAGGGGAACAGCAGCGAATAGCATTGTTACGGACAATGGTTAAAAGAAATGAAATCATATTTGCTGACGAGCCAACTGGAAATTTGGATAAAGTAAATGCAATTAGTCTAGTCAAATTGTTAAAAGATTGGAGTATGGAGGATCAACATGCGGTTGTAATGGTCACACATAATCCCGAATTTATTCAGTTTGCTACTAAACATATAAATTTGGTCTGAAGATGTATTTCTTATGATAAAAAGAGACCGTGATATAAATCTAAAATAAAAAGGATTACTGCACATTGCTAATCATTTGTTTCTGTCGTAAATAGGTAACTAAAATCTCTAAGCCCTAATTAATGATTGCTTCAATATCGTCAGCAATTTAGGCACCAGTAATTGTTCGAACAAGGGCCGCTAGCTTCTAAACATACAATGCGGGATTGATATAACAAACAGTGTTTCTTTAGCTGATATGTGGTTAATTGATCTATTTAAATCATAATACAAAAAGCGGTAGTTGAATGAATCGTAAGATTCGTTCAACTACCGCTTTTTTGTGACTTATGTCATAGTCGTATTCTAGACTAAAGGACGCGGACTGCGAATGAAGGCATGAAGTAGCTTGAGATACTTGCTGTCTTAACTGATTCGCCAGGTTGTGGTGCGTGGACGTATTGGCCACCACCGATGTAGATTGCGTCGTGATATGAAGCGCCAGCGCCACCCCAGAAGAGGATATCGCCAGGTTGTAAGTTATTAAGTGAGACACGTTGACCAGCGCCTTCTTGAGCAGTTGTGACACGCCCCAATGAAATACCAGCTTGTGCGTATGCATATTGAACTAAACCAGAACAGTCAAGGCCTTGACCTGGTGTTGTGCCACCCCATACATAAGGGGTACCGATTTGTGACAAAGCAGCGTTGATAACAGTTTGGGCATTACCACGTGCCGGTGTATTAGTATTAGCTTGTGGTGCTTGTTGAACAGGAGCAGTAGCTTGATTGCTTTGAGTTGTTGTTTGTGTTTGAGCAGGGTGTGTTGTTGCGGCTGGCGTGCTTGTTGCAGCAGCCGGCGTTGTTGATTCAGTTGTTGTAGCTGGCGCTGGGGTTTTTGTGGCAGGAGCCGGAGTGGTTGCTTGAGGTGCAGCAGGTGCTTGCACTTCAGTCGTAGTCGTTGTTGCAGCAACTGGTGTTACTGCCGGTGCGTTTGTAATTGGTGTGACACCTGTCAAGTTAGGGTTGTTTAAAACAACGTAGCTAGCAGGGACCCAGCCTTTGCTTTCTAATTGGTACCAAGTGGTGCCGTTTAAATCTTTTTGATTAATGACATTTTTAGTTGTGCCATAGGTTAAATATTCGCCAGTTGGTTGAGTAGCAGTTGTGTCAGACCAAACCGTTGTTGCACCTGATTGGAAGTTAGCTGTTACTGTGTTTTTAACAGCCGGGGTTGTTGTAGCTGGTTGAGCAGTTGTATCACCGGCTGTGATGAATTGGCTTGAAACCCATTCGTCATTACCAAGTTTGTACCAAGTTTGGCCATAAACTTGTTTAGTTGCTTGGATTGTAACGTGTTGGTTAGTTGCCAAGTAATGAGTCGGTTTTTGACCGACTTCAGGGCTAGTCCAAACGGTTGTGGCCCCATCAGTATAATTAACTGTTCCGCTTGTGGCTGCCTGGGCGTCGTTTGTTTGTAGACCCATTAATACTAAGCCAGCAAGGCCAACAATCCCAGAAGATAAGTAAGTCATTTTTTGCTTTTTCATGTGTATAGTGTGCTCCTTCAAGAAATTTTTTTAAGTTATTTAAATTTTGAATTAATTTAGTACGTTGATTAGCATAGCACTTGAAAGTAACAAACATGTTACATAATAGTTAGCGCGCTGTTACATGTTTCTTAAGATATCAGCGCGTAAAAGACTAAATGGATGCGAACGTCAAAAAAGTACGCAAATCAAACAGATAGCGTACTTTAGGCGAGAAAATTAAGAATTACGATAAGGCATTAGTTGAGGTCTGATCGGTGTCGGTTGAGACATTATTCGTTGTTGAATTGGTTTCAGTAGTTGTTTCTGTGTCGGTTATCGTTTGAGAATTGGATGACACATCACCTTGACTTGTCGATGCTTGGGTGTTAGCTGAATAGGTGTTGAATTGATTTTCAGCATTTTGAATGTAGGCCAAATATTTTGTTTTAAAACCAGAATGGGTTGCTTTGTTGACTAAAGACCGAGCGTAAGGAAAGTCGTTAGCAGATAAGGTAGCCGGGATATTATTAAAATTATCATCTGTAAATAAGTTACCAACAGCTGTCATGGCCGCTAATTGATTCTGGGCCTCTTGATAGTCAGCTAATTGTTTGGGATGACCAGTGTAGTCGGATGCCTTACCAAGTTGGGCATTCGCTTTAACAATCCCATTCTTATCGAAGAAAGCACTTGTTTTAATTTTGCTTTTGGGTTGCTTTTGAGTAGTTGGCTTGTCTGATTCACTCGTTGTTGATGAGTTGCCAGTTATTTTAGCGAGATCTTTTTGAGCAGCATGATAATCTGTTTTGGCATCACCAGTAATCCCACTCATATAAAGGTTGGGCTTAATTTGTTGCTCAAGTCTAGTGGCCGTTGTGATAATTTGTTGCTGCTTAGTAGCTGTTAATTGGGCTGGCTTTTGATGGGCACTGTCACGATAGAGTTGGTTAACCTTTTGAACGTATTGATCGATTTTATGTTCGGTTTTAATTGCTGCCGGTGGGACTGTTGTTTTGTTCTGACAGCCAGCTAGCACCATAGAACAGCTGGTCATGGCCAGCAAAAGAGCAAACGGTATTTTTTTCATTAGGAGACCACCTTGTTGTTAGATATACACTCTATAATATATCATGAAATTAGGAGCGCTAACATGGTAGTTTTGTGATAATCTTAGAATCAAGGGTTGTAATACAATTAGTAGTTAAATAAAAGTAGTGATAAATGTGGGTACTAAAGGAATAACTGGTAAATGAGACTATACATTCAGAAAAGATAAGCGTACACTATGGATATTAATTATGAGAAAATTTTAATCAAATATGATCGATGAGTTCGACTAAGGCGATCATCAGAGGGAGTGCAACTTATGGAATCAGCATGTACATCAATTTTAGTTGGTAAAAACGCATCATTGGACGGTTCAACAATGATTGCGCGCAACGACGATACTTTCTTACCTTTAACACCCCAACGGTTTCACATCAATCCAGCCGTCAAGAATCGTAAGGGGGCTAAAATCAAATCTTGGTTAAACGGTTTTGAAGCAGAATTACCAGAAAATGGCTATCGTTGGCCAGCCGTTCCGAATGTTGATTACAAGCATAATGGTTACTATGATGAAAGTAGTATCAATGAAGTGAACGTGGCAATGAGTTGTACGGAAAGTACATATGGGAACGAAAAAGCCCTTGCTTATGATCCACTGGTCAAGGATGGCTTGGATGAAGATTGCATGCAGGCGATGGTTGCCCCCTATATTAATTCGGCGCGCGAAGGGGTCAGCTATCTCGGTAATTTGATTAAACAATATGGCTCGCCAGCTGGCAATAGTGTGCTTTTTAGTGATCATAACGAAGTATGGTATATGGAAATTGTGACCGGTCATTTGTGGCTTGCTCAACGGATTCCAGATGATGCTTATGCAGTTGCCGCTAACCAAGTCGCAATCCAACAAGTTGATTTCAATGATCCCGATCATTTTATGTGGGCAGAAGGAATTCAAGATTACGTTGAAACGCATCATTTAAACCCGGACAAAACGGGTTGGAATTTCCGCCATATTTTTGGCACGATGAACGAAAAAGACCGACATTATAACACACCACGAGTTTGGTACGCGCATCATTTATTTGATGCTGACTTTGATATGTCACCTGAATCGGCTGAATTACCATTCATTCGCCGGATTGAACATAAAATCAGCGTGGAAGACATCGAATTTTTATTAGGGTCACATTATAATGAAACGAAATTTGATCCGATGGGGCATGGGGTTGATGAAGACAAGTACCGTTACCGGCCAATTGGTTTGAATCGGACGCAAAATGCGCATATTTTACAATTACGGAATGACGTGCCCAAAGAACAAGCAGCAATTATGTGGATTACCATGGGAATGCCGACGTACACGCCGTTTATTCCGTTTTTTACGAATGCTAATGATACTGATCCGAGCTTCAGTGAAACCCCAACGAAGTGGGATTTAAAGAGTGCTTACTGGCTATATCGGACGATTTCGGTATTGGTTGAAGGTCATTACAGCCAACACATTCAAGGCAATATTGATTACTTAAATCGTTGTCGCCAAGAACTCCGGAGTACGATTGATACTATTCAGACAAAAGCACAGCATTATCAAGGTTCGGCATTGACCGAATATTTAACGACGCAAAATCATGCAATCGTTAAACAAATGGCAAATGAAGCCAACGCAATGATTGGTGAACTTGTGATGGCCGGCATTAATTTATCAAAATTAACTTTTAATATGGATCGTAATCTTTAACAAGGGATTGCGTTCAAAAAAAGAGCTGTTAAGGATCGTGTTGAGCAATCCTTAGCGGCTTTTTTTGAATTTGGCAGCATTGATTTAGATAGTAGTAAGGCAACAATTGAATTGCTAAATATTAAATTTAACCGCATTTAATTAATGGAGCAAACTGGTTTGTTTTTATTTAAAATGTGCTAATATATTGTTAGTTAATTAAATTGAATCCGTTAATTGTTACTATGCACAATAAATTAGATAGTTTAAAAAGGGGAAAAACGATGACAACAAATAAGTATTCCGATGACTGGGAAGTAATTACGCATCTTTCATTGATTTATCGGTGGATTGTTAGTAATTTAAGTGATTTTGTGAGTGGAGAGAGTTTGAATTACAAAGTTTCTTTTGATCAATTTTTGATTATGTATGAAATTTCAACCAACGAAAACTTAACAGGGAGCAAATTAGCGAAGACGATGAGCGTTAGTCGATCAGCTATTTCGCGTCAATGTCGGTTATTAAAAGAAAATGGCTACGTTGTTGAAGAACATTTGCAATCGGATCAACGGGTTAAATTTTTAAGTCTCACCAAGCAAGGCCAAGATGTTTTGGATCGCTTGGTGAGCCGTTACGTTGAAAAGTATCGTGAAATTGAATCACAAATGGGTCGGGATAAGGTAGAAGGTTTGATTGAGTTTATTGATCAATTCTACTTAAACATCATCGAACCGAGTGAGTATCAAGATAATAAGATGGGTCGTTCATTCTTAAATAAAGTTAAACAAATGAACGAAGCAAGTATCGAATAGTAGTAATCTGGGAGGGAACGCTTATAGCGGGCCTTTTTTTATTGAGCGTAATCCCCCATGCTTTATAATCAAACTTGTTTCTTATCATGAAATTGCTTACAATCAAGGTGAGCGTGGATTATAGAAAGTGGGAGACGATAGTATGGAAAAAATTCTGGCGATAAATGCAGGTAGTTCAACCTTAAAGTGGCAGTTATTTGAAATGCCTGTTGAACGAGTGATTGCCAAAGGGATGATTGATCGGTTAGGCTTACCAGATTCGGTCTTCACTGTTAAATATGGCGATCAAAAAAAATATAAAAGCGTGCGAGATATTGCAACCCATGAAGAAGCTGGTCTGTTATTACTAACGCAGCTAAAAGAATTAAAGATTGTGGCCCACCTTGATGAAATCACAGGGGTCGGCCATCGGGTCGTCGCTGGTGGTGAAGTGTTTAAGGATTCTACAGTGATCAATCCGGTCGGGCTTGACGAAATTAATCGCTTGGCGGAATATGCGCCGTTACATAATCCAACCCAAGCTTATTATATTAAAATATTTACAACCTTATTACCGGGGGTTCCAGAAGTGGCTGTTTTTGATACGTCATTTTATAGCACATTACCGGCTGAAAATTATTTATATAGCATTCCCCAAGTTTATTATGAAAAATACGGTGCGCGAAAATATGGTGCACACGGGACAAGTCATCGTTTCGTTGCCCACCGAGCAGCCGAAATTTTAGAACAACCGCTTGAAACGCAAAAAATGATCACGTTGCACCTTGGCAGTGGGGCATCAATTACCGCGATTCAAGACGGGTATGCAGTCGATACATCAATGGGCTTCACACCGCTGGCCGGCATTACGATGGGCACGCGATCTGGTGATATTGATGTCTCGTTGGTAGCCTTTTTAGCTGAAAAATTAGGTAAAACAATGCCAGAGATGATCACCATTTTGAACCATAAGTCAGGTTTATTAGGACTTTCTGAATTGTCGCCTGATATGCGTGATTTAGAAGAAACCGCTGAATCACGGCCACAATCTCAATTGGCGCTTGATATTTTTGTCAATCGGGTTGTGAAGTATGTTGGTTCTTACGTGGCTTTAATGAATGGCGTAGATACGCTGGTCTTTACTGCCGGCAGTGGTGAGAACGGCAGTGAATTACGGGCCGCCATTTGTGAACAACTCGCTTGCTTTGGTGTAGTATTAGATGAAGATAAAAATAATGTCCGCAGCCAAGAGCGCATTATCAGCAGTGATCAATCACGCGTTAAGGTCCTAATTGTGCCAACTAATGAAGAGTTGATGATTGCCAGAGATGTCATGCGGTTAAAATAAGGGAGTTATGCACTATGCCACAAAAACCATTATCAGAATATGAAATTGAAATCCCCCGTTTGAGTGCTCGATTAGAAGATAAACCAGCCACAAAAAATTTTTTCGACGCACTGACACCGGGCTATCAACGTGAATGGGCACGTTATGTTTACGGCGCTAAAGCTGAAGAAACACAGCAGCGACATTATGCTGAAATGTGTCAAATTTTAGATGCAGGTTATAAATCTAAACGAGGTTATGGACAAGCAAAGAAAAAATAAATTAAAAGAAGATAGTGTTTTTTTAAGATTAATCAAAGGTAGACTAAATCAATGTTTAGTCTATTTTTTTATTAGACAATAGTTATTGAAAGGCTAAATGCTTATATAACAGCATTGACAGCGCATACATTTTAATGTTAGTATTATCTCCATTAAGTAAACCGGTTTACTAAATTCTTAATTGAAGGTGATGATATGCCAAAAAGGGCAACAATCAAGGATGTTGCAAGATTGGCGGAAGTTTCTGTAACGACGGTTTCTTTGATTTTAAATCATAAAGGTGATCGTTTTAGCAAAGAAACTATCAGTCATGTCCGTACTGCGCAAGAATCACTGGGATATGTACCTGACTATTTTGCACAAGGGATGACTATCAAGGCAACTAAAACGCTAGGTGTATTAGTACCTGATATTACGAATCCGTTCTTTAGTCAATTTAGCCAAGGAATAGAGGAAGTAGCATCACGTGCTGGCTTTATTCCATTGATTTATAATGTTGGGACGCAGGATACGCAGAGTACAAATTATTTGCAAGAACTTGTCCGCCGAACCGTTGATGGCTTTATAATTGCGGCACCCAATGTTGGATTAGATATTATTCATCAGTATTTGGATCAAAATAAAGTGCCGTATCTATTAATGGATCAATCCGCTTCAGATAACGGTGATCGAATAATTGCTGGTGATTTTGAGGGTGGTCAAAAGGCAACACAATACTTATTAGATCATCATCATCGAAAAGTAGCGGTGATTCTACCACGGCAACATTCAAATAATATTGACAAACGATTAAAAGGTTATCAAAAAGCAATGATTAATGCGGGTATTACGGTTGATTCAGATTGGCTAATTGAACATGAATTAACTAAAAAAGGTGGCTATGAAGCAGCTGCAGAGGTAATTGAGAGTGGGGTCAGTGCTGTTTTTGCAATTAATGATGAAATGGCAATTGGTTTGTACCGTGGCTTGCAAGAACGTGGCAAACGGGTGCCAGAAGATATTTCCGTAATTGGTTACGATAATATTGAATGGTGTCAGTATGTTCAGCCGCAGTTAACCACAATTGAACAACCAATTATTGAATTGGGACGAGTCGCAACCGGTCTATTGTTGAATCGTTTAAAAACACCCGATGCAAAACCGCAAACAATTAAAATGGCGACCAAATTGGTTGAGCGCGCGAGCGTTATTGATTATCAGGAGGTAGAGTAATGAAGAAAACAACAGTTATTAATTCGAATTTATCAAGAGTAATCGCACAAATGGGACATTACGATACATTAGGTGTTGGCGATGCAGGTATGCCAGTACCAGTGGGAACTGAAAAAATTGATCTAGCTGTTACAAATGGACTACCTAGTTTGGTTGATGTTGTAAAAAATATTTTAAGTGAGTTGCAACTTCAAGAGGTTTATTTGGCTGAAGAAATCAAGACAGAAAATCCCCAACAATTAGCGGCTATTAAAGAAATAATTGACGTACCGATTAAATTTATACCACACGACAAAATGAAAGCGGATTTATCAAATGCTAAAGCTTTTGTTAGGACGGGTGAAATGACACCATATGCTAATATCATTTTGGTAAGTGGTGTAACGTTCTAGCTATTTAATGTCGAAGGAGGGATGGTAAAGATGGAAGTGCAAATGAAAGACATTAAAAAAGCTTTCGGAAAAAACCGCGTTCTTGAAGGGGTCGATGTGACTGTTAAAGCTGGACAGGTACATGCTTTAATGGGCGAGAATGGCGCGGGTAAATCGACATTGATGAACATCTTAACGGGTTTGTATAAGCGTGATGCTGGGCAGATTTTAATTGATGGCGCAGAGACTTACTATGAAACACCCCTTGACGCTGAGAAGCATGGTATCAGTTTTATTCATCAAGAGATGAATAATTTCGCTGAAATGACGGTTTTAGACAATATGTTCTTAAACCGTGAGATTAAAGGACCTTTGGGAGTTCTTAAGCAAGCTGAGATGCGTAAGATTGCGAAGGAGAATCTTGCCAAGTTAGGGACTGATATTGATTTAGATGTACCGGTCGGATCGTTAAGTGTTGGGCGTCAGCAAATGATCGAAATTGCAAAGTCACTAATGTCTGATGCTAAAGTATTGATTATGGATGAACCAACTGCAGCTTTGACTGAAAAGGAGATCGAAAAGTTATTTGATGTTATTCGGAGCTTAAAAGAGCGAGGAGTAGGCATTATTTATATTTCTCATCGTATGGAAGAAATTATGAAAATTTGTGACCACATTACGGTAATGCGTGATGGGATTTCAGTTAATAGTTATCCAACTAGCGAAACGAATATGGCACAGATTGTACGGGATATGGTTGGGCGTGAAATGGGAGATTTTTATCCGGAAAGAAGTACGCAACCAGGTGATATTGCATTAAAAGTAACTGATATTGAACGAAAAGGTGTTTTTGACCATATTAATTTTGAAGTTCATGCTGGTGAAATTTTAGCGTTCTCTGGATTGATGGGTGCTGGGCGAACCGAAATTATGCGTGCCATTTTTGGTATCGATAAGTTAGACAGTGGTCAGATTCAGATGAATGGAACGACCATCAGTAATAAGACTCCGGGAGAGGCAATTAAAAATAATATTGGCTTTTTAACGGAGAATCGTAAAGATGAAGGACTGATTCTGAACGATAGTATTGCAGATAACATTGCATTGCCAAGTATTGGCGGTTTTGTGAAACATGGGTTGGTGGATGACAAAGCCGTGGCAGATTTTGTCGCGCTTTTAATGAAGCGGTTACATGTTAAGGCGACCGGTCCATCTGAATCGGCAGGTAGTTTATCTGGCGGGAATCAGCAAAAAGTTGTTTTAGCTAAATGGATTGGTAGTGGTACTCAAGTTCTAATACTAGATGAACCGACTCGAGGAGTTGATGTTGGTGCCCGGCGGGAAATCTATGACTTAATGAATGAATTAACGAATCGTGGTGTGGCCATCATTATGGTTTCAAGTGATTTGGATGAAGTGCTTGGAATGAGTGATCGAATTGCAGTTGTATATGAAGGTCATATTACAGGTATTATTCCTACAAAAACGGCGACTCAAGAATCTGTAATGACTTTAGCAACAGGAGGACAAGTTAATGAATGATGCAGCAAAAAAAGGTGAAAAGTTTTCAGCCCAGAAGTTCATCTCAAAACTAGGGCCGGTATTAGCGTTACTAGTATTGGTTGTGGCAGTAAGTGTTATGAATATGAGCTTTTTAGCACCATCTAATTTACTGAACTTATTACGCCAAGTTTCGATTAATGCGTTAATCGCCTTTGGGATGACATTCGTTATTTTAACTGGTGGGATTGATTTATCTGTCGGTTCAATTTTAGCGTTGAGTGGCGCTATTTCAGCCTATATGATTCAGGCAGGTGTATCACCAGCTATTGCTATCGCTATCGGTATGCTAACTGGAGCGTTGTTCGGGTTAATTAATGGGATTCTGGTAGCTTACGGGAAAGCAGCACCATTTATTGCGACGTTAGCAACAATGACGATTTTTCGTGGTGGAACCTATGTATTTACTAATGGGAATCCAATTACTGGGACAAAAATTAATGAAAGCTTTCTCTTTCAGTTTATGGGTCGCGGCTATCTATTTGGCATTCCATTCCCAATTATTATCATGTTAATCGCTTTTGGAATCTTATATGTTGTGTTACACAAGACAACATTTGGTCGAAAAACGTATGCATTAGGTGGGAACGAAGAAGCCGCATACGTTGCTGGTGTGAATACTAAAAAAGTAACAATGATTATTTATACACTTTCAGGATTAATGGCATCAGTTGCCGGCGTTATTTTAACTTCTAGATTGAGCTCTGCACAACCAGATGCAGGGACATCTTATGAAATGGATGCTATTGCGGCTGTTGTTTTAGGTGGAACAAGTCTTGCTGGTGGTAAGGGAAGAATCTTTGGAACATTAATCGGGGCCTTAATCATTGGTACTTTGAATAATGGGATGAATCTATTGGGGATTTCTAGTTTTTATCAACAAATCGTCAAAGGGATTGTCATCATCGTTGCCGTATTACTTGATCGTCGAGAATCAAAAAATAATTAACTGGAGGTTTTATCATGCAAAAGAAGTTTAAGGTATTAGTTGGTATTATGGCTGTTACATTATTAAGTGCAGCATTGGCTGGTTGCGGTGGCGCTAGCTTAGGTGGTAATGATGGCGGTAGTGAAAAAACAACGAAAAAAACAGCTGATAAAGTTAAAATTGGTGCATCAATTTCAACTTTGAATAATCCATTCTTTGTTTCAGTTAAAAAAGGAATTAACGATGCTGCTAAAAAGAAAAGTAATGTTCAAATTTTTGATGCTCAAAATGATACCGCTAAGCAATCAAATGATATTGAAGATATGATTCAAAAGAAAGTGGATGTGTTGATTATCAACCCAGTTGATTCATCAGCTATCTCGTCATCAGTTAAAGATGCTAATGATGCTGGGATTCCAGTTATCACAGTTGATCGTAGCAGTGACAGTGGTAAAGTACTAACTTTAGTATCTTCTAACAGTACAAAAGGTGGACAAATGGCTGCTAAATATATGTTAGAAAAATTAGGTAATGGTGCGAAGATTGCTGAATTACAGGGTGTCCCAGGCGCATCTGCAACGCGTGAACGTGGTAAAGGATTTGAAAATGCAGTTAAAGGTAAATTAGATATTACCGCAAAACAAACGGCTAGTTTCGATCGCGCTAAAGGTTTAACAGTTACAGAAAATATTTTACAAGGAAATCCTGAAATTAAAGGGTTATTCTCTCAAAATGATGAAATGGCATTAGGCGCTGCGCAAGCTGCTAAGAGTGCTAATAAGGATTTAATGATTGTTGGTTTTGACGGTGAAACTGATGGACTAAAAGCCGTCAAAAACGGTGAAATGGCAGCAACTGTAGCACAACAACCCGAAGAAATGGGTCGATTAGCTGTTAAAGCAGCATATGATCACTTCAATGGTAAAAAAGTAAAAGTGAAGATTGATTCACCATTAGAATTAGTAACAACGGATTCGTTAAAGAAATAAGTAAGTTGTTGAAAAGCATTAAACGGCGCTGTCCGTTTGATGCTTTTGTATTGGTTTGAAATTTTAAAATCCCGATGCAATAGCATGTTGTATGCGTTATAATGAAACGATTAAAACGGGACTGAGGAGGAATTGTTTTGGTAAATGTCATAGTTTTAGGATCGATTAATGTTGATAGAATATTACAAATACCACGGTTACCGTTACCTGGAGAGACTTTAGCAATGGGTAGGCAATCATCTGCTGGCGGTGGTAAAGGAGCTAACCAAGCTATTGCGGCAGTACGAATGGGTGCAAAAACAAATTTCATTGGAAAAGTAGGTCGTGAAGGTGCAGCGGATTTCATGCTCGATACGTTTAAAAAAGATGGTATGAATATCGAACATGTGACTTATTCTGAAACAGCTGGAACTGGACAAGCTTATATTATGGTTGATGAATATGGTCAAAATAGTATTTTGATTTATGGGGGAGCTAATCAAGCGATAACGGTTGACGATATTCAAGCGGCTAAAGTAGCAATTCAAACGGCAGACCGGATTATTGCGCAATTTGAGGTACCAATCCCGGCCATTATTGCGGCATTTAAGATTGCTAGAGAAAATGGTGTTCAGACAATTCTTAATCCAGCGCCTGCAATTAAAGATATTCCTACTGAGCTGTTAGCTGTAACGGATATGATTATTCCCAATGAAACAGAAGCGGAGACTATTACGGGCATTAAAGTGACTGATGAAGCATCGATGAAAGCAAACGCAGAAGCAATGTTTAAGCTAGGGATTAAAGTCGTTATTATTACGGTCGGTGACAAAGGTTCATTTTATGCAACTGCGGATAAGGACGGTTTTATCCCGGCTTTTAAAGTTCAGGCGGTTGATACAACAGCTGCTGGTGATACCTTTATCGGTGCATTAAGCACGAAATTATCTTTGGACTATAGTAATTTGGAAGCAGCGATGACTTTTGCCAATAAAACCGCTTCAATTACTGTTCAAACACAAGGTGCGCAGAATTCAATTCCATATCTTAAAGATGTTATGGTCTAACAACTGCTGGAACAACTAGCCAAGCCTTCGTAATGAACAGTTAGTTCAGTACGGATATCGTGTGAAGGATTGACTGGCAGCATTGTGTCCGCCTTGATAGCAGTTTAGGCTTATTTTACTACGATGCAGAGTGCTGTTCTTTTTACTGAAAAGATTAGACTGTAAATTATGGAACAAACAGTGTAAAATGAACAGAGTAAAAATAAAAAAAGTGAGGTTACTTACACATGGCTAAATTAGTTTTTATTCGTCACGGACAAAGTGAATGGAACTTATCAAACCAATTCACTGGTTGGGTTGATGTTAACTTAAGCGAAGAAGGCGTACGCCAAGCTCAAAACGCTGGTGCTTTATTGAAAAAAGAAGGCATCGAATTTGACCAAGCTTACACATCAGTATTGACACGGGCTATCAAGACATTACACTATGCACTTGAAGGTTCAGATCAATTATGGGTTCCTGAAACAAAATCATGGCGTTTAAACGAACGTCATTATGGGGCATTACAAGGCCAAAATAAAGCTGAAGCCGCTGAAAAATGGGGCGACGAACAAGTTCACATTTGGCGCCGTTCATACGATACATTACCACCATTATTGGACGCTAGTGATGAAGGCTCAGCAGCTAACGACCGCCGTTATGCCCACTTAGATCCCAAAGCAATTCCTGGTGGCGAAAACTTGAAAGTTACTTTGGAACGGGTGATTCCATTCTGGGAAGACGAAATCGCACCAAAATTAATCGACGGTAAAAACATCATTATTGCAGCTCATGGTAACTCACTCCGCGCCTTAACAAAATACATTGAAAACATCTCTGATGAAGACATCATGGACGTTGAAATGGCAACTGGCGAACCAGTTGTTTACGATTTAGACGAAAACTTAAACGTCGTAAGCAAAAAGAAATTAAACTAATATAGTGCGGATGGTTGCGGTTAGCAACTGAGCATTAATAAAAAATCACCTTAATCTTGGTTTTAAGATTAAGGTGATTTTTAGATTAAGCGGAAGTTGTTGCAACCAGGAGCATAATTCAAAAGAGTGTGTTTAAAGCGGGGTGATTGTAGCTAAGCATAGGAATCAGCTTTAGAAAGCACATTTAATAAACTTACTCAAATACGCTAGTCCCGTAAAGGGCTAGCCTATTTTTTGCATAAAAATGATACGTTAGGGTGCAACGAGAACACTTCGGCTAAATTTGATAGTTTTAAGCACCATTTTCAGTTACACCATGAAGTAAGAATCAGATATAGGGGCGTACGTCTTTCTATTAATCGAGGGTTACAACCACTTTACCAAAGCTATGTTGGCTTTGGAGATATTGATGAGCCGCCTGGATTTGTGCGAGGCTGAAAATCCGTGCGGGAGTGACATCAATACGATATTTTTTGATAAAGGTTAACATTTCTTGCACCTTACTGCTAGATACATCGCCAGAATAAAAGCCAGTTAGGTAGCGATTATTCGGAATATCGATAATTGGATCTAAGGCATCGATCGTCCAAACGCCACCCAGTTCGCCGGTAGCACTCAAAATTCCATACTCAGTTAGATGTTGTAATGAGTCACGGGTAGCTGCAGGTCCAATGAGGTCAGCGATTTTATCGAATTGGCCGGACTCATTTGGGAGGGTGTTGGGTGTAGGTGTTACGAGGACATCATCGAACCCGGCTGCCAATAGTTGATCAGATTTATTCGCAGAGCGCGTGGTCCCAGTTACGGGGATACTAGCATCATATCCTTTGATTAGTTTCATAACGGCAATACCGACACCACTAGTGGCCGCTCTGACTAAAATGTGGTCGCTTTTAGTAATCTGTAAACTTTTGAAAATTCCGAAGGCGGTATAGAAGGTTTCGGGAATCGCGGCGAGATTAGCCCAACTTAAAGTCGATTCAACTGGATAGATTTGTTCATTGGGTAGTAAGACGTATTCAGCATAGCTACCGTCAAAGGCGCGGCCCATCTCGCCCATAATTGAAATCACTTTTTGACCAACCGGCAGTTGTTCGGGATTGGAGGATTCGGTGATCATGCCAACGGCTTCAATGCCGAGGATTCTGGGGAATTGAACCGCGGGCGACTTGCCTTCCCGCGTGAAAATTTCGGAGCGGTTAATGCCAAAACCCATCACTTTAACGAGTGACCAACCTGGTTTAATTACTGGTTTCAAAACGTCGGTATATGTGAGGACTTCTGGTCCACCAGACTTTGAGACAATGATTGCTTTCATCAAAAATTTCCTCCAATGTACATATAATAGTTAATTTCATTCTAAAGCTTTTGTTTGTTAATTCATACAGATAATTATGCAGGCCAGTTTGCGCTAATCGCATCAATGAGCAGTAATAGCTGACGCTTTGGGCTTTTCAAATAATTGACATAAATTGGCATTTTAGCTTGCGGATCACTAATTGGGACCGTGATTCGGTCTAATTGCTACGGTGATAGCTGCTTAAAAAAACATCTTTTTGGGAGCGATTGGAAGCTTGAATTTACACTTTAAGTGCAACAAAAAACGCATAATTAAAATCCTGTAAAATGGTGTTTGCGAAGACAGCCACTGGAGGAGATTAATTATGAGACACGGTGGTCTCCCAATTAATATTATTGCTGACAAGATTCACAGAAGTCCAGCAACCCTTTCGAGAGAACTGAAGCGAAATAACCCGATATACTCGCCTTCTAAAGCTCAAAGACGTTATCAGAATTGTAAAACAAGCTGCGGCCGTAAGACCAACAAGAAAAGCTCTGAACCAATTACTCGAGCTATTACAGAATTATTAAAAGTATTACCTCAAAATACAGTCAGATTACTAGTGAATTTAAAGCAGAATTTTATTTTCCCAATTCGCACGCTCCGGCAGAGAGGTACAAGTGAGAATATAAATGGTTTAATTCGCGAATATTTACCTAAAGCAGCGGATATCGATCCGTTAGATGATGACTATCTTCGTGAATTGACAGAAAAACTAAATAAGCGACCCAGAAAATGTTTAGATTGGAAAACACCGTACGAGATTTTTTTTCAGAAAGTATCGCACTTAATTTGACAATTCAAGATCCACAAATAGGCTATCCCTTCACAGGGATAGCCTATTTGTGGATGCAAAAACGGTATTAGCTGAGCAAATGATAAAAAACGGAGTTGATGATTAGTAGGCAATGTAGTCATCCAATTTATGACTATTTGTAATAATAATCCGTCTTTTATTTTGGTCGCTAGTATCAAACGCAATCACGTTTTCGGTTTTTAATTTGCGGAGCATGCGACTAACACTAGTATAGTTGGCGATACTACAAAAACCGGCAAGATCTTCATTGGTAACGTTGAAATCAATTAGGATGGATGAGCTATTAGGCACAGGCACACCGAAATTTATGGACATTTCGCGCAAAAAGCTTGCTAGGGCCCCAACTCGGCCATTCATTGTCAGTCGTTGCAGCCGCGAGAGGGCTTCAGATAGACGGTGACGGTAATATTGCTTAATATAATTTTGCAGTTGCGGATCATGGTTGACGTAGTGCCAGAATTTAACACGATTAATCTGATAAAAAGTAGCTATGTTAGATTCAATTCGTACATTGAAAGGCTGTTCGTCATATTGGAGTGCTTCGTCATGGAGTAAAGAAATGACGTCAGGTTGATTGATGTAGGAGATATTGAATTCACGCCCGTCTTGTAAAATAACGGATGTCTTAATGGTACCTTCCTTTAAAATAAAGACGTTGGCGTCTTTTAATCCGTGGAAAGTTAAATAGGTATGATAATCCTTGGTAATAATCGGAATTTTTTTATCTTTTAAAAAATGTACGAGATAATCTGTTTCTTGATTAGACAAATAATTCGCCTCCTGGTTACACTCTATTAACGCATGGTTTTAGACAATTGGCATTACCAAATGATAATGCCAATTGATTATAGCATTTTCTTTTTACTTTTATTAGGGGGAAATGGCAAGTTATTCAGGTTACTAAAGGATTAATATGTGATTGTTGTAAAAGAAAGTAAGAAAGAGTGATGGCGTATCGTCGAAATAAAATTACCATATGATAAATCTGTGTTAACCGCCGAGATTCAAGCGAAAAATTTTGTGGGATCTTTAGTGTCAAAAGCGGCTACATATCAAGCAACAATGTCAGAAAAAGAATTGGTTGAGGAGTCATTAGCACATCCAATTGGCAGCGAATCATTAACAACGCTGGCTAAGGGCAAAAAGAATATTGTGATTATTAGTTCAGACCATACGCGACCTGTTCCATCACACATCATTACACCAATTCTGTTAAAACATTTAAAAGCGGTGGCACCCGATGCACGAATTCGGATTTTGATCGCAACCGGCTTTCATCGGCCATCAACACATGCAGAATTAGTTGCGAAATATGGGGCTGAGATTGTTGCTAACGAAGAAATCGTGATGCACTTTTCAGAAAAAGATGAAGATATGGTTAAAATTGGTAAACTCCCCTCAGGTGGCGATTTAATCATTAATAAAGTCGCGGCTGAAGCCGATTTATTAATTTCAGAGGGGTTTATTGAATCGCACTTCTTTGCCGGTTTTTCAGGTGGACGCAAATCAGTGTTACCTGGGATTTCGTCCTATAAAACAATTATGGCGAATCATTCTGGTGAATTTATTAATGATCATCATTCAAGAACCGGTAATTTAGACCATAATTTGATTCATGAAGATATGGTCTATGCCGCCAGAAAGGCAAACTTACAATTTATTTTGAACGTTGTGTTAGATGAAGAAAAACAAATCATCGGTTCTTTTGCTGGTGATTTAGAATTAGCACACAAAAAAGGAACTGAATTTGTCTCCGAGTTAGCAGGTGTCAAGGCGATTAAGAGTCCGATTACAATTGCCACGAACAGTGGCTATCCGCTAGATCAAAATATTTATCAAGCGGTTAAAGGGATGACTGCAGCAGAAGCCAGCAATGCTGAAGGCGGTACGATTATTATGGTTGCCGGATGTCGCGATGGCCATGGTGGCGAAGGTTTTTATCATAATTTAGCTGATGTTGATGATCCCAAAGCTTTTTTGGAAAAAGCGATTCATACGCCACGGTTAAAAACGATTCCGGATCAATGGACAGCGCAAATCTTTGCCCGTATTTTAGTCCATCATCATGTGATTTTAGTCTCTGACCTAGTAGAGCCTAAATTAGTGACTGACATGCATATGACATTGGCCACTACGATTGATGAAGCATTGAAACTAGCTTACGCAAGAGAAGGGGCTTTGGCGAAAGTTACAGTGATTCCAGATGGTCTTGGCGTCATTGTGGAGGATTAATAAAAATGATAAATAATAACTTAGAATTTTTAAAACAGGTGGCAAAGCATGAATTAACGCCTGAGCAAGCGATTGGCAAATTACAAGTTGAAGATGCTGAATTAGCATATGCAAAGGTTGATCTGGCACGGCAAGCCAGAACCGGTTATCCGGAAGTCATTTATGGTGAAAATAAAACGGCTAAGCAAGTTATTGCGATCATTAAACGGCTACAAGCTGAGCAACAACCAGTTTTAGCCACGCGAATCGGCGCTACTAAAGCAGAACAAGTGCAAGCAGCAATCCCAGTGCTCCATTATCACGAGCAAGCACGGCTATTAAGTTTATCAGTTGATAAAGGCTCGGCGATCGGAGAAATTGCAATTGTCACCGCGGGAACGTCAGACTTAAACGTTGCGGAAGAAGCTGCAGTGACGGCTGAGTTCTTTGGAAATCAGGTCACGCGAATTTATGATGTGGGGGTTGCTGGGATTCACCGATTATTTAAGCAACTACCTGCAATTCGCCGGGCAAATGTAGTGATTGTGATTGCTGGGATGGAAGGGGCTTTGGTCAGTGTGGTGGGTGGCTTAATTAGTCAGCCAATCATTGCTGTGCCAACCAGTGTTGGTTATGGCAGCCATCTAAATGGCCTAACACCATTACTAGCCATGCTCAATAGTTGCGCGGCCGGAGTAAGTGTCGTTAATATTGATAATGGTTTTGGAGCTGGCTATAACGCAAGTATGATTAATCATTTAGCACAGGGGGCTAACCAATGAAGACCCTCGTCTTAAACGCGTTTTCAGGGATTAGCGGCGACATGTTTTTAGGCGCCTTATGTGCAGTGGGCTTATCCAAAGAAGCGTTGGAAACAGAATTGGAAAAACTGGGATTACATGGTTATCAGCTTGAAGTTCAAGAAAAAACATGCTCCAGTATTCAAGGTATCAGTTTTGAAGTGCATTTAGCACAGCATCAGCTCAAGGATATTGGGATTTTAGAAGGTCACCACCAGCATGGGCGCAATTTTCACGAGATTCAGGGAATCATTGAAGATAGTGCTTTAAGTCCAACTGTTAAAAAGAATGCTCTTGCTCTTTTTACGCAAGTGGCGGAGGCCGAAGCGGTTGTGCATCGTCAATCAGTGGCGGAGGTCCAATTTCACGAGGTTGGTGCGCTAGATTCAATTATCGATTTAATCGGCGCAGCAATTGGTTTAGATTTATTAGGCATTGATCAGATGATTGTTAACGAATTAACCGACGGTAGTGGGACAATTAAGATTGCCCACGGTGTTGTCCCAGTTCCGGTTCCAGCTGTGGCGCAAATGCAAGTCGGTACTCAGATTCCAATTCGCCAACGGTTTGACGTAAAAACCGAACTAATTACGCCGACTGGGATGGCCATCGTAAAATGTTTAGCGAATGCCTATGATCGTTCTGTTACGGGCGTACTTGAAAAGGTTGGTTATGGCTTTGGTCAGCGGGAAACCGGGAGTTTAAACGCTTTAAGAGCCAGTCTTTATAATTCACTGCTTAGTCAGCAAGATGTTACTCAGGAACAAGATCAAGTGATGTTGCTAGCAACGAATATTGATGATATGACGGGGGAACAATTGGCGGATGTAGTAACAGAAATGATAACGCTAGGCGCTAAAGATGCATGGGTTGAACCGATCTTGATGAAAAAAGGACGCCCTGCCTACAAGCTTTGCATCTTAATTGACTTGCAGCAGCAAGCAGCCGTCGAACGGGCTCTCTTTACCAATACTTCAGTGATCGGCGTTCGGCATCAATTGATGAAGCGCACGGTGATGCAAAGAAATATTAAACAGGTATCTACGCGCTATGGGAGTGTTCATCTGAAAGCATTGCGGTATCAAGGCGTTGAAAAAGTAACGTTCGAACATGCTGAATTGCACGAGTTAGCAGTCACCCATCAAATCTCTATTAACGAAATTCAAAACAATATTTTAACCGATATTAAGGAGCAGGATATATAATGATGAATGAAAAAGAAAAGAAATTACGGGCTAAACTAGCCGAATATCAACAAGTGATTGTTGGATTTTCAGGCGGTATTGATTCGACAGTCGTATTAGCTGAGGCTGTTCAAGTCTTAGGTCGCGAGAATGTTTTAGCAGTAGTTGCTAATTCTGAATTATTTGCAGATGCTGAATATGAACGTGCTGTTGCATTAGCTAAAGAACTCGGTGTAGCTGTTGAAGGCGTTCGCCTAGATTACTTAAGTGAAACAGACATTGCCAATAATACTCCTAATTCGTGGTACGCCATGAAAAAAATATTTTACCAAGCTTTAAATCAAATTGCCGCCCAACACAAGGATGCCGTTGTTTTAGACGGGATGATTATGGATGACGTTAGTGATTTCCGGCCTGGGTTACGAGCACGTGATGAAGAAGGTGCTATTTCAGTCTTACAACAAGCGGATTTATACAAAGATGAGGTCCGTCAAATAGCGCAAAAATTAAACTTAACCAACTGGAATAAAGTTGCATCATGTTCTGTCTCATCTAGATTTCCGTATTATACAGAGTTAACCTCCGAAAAAATTAAAAAAGTTATGACTGCTGAAGCATATCTGCGCTCAATTGGATACTTAACGGTACGCGTACGTGTCTATAATGATATTGCTGACATCGAAGTGCCGATTGAACAATTAAGTTCATTGGTGGCACAAAGCACAACTGTCTTCCAAAAACTTCAAGCAATTGGTTATCAACATGTAACCCTTGATTTGCAAGGCTTTGAAAGCGGTAGAATGAACCAAACATTATCAGAAACTGAAAAAAGCAGGGCATTAGTCGGATAAAAAATTGCAATCATTGGTAGGCTAAAATTAAAAAAACCTGTTAAGCTAATTTAGCTTAACAGGTTTTTTTAGCGGACTATTTTTTAAAATAATCGGCTACATAGGTATCTATTTCAGCGAGGTAGACCTGCTTTTGGGCATCACTAATCCAGGCTGTTTCAAATGAGTTTTTGGCGAACTGAACGATTTGTTCAATCGTTAAACCATTCTTAACGGCGATTGCTGCGTAGTTATCGTTGATGTAACCGCCGAAGTATGCTGGATCGTCGGAATTAATTGACACTTTAACATTGTGATCCATTAATTGGAGAATTTCCTGATCTTGCATATCATCAGCAACAAGACGGTTAGAGAGTGGGCATGCAGTGAGACCGATTCTAAGTTGGGCGACCCAATCAACTAAGTCTGGATTTTCAACAATATTGGTTCCGTGATCGAGGCGTTCAACACGGATGATTTCAAGTGCCTGTTGAATATGTTGAATAGCATCAACTTGATCAATATCAGCGTGCATAGTAATTCGATAACCTTGGGCCACTGCCTCGCCATATTCTCGAAGAAACTTCAATGGTGGGTTGTGATGTTCATCGGAGTCCAACCCGATGCCGAGAATTTTGGTTTGGTAAGGTTTGGCAATTGCCAACAGTTGACGTGCTGATTCTGCGGAAAGGTCACGGAGAAAACACATAATTAAATGGGCATCAAGATTGAATGCATGAGCATCGGTACAGGCACGATGAAAGCCATTCACAACGGTCTCGAAAGCAATCCCCCGTGCCATATGGGCTTGAGGATCGAAGAATAGTTCAGCATAGCGGACATTTTCCTGGTGTGCTTTTTGTAAATAAGTAAAAGCGAGATGATAGAAATCATCTTCTGTTTGTAAGACGTCCATAGCAGGGTAATAAACCGCTAGAAATGATGCGAGTGAGTCAAATTGGTAACTTGCTCGAATTTCAGCAATTGTACTTTGGCCAATGTCAATACCGTTTTTTTGCGCAAGCGCTAATTTAAGTTCAGGCTCGAGGGTGCCTTCCAAATGAAGATGTAATTCTGCTTTAGGTAAACCATTAATAAACTCGCGTGTCGCCAATTGCGTCATAAAAATCTGCCTCCTAGTGAATTAATAACGTGATCCTAGCATAGCCTAAAAAAATTTAGATTTCAAGCTAAAAACGAACTATTTTAATTAATTATACAAAAATGTTCTTGAATAATCAGATTTAATTTGCCATACTAGTGTTATTAACGATGGACGGGAGTGATTGGGAATGGCACCAATAGAACAATCAAAGATACAAATCGGTACAGATCGGATATTTAAACTACAAGAGTCGGGGACAACGCTCAAACGAGAAATATTTGCGGGATTGACGACATTTGTGTCGATGGCTTACATTTTATTTGTTAATCCACAGGTTTTAGGTGAAGCTGGAATGGATCGAGGGGCCGTTTTTACCGCGACAGCTTTGTCGGCGATTATCGGTTCATTACTAATGGCTTTTTTAGCTAATTATCCAATTGCCATCGCACCCGGATTAGGCGACAATGCATTTTTCACGTATTCGGTGGTGATTGCGATGGGGATTTCTTGGCAAACTGCAATGGCCGGGATTGTGCTTGCTTCCCTAATTTTTATGGTTATTACTTTATTCAAGGTGCGTGAATATATTATTGATGCAATTCCGCGGGATTTAAAATTGGCGATGGCCGCCGGGATTGGCTTGTTCATCGCATTTGTCGGTTTACAAGGCGGCGGATTGGTTGTGGCTAGCAAATCAACTTTAGTTCAAATGGGCTCGTTTACCGTTCCCACGACTTGGTTGACGATTTTTGGATTAGTGGTCACTGGTGTTTTAATGGCGAAAAAGATTAACGGTGCCATCTTTATTGGGATGATTGCTACAACGATTTTAGGTCTGGTGACTAAATTGATTCCATTACCAGCACAATTGATGTCAGTCGCCCCAAGTATGAAACCAACGTTTGGTGTGGGGATTCAACATTTGGGTGATATTAATCAACCACAACTGTGGGCAGTTGTTTTGATTTTTTTGTTGGTTGCATTTTTTGATACAGCAGGGACTTTAATTGGATTGGCAGAACAAGCGGGTTTTATGAAGAACGGCAAAATGCCACGCATTGGGCAAGCGTTGATAGCCGATTCTGTTTCAATGATGGCCGGTTCGGTAATGGGAACCACACCGACAGCGGCATATGTTGAATCATCAGCTGGAATTGCAATGGGTGGTAAAACAGGCTTAACGAGTTTAGTGGTTAGTGTATTGTTCGGGTTTTCAATGTTGTTCTCACCGTTATTAACAGTCGTTACTTCACAAGTAACAGCCCCCGTTTTAATTATCGTTGGGGTTTTAATGGCTAGCTCATTAAGTAAGATTGATTGGCATCATTTTGAGGTGGCACTACCAAGCTTTTTAACGATTATTGCAATGCCGTTAACTTACAATATTGCCTACGGAATTGCTTTTGGGTTTTTAATCTATCCGGTTACCATGTTAGCTGCAGGTCGGCGTAGGGAGATTCATCCGGCTATGTATATTTTATTCGTTGTTTTTCTTATCCTGTTGTATGTCATTAATATCTTACCGAAATAAAGGAGACGCTAATTATGTCAGACCGATTAACAACTTTTAAAGCATTAATTCAAGCTGGGGGCGCTAAACGCCCCGCAGATCTGATTATTAAAAACGGCCAATTAGTCAATGTGATGACGGCTGAAATTTATCCCGCTGAAGTGGCTGTTTATCAAGGTAAAATTGTGGCCGTCGATTCTGACGTTACGGTCTATCAAGGCGCCGAAACTCGTATAATTGATGCCAAACAACAATACATTGTACCGGGCTTGATTGATGGCCACATTCATGTGGAGTGTAGCAAATTGAGTATGACCAGTTTTGCTGAAGCAGTGGTGCCTCACGGAACAACCAGTATTATTTCTGGATTGGACGAGTATATTTCAGTGATTGGTGTAAAAGGCCTGTCAGAAATCTTTAAAGAAGTTGATCAATTACCGATGCGGGTATTTTGGGGAGCGCCATTTAAAACACCCTATACCATTCCCGCTTCGACAATTGCAGATAATATTGATTCAACGGTTCAAGCACAACTGCAAAAACGTGCTGAAGTTTATGGTGTTTGGGAGACGGTTCGCGAAGCAGTAGAAACGTTAGACGAAGATACGTTAAAGACATTATTGAGTGCGCAAGATAATCATGTACCAATTTGGGGGTGCGCCCCAATGACGACCGGGACTAAATTAAATGAATACTTGATGAGTGGCGTGCGCGTCGATCACGAAAGCTACGATCACCAAGAGTTATTAGAGAAGGTTCGCAAAGGTGTCAATGTGATGATTCGGGAATCATCAGTGACACATTTCTTGGCGGAAAATATCCGTGCAATTACTGAAAATAAGGGTCAGATTGCCCGGCATGTTAGTTTTTGTACTGATGATGTTAATGCAATGGACCTCATGCATCTGGGACATCTTGATCATTTAGTCCGATTAGCGATTGCAGCCGGAGTCGCGCCCATAACAGCGATTCAAATGGCAACAATTAACAGTGCCGAAGCTTACCGGATTGATGATCAAGTTGGTCTAATTGCCCCCGGACGTCATGCAGATATCTTATTGGTTTCTGATTTGGAAGCCTTTAAGATTACTCGTGTCTTGGCTAAAGGTGAACCGGTTGCTACTGATGGACAAATTGATCATGCTATTGAACGTCCAGTACGCCCAGCTAGTTTAACCAATACAGTTATTAGAGAAACGACTCAAGCTAGTCAATTTGAATATCGGGTAGCACCTGATGCGAGTCGCGTGACGGTGCAAACAATTGCCAGTGAAGGCCCGTTTGTACGGCGTGCTATGACTAAAGAATTAGCAGTTAAAAAAGGGATTGTTCAGATTGATCCAACTCAAGATGTTGCATTAATTTCTGTTTTAGAACGTTTTGGAAAAAATGGTAATCAATCATTAGGTTTTACCTCTGGCTGGACCCTTAAAAAAGGCGCAATGGCCTCAACTGCAGCCCCAGATGATAACAATCTTATCGTGATGGGTGTTAATCCGGATGACATGGCCTTGGCGGTTAACACATTAATCGCACATAATGGGGGACAAGTGGTAGTTGCTGACGGCCAGATTCTGAGCTTTTTACCCTTACCAATCGCCGGGATTGTTAGCGATGTAACTCCGGCTGAACTTGCAGTTCAGGAAAAAAATATCTTAAAAGCTAGCCAGGAAATCGGTAGTGAGGTCGTCGATCCAATGTTTTACATGACGTTCTTACCAATTACAGCGATTCCAGATTTGGCAATCACAGATTTGGGCAACGTTGATTGTAATGCGCTAGCATTATTCGATCCAATTTTGAACATTCAATAACAATAACGGTCTCACTAAAATAAATCGTTAGTTGGTTTTTGGAGGCAGCACGTGGTTGATCTTTAATTGATAACGTGTCGTCGTGTTTTTTATGTGCTAAAATTAATTATCAACTATAGATTGAGGAAGAATTCATGAAAAAGAAAAACATAGTGATCACCATTAGCTTATTGGTAGTTATTGTGGTAGTTGGAATCGGTGCTTTTTTTAAAGCTAGTGCTTATCAACCAACCGTCAATGCCAAGCTAGTTGCGCAAACAAGTCAAGAAACAAAGGATTATTATTTAATATCTAGTAAAAATGCTAATAAGGGTAAGTTGATCTTTTATCCAGGGGCATTAGTGACGCCACAAAGCTACAGTTTGTGGGCTAAAAAATTAGCAAATAATGGCTATCAAGTATATATTTTGAAATTACCGCTAAATATGGCGATTTTTGCGCCCAATAAAGCACAAAAAATTATCAGCCAACATCCACATGAAGAATATGTTTTAGCAGGCCATTCTTTAGGAGGCGTTATGGCAAGTCGCTTTGCCGCGCAACATCCACACCAGGTAGCGGGGATGATTTATTTAGCAAGTTACCCCGATAAAAAAGGCACATTAAAGAACACCGGGATCCCCGTTTTATCGTTAACTGCAAGTCGCGATGGGGTTTTAAATCAAAGCCAATATGCCAAAGCCAAAAAATTATTACCGCAGCAGACTGAATATATTAGTATTAAAGGCGGTAATCATGGTGGATTTGGTAGTTACGGTCATCAAAAAGGTGATCATCAGCCCAAAATTAGTAATCAAAAACAACAAACTATAATTGCTGAACAAATTAGTAATTGGTTGAACGCAAAAAACCATGCCTAATTTAGACACAAAAAAAGACAAAGTGTTACTGCTTGATAAGCGCAGTAACACTTTGTCTTTTTTGTCTTGGGGATTGGAAAAGGATGGTTGACTTTAAATTAAGCTAATATATTCATATTTAGCATGCAAAAGTTAGAGTGACCTTCAGAGATTGGTTTCGACCATTGAAGTTTTGCATTTTCAGCATGGTTAATCAGTTCCCGATAGATACACTATACAACCGCCCACATCAATCTGAAATAAAAAGATAAAGCTAATGTTTGTATGCTGACATGTCCTTTGACGTTTTTGTACCACATAAGGTGCAATTAGTAATCTAAATGCTTAGGTGGTGAGGGTACAATATCAGCTTTCGCTAGGATCGTTAAGGAGACGGCCATTGATTGATCAAGCTTGCGGCGGTCGGTAGGTGAAAGAACCGATAGGGTATCTTCGAGGCGCTCACCGATTTTTTTAAACTGTTCGGTAATGAATGCTAAACCGGATTCACTGGGATAGACATTAACAATTCGGCGATTTTCGCGGTTATGTCGCCGTTCAACTAACTCGAGATTTTCTAAAGTAGTAACGTTTCTACTCAGTTGGGACTTGGCCGCGCCAAGTTCTTCGGCCAAGTTGGACATCGAAATGCCGGGGTTTGTGGCCACAGTAAAAACAATTAATGAATTTAATGGCGTTAATTTGTTTGATTCAGTATTAATATAGTGAAAGATAGTCTGGCCTAGTGTGCCAAATAAGGTGACGACTGTGCGAATATTACTAGGAATTTTTTCTAATTCAGGTGGAAATTCATGATTAGACATGTAGGCCGTCCTTTCTAGTGATTGAATATCGCTATTTTAGCAGTAAAGTTTTCATTAATCAATCGTTGACAAATGTTAAATATTATTTATAATTGGGGTAACTTTTGAAAGAGGTGGCAACTATTGCTTGAATTACAACATTTAAAAAAATATTATACAGTTGGTGAGAACACAACTAAAGCCCTGGATGATGTCTCAATTGCGTTTAGAAAGCAAGAATTCGTTGCCATATTAGGCCCATCTGGTTCTGGTAAAACAACCATGCTCAATATGATTGGGGGCTTGGATCGATATGATTCTGGCAATCTAATTATTGAAGGAAAATCAACTGATACGTTTAAAGATTCGGATTGGGATGCCTATCGTAATAATTCGGTTGGTTTTATTTTTCAATCCTATAATATCATTGGACACCTTTCGATTATTGATAACGTTGAAATGGGGATGACCCTTTCAGGTGTTAGTACAGTTGTTAAAAAACAAAAAGCCGAAGAAGCCTTAATTCGGGTCGGCCTAAAAGATCACATGCACAAACGGCCTAATCAACTTTCAGGTGGGCAGATGCAACGGGTGGCAATTGCTCGGGCGATTGCTAATGATCCAGAGATATTGCTCGCTGATGAACCAACCGGTGCGCTGGATTCAGAAACATCTGATGAAATCATGCAGTTAATACAAGAACTATCACGTGAACGGTTAGTCATTATGGTTACCCATAATCCAGAACTCGCGCATCGTTATGCGGACAGGATTATCGAATTTGCTGATGGTAAGATTCAAAATGACAGCAATCCTTACAATGGACATGATGAAGAAGCTAGTTTCAAGTTAAAACATACTAAAATGAGCTATTTAACTGCGCTCAAATTATCATTTAAGAACATCATGACTAAAAAGGGGCGCACATTCTTAACCGTTTTTGCCTCCTCAATTGGGATAATTAGTATAGCCATCGTTTTGGCATTATCAAATGGATTCCAAAAACAAATTGATAAAACACAAAGTGATACCATGGCATCGATGCCGATTACAATTAGCACCGTTGCTTCAGACACATCGGGTGCTCAATCGGCGTTGAGTGCTAGCAAGGGTTTTTCGAAGCATCATTATGTAGAAGCGGATACAAGCCAGGCAGAAAAAGCACAACATATTAATCAACTTGATAATAACTATCTTAAGTACGTTAAAAATATTTCGCAAAAAGATGCGCAAAATATCGCGATAACCTACGGGACCGGGATGAACTTGATTAAAGAAAATGATGGTAAGTGGGGAACGGTTAAGTTTAGTAATGTTAATCCAGACAGCCAGACGATGGATACAATGGGGATGATGTCATCAGTGACTGGGGTTGGTGGTTCTGTATACCCAATTGATCGTAACGGAAAACAGAGTTTTCTAAAGAAAAATTATAAAGTTTTAGCCGGTAGTTATCCAACTAAAAAGACGGACATCGTTTTGATTGCTGATCGGGATAATAAAGTTAATGTGTCTGCATTGAAAAATCTCGGCATTAAAGCCAAAGCGAATCAGAAATTCGATTATGATGAATTGGTTGGGACTTCAGTTAAATTAATTCCGAATAACCGTTTTTATCAAAAGCAAATCAACGGGCACTTCTTACCTAATCCCGATTTCAATAAGATGGCGCACGCGCAAGATACGCAAACTCTCAAGGTCGTTGGTATTTTACGCGTTAAAGGAAAAAATAGTGATGGCTTGTTAGCTAATGGTATCGCATATAGTGACCAATTAACTAAAACGGTTTACAACACTAACAAAGATTCTGATATCGTCAAAGCCCAAGCTGTGAGTCCCATAAATGTGATCACTGGAGCCACAATTGATCCAGCAACGCGGGCACAATTATTAACGGCTTTAGGTGGTGATAAAACTGCCAGTACCATTCAGATTTATCCAAGCAACTTTAAGAAAAAAGATAATGTGTTAAAATATTTAGATCAATATAATAATGGTAAGCAAAAGTCTGCAAAGATTATCTATACTGATATGGCTGGGCAAGTATCGAAATTAACCGGTGGGATGATGGATGCGATTACTTATGTCTTAGTCGCATTTGCAGGGATATCATTAGTCACTTCAATGATTATGATTGCCATCATCACGTATACTTCAGTTCTAGAAAGAACTAAAGAAATTGGTGTATTAAAAGCCTTGGGGGCGCGTAAGAAAGATATTACGCGCGTATTCGATGCTGAAACGGCGATCTTAGGACTTGGTTCAGGAATTTTTGGGGTTGCGGTTGCATGGTTAGCAACCTTCCCCATTAATCATATTCTAGAATCATTGACTGACCTTACTAACGTCTCACAGTTAAACCCAGTTCATGCAATTGTGCTTGTTATTATTAGTACGGTCTTAACGATCCTAGGTGGGCATATTCCAGCAAAAATGGCAGCGAAGAAAGATGCCGCCATTGCGCTACGCTCAGAATAAAATTGAAAAATGCAAAATAAAGCCACGATAATGTTGTTTATCGTGGCTTTTATTAGTTCTTGATATCCAAGGGCTGATTTAGGAGTAAATATAACTGGTAGCCAACGAGCATCAAACCGAGTTGGAGAATTGAAAAAGCAAGCACAAAAATCCAAAAATCGGGCTGATTTAAGATACTAAATACCCTGTTAACGGTTGTCTGCAATTGGTAGAAAACATCCCAAGAATTGATCCGCAAAAAACGGCCCAGATAAATGGCAATTGAGGAACAGACGCTTAAGATACTAAAAGTTACCGTTTGATTTATTAAGTGGTGATGATTGGAAATTAACAGGGGATAGAGAATGAATAGACTTGCAAGTCCCAATCCAACGCCGCTAAAAACACCGCCTGCTAGAATCGCGTATTCCACAAATTGAAAGGCAGTATTCAATCCGACTCCAATCGATGAAAGATGGCTAAAATCTGTAATCATGTAGAGCGCGTTTGGGAAAAAGAGGAGCCAAACCGCGGCAATTAAATACCGCCAGGGACGAGCTTTGAATAAGCGACAAAGTAAACTGAGATCAAATGGGATTAACGCTAGGATAATGTTCCAAATCAAAAAGGCAAAGCGACTTTGATAGAGCAGAATCAAGGCGAAAAACACACAAATGATAGCATGAATCAGTAGAATTTTTCGTTTCAATAAAAGGACCTCCGGATACCTAAATATGAATAGTATAACGTGAAAGATGGGGATTAAACGTTAAGCTTTAATTAAGAGCGTGTCCAAATCGGATGATGGCACTGGCTTGAAAGCTCAGCTTTTAAGTGCATAAAAAACGATTATGTTATAATGAGCGATATAAAATACAAAAGTGAGGCATAATAATGACTGATACCCTTTGAAATTCATATTCTACATACGGGGCTTGTCAAAGTTGATAAAGGCTTACCGTTTCATGATGATTTTCGTAATCCATTAGCTTTTACCGGTCTTTTTCGGAGTCATAAAAATCAGATCCTGTTACCGGTATCTAGCTACTTGATTGAACATCCCAAGGGCTTAGTTCTATTAGATACTGGTTGGAATGATCTTGTGCGGAAAAGCCAATGGGCTGAATTGGGCTTGCAAGTACAGATTAATAAAGCCTACCTGCCAGCTGGCTGGTCAATTAAGGAACAATTAGCTGAACTTGGTTATTCAGATGCTGATTTAGAGGTTGTTTTGTTAAGTCATTTGCATTCGGACCATGCTAGTGGATTACCGTTAGTCAAGCATGCTAAAAAGTTCCTGGTCAGTGAAGAAGAATTTGAAGCTGGCCGCAAAGATAAATTACGTTATATTCCCAAAATGTGGCGTGATGTGACTTTGACACCCTTCCAGTATGTTAATAGCCAATTAGGACCTTTTCATCGTTCGTTTGATTTATTTAATGATGGTTCAATTCAAATGATTTGGACACCAGGGCATAGCGCTGGCTTATCATCAACATTAATTACGGGGGCTGATGGTAAATCCGTCTTATTAGCATCTGACACGGGGTATGCCCAATCATCAATTGAAGAACGTAAGACGCAAGGCATTTCAATCAATCAATCGTAAATGGTCTTATATTTCGGTTGGTTGGGCCAATCAGATGGCACACTCACCAAATGTAATGCGGACGATTGTGAATCACGATGTCGATACACATCCAGAAGTAATTACTTTGCCTTACTAATAAATACATCAAGGCATATGTGGCAGGTGAGATTAATCATCGACCACGATGATGGTAATTTATTTTCCGTTAACATAGATTGAAATTAAGATAAGTATATCAAAATAGGGTAGTAAGGATTCGGGAATATTCCCAAATCCTTACTACCCTATTAATAATATAAAATTTATCTAGCAGTTTAAGCACTACTAGAATCAGCTAAAAATAAAAGCCAGCTGATTTAACTATTAATCTTCGGCTTCAACGTCAGCTGAGGACCCTTGGACTTTACCAAGTACCCCACGTGCGATTGGACCAACAATTAATAGCTGTAGTGGTAAGGCCATCAAGATATTAAATAACCAAGTGTGACCATAGATTGCTAATATATGATTACCAGATAATTCGCCTTCAACCGCAATCCCAAATAATGACATGAATGTCACCATGCCAAGAATCATCAATACGGAGATTGTGATTCCAATTAAAGCACCGTGGTTCCGGATATAATCGTTAATAATGTATTTAAATGCGACGCGCTTGGCGATCGGGCCAACCACAATCAGATCTAAAATAATGGCAACTAATAATCCGAGCGGATATCCTTTCAAAATTGATAACGCTAAACCACTGCTAAACCCTTCAGAAAGACTAACGTTATAGGCAGTCATGCCCAATACCATCAATCCTGCCATGATTGCAGTAAAAATCACTTCTTCTTTTAAATTCCGTGGCATTAAATCACTCCTAAAAAATTTTTTGTGGAACTTCTTACTTTGGATTAGATAATAAATTTCTAAATAATTATAGTCCATCAAAAAGAACTAAATTAAACAACTAAGAAGCGTCAATTAATAAGTCTAGCAAAAAAAAGAAAAACGTGTAAGTAAAAAGTTTATAAATTATACGATTTTTTTTAATTGACGGAATAACCCTTGAATTGTCGGGGGTGGTTAATTGATTATAAATATCGAAAATTGCTTAATTAAGACTAAATATTAAAAACACCACTGACTAAAATTGTCAGTGGTGTTTTGGCTGATGTTATAGGTTGGCAGTAAAAAATTGATTTAAGGTCTCAAATGGAATTAAGGTGGTACGGTCGTACAAATCAACGTGGCCGGCTGCTGGAACAGTTAGTAACTGTTTAGATGTAGTAACGCTAGCAAAGGCGGTCTCGCTGAAGTGGCGCGACCAAGCCTGCGCACCAGTCACGAATAGTAATGCGCGCTCTGTGATAGTGTCGAGATCACGTAAAGGATAGAAGTTCAATAACTTAGTGAATGTTGTGCGGGTGGGGTGGGTCGTTGTATTGGCAGCACCGCGCTGAGTACGGTAGAAGTCGTAGAATTCGCGATCAATCGTGGTCGCATTTGAATCAATGGCTTCTGGTACGCCTTGAGTGTAGCTAGTTGATTGACCGGCAATTTCCAGTGTGCGTAACTGGGCGGTTTCATTGAGCATGACATTTCCGCCTAATTCAGTGCGTTTCTGGCGGGCAATGGCGCCTAAATCAATGAGATTAATCGTTGCGAGGGCTTTAATACGCACTTCTAATTTAAGTGCGTTGAGGGCAAAACCGCCTGCGGAGCTAATCGCAAGCACGCCGATTCGACGGTTGTCAACCAAATCTAAAGTAGTTAAATAATCTACCGCGGCAGAAAAATTCTCGGCATATAATGTGGGGGCGATTGCATTGCGCAATGCGCCATTGCTGTTACCCCAAGCGGATTGATCGAAGGTTAGGGTTACAAAGCCGTACTCGGCCATTTTGATGGCATAAAGATTGGCAGCTTGTTCTTTAACGGCTCCGATTGGTGCGCCAATAATTAGTGCCGGTAAAGCTTGTTCAGCTGGTTCTTGGGGGACGAAAACGTTCGCAGCTAACTGCATTTCAAAAATGTTTTTGAAGGTGACGGTGTACTGCTTAGTCGCGGAACTACGGAACCAGTTGTCTGCACCATGGCGAGAATCACCGTGGGCTAATTCTGGATTGCGACGGCGTTCGTTGATCTTACCGGCTGAATAAAGCGGCCGTTTATCTTGCATATGAATCCCTCCTGCACAATTAATTACTTATATTTATTATAAAATATAAGAATCAAAAATACTACTTTATAATGTTAATTAATATTAAATTCACAAATATAATTAGTATCGGCCTACGTAAAATAGTATTAATGGGTAATTAGTGTGTTGGCAGTCAAGTAAGTGGTTATTAGTTGACCGCTTTGAGATGAAGTGTTAAATTAATCCTATTCAATAAGAGTATTGATTTGTTAGGAGTGGGCTAATTTGGATGAACGGATTACACAATATCGAGATGCTGTCTATGAGCAAGTGGTAAAAGTTGGTAAGTCGCTTGGTAACGTAACCCGCTTACAGCTATTAAATTTATTGGCACAAGGGCCTAAAACAGTCGAGGTGCTGGCCAGTACAGCCAACTTAAGTGTTGCGACCACTTCGCGTAATTTGCAAATTCTAAAGCAGGCTAACTTAGTTGGCATAGAACGGGATAAGAATTTTATAACGTATCGCGTGAATTCAGAGCGGGTTAAACAATTGATGACGATGCTAGTGGATATTTGCGAAGAAGTATTGCCAGAAATGACGACACTACAAAAAACACTGACGGCCGAAACCGGTTCGCCTAAGGCTTTAACAATTGAAGACTTAAGGGGTAAGCTAATGTCTGAGGATGTCTGCTTGATTGATTTGCGACCAGCAGATGAATTTGCGAGTCGCCATTTACCTGGGGCCCGCAACGTGCCATACGACCAACTCGAACGCCGCCAGAGTGAGTTACCAAAAGACAAAGAAATTGTTGTATATTGTCGCGGACGATTATGTGCCTATGCGAATGTCGCTAGCCAACAACTCCATGATGCTGGCTTTAATGTGGCAACTTTTAATCAAACAGTTTGGGAATGGTCAGCGATTAGCTCTGCAACACGCTAAACCGGGCGCTTATTTTTGACCCCAATGGAAAAGGATGTTATATTAATAATAATTCAATGGAATCGTTGAATTATTATTTGAAAGAAAGGTTGATTGTTATGGCAACACAAATTTTAACGGAATCAAACTTTAAAAAGGAAGTCCAAGATGGCGTAACATTAGTCGATTTTTGGGCAACATGGTGTCCACCTTGTCGGATGCAAGGGCCAATCGTTGAAACTTTAGCTGCCGATTATGCTGGTAAAGCTAAGATTGCTAAAGTTGATGTTGATCAAAATCAAAATTTAGCAGCCGAATTTGGGATTCAATCAATTCCAACTTTATTGGTTATGAAAGATGGACAACTAGTTGATCAAATGATTGGTCTACAAAGAAAAGAAGTTTTGGCTAGTCAATTAGATGCGGCTTTGGCTTAATTTAAACTGGTAAAAGCGATAGATAAGATACTCTAAAAATTCTTATGCTGTGACACCCCAATTGTTAAAGTAAAACCTTTAATGATTGGGGCTTTTGTGCCTAAAATTGCAAAGTAAATTAAAATAAAGACATTCGTTGAAGAGAGGATAACTTATGACCATTCAAAACGGATTCGATGAAAATAGGCGATACATCATCAATCAAAAATCGACAATGTACCGCCTAGTAAAGACGACTAAATATTTATTTTAACTTTTGGGTGTATCACACTGAAGTTATAAGGGATTACTTTAGATAGTCAGTCATGATGGCTTTGAAGAAGTCAATATGTTTGAGGTACATTTGAGTATCAACGTATTCATCAATCATGTGACTTGAATCGTTACCAGGGCCAACCACTGCAACTGGGAGACTCGCATGGCCTTGGGTAAAATGGGCGGCATCTGTTCCGCCAGCAACATGCATCAATGGATATGCTTGTGCTAATTTTTCTTGGCCAATCTTTTGAACCAGTTGAATGAAAGGTGATTGGGGATCGCTTTTGACAGATGCTTGCTGATTAATCACTGTGAGTTGAAGCTGCATATCAGGTTGTTGGTTGAGTTCAGTAATGATGGCGTTCAGGTCTTCAATAACTTGTTCAGGCGTGAGTGCGGGTGTCGTGCGGACTCGACAGGTCAGTTCAGCTTGACCAGGAACTGAATTAATTTGTTCACCGCCGTTAATCAGTGTGGTGACGGGGACAATATCGCCGAGGACGTCATCGGTAGGATGGGCTTGTGCGAAGTATTCCTTTTGGCGATTGTAATAGGTTAATAGATGGTCAATTGCATTAATGCCTAGTTGCGGCATGGAACTGTGCGCCGTTTTGCCGGTCGCAGTGACTTTAAAATCGAGCGATCCGTTGTGCGCAAAAACCAAGAAATGTTGTTCATTTGTTTGATTGGCTGCAAGTAGTTTTTGTATGCTTTCCTGCGGAAATGGGAGGGCATCATTGTGCAACACTTGTTTATCTACGCCAGATGGTTCAGCAACGAGTAAGGCGGTTAAATCATCAGCGTATCCTTGAGCAGTTAACGTTTGGGCGCCAGTTTCGTTTTTTTCTTCATCCACTGTGGCAAGCAGTTTAATTTGACCAGAAAGTGGGACTTGTTCATCATGCAATTCGATCATTGCAATCACCAATGCTGCAAGACCCGATTTCATATCGCTTGTACCCCGGCCAAAGAGTTTGCCGTCGCGCGCTGTAAGGGTGAATGGATCACTGGTCCATTTGGTGCGGTCGCCAATGCTGACGACGTCCATATGCCCCGTAACACCGAGCACTTTATTGGTTGCTTCACCCAAATAGGCAACTAAGTTTTCCCGACCAGGTTTTGAAGTAACTTTTTCGCTCCGAATACCGTGTTGAGCTAATAGATCGGCTAAATAATCAGCGATAACACTTTCTGCTTGATCTGTAGTATCAACGGATACGAGTTTTTCTAAAATTGCAATTTTTTCATTTTTTTCCATTGTCAAACGACCTCCAGATAAGATTTAATCTGATTATAAGCGTCTGACCGAAGAATGCAAGCGGATATGTGGTGATGTTCGATAAATGATCTGTTGCAACAGGCCAAACGTTGTTTTACAAGGTGGTAACAAGGGATTAGATGTTCACTATGGGTGATTGATGTTTAAGAGAAGTAATAACTTGCTTATTAGCAACCAGTGCTATGAAATTCAAGATTGTGAATTTATGCATCAACAGGGGTGAACGCAGACATTATTTTTTGTTGGCCGGCACTAATGCATCATGAAAGGCTTGACTTGCACTTGAGAAAACTTGGTCTTTTTTCCAGATGATGTTAGTGTTGACGGTTAGCGGAGGATCTAAGGGGATGAATTTGAGACCATTATCTTGAGTGTTAATAATCCCATCGATGCACAACGCGGCGCTTTTACCAGTTTTAACGAGTAATGAAGCGTTATATAGGAGGGTATACGTGCCGATAATATCGAGCTGCTCGAGATGCATGCCAAACCAGTCACTGATTTGTTGATGGACGAGTGACTGACTGGAGATCAGTAATGGATATGTGGCCAAGGTGGTCGGATTAACGGTCGTTTGAGTAGCTAAGGGATGATCGTCAGCTACGAGTACGCCCCAGCGATCAGATAGAGGTAAACGAACATATTCATAGCGTTGCTTTTCAACTGGGTCAATCACGAGGCCAAAATCGAGTAGGCCTTGATCGATTCGTTCTTTAACCTCATCAGCAGAACCGCTGTACAGTTGCAGGTTGATATCGGGATAACGCTGTTGTAAATCATTGATAATTACCGCAATTAATTGAAAAGCTTGTGTTTCACCAGCCCCAATGCTAATGGTGCCACTGACAATGGTATTTTGGGTGAGGTTACCAATGGTGGTATCCACCAAGGCTAAGATTTCAGCGCCTCGTTTTTGAAAATAGCTGCCATCCGGCGTCAGTGTAATTTCACGATTTCCGCGAGTAAAAAGTTGCGTACCCAATTCGGTTTCTAAATCTTTTAATTGTTTCGAAAGGGTTGGTTGTGAGAGGTGTAGGACGGTGGCTGCCTTGCTAATTGTTTTCTCCCGCGCCACGGTTAAAAAGTAGTGTAAAACACGAAGTTCCATGATTTATCTCCTATAGATATAAATTATAAACAACTATTCAATATAAGTATTAGCTATTGATAGCGTAGCGCACTATACTGAAAACATCAAGTTCAGAAAGGGTGTTGAAATGGACTACGCATTACAAACAAGAATTGCTGAACGACCAATCTATGCAGATTCGGAATTAATGAAAGAAATTGACCTGGTTAAAGGCAACAATGAGCGGTTAGTGATGGAGATGAATACTGGCTATCACGATGTGGCTGCAGTTCGGGCATATTTAAAAAGTATTACGGACCAAGCTATTGATGAAACAGTGACTGTTTCCTTGCCATTTTATACAGATTACGGTAAGCACATCACGTTTGGTAAACATATTTTTATTAATAATAATGTCTTGTTCGTCGATTTAGGTGGGATTACGATTGATGATCATGTGCTGATCGGGCCGCGTGCTTCATTAATTACTGTTAATCATTTAGAAAACCCTGCTGATCGGCGCGGATTATTTGTTAAACCGGTCCATATTAAAAGAAATGCGTGGATTGGGGCGGGAGCGACCATCTTGCCAGGTGTGACAGTTGGTGAAAATGCCATTGTGGCCGCTAATGCCACCGTGACTAAAGATGTACCAGATAATATGATTGTTGCCGGGACCCCTGCAAAGGTCATTCGTAAAATTAAAATTAATTTAGAAAAGGAGCTTTAAAATGTCAATTCAAGACAAAGTAGTAATTATCACCGGTGCCTCATCAGGTATTGGGGCTGCAACAGCCAAATTATTAGCTGCTCAAGGTGCTAAAGTCGTTCTTGCTGCGCGGCGTCAGGAGCGGTTGCAAGCTTTGGTGGCCGAAATCGGTGCAAACGCAATTTATCAAGTAACTGATGTGACTAATCGAGCACAAATGGCTAATTTAGTCCAATTAGCTCTTGATCATTTTGGTCGGGTCGATGTTTTATATAATAACGCGGGCGTCATGCCACAAGGCAATCTTAGTGAACGTGATTATGATCAATGGCAAAAGATGCTTGATATTAATATCATGGGCGTTCTAAATGGAATTGGAGCGGTTTTACCAACGATGCAAGCTCAACAAGCTGGCTTGATTATCACGACAGATTCGGTGGCGGGCCATGTTGTTTATCCAGCATCGGCTGTTTACAACGGCACCAAATATGCTGTTCGTGCAATCATGGAAGGTTTGCGTCAAGAAGAAAAAGACAATGGTATTCGTTCGACAATCATTTCACCAGGCGCGGTTAAAACCGAGTTAGTGAATACAATTGGGAATACCGCTGTTTACCAAGGTGTTAAGCAATTAATGGACGCACCAGAAGAATCCGCATTAGCATTAAATCCAGAAGACATTGCCAATGCTGTTTTGTACGCGATTAACCAGCCGCAACATGTAACAATTAGTGAGGTTTTGATTCGGCCCACTAAACAACAAGTTTAATTAGTTTGAAGTAGTCGTCTTTAGGACGGCTTTTTTTATTTGGTAAATGGATGGCAACAGCTTTTTTGGCGGGAAAGTCGTATAATGACAATATTCTAAACTGAATTGGAGCGGTGAGTATGGCAGAATTACGACGTTTTTATCAAAGTTTTCGCCCCGAACATTATGCTGTGTATCTCGATATTAATCGAACCCAAAAACAATTTAGGGGCCAGACAACAATTAGTGGGGTTGCACAAGAGAAGGTTGTCTTGATCCATCAGAAGGGGCTAGTGATTGAAACAGTGACGGCCGCGGGTAAGAACGTGCCATTTATAATTGACAATGACGCGGATACCTTGAGCGTCGAAGTCGGTCAGCTTGGTGAAGTGACATTGGTCATTTCGTATACCGCAGCTTTAACAGATTCGATGATGGGAATCTATCCTTCTTATTATGAAGTTAATGGGGTGCAAAAAGAATTAATTGGGACGCAATTTGAAACCAATTTTGCACGTCAAGCTTTCCCATGTGTTGATGAACCAGAAGCCAAAGCGACTTTTGATTTAGCGATTAAATTCGATGAGCATGAAGGCGAAACGATTCTTAGCAACATGCCTGAAAAAGAAGTCATCGATGGTGTTCACCACTTTGACACAACGGTCCGGATGTCAACGTACCTTGTGGCCTTTGCCTTTGGTGAGTTGCAAGGGGTTCAAACAAAAACGGAGAGCGGTGTGCAAGTTGGCGTTTTTGCTACTAAGGCACATCAAGCAAACGAACTCGATTTTGCGTTGGACATTGCTAAACGATCAATCGAATTCTTTGAAGACTTCTACCAAACACCATATCCATTACCCCATTCATGGCAGTTGGCATTGCCCGACTTTTCAGCCGGCGCGATGGAAAACTGGGGCTTAGTCACTTATCGGGAAGCTTATTTATTACTCGATCCTGATAATACTGCCTTGGATACGAAACACCGCGTCGCAACTGTGATTGCACACGAATTAGCACATCAATGGTTCGGTGATTTAGTAACGATGCAATGGTGGGACGATCTTTGGTTGAACGAAAGTTTTGCCAATATGATGGAATACGTCGCAATCGATGCATTGCAACCGGACTGGCATATCTGGGAAAGTTTCCAAACCTCAGAAGCAGCTTCAGCCTTACAACGGGATGCGACTGATGGGGTCCAATCGGTACATGTGCAAGTCAACAATCCAGCTGAAATCGATGCGTTATTTGATGGGGCAATCGTCTATGCTAAGGGGGCCCGGATGCTCGTGATGGTCCGCGCTTTAATCGGGGACGATGCCCTACGTGCAGGTTTGAAGGCTTATTTTGCCGCCCATCAATTTGATAACGCTACCGGGGCTGACTTATGGGCAGCACTGGGTAAAGCTGCTAACTTAGATGTCGGGGCCATCATGCATTCATGGCTCGAACAACCGGGTTATCCAGTTGTGACGGCCAAAATTGTTGATGGACAATTAACACTTAGTCAACAACAATTCTTTATCGGTGAGGGTCAAGAAGTCGGGCGAAAATGGCAGATTCCATTGAAGAGCAACTATCCGGTAGCACCATTATTGATGACCGACCACGAATTGGTACTTGGTGATTATGCCCAATTACGCGCCGATAATGGGCAACCATTCCGCTTAAATGTGGGGAACGAATCGCATTTCATTGTTAATTACGATCAAACGTTATTAGATGATATTTTGGATAATAGTGCTGATATGGCACCGATTGGACAACTACAATTACTGCAAGACCTACGCTTATTAGCTGAAGGGCGTCAAATTTCGTACGCAGATATTGTGCCTGTTTTAGCCCCATTTGCTACTAGTGATTCAAATGTGGTCGCTGAAGCACTCTATACCGTTGCTGGCAACTTGAAGAAATTCGTCACACCAAGTGAAGAGAGCGAACAACACCTGCGTCGGTTCTTCGACCAATTGAGTAAAGCACAAGTTGCGCGCTTAGGTTGGATGATTCAACCGACTGATAGCAATGACGATCAGTTAATGCGCCCAACTGTTTTAAGCGCAGCCTTATACGCTAAAAATCAAGCAGCCATTGATGCTGCACATACTTTATTCCAAGCTAACCAAGAAAAACTAGGCACCTTACCAGCCGCAATTCGGGTACTGGTCTTGATGAATGAGGTCCAAAACTTTGGAAATACTGTCCTTTACAGCCAATTTTTAGAAGCTTATCGCCAAACGAGTGATGCTAGCTATAAGAATGACTTAAGTACGGCCTTAACCCGCACATCTGATCCTGAATTAATTGCCACTTTAATTAGCAAATTTGAAGATGCCAGCACAATCAAACCACAAGATTTGCGGGCTTGGTTCCGCGGCTTACTCGCCAATGACAAGAGCCAACAAGCAACCTGGGATTGGATTCGCAACGATTGGCAATGGCTAGAAGAGACAGTCGGCGGTGATATGGAATTTACAACGTACATTACCTCGATTGCCACAATCTTTAAGACCCCAGAACGTTTGGCAGAGTTCAAAGCCTTCTTTGAACCTAAGCTCAACACCCCAGGCTTAACCCGGGAAATTACGATGGACATTAAAATCATCGAAAGTCGGGTTGCATTGATTGAAGATCAAAAGGCAGCAGTCAATGCTGTGATCTTAAAGTTAGTAGGTTAAATTCAATTTGAGGAGTTTTGAGATGACGATTAAATTAGTTGCAATTGATATTGATGATACATTATTGAGTTCACAACACCAACTGCTAGTCAGTACGAAACAACAAGTTGCGCGGGCCCTTGAACAAGGTGTAAAAGTTGTCTTGTGTTCTGGGCGACCATTAGCGGGTGTGACCCCTTTTTTAAATCAATTGGGGATTACTGGTGACGACCAATACGTGATTACGTTTAATGGGAGTGTTATTGAAACGGCGGCTGGCAAAATTTTAAAAGAAGCCGGTATCAGCCGCGAAACGTACCAAGCAATTGATGATTATTCCCAAGCAACCGGGTTACCGTATAATGTGCTTGATCAAAATAGTGCGATCTATACCAGTAATTTGGACGTTGATCCCATTACAGTGGTACAAGCCTGGGAAAATGAAGCTGGTATTCATATTCGCAAACCGAGCGCAGTTGAGTCGACCATCCAGATGGTAAAAGCGGTCTTTACGGGGACCAGCAAACAGTTGGATGCACATGAACCACAAGTGCGTGCGCAGTTTGGGATAGATAACTACGTTGTGCGAGCTGCCGATCGTTTTTTAGAAGTGATGCATGCCGATGTGAATAAAGGCCAAGCAGTGCAATATCTCGCGAATGTGTTAGGATTTGCGCCGAATGAAGTCATGGCAATTGGGGATGAAAGGAATGATATCCCAATGTTCCAATTTGCCGGCACCGCAGTAGCAATGGGCAACGGTTCAGATGAAGCGAAAGCCCATGTTGATTTTATCACTGCTGATAACGATTCAAACGGGATTGCTCAAGCGTTTGACCAGTTTATTTTTAAAGCATAGCTAAAAACGCCCCTGACCTAAAAGTCAGGGGCGTTGATGCGTTTAAAGACCAGCAAGCTTTGGGGGGGGCTTTAATCGAATATTGCGTGCCAAAATTAAAAGGTTTCTGCCTTATATAACACGCTTCCGTTGGTTTTAATGACCTTTTGATACCAGTAGAAAGAATCTTTGGGCGTGCGGGCTAAGGTACCGTTTCCGTCGTTATCGCGATCGACGTATACATAGCCGTAGCGTTTCGCCATCTCACCAGAGCCGGCGCTGATTAAATCGATACAACCCCATGAGGTGTAGCCGATACAAGGCACGCCATCAGCAATTGCTTGGCCCATTGCGGTGATATTTTCTTGCAGATAAGCGATCCGGTAGTCGTCGTGAATCTGACCGTCCGCAGTGACTGTATCGCGTGCGCCCAGGCCATTTTCAACGATGAACAGTGGCTTTTGATAGCGATCATAAAGCTGATTCATCGTAATGCGTAAACCGAGGCCATCAGTTTGCCAACCCCATTCGCTGGTTTTAAGATAAGGGTTTTTAAGGGAGGCAAAGACGTTGCCTTCAGTTTGGTTGTTGACGGCTGGGTCCGCGCTGGTTAAACGAGATGAATAATAACTAAACGAGATAAAATCGACCGTGTTGGCCTTCAGGATTGCTTCATCGTCGGGCGCCATTTCTAAGACGATCTCTTTAGCTTTAAAGAGCCGTTTGGCATAGTTGGGATAGGTACCGCGTGATTGAACGTCAATGAAGAAGTAGCCTTCACGATTGGTTTCGAGTGCTTTGAAGACGTCATCGGGGTTCGGTGTATTGGGATAAGTTTCACCAGCGGCTAGCATACAACCGATTTGATTGTCTGGATCAATGTCATGCGCAAGTTTGGTCGCCAATGCCGAAGCCACCAGTTGATGATGGGAAGCTTGGTATTTAATTTGATCCGGATGAGCGGCATCTGAGACATCCATGCCGCCACCTAAAAATGGAATATGCAAAATCATATTAATTTCGTTAAACGTTAACCAATAGTGAACCTTGCCCTTGTAGTGCTTAAAAAGGACATCACAAAAACGAAGATAGTGGTCAATCATTTGACGGTCTGCCCAACCATTGCACTTGTTCAGCATCGCCAAAGGAGTGTCAAAATGGTTGATGGTCACGAGTGGTTCAATTTGGAGTGCGCGGCAAAGATCGATGATACGGTCGTAAAAAGCGAGCCCAGCTTCATTGGGTGTTAGGTCGTCACCATTTGGGAAAATGCGGGGCCAACTGATTGAGAACCGATAAGTTTTAAAACCCATCTCGGCCATTAGTCGTAAGTCTTCTTCGTAATGATGGTAGAAATCTACGGACTCATGACTAGGATAAAAATCATATTGCGTGGCCTGAGCCTCTTTAGGGTGTGTCAATGCCGCCCAGCGGCCATGGTGCGCATCTGGCAAGATATCGACTAGTGATAAGCCTTTACCATCGCTTAGATAGGCACCTTCGTATTGATTGGCAGCCGTTGCGCCGCCCCAGAGAAAGTCGTTTGGAAATGGTGTGTGGGTTGTCATTATGTGTCTCCTTTGAATGTTATTTAAGCTTTAAAAGCTTATCGTTGGTTGTGACCCGGCCAGTCGTTATTAAGGGTTCAACGGTATTGTATAAATTACTGTTGGTAATAATGACGGGCGTTGCAATTTCATAACCAGCGGCTTGAATCGCTTCAATATCGAAGGTTAGTAATAAGTCGCCGGGGAGGACGGGTTGTCCTTGCTTTACGTGAACCGTGAATGGTTTTCCTTCAAGTTGAACGGTATCCATGCCAACATGCATTAAGAGCTCAGCACCGTGTTCGGAGTTAATACCAATTGCGTGACCGGTTGGAAAAACGAGACTAACTGTACCGGCAACTGGGGCAAAGAGCTGCCCGTCGATAGGAGTAATCGCGACTCCTTGTCCCATGACCGCTGATGAAAAGACAGGATCCTTTAAATCTGAAAGTGGGTGTACAGTCCCGTTGAGCGGACTGGTAATGATTTCGGGAGTCACTTTAGCTGGGGGTGGCGTTGGCGCGTTTGGTACACTGGTTTCGACTGGGCTGATTTGGTCAGCCTTAGAATTACCGAAGAAAAACGTTAAGAATAAGGCAACGATGAATGCGATGGTAACAGCAATCAATGCCCCATAAACAGTCATGTCAAGGCCAGTTTTGGGGTTGATAAAATTGGGGATTCCAAAGACTCCCAGACCACCAACGAGGTAACCGCGCGTACCAAATGCCCCAATCAATAACCCCCCAATTGCGCCACCAATACAGCTGAAGATAAATGGTTTTTTACGAGGAAGTGTAATCCCGTAAATTGCTGGTTCGGTGACACCAAAAATGCCAGAGATAAATGATGACCAACCTAATCCTTTAAGCTTTTTATCTTTAGTTCGTAAGGTAATTGCTAAGACCGCGCCGATTTGTGCAAAAGATGCGGCAAAGACGAGGGTTAAAATGGTATCATAGCCAAGCGTTGAAATATTGAGCAGTGCCAATGGAATCAGACCCCAATGCAAACCAAAAATCACTAGTACTTGCCAGAGACCGCCAAGGACAGCGCCTGTGATGACTGGGCTGAATTGATAAAGGGCATTGCTACCGGCCCCTAATAAGTTACCGAGCCAAGTTGATAAGGGGCCGATAACTAAGAATGTTACCGGAACAACAACGAGCGCCGTGCAAAATGGTACTAAGAACGTGCGAATAACTTCGGGGAGGATTTTCTTGAAGAATGGTTCCACCTTAGAAGTAAACCAAATGGCAACGACAATTGGGATTACAGAGGATGCATAACTCATCATAATCACTGGAATACCCAGAAATGTTGTATAGATGGGAGATTCGAACAATGTGCCGGCAAATAAAGTGTAGAGCGGTTTAGCTCCTGTTTGGGCTAGTGTTGCAGGGACTAGCCCGACGATTGTCGGATAAACTAATGAAGCGCCAATTACCATGCCCAAGAATGGATTGACTCTGAATTTTTTACTAGCGCTGTAACCCAACATAATTGGGAAAAAATAAAAGAAGGTATCGCCAAGGGCAAATAAAATTTGATAAGTGCCAGATTGAGTTGTGAGCCAACCGACTGCAACAAAGAGCGCGACGAGTCCTTTAATCATCCCAGTAGCGGCCAAGACGCCAAGGGTTGGGGCAAAGATTCCGGAAATTAAATCAATAAATTGATCAAGAAGACTCATCTTGGGTTGTTGCTCATCATCGTCAGGGACAATGCCCTCACCAGCAATGTTACCGACCTTTAAAAGGGAATCATAAACATCAGCGACTTGATTACCGATGACGACTTGGTATTGACCGCCACTTTGGACTACAGTTACCACACCGTCCATATTTTTTAAGATATCGGTATGGGCTTTTTTTTCGTCCTTCAATTTAAACCGTAAGCGCGTCGTGCAGTGGACAATGCTGCGGATATTCTCAGGCCCCCCGACGTTTACCAGGATGTCTGTTGCAAGTTGTTCGTAAGCCATAGTAGTACCTCCTTAGATTAAATAATTAGTAAAACAAAAACCCAGCTAATGAATGGTGACTAATAATAGTCAGCATTCGTTAACTGGGTTAATGCCTGATCGAATCAGTAACACACCGGTTATTCGGATTGTTGATAGTGAGTAACGCGCCAGATATGTAGGAGCAAGTAAACTGCTTCATCGGGTTGTAAAACCCAAGCCCTTTCGTGATTCAAAAAGGTAGTAATTTGCTGGACAACGTGATAAGCCTGTGGATAACGAGTAATCATCATGGCGAGTAATTCTGGATCAAGTTGCGCATTGACCGCAGGGGATTGCTTTAAACGCCGAATGATGAAATAGCGTAGATGTGAGATGAAACGGCTGGCGTTAAAAGAGGTTTCATCAAGTATAATACCGTAATTTTTTTGGACAATGCTAATGATATTAGCGACCAACTTCGTCATAATCATCGTATCTTCGATTGCGCTATCGCCGTTTTTAATATTTACCAAGTGATAGGTGAGCGGTACGGTTTCATCATCCGGTAGCTGTAAAGCTAATTTTTGATTAATTAATTGGATTATGCGCTGGGCCACTTGATATTCAGTGGGAAATAGACTACGTAATTCCCAGAAAAGTGATTGATCAGTTAACATCGCTTGAGCATCAGTACGCTTGATTGCAAACTGGAGATGATCCGCGAGAATTAAATATTGGTGATCGGTAATCTGAGTATTAAGTGCTGACTCCACTAAGGTGACCATCTCAGCCATGATTGCTAACAACTTAGCGTTAATTGTGGTTAGTGCTTGGATTTGTGTTGTATCGAAGCCCTTCGGACCGGTTGCGATAAAGCGGCGTTCGATTTTTGTTTCGTCAATTAAATCGCCAAGATGCTTACCAAAACCAACACCATTACCAATCACAATCCATTCAAGCGCCTGTTCATCTTCAACAAGGGCTGCATTATTATTAAAATTTTTTTGAAATTTCATTTCGACGCCTCTTTTTTAATATGACATGAAAAAGGCCCACTAAAACCCATCACAGTATCAGGATGTGAAGAGATAGTAGGTCATGCCTGATCGAATCAGTAACACGCTATTGATATGATTAATATAAACGATTTGCGTAAGCGCTGTCAACAAATATAATAATGCTCTTTTCAATGAACATTGGGAAGATTTTTCAGGGATTAATTGATTGCCTTAAACACAATAAGATATACTATTAATTAGTAAGGAATATGAGGAGTTTTAGATGAATATTTTAATTTCGACATTGGTCATTACGATTACAGTTGCTTGCAGTAATATTATTGATCGCTATATTAGCGGGATTGCAAGTCCATACATTAATTCATTAATGGGCGTACTAGTGGCTTTAATTCCGTGGACGAACCATTTAGTGTTGGCATTTAATAATGAAATTTTTATGATTTTAATTTTAGCGCCGTTGCTATTTTTTGAAGGGCAGACGACCCCTTTATTAATGGTCGGAAAAAGAATCAAGCGGATTATTGGGGTTGCGTTGATTTTAGTAGTTATTTCGGCTGGCTTGGTAACAATCCTTGCCAGTCAGCTATTGATGATTACGTTACCTAGCATGTTGATTATTGTGGCAATTGCGACTCCGACCGATGCGACCGCATTTGAAGCGGTGGTAGAAGGCCGAAAAATATCACAACCACTCCGGAATATTTTGAAGATGGAATCCCTGTTTAATGATGCGACCGGAATTATTTTACTACAAGCCGGCGTACTGTGGTTAATAACAGGCCAGCTGTCTTTGGGACAGAATTTGGTAGCCTTACTAAAATCAGCAGTGGGCGGTCTAGTAATTGGGGCGGTTTTTGCCTTGCTCATCATGGCCTGCCGGCAATTTTTTGTTCGTTCAGCTAATAATGTGATTTCATCGCAAACCCTATTTTATTTATTGACTCCATTTTGTGTTTATTTTATCGCAGAAGAAGTTGGGGTTTCAGGGATTATTGCGGTTGTAATTGCCGGGTTAGTGCATAATAGTGAAGCCAATCGAAGTCGCTTTTCATCACCGCGCCAGATGCATTTGGGGATTCAATTAGGCCGCTTTGGGACGGAAATTTTGAATGGTGCGGTTTTTGTCATTCTAGGGATTAGCTTAGTACGGATTTTTAGAAGTCAAGCGCCGATTTTATTCGGCTCCGCTAAATGGTTGATAGTGGGCGTAACGGTCTATGGATTATTGTTAATTGTCCGTTATGGCTATGCTCGTATATTCGTTGGTAATCATCAACCCAAAACCGCAATTTTATTTGCACTCGGTGGGGTGCATGGGACGGTTACGTTAGCAATGACGTTCTCGATTGCTAATCGAATTACCCCGCAATTGTTTAACTTTGTGATTATTGTTGAAACAGTGGTCATTATCTTAAGTATGGTCGTGCCAACACTGCTATTTAAATGGTTATTACCAATTGATGGGGATGAAGCGATTCGGGAAAAACAGTTGATAAAAATGCGGACCGCGATGGTTACTGTTGGTATTAAGAGCCTGAATAATTTATCACTATCGCCAACTGTTAAAGCGAGTGTTATTTATGATTTACGCGATCAAATTCGTAAAAATTCGTTACGTTCATTCTTTAAACAATGGCGTATTTTTACTGCTAACAAAACAATGATGACGAATTTACAAAGTGTTGAACAGCGGCGGGCATTGATGCAGGCCTTTGATACTGAACGAAATTACTTGTATAATTTAGCGAAAAATCATGTCGTTAGTTCCGACTATGTGTATGAACTTTATAGTGAAATATTATTGGCGGAATCATTGGTATTAGATCCACGCAATCAGATGATATAAGGCAAAAGCACGATAACAGCTAGTCGTTATCGTGCTTTTGTTATAGATCTACCGCTATTGAAGTTGGCGCTGCTAAAGCAGAACATCGAACTGAGTGGCGGAAAAATTATGAATTAAAAAAGAACTTAGCTGGCGTTATCAATGATGATGCTGTTCAGGGTTAATTTATCAAAATAATGGATCTGCCTTGGAAACGAAGAAACATATTTAAAAATAGAGTAGCGTCCAATTAATTCGAGCGCTACGTGATTTAGTGTTTTAGGTTATAATAGTAGTAAATAGTAATCAGTTGGTGCAAAGTCGGCCAATGAAACTGTCAAGATTTGATTATTGGAGATTAGAAAATGAATGAATTTTATTTAGTAGCACTGCTATTAGTCGGGGTCATCGTAGTTAACGTAATTAAACAACTTGTCCCACGTATACCGGAAGCTTTCTTACTAATTGCGATGGGATGGGGCTTATCCTTCATATCAGTATTCCACAATTTTAAATTAGAACCTGAGTTTTTCATGCTACTAATTATTGCACCGTTAATGTTTATTGATGGACAAAAGCAATCATTTGCCAACATTCGCAAAAGATTTCAGGGGATTTTCTTACTTTCGGTAGTCCTTGCAGTCGTTACGGCAGTGGTTGTTGGCTTAATTACAAAACAAATTGAGGCACAGTGGACATTTCCGTTAGCACTTGCATTAGCAGCCATTGTCACCCCCACTGATGCAGTAGCGGTAAAATCGATGACTGGGAATAATGAGATGCCTAAAGGGGTCGGTGAAGCCTTAGAACTTGAATCGCTATTCAATGATGCGACGGGTTTAGTGTTGCTAGATTTTGCCTTGTCAGTGCTCTCAAAAGGGACGTTTTCGGTGGTTGCAGGTATTGGGCATTTTCTGTTTGTTGCAATTGGTGGCGTTGTCGTGGGGATTGTCGGTGGAGTGCTTTTAGTAATGCTACGCTTCAACTTAAATCAGCATGGTAAAAACCCAGAATTAACAACGATTCCAATTAGTCTATTGACACCGTTTGCGGTTTATTTATTCGCGGAACATTTCGGCGTTTCCGGAATTCTAGCTGTTGTGGCGACTGGGATTGAACATAACTGGGAAGCTGATCGGCTTCGCTTAACGTCCACTAATGTACAACTGACCTCACGAACGATTTGGAATATTTTAACGGATATTCTCAATGACTTTGTCTTTCTCATCTTAGGGATTTCGCTACCGCAAGTCGCGCGTAATGTAACTCAAATGGGGTGGCGCGGGGCAGTAGCGATGCTCGGGGTCAGTGGATTAATTTATTTGGCAATGTGGATTGTGCGCTATATTTGGGTACTACATGGTGATAGTCCGTGGATTACGGCATTTTTTGGTGATCCTCAAGATGATCAACGGCCGTTTTTTGCCAGATTATTCGCAGTTAGTGGGATTCATGGGGCAGTTACCTTGGCAATGGCCTTTTCGCTACCTAACCAGATTGCTGGACATCCCTTTCCCTATCGCGATGAATTAATTGCGATTGCGACCTTCGTGATATTAATCAGTATGATTGTCAGCGCACTGGTTTTACCACGTAAATTACCACAAAAAAAAGAAGCCTATACAATAGCTGATTTAGATCATATTCGGAACAAGATGGTTGATTACGTGATTTTACAAATGCGGCCACAAATCGAAGACTATGCTGTCCGCGAAGCTTTGACAGACCAATTACAATCACAAAAGCGCAATCGATTAACGGTTGATCGGGTTCAAGCAACGGCTAACTATAATCTGCTCTTGAGTGAGACCAAAGCAGTCGTTGATAACTTTCTGCATTGTGATGCGGTTAATGAACGCTATAGCCCAGAAATTGTTAATCTCTACGATAAAATTTTACAGCGCGTACTAGTCGAATCCAAACGCGACCACTTTGGACTACGGCTGAAGCACGCAATTAAGCACTGGCAAAAAGAAGTTCTTTGGCATGCTAGTCATCTGGTGATTTCACGTAAACAACAGCGGTATTTTCGAGAGACTAAAATTACTGAAAATCCAGAATTATCTAAACAAATTAAACAACGTGAAGTGATGCGTAACGCTCTTTTAGGTCTTAACGAGGAGATTACGGGGGTTATTGATCAATATCTGGATACCGTTTTGACGAATCGCTTAAAGCAAAAGCATAGTGATAATGATTTTGTTTATCTTGTTCGACGGACGATGAATCATTTTTGTGCCCATATTAAGCATGATTATCAAAAAGGTGCCACAACAGTTCCAGATGGTTTATATATTCAAGCTTTCCAACATGAATATGATTTTGTACAACAGGGAATTAATGCTGGTTATATTAATCAATCGATTGCGGGGGTACTGTACACTGAAATTAACCAAGCCCAATTATTACAACTGCAACAGTTCCAAGCAAACGACAGTACATTGATTGAAAATTAGGCAGAGACCAAGAGGGATTGAAAAATTTAGGATTGGTTCGAAAGCGAACATTCTAAAAGACGCCTAGTTTGTTAGTTAAAATCTAACAAACTAGGCGTCTTTTGATTTTAATCAAATCAGCAGTGATATTAGGGGTATTTTTAGCGGAGTGTTTTTTGCATAATTAAATCCCGTTGAGCGTCTGTCCCAAGTTGAAAGACATGCTCGCCAATTTGCTTGAAACCCAAATTGGTATAGAAGTGCAATGCAGCGGTATTATGTTCCCAGACACCGAGCCAAACCTTTGTCTTATGGTTTTGCGCGGCAATTGTCAGTGCATGGTTAATCAATTGGGTCCCTAAACCAAGGCGTTTAAAAGGACCGCGGATATAAATTCGTTCGATTTCTAATGTATCAGTGGCAGCACCTTCTGTTTGGGCCTTGTTGATATTGAGCTTTAAATAACCAGCGATATCGTTATGATGATAAATGAAATAAAAGAAGGAATCCGGTTGTTCAAGTTCAGCTGTTAATTGAGTCGTGCTATAGGCCTGATCTAAATAGTCGTTAAGATCTGTTGGGGAATTATCGGCGCCAAAAGTGGCACTGAAGGTTTCACGACTGATGGCTTGGAGTACTGCGAGTTGGTTTGTAGTAACAGGTTGAATTGGCATCAATGAGCCTCCTTGATAATGACGGATGTTGCCTTTTTTGACAAAATCCCAGTCTTGAGCGACATTAGTACTTACTTTGATTAGTAGTTGTTCAAGTGTCTCGGCCTGACTAATCGACAAGCCTGCCAGTGCCATTTGATTGGAATAACGATTTTCTGCCTTAATAGTAGGGTAAATTGCGTGGCCCGCCTGCGTTAACTGGAGATGCTTAATTTTTCGATTTTGTTCATCCGGTTGACGTTCAACCAACCCATTTTTAATCAATTTTTGAACTGCACGGGTAACGCTTGTACGATCGACCTTTAATACTTCGCCCAATCGTTCCTGAATGATGCCTGGATTTTCGGCAATCCGGACTAAATATAAGTACTGACCGCGGGTTAAATGATATTGTTGGAATTCAATATTGGCGATTGATTCCAGAGCACGTGCAATCACACCAATTGGTTGTAGAATCTCTGACATAAAAAAGACCTCATTTCAATAAGGTTAGTGTAGTTTAATTTTGTTGAATTTGCAACAAAAATTGCTTAGAATTATATTGTGAATTCGAAATAGGTGTTTTCATTTAATTTCAAAAAAGGATCAAACAATGTATTTAATAAACGCCAGTTAGTGTGTTATCGTATTAGTCGTAGCATTCAAATAATTACTTGGATGAAAAAGCAGGGGCGTTATAAAATTAAAGGCCAATAATCAATAAATTAATCAATATATGGGGAGGCGTACATGAGCTTAGCGGATGACATAACAAAGATCTTAATTTATACGATCGTGTCGTACCCAATTGTTGGTGGGTTGTCCTTCATTGTTTCTAGTCTATATTACTGGTTATTTTTAGAGCGAAAGGATATGCCGCACTATTTAGAAGAGGGAACACCGTTCATCACCATCTTAGTACCAGCACATAATGAAGAAGCATCGATTGAATCAACAATTGTACATCTGGAAGAGCAGATGAATTACCCAACAGACCAGTATGAAGTGATTGTCGTCAATGATGGTTCAACGGATCAAACAGGGGCCATCCTTGATCAATTACAGATTCGATATGGTAAAGAACGGTTACGTATTATTACTATCGTTAACAATCGTGGTAAAGCGGCCGGCTTTAATATTGCCCTTGGTTTTTCAAGGGGAGATTTTCTATTATCGAATGATGCGGATTCTAAACCAGAAGTGGATGCATTATGGAAATATATGTATTACTTTGAGCGTGAAGGCGGTAAGCGACTTGGTGCGATTACTGGGAACATGCTGTCAATTAATAAGACGTCACTAGTGGCCGAGGCACAACAAAATGAGTTGAACTCAATCATCGGATTAATCAAGCGATCACAACTTTCATATGGTGGCTTATTTGCATTTTCTGGTGCTAATACGATGTATCGCAAGCAAGCTGTTGTTGATGTTGGTGGATGGCAAGCCGAACAACCAACGGAAGATATTGCAATTTCTTGGGACATGCAGACCCATGGTTGGCAGGCCTATTTTGCACCCCATATCCGCTTTTTTATGGATGTACCTGAAACGTTATATGAGTTGGTGAAACAACGTCGCCGTTGGACAGCTGGTGGGATCCATGTGTTGTTGACTAAGTCAATGGATGTTTTTAAGCATCCAATCAAACATTTAGCAATGGTCCCAATCATTGTTGATTACAGTTTAAGTGTTGTCTGGTCATTATTTTTCTGGTTGAGTATGGGCGCTTTTATTATTATTCAGGCAGTTTGTGTGATTCGTGGTGACTGGGTGGGTCTAATTACCAATTTCTGTTTTGCAGCGATTTTTATTGCTATCGAAATTGTGGTGGGATTGATTCAATTAGTGATGGCATCGTACTTCAATGACCAAGGCCGTTCGTTGAAATATATTGCGTTTGCACCCTGGTATATCTTAATTTATTGGATGGTGAACACCTTCACTGTGGCTGTCGAAATTCTGCCAACGATGATTAAAATTATCAAGGGTGAGGATGCTGGTGTTTGGAAATCGCCTAAACGTTCAGTGGACGTTGTTGCTAAGTCAAAAGAGGGGACTGATCAAGATAACTAAGCCGGATTATATCAAGCATCAAGTGAGTGAAGCATCATTAACTAACGATTGGTTCTTCACGAAAAAACCGACCGGTAAAAAGATTGGGCAGGGCCTATTAATTATAATCGGGTGGTTGATGTGCCTAGTACCAATGACTTTCACTGGCCTTTTGTATAGTGGCCAGAAAATGGCCCTCCCAATTGATTTAAAGGCGTTTAGAAAAATATTACTACAGACTAATTATTATTTTCTTTTATATGTAGCGGTATTTGCCATCTTTTTTTTCGGATTATTTTTGTTGAACAAGTTACGCAAGTATCGGCTGAAAAAAGGATTGCTTAGAACGTATGATCCTGCTAAATTGAAACTCCGAATTGATTTAGCGGAAGATATGTATTTAATGAAATATGGGGCCTTAGAAATGCGGCATGAGCAATCAAAAATTGTGATTCAAGATTATGCCGATGTGGGAACGTATGAGTTACGACAAAGATTTGATTATTTTGAGGAGGAAGAAGATGCTTTCTAAAAAAGATCAAGCAATTGTCGATGACATGATTGTGCGTGAACATAATATGAAAAAACGTCAGCAGGTTATTGGCGTAATTATGCATAAGCGTCGATTATTCAAGCAGCGTTTAGTGATGTATGCGGCAATTTTAACTACGGCTGGTTTTTGGATTGTATATCGATATTTTGCGCGCTATGGAAATTTGTCAATCATCAACATCATTCAAGTCAATGTTTTACTGACCGTGATTTTGCTGTTCTTTAATTTCTATATTTGGCAAAAATTAGTGAATTATAATCCGCTGCAAATGCTGATTAAGCATTATAATAATCGTCTGCGCGTACAGTATGCAGGCGCACTATTAGCCTCTAAACGCTGGCTGCAATTTTATTACCACAAGCGTGAAATTTCACCGATGATTCCACAAATTCTATATTATTTACAAGCTAAACCAGAATTCACATCAGTTGATCAAGTGATTGCCTACATCGATGCACAAAACGCTAATCCACATATCCACCAAAATGATTTGCGCAAATTTCAAAAATTTGTCAAGCAAACAAATGAAATGATGCTCAGTACTGCCGATGAAAAGGGGCAGCCTGCAAGTCGCCAGATGCGATTTATCGTGTTGGATGATGCGCCTAATGTCTGGTATTTTGGAACAGCTCCAGATACACCTAAGATTGAAGAATTAGACCGTGGTGTAGCGGCTATTCACACGATGCCCACCAGTGAAGGGATGACGATTGCAAGTAATCAGCTACGGGTTTATCGTGCTCAGTATAAGTTGGATGAATTGGCTGATTATTATAACGCACAAGTTCCCGGTTTTATGGATAGTTTATCGGAGGAAGATCGTCAACGTGAAATTATTTATGCAATTGAACTGAAAAGTGCCCGATTAGATAGTTGGACTCAACATGAGGAAGTTACTTTTATAACCGATTAAAAAGCGCGTCTTAGTGAGTAGGACGCGCTTTTTGGTGTCAATAAGTTAGGGAGGGGCTGCTAAAATTAATTGATGTAGCTAGGATAGAAAATTTGTTAAAGGAACATAATGTTTATGTAATGTTAATGTAACATTTGCCCTATATACTTAGCTTATATTTTGGGCTTAACTAATTAGGAGAAAATAAACTATGTCATTAAAAAAAACGATTACAGCGACACTTGTTCTTGGGTTATTAGCAGTTTCTACGCTTTCAACAAACGTTGTATCAGCTGCAACTTCAAATGAAGCACAAGATGCCATTGCGGCGAATAAGGACAAGACGAATGATTTATTAAAACAAATTGAAGCTGCAAATACAGAAGTAATTGATTTAGACCAAAAAATCACAACCAATACTGCAAAGATTGTTGATCAAAAAGTAGCAATTAACAGAGCAAACAAACAAATCGAAGGTCTTTCCGGTCAAATTGCGGATGCTCAAAAAGAGGTTGCCAAACGGACTGTTGTTTTGAAAAAGCAATTAGTGACATTGCAAGAAAAAAGTGGCAATGCGGTCAGTGGCAATGTTTATGTTGATTTTCTTTTAAATGCCAATGATCTTTCTGATTTAGTTTCACGTTCATTCACAATCAATAAATTAAATCAAGCAAGCAAAGCAGCCTTAACTGATGTTAACAATGCAAAAACTGAATTAACTGGGTTGAAGGCCGAACAAGAAAAGACGAAAGCTAATTTAGTAGCGATTAAAGCTGGCTTGGAAAAACAACAGACGAGCTTAGTAGCATTGAAACGGGATGCTGACCAAAAACAAACCGCGTTATCAAAAAAAATCAATGATAACAAAACTGAGTTAACAGCTTTACAAGCTGATTTTGATCAAGCAAGTACCAAAGAAGCGGCCGCAGCTGCTAAAAAGGCAGTTGCTGATAAAGCGGCCACTGCAAAAGCTCCGGTACCAACAGCAACTAAAGATACAAAGACATCAGATAATAGCAATAGCACTTCTTCTTTTGGTGGCGGTGGTAAGGTGGCTGGTAACTCAGCTGGCAACTCATACGCATGGGGACAATGTACATGGTATGTTAAATCTGTTGCACCATGGGCTGGCAATAACTGGGGTAACGGTGCTCAATGGGGTGCTTCAGCGGCCGCAGCTGGTTTCCGTGTTGATCATACACCAGCCGCAGGCGCAATTGTAAGCTTTGCTGGCGGTCAAATGGTAGGCTCATGGGCGGCTGACGGCGCTTACGGGCACGTTGCTTACGTGCAATCATACAATGCTGCCGCGGGGACAATCACAATCACACAAGGTGGGATGGGCTTTGACAACCCTGCCGGACCCAATACACAAACGATTTCAAACGCGGGTGCATTTACTTACATCCATAATTAAACGTTAAATCTAAGAGCTCTTCTATTAAACATAGAAGAGCTTTTTTTTATCATAAAAAGAAATTAAATTTCATTTTTAGCTATTTTTATAAAAAATATGAAATTATGTTGCAAATAGTAAAATGATAACTTATACTATGAATTGTAGAAAGCGATTTCATAACATGGATAGCAGGAGGCGCATTATGACAGTTCCAATTGGAGTGATTGCTGTACTTTGTGTGTACATCAGTTTAGGCGTATTAGATCAAATATCAATGCAACTTGGTCCTTATTCACCACTTTTCGGTGGTGCGATTACTGGACTAATTATGGGAGATTTAAAAACAGGGTTGATAGTAGGGGCAACCTTACAATTGATGACATTAGGCGTGGCAACTTTTGGGGGGGCGACAGTCCCAGATTTTCTAACCGGCTCAGTAATGGGAACGGCATACGCTATTATTGCAGGTAAAGGTGCAGAATATGGTATTGGATTGGCTGTACCAATTGGTTTGTTACTAACACAAACGGATATTTTAGCAAGAATGGCCAATACATTTGTTCAACATAGAGCCGATCATTATGCAGAATTAGGGGATTATAAGAAAGTTGAACGATGCAATGTTTACGGTGTTTTTCCTTGGATTCTTTCTCGAATTATTCCGGTTGCAATTGGATTGATTTTTGGACAAAGTGTAGTATCAGTTATTAATAGTTTTATCCCGACTTGGTTTATGGATGGTTTAAAAACAGCTGGATTAATTTTACCAGCAATGGGGATTGCTATTTTAATGCGATATTTACCAATTAAAAAATACTTTTCATTTTTCATTTTTGGTTTTGTAATGATGGCATATGGTGGTAAGAACTTCTCAATATTAGGAGCAGCATTAGTTGGACTTGCAATGGCAGGTATTTATGTACTGTTTGCAAGTAAGAAGAAATCTGCTGTTGTAGCAACGGGAAACGAAGATGACGACATTGAAGTTGATGATGACGATGAGGTAGAAATCGATGAATAAATTAGACAAGAAAGACATTAATAAAGTTTATTGGCGAAATCTTTTTGGGCTTCAATGGGGATGGAACTATGAGCGGATGCAAGGCCTTGGTTATTCTTGGGTTGTAATGCCGGCTTTAAAGAAGCTTTATAAGGATGATAAGGTTGCTATGAGTAAAGCTTTAAAAACTCACTTAGGATTTTTTAATACAAGTCAACCAATGTCTCACTTAATTATTGGGGCTGATTTAGGAATTGAAGAAAAAACAGGTATGGAAGATGAAATGGCGATAGTCGGTTTAAAGACTGGTTTGATGGGGCCATTTGCGGGAGTTGGAGACACTATTTTCTTAGCAATTTATCGAGCCATAATTTTTTCGATAGCTTCATATATGGCACTTTCAGGATCGACAATCGGGCTTCTATTGCCGATTATTGGTGGGGTAATGATTGCTTGGGTTCGATATAAATTTACTTGGATTGGTTACCGCCAAGGAACCAAGCTAGTAACAGAATTTGCTGATCAGATGAAAACTTTAACAGAAGGTGCTTCAATTTTAGGGTTAACTGTTGTCGGTGCTTTAATTCCTTCAGTTGTCAACTATTCATTAGATTTGAAGTATAAGATGGGTAAAGTAACTTTAGATATTAATGACATGATGAATCAGGTATTACCATCGCTGGCACCGCTGTTGATTGTATTGTTCTCATACTGGCTATTAGGTAAGAAAAAAATGAATTCAACACGATTAATTTTTGTATTAATTGCACTAGGTATGCTATTAGGAAATTTAAAGCGAATTTTTGGTCTATAATAATACGGATAAGGATGATGAATAATGACAGTTATACATGCACGAATCGATGAACGTTTAATACATGGGCAAGTAGCTACGGTTTGGACAAACTCATTGGGGGCAGATAGAATCATTGTTGTGAATGATGAAGTTGTTCATGATAAAATGCAAATTGGCGCTTTAAAAATGGCAAAACCTACCGGAGTAAAACTCTCCATTTTGTCCATTCAAAAAGGTATTTTAAATATTCAAAACGGAAAATATGACGATGACAAAGCATTTTTAATTACTCGTAACATCCAGGACATGCGCCGATTAATTGATGGTGGTGCGAATATTACACAATTTAATGTTGGTAATATTTCTGCTAAACCAGGATCGAAAGCGATTAAAAAATCCGTGGCATTAACAGATGAAGATATCGCTGATTTAGAATATTTACTACAAAAAGGTATAAAAATTACTGCACAAATGGTCCCAACAGAAAGTGATGCTTCTATTGAGACATTCTTAAAATAGGTGGAATAGATGATGATCTTAGATGAAATAGAGCAGCAATATAAGCACTTAAGTAAACAGCAAAGATTGATTGCCGATTATTTACTAACATATCCTAAAGATGTGTTGAGTCAAACATCAAAAGAGATTGGTGAGCGAAGCGGGGTTTCGGCGGCTACGGTTGTCCGCTTTGTACAACAAATTGGCTTGGATAATTTCTCGGAATTAAAAATTGCAATTGCGACTCAACTTTCATCGGGGAAAACTGTTGTTGATACAGTGATTGAAAAGAATGATACGCCTAAAATTTTATCTGAGAAACTAGCAGGGGTGTATGAATCAACTGTGCAGAAGTCATATTCAATGTTAAATATCGATAATTTAACAAAGTCACTTACACTAATAAATAAAGCTAAACGTGTTTATTTACTGGGAATTGGGACATCTGGATTGATTGCATATGATTTATATCATAAATTTAATCGATACGGTATTAAGACATTTTATGAAACGGATGCGCATATGAACCTCGAATTTCTTGCGAATGCAACAGAGCAAGATATTGTCATTGCGATTTCTTATTCAGGTAAGACAAAAGAAGTTCTGATAGGAGCTGAGTTTGCGCATAATAATGGGATTCCCGTTGTTTCAATAACTCGAGAAGATACTGCATTATCTTTGTTAAGTGATATCTGTTTGTTTGTACCAGATAATGAACGAATAGTTCGAGTTGCAGCAGTTGCCTCAAAGCTATCAACAATGTTTATTGCTGATTTAGTTTTTATGGGAATTATGCAGTTGAGATTTGGTGAAATGAGTGATGCTGCTTTGCAAACAAATAGGATAATTACTAAATTGGAGGAGGATTAAATTCGGCTTATGATAATTAAAGGTGTAACGGATCTAATGACAGAGACTCGTAATCAAAAAACGATGACAATAGGCACCAAAAATGGTTTTGAAATTGCAAGATTGATTAATAATGAGGATCAGGATGTGGCTAAAGCTGTTAGTGCTGAGATTGAATGCATTGGAGATGCTATCGAACGGGCTGCTGATAAATTTAAAGACGGTGGACGACTTATTTATATCGGGGCTGGAACATCAGGTAGACTGGGTGCATTAGATGCAATTGAATTAACACCGACGTATGGAGTACCAGCGGAAAGAGCGTTCGGTATTCTAGCTGGAGGTGCAGAAGCAATGTATAGTGCAGTTGAAGGTGCGGAAGATTCTAAAGAATTAGCAGTCAATGATTTGATGGAAGTTACACTAACTTCCAAGGATGTTTTGATTGGAATTGCAGCTAGTGGACGGACACCATACACTATCTCAGCACTTGAATATGGTGACAGAGTGGGTGCTTTCACAATTGCTTTAACGTGCAATCCGCAAAGTCAGATGGCTAAAGTAGCCGATATTTCTATTGCACCACTTGTGGGGCCAGAAGTTATTACGGGTTCCACTCGAATGAAAGCTGGAACTGCTCAAAAGATGGTATTAAATTCACTCTCGACCGGTATCATGATTAAATCGGGTTATGTCTACGAAAACTTGATGATCAATGTTCAACCAACAAATGAAAAATTGGTTGCACGGTCAATTGGAATTATTGAACAGATACTAGGGACTGATGAAGCTACAGCTACAGAAATTTTTGAAAACGCTAACAGAAACATTGCTGTTGGATTGGTGATGGTTAAAAAACATTTAAGTCGTTTACAAGCAACCGAATTGCTCGCTAGTAAAAATTTTAATATCAATGAGATTGAAGGGATTGTGGATTAGCATGAAACCAAATTTATTAATTGTGAGTCATGGTAATATGGCTGTTGAAACATTGAAGTCAGCCGAAATGATTGTGGGTGAAATTGCTAACGCCAACACAGTAAGTATGAATGCTACTGACGGATTATCAGGTACGATTGAAAAAATTAAAAGTCAAATTAATCTTGATAAACCAACACTAATCATGGCTGATTTATTGGGAGGAACCCCCTGTAACAGTGTTGTTCAAGTTGTAGGTGGGACTGTTAACTGTAAAGTGATATCCGGATTCAATTTAGGAATGATTATCGAGTATGCATTATGTCCAGATATGTCACTCGAAGAGTTACAACAAAAATTAATATTGTCAGCAAAACAAGCGATTCAAGTTGTTGAAACAAATATCGATGTGGATGATTTGGATGAAGATTAGAAAATAAGGGCACCCATTACCAAATGGTAAGTTGGGTGCCTGTTTTTAGGGGGAACTATGGGGAAAATAGTATTGTACGTGATGATTATTTTATTTTCCAATACAATTGGTGCAATTTCAGGTATGGGTGGTGGCGTAATCATTAAACCCGTATTAGATTTACTAAGTGGTGATCCATTGGTAGCTATTAATTTTTATTCAAGTTTTGCCGTATTTATTATGTCAATTGTATCGACGGGAAAAGGGCTTAAGAGAGGTGTCAGAATAGATTGGCACGAAGCACTATTTTTATCAGCCGGTTCAATAATAGGAGGAAAATTAGGTGACGGCGGTTTTATACTACTATCCAAAATATTACAAAATGATCATTCACTGAATTTAATTCAAATAATCATTGTTGTGATTGCCTTAGTTCTAGCATTGTTGTTCTCAAAGTCAGGTGGGTTTCATTTTAACAAACAGATAACTTATTTTCTGTTTGTTTTAAGTGGACTTGCATTAGGGATGTTATCAACTTTCTTAGGAATTGGTGGCGGGCCAATTAATGTTGCTGTCATTATTTATTTATTTGGATTTGAACCGAAAAAAGCAGCGTTTTATTCAATCATTTCAATATTCTTTTCACAATTAATAAAATTACTTACAAATCTATCTCATGTATCAGATTTAGGCTTAAATGTTAGTTTGTTGCCTGGTATTGCAATCGCAGCAATTATTGGAGGATATTTAGGGGCGGTAATTAGCTGTAGATTAACTAATCGAACAGTTCTTTCTATATATAGAGCTGTGGTGGTATGTGTTATTGGCTTGAATGTATACAATGGCATTATGTTAGTTATATGAAATAGTAAATGTGTTCAGTTTTTTTAAAATACTGATTTAAATAATAGCGATAAGAGTTGTGATTTGAATGGAAAATAAGTACCACATCTAAGATGATGGTTGGCATTAAAAAGCTCGCATTCTAAATGTGGGTTTTTATGTATGACGAATTTACAATCTAAGTGCAACACTAATTGAATAAAAAAGGCTCGTGAGGTCTTTTATGATAAAGTGTTGCACTTGGATTGACAATTCATCCCACTTAAAAAAATTAAGTGCAATCATTGTTAAAGTGAATTATCATGGTAGTTAACATCGTTGACAATATACTTTTCTCTGATATACTAATTATCATGTCAACCCTATGGTGTTGATAATAATTTATATTGGAGGAAAGATATGCGCTTGAACAAAAAAATTTCAACAATGATGGTTGTGGCGGCTTTATGTGAGATTAGTATTACGACAGGTGTGCTGGCAGCAACTACTAGCACCTCAGCACAAGCAGCCGTACAAGCTCACCAAAGTAGTAATCACCAACTGAACCTTTCTTACGACTCAGTGCAAGGCAAACTAAGCGGTAACAGTGTTAGTGGTGCAGCGAGTTACACTGTAACAGTGGACGGACAAACGTTCTCAGAAACGTTTACTACCAAGAATGGCCAATTTGAAGCAAATGTTTCAAATGATTTTTATTATGCCGTTAAGCTGGGT
>NZ_AYZB01000069.1 GCF_001436415.1 Latilactobacillus graminis DSM 20719
CCCCCCGCTCTTGTCGCAAGTTCCCTTGGCGAAAGTGGCTTTAGAATGCTCGAGGTGATATGATTATCATCTTTTTGCGTACTACTTACTGCTTCAGCCGCAAATGCAGCTGTTGGAGAGAAGGTTTGCGCAACCATTGCGCCAATGGTCAGAAACGATGCAACCTTACTCTTAATAAATTTTTTTAACACGATGTATCCCCATTTCTATTTTTTTT
>NZ_AYZB01000070.1 GCF_001436415.1 Latilactobacillus graminis DSM 20719
AACCTTACTCTTAATAAATTTTTTTAACACGATGTATCCCCATTTCTATTTTTTTTAAAAAAAAGAGCACCTGACACAGATATGTCAGGTGCAGCTCTGATCCTATTCATATTGAATTTCCTCCCACACAAAAAGGCACAATACAAATGTATTGTGCCTGCAAATTTTTTTAAATTTTTACCATTGGCTCGACATAGTTAAAGCAAATTTTTGACTACCATCTGAGTAATAGACTGTAACTATCGTAAAATGATCGTATGGAGTGTCTGCTCTATCTAATTCTGCATTAGCAGCAGCAGAAGCAGCTGCATAACTACCGTAAAGTCCTAAATTATTTGATTCACTACCACTGATAACATGGACTGGTTCAGGTGTTGGATCTGG
>NZ_AYZB01000071.1 GCF_001436415.1 Latilactobacillus graminis DSM 20719
GAAGTTGATTATTCACATATTACGGTCGCTTATGCCGGCACCAATCAATCTGATTTCAAGGACATTGCTGAAGACCTTCAAGGAATCGGGTCTGGTAATCGAAGCACGGTGGATATTGGTGAAGAAGGTCAACATAATATTATAGATAGTCAGTTTAATTCAGCGTTAAAATTTTATCAGCAGGTTTACACAGAATTTCCAGACGCCAAACTGGATACAACTGGTCATTCCCTTGGTGGGGCAATGGCATTGTTTGTAGCCAGTCACTTTCAAGTGCGTGCGACGGTTTTTTCGGCACCAGATCCATGGAAAGTAATGACGGACAAGGAACGGCTTTGGGCATTAGCGCATCCTGATCTTTTGACCAATTATCGGCATCAGGGCGATCCATTTTCTGGTGGGGCTTCAACAGTGGTTGGGGTTAACGGGTTTACCGGTACAACTGTGTGGAGTGAGACAACCGCTAATGGACCCACCAAGGATATTGATACGCACATGTTATCGTCGTTTAAGTTTGATCATCAAGGCAGAACGAAGGTCCTTCGTCGTCAAATGGCATCAGATACAGCTTTAATGGAAAAGAAGCAATCTGCGATTAAACAATTGGCTAAGTCGTTTAAATCATCCGGAGGTCAATTCACACTTGCTGAAAAAATTGCGGTCGATGCCGTCGAAGCAGCTTCGATTTCCGATAGTCTGACTCGAATTGCGATTGATGGTATTAGTGGCATTATCCAGCATTACAATGCGGTGATTGACGAATTTGAACCACTATGGCAACAAACAGTAAAGTCGGCGGAATTGATTGGTGAACATCTATCTCATGCGGCAGTGATGGCAGAATTAGAACGGGCTGGTGTGACGCATCGATCAGTGGTTGATGAACCAATTCAAGAACTGGAAGCAGAAATAAAAGCGATGCGGGATATTGGCAATGAATATCTAGCGTTAGCCCAACAGACTAAAACTGCCGTTGAT
>NZ_AYZB01000072.1 GCF_001436415.1 Latilactobacillus graminis DSM 20719
AAATCAGATTGATTGGTGCCGGCATAAGCGACCGTAATATGTGAATAATCAACTTCCCCGGCCTTGCTCACTGGCGCAACGGCCATGCCTTGAAACCCATTGGTGTCGTAACCATGACTATTTTTAGGATCATTAGCGTCGACGGTTTTGAGGACTTGGAATTGTACGCCCTTGTTTTCAGGAAATTCTTCGAAAAACGTATACCCTTCTCTAAACGCCTCTTGCCCCCTCTTTACTCTGTCAATATCGTAAATCACTTTATCAATCTGAGAATACTGTTTAGCCGTTGTCACTTGAGAATCTCCTTCCTACCATCACTATAAATTACGTTAACACGCTGACTTGCATCAAGATCCTTATCGGGCAGTGTTTCGCCCCCCATTAATCCATTCTCTACAAAAATCTCTTTATATTTTTTTTCACCAATATATACGTTAACGCCTACTGACCACACACCCGCACCAGAGTATGATCCATCCTGCATGAACTTGATTTTACTGATACCGGGTTGATTCTTTATGAAACCCTTTCCCGCTGTTCTCTGCTTTTCGAGATTACTATTCTTTTTGTCCATCTTTACTTTCACTCCGATTCCAATTCCTAATATAATGACTATCGAAACTATTATAATTGCTATCCACGTTTGTTTTTTCAATATTTATATCCCCAATCTAACGCTCGTGCTATGTAAATAATCAACTTCGCCAACCTTACTCACTGGCCGCAACGGCCATGCCTTGAAACCCGTTAGCGTCGTAACCATGACTATTTTTAGGATCATTAGCGTCGACGGTTTTGATGACTTTGAATTTCTGACCAGGTGTGCTAACTGAATGGGTTTTGTTATTGTCAAATCGAATTGGATCTGGATTTTTTTCAAATCTACTTCATAAGCATTATCAGAAATATACTTATATTGTTCCGAATTCATCATTTAATTCTCTCACTCTCCCTATTTTTGTAAAATACTTCAATTTCTTGCTCTGTTTTTCCTTGTTGTCTCATTGCTTCTGTCCCACCAACAAATGTTTTAGGTTCTCCAAGTGTAATATTTACAAAAAAAGTGGCACCATCATTTTGACAAACATTTACATTCGCATGAGTATATCCCGTACTTGAATTATAGTGGACGTCCTTGATTTCAATTTCCCTTATATCCTTAAACATCTGTTTAACTTGTACCGCAATTTGTCGTTCTTGATTAATTTCCACTCTATCCATGTGCGCTTTCACTCCGATTCCAATTCCTAATATAACAACTATCGAGACTATTAAAATTGCTATCCATGTTTGTTTTTTCAAAATCTATATCCCCAATCTAACGCTCGTGTTATGTAAATAATCAACTTCGCCAACCTTGTTCACTGGCGCAACGGCCATACCTTGAAACCCATTGGTGTCGTAACCATGACTATTTTTAGGATCATTGGTATCAATGGTTTTGAGGACTTTGAATTTCTGGTCAGTATACTTAGGATTATCATAGATATCCTTGCCGACTCTATATACGTTTTCCTTATTTTTTATATCGACTTTATATACTTTATCCGAAAGAACTGAGTATTGTTCCGCAGTTTTCATTTAAGAATCTCTCTTCTACCATTGCTATATATTACCTCAACAGGCTTTGCTGTTCCTGTGTTTCCATCTGGGAGCGGATCTCCACCGTCCAAACCATCTTCATTTAGAATTTCTTCATATTTCTTACCATCTACGATAGTATTGACACTAATAGACCATATTCCTGAACCCGAGTTAAAACCGTCTTTTAGAAACTCAATTTTTTCAACACCAGACTGAACCCTTATAAAACCAATTGCTGCTGTTCTCTGCTTTTCGAGATTACTATTCTTTTTGTCCATCTTTACTTTCACTCCGATTCCAATTCCTAATATAATGACTATCGAAACTATTATAATTGCTATCCACGTTTGTTTTTTCAATATTTATATCCCCAATCTAACGCTCGTGCTATGTAAATAATCAACTTTACCTTCCTTGTTCACTGGCGCAACGGCCATGCCTTGAAACCCATTGGTGTCGTAACCATGACTATTTTTAGGATCGTTGGTATCGACGGTTTTGAGGACTTCATATGTGCCACCCTTTGTTACCACCTGGTCTCCCTTTCTCTTGGGAAATATTTCTCTTTTTCATCAACCTTATATACAAAATTATCTAATTTAGAATACTCCTTAGCTGTAGGCATCAAACATTCTCCCTTTCCCCGGATAAATGCGTAACTTGGATTTTAGTAATTGTTTCTCCCATTTGAATTTTAAAGTCGGTATTATTCTGAACTGTACTATACGTCTCTGCATCGCCCAAATCTAATTCAACTTTATATACATTCTTTTTATTGTTAGTTATTTCGATAATAAAAAATGGACTGCCCGGGCTTGCTTCCCCACGGCTTAATATTTTTATTTTTTCGATATCTCTAAACATTTTCTTTGCTTGCACAGTTATTTCTCTTTCTTGATTAATTTCCACTCTATCCATATGCACTTTCACTCCGATTCCAATTCCTAATATACCAACTATTAAAATGACTAAGATTGCTACCCATGTTTGTTTTTTCATTATTTATCTCCCCAATCTAACGCTTGTGCTATGTGAATAATCAACCTCACCTTCCTTGTTAACCGGTGCGACTACCATGCCTTGAAACCCGTTAGCGTCGTAACCATGACTATTTTTAGGATCATTAGTGTCGATGGTTTTGAGGACTTGGAATTTTTGACCAGTTTTTTCTTTGGAACTTTCATAAAACGTTTTCCCAGGTCTTAATGGAGGTTGACTCTTTACTTTATCAACCTTGTAGACCCAATTATCTATTGTGTTGAACTGTTTTGCGGTACTCATTTTATGACCTCCTCACTTTTATCACTGTAAACAACCTTAACCGGCGTTGTCGTTCCTGTATTTCCTTCTGGTAAATCATCCCCTACTCCCAGACCATCTTTTGTTAGTATTTCCTCATATCTCTTTCCATTCACAACTAATTCAGCATTAGCTGACCAATCTCCACCGCCATCTATTCCTCCTTCAGCTGTAAAATGAATTTTCTGAACACCAGGTTGAATTTTCTTCACACCGATTGCCGCTGTTCTTTGATTTTCGAGATTACTATCTTTTTTATCCATCTTCATTTTCACTCCTATTCCAATTCCTAATAAAACCACTATTGAAACGGTTAATATCGCTATCCATGTTTTCTTTTTCAATATTTACATCTTCGTTTAGATTTGTTGTCCACTCACAAGGTGAATGTTATTAACTATATATCGAAACGTTCCCTCGTGCTATCTAGCATTTAGTATATCAAACATTATTCTCTACCGCTATATTATTATATTAATATGCAATAATTTGAATTTATGTACGTCACTTTTAATGTATTTACTTCTGAATATATTAAAAGACCATCCAAAGGCTGCTTTTTAAGCGACTTTTAGATGGTCTTTTAACATTATTTTGAAAAAATTCATTATAATTATTTAGCTGATTTACGTTCCTTCAAGAAGTTCAATACAGCAGCTGTTTCAGCATTACGTTTTTTAGCATTGTTTTGGTTAACAGGACGACGGTTACCAGAAACACTAACATGTAAGTTTTGTGACATTGCGCGTTTCCTCCTTTCGTGCATATATTCTATTATTCTAATCTGAATTGACTTATTTTTCAAGTTAACTTTATTCGTCTTTTGGTTTTCTGAAATAGTTTAGGAGCCTGCTGGTTAACGGAACGGTTGCTATGACCCCAATCACTCCGATTAACAGCGCCAGCACCTCACCAATTAAAATTTTATGGTTCACAATTTTACTGAGTGGATAGCCTAATTGAATGAACCACATTGTCAATGACAAGAAGCTGCCAAAAAAACTAAAAAACAGGGTATTAAAAGCCGTCGCGATAATTTTTTCGCCGATCGCAATCCCCGCTTTAAAGAGTTGCTTAGGTGCCATTTGCGCATCGTATTCGAGAATTTCCACTAAGCCACTGGCAACCGCAATACTTGTTTCGGCGATTGCTCCTAGGCTGCCCAAAAAGATCATCATCATGCTAATTTTTTGGAACGATAGGCCGATTGCGAGCCCGAAACCCTCAATCTCTTCTGCATCTTCCGCACCAAAGCCGTAGGTGGCTGCTAGTTGGCTAAGTGGCACGATAATGACCAGTAAGACCACCACCACGATTAACGACGTCACAAACGCCGTCTTAGCCGTTAATGGCTGCTTAGTATTCATGAAAATGGACGTCGCCAATAAAATCAGGCTCAACAGGCCACTAACCATTAGTGGTTCAAATCCACCGGCTACCAAAACGAGGGCTAATATAATCACGACAAAATTTAAACTGAGAGTAAAGAAAATTGTCAATCCTTGCCAACCGCAAACCAGCACTAATAATATCAATAAAATTCCTGTCAATAGCATCATCAGCGTCGCACCCGCACTAACTGGCTCGCCAACAAACTGGTCACTGGCACTGCCAAAGTAATCCCAATCGCACTAATCACCGTCTGTGTAAGGCTCAATGTGACAGTTCGCGATAAGGTATACGCAATTGTATTGCCATTGCGTAGATATAATAAAATAATTGGAAAAGCATCCGCCATCACTAAGAAGAACAACACATTAACTAGCGGTCCAATAATTTCGCGGCCAATCGTTAGCCCTGATTTAAATAATTCAGCCTTTGTGACGTTCGACTGTTCAATTGCTAATTGTTGGAGTGACGATGAAATATCGGTCGTCTCATCCATCACAGCGCCTAAAATCCCAAGCACGACTTCCGCTAAGAAGACCGTTTTATACGGCTGTAATTCATAAGCCATTGTTTCATAATGCAACCCCTGATCCCCAGTCAATTTCAAGACCGCCATACTGAGAAACAGCGCTAGGAACGTCGCACCAATTGTCGCACCATATGCGACGAGCATCTGACGATTGGGGCCTAACACTAAAAGCAGGGTTAAACCCGTTAGAACGATTGCTAAGCCACACATAATCGGTAATAACCACCGACCACCCGTCAAGGCGTTTAAATGTAACGTCAAGACGAATGCAACGAGATTGACCAAGACACTCAATAAGGTCATTAAACCACGCTTGAGCATCATCAACAACAAGAGACTAAATGTCAATAACGTTAAGCCAACGATAATTGTATCGCGCTTGGGTTCGTTTAAGGACCATTTTTTCAAATATTGATCACGATGCAAAAAAACTTGTTCCCCTTTATAGTAACGCGTCGACATCGCTTGTGATGCTGTATAGGTATTACGCAACGTAATCGTTTTTCCTTTTTGCTTAGTGTTCAAAAATTGCCCCGTTACCCGCTGGACTACTTCTGTATCTTCATTTTGGTACTCGTCAGTCTGTTTCTCACGACTAATTGTCTGAACCCGCATTACCCGAATAATCGGTTGTTGATACAAACCAGCATTGAAATATGTCCCCAATATGCCGAGGATGCAAATGACACTCCCTACGAGACCAATCCACAGCCGTTTATGCTTCACCACAGTCGTCACCTCTGCTTTATTTTAGCGTTTCTACGGATGAACGTCAGCCTTTTTAAAGCTGATTTAATTATTATTTAAGCGACTATTGAAAATCCCATACGTAAAGTAGACCACTAATCCGATGACGAACCAGATTGTCGCTGCGATCCAAGTGACTCTGGGTAATTCAAACATCATCAATAAACAGAGCGCTCCTGATATTAACGGTAGGACTGGATAAAATGGAACTTTAAAGCCATTTTTATTCGGAATGTCCTTGCGTTTGCGCAGTGGAATAACACCAATCGACATCCAGAAAAAAGCCACCAATGTCCCGATGTTTACCAAATTAGTCAATTGATCCAGTGAGACGAACCCGCCCAGCAGCATGATAATCATCGTCACAATCTTGATACTGTTAGTTGGCGTTTGATGTTTGGCAGTCACTTTACCGAACGCTTTTGGCAATAAGCCATCGCGGCCGATGGAATAGATGAGCCGCGAACTGCTGTAAGTCATCGTCAACATCATAGTAAACATTCCTGCCAATGCACCGAATGAAATCAGACCGGCGAACCAATTTTGATGGACGACTTGTAGCGCAAATGTCACCGGATTAGCAACATCTAATTTACGATATGGAACCATTCCAGTGAGAACAAACGCTACTAAAATATAGAGTACGGTGCAGATGATTAATGTCCCAATAATGCCAATCGGAAGATTTTTTTGTGGATCTTTCACTTCTGCTGCGGACGCTGACACGCAGTCAAAACCGAGGTAAGCGAAAAATACTAGCGACGCACCTTTGAAAACGCCGCTGACCCCAAACGGCATGAACGGGTGCCAGTTAGCCGGCTTCACGTAGAAAATCCCCACGCCAATGAAAAGCAAGACGACGCCTAATTTAATCAACACCATCATGTTATTAATTCGCGTTGATGAACGGGTTCCCCGCATTAATAACAGTGCAATCAGGCCGACAATCAGCATTGCAAATAGATTCACATAAGTACCGTGCGCTGGATCAAACGGGCCAGTCATTGCACGCGGTATCTGAATGCCAAAGCCTTCGATAAATGATACAAAATAGGCCGCCCAACCGGTTGAAACCGCCGCGACCGATAACATATACTCTAAGAATAAAGCCCAACCAAGCAGCCAACCAACTAATTCACCGAAAATAATGTTGCCGTATGAATAAGCACTCCCAGCCACTGGTAATGCGGATGAGAATTCGGCGTAACACATCGCCGCAATCGCACAAACAACCGCCGCAATCATAAATGAAATCGTGATTGCCGGGCCACTATGCAACGCTGCAATCGTCCCTGGTAAGATAAAAATCCCGGTCCCAATCACTGCTCCCACGCCCAATGCGATTAAATCCTTTGCCGTTAATGTTTTTGCTAACCGTTGATCCTGTTGTAAATAACGTTCAAGTGATTCTTTTCGTAATACTTTTGCCATTAATCCCATATGGACCTCTCCTTATTTTTCGCTTATTCACTCGAATAGACGCTTACTCGCCGCCTACCAACTTTGTCGCACTTCTTTAATGTGCTCTTGAACTGCCTTCTCCGCTTAACTACAGAATCACAATGGCGGTCGTACGCCCACCATTGCGCTTCTCAGGTTATACTCGAAGCCAAATCGTTCAAGTCGCACTCATCTTAATAACAAAAAAGGCGCCCACTAGTCTTCACTAGTGGGCGCCACTAGGAAGATGACTCGGGGTTACCCAGCCATCTTCCAATTCATTAAGGTCTGTCATTTCAAATCAAATGCCTTCTCCTTAATCAACCAGTCGATTACTGGGTAGCTTAAAGAAAAAGCTAAAGGCAACACGTTGCATTGAATTCATGACAGACCCTCCTTGTTATTAATTAGTTACTTAGTATAGGGGATAACCAGTTACTTGTAAAGAATTATTTTAGGAGTTGTTTTTCTAAAAACAATCTGCTAAAATCAAATTTAACTTATTCAAAGGATGTGACTGGCATTGAAAATCGCAGGCTAATTTTCTGACAACTCGATTGGTACAAACTGTTCATGCCCGCGCGTAGACTGTTTATTTCCGATTGCCGTTAGAGATTGCTTGCGTTGATTTTCAGGTCAGTGACGATCAGACTTGTTAAAAGACGCTGTTATTGCGTCTTTTTTTGTGCATTTTTAACGACAACTGGGCCAATCTCATTCAATCAATGAGGTGATAATTCATGGGTACCATTCAATTCAAAGCACTCACATTTAACTATCCAGATCAAACACAGCCATTGTTCGACCATGTCACGCTTCAATTTGACGCCAGTTGGAAACTGGGTCTAATCGGTCGTAATGGTCGCGGTAAAACAACGTTATTAAAACTGCTCCAACATCAATTACCCTTTACTGGCCAGTTGGTTACAGATCTTCAATTTCAATATTTCCCTCAAGCCATCCCAGATTCAACTCAAATGACCCGTGATATCCTAATGCAATTAGGACAGCTCGATGACGCCACCTTTTGGCAAGTTGAACGCGAATTACGGTTATTACAGGTGGCCCCTGAACTTGTCTGGCAACCATTTAATGCACTCAGTCCCGGCGAGCAGACCAAGATGTTACTAGCCTTATTATTTATCGACGATGCACATTTCCAACTAATCGATGAACCGACTAACCACTTAGATCAACAAGGTCGCCAAGTAGTTGCTAGCTACCTCCACCAAAAAGCGGGCTTCATCGTCATCAGTCACGATCGGTCCTTTTTAGATCAAGTTATCGACCATGTTCTAGCCATTAACCGCGCTGATATTACTGTTCATCAAGGCAACTACCAGACTTGGCAAGTAGCCCACAATCAACAAACCGCTTATGAGCAACAGCAAAACCGACAACTCAAGGGGGATATCAAGCGTCTAACAAAAACGGCACACCAAAAAGCACAGTGGTCTCACGCGGCCGAAAAAGGAAAAAATGCTGCTAGTGTCAAAACCGAAAGCGCCAATCTCGATAAAGGGTTCATCGGCCACCGTGCCGCCAAAGTTATGAAACGCGCAACAACAATGGCTAACCGTGCTGAAAAGGCCATCAACGCTAAACAGCAACTTTTCAAGAACGTGGAAATCACCGCCCCATTGTCGCTGAATCAACGGCCTCTCAAACCTCGTCAAACCGTCATCAGCGCCGATCAACTCGTCTTACAACAAGGTGGCCGTTCACTGAATCAACCGTTATCGTTTACTTTACAAGCAGGCCAACAAGTGGCACTCACTGGAATTAATGGCGCGGGTAAGTCAACGCTGCTTAAAGCCCTACTCACACTACCAAATACAGATCACATTACTAGCGGCCAACTAAAACTCAATCCCCAATTAAAAATATCTTATCTCCCCCAAGACTTCGATCATCTTAGTGGTTCACTCGCTAAATTTGCGGCCGCTAAACACGTAACTCATGAACAACTTTTGAGTATGCTCCGCAAACTTGGCTTTGAGCGAGCTTTATTTAACCACGACTTAGCAACGATGAGTATGGGCCAAAAACGAAAAGTAGCATTAGCCCGCTCGCTCTGTGAAGAAGCCGATTGCTACCTTTGGGATGAACCGTTAAATTACCTAGATGTCATCACCCGTGAACAGATTCAAACCATGGTTGCTAATCAGCAGCCAACCCTTTTATTTATCGAACATGACGTCGCTTTTGTGACCGCCGTTGCAACCCACACCTATGCACTTCGGCCGGACTAACGCGACCAGCGCATCATTTGTTCAATTTCGTTCGTTTCTGCATCGATTTGCTGGGCAACCCTTACAAAGCCAGCTTCTTGATAAAACCGAACGGCTCGTTGATTTTTCACATAAACAGCTAACATTAAAGTCGGATATTGTTCCTTAAGCGCTGTCAGCAGTTGCCGACCAACACCACGATGTTGTTGTTCAGGGACAATAAAAAAACCTGCGAGATATCTGTCAACCACCCCTGCAAAACCAACAAGATTGCTCCCACTACTAATCGTCCAAATTTCGGCTTGTGGCAGCTGTGTTGCTACTTTCGCTTGCGCGTCCTCCCAATAAGTAGCAGGAATAAAGGCGTGTGCCTGCAGATTCCCTGCTAACCAAATTGCTAGTATTTGTTTTAAACGTGCTGAATTAAGCGTTATTTTTTCAACTTGCATCATATAGCCCTCCAAACAAGCATTTGCCTCAATAGCGATGACTACTCCTGGATAAACATAATTATCCAGCCATCTTATCGCTGAGAATTATTATTTTAGTTTTGATGATAGCCCTCGTCCTAATCACAAAAAAGCATCTCACTAATTAAGATTTAAACCACTAATCTTAATTATGAGATGTTTTTTGATAGTTTTTGTCCCAATTAATCTAATTTTTTCTCTAATTCAGTAACGATTTCAGCATGTTTCGCTTCGGTTAATTTAATTTTAGCCATGAAGATCAAAGCCGAAATAATCAATAAAATCATTGGGATAAAGAACATGTACATCTTGAATTGTAATAAACCAGCACTTGTAATGTCACTTGGTTTGGCATTTCCAGTCATACCGGCGTGAATAGCTGCCGTCACAACGACTCCGTTAGCAAAAGCGCCTGCTAATTTATCTAACAAAGGCCGTACTGCCAAAGTAACTGATTCGTTCCGCGTACCACTTTTCAATTGACCATATTCAACACTATCTGTAATTGTCATCAAAGCAGCTAAGAAGACAAGTGGGTATGGGAAAAAGAATAATCCAACTGCAATTAAAACAACCACTAAGTTGCTCCCCGCAAATAAGAAGAGAATGTAGCCAACCATCATCATGGCAATCCCACCAAGATAGATAGCCCGACGCCGAATCAACGCAACTAACGTTGGGAATAACGCAACTGAAATAATCCCTAAGATCGCAGTAATGACCCCAACCGTTGAAAAGGCTGCTGCACGACCCATAACATATCGGAAGTAATATAATAATAACGAGTTAGTAATGACATAACTAAAGGCAAATAAGAAGTACGAAAGTGACAACCACATTAATTGATCATTTTTACCAATGACACTGAAAACATCACGCAGACGAACTTTTTCAGTATTTTCACGAATAGCACTTTTTTCTTCTTTTGTTCCTAAAATGGTGGCTAAAGCCCCTAAAAACGAGACTAGTCCGATGACAACGGCAAACCCGAACCATCCAGCGCTTGTTTGTTGGCTACCATGGCTCCCTGAGAATACTTGTGAGAAGAAAACAACCATCGGCACAATGACGATGATTACACCTTGAGCTCCCAAAGTCGAGCCGAAACGTGCAATTGCGCCAAATTTCGTTCGTTTTTCCGAATCAACACTCAAAGCCGGTAACATTGACCAGAATGAAATATCCTTAAACGAATAAAAAATATCTAAAATTAAGAAAACAATTGCAAAAAGGACTAAGTAAAGGTAAGGGCTACTTGTTGCAAGACCCCCAAAGTTAGTAAAGATCATGGCTAACCCAACTGAACTAACAATTGAACCAGCTAACAGCCAGGGCTTGAACTTCCCCCAACGGGTCCGAGTATTATCGACCACTCCACCAATCAGCGGATCAAAAGCAATTTCAACAATCCGAATGATCATCATCATATAAGTAACATAGGCTATCATTTTTGAATTAAAAGCTGCATTTTTCGTATCGAATAATTGGCTTGTAACAAACATCATAAAATAAGTGCTCAGTGTTGCATAAAAGGCATCATGCCCAAAAGCCCCAAAAGCATAAGAACTGTACTGTTTAATATCTTTTAGTTTTTTCATATTAGGTTTCCTTTCAATTCATTTTTAGTGGTAACGGTGTTCGATAATCTTTTCCAAAATAGCTTGCCGTTGTTTTTCTTTTGCTGAGCCAAACTGATTTTCTTCCAATGAATTGAAATCACTGGCCAGTAAAACTGATTCCAGATACAACGTTAATTGCCGCTTGATATAGACCTTGTTGTCTTCGTTGGTTTGCTTGGGATTCCCAGCAATAATTGCGGCAGCAAATTGATCTGCATCAATAATAATTTTATTTTCGTTCATCCTATATCGCTTCTTTCTTTTGATTAGTAAGCGTTTACCATTAATGCCATACAGCCCCATCAGGTTTACAACGGCTTTAATGTAACCGGCTTCTTATATATCACGCTTTCATTTTACTAAACTTTTAGTAAAATGTAAACGGTTATTTGAAAACGTCATTTTTATCCGGTAGTTTAATTTAAAAAGACCACTCTGTGAGTGGCCTTGACCTATCTAGTCTGAAATTTAAATTTTGTCCACGGTTGAAGCATTTCTAATAAATCTAATTCCTCCGGTTTAATTCGTCCCACTTTATTTTTGCGGCTATCTTGATGCGGTTCAAGGACAATCTGAACCTCATTTTTATAAATTCCAAACTGATCATTGCCTATCACAATATCACCAATTTGAAACTTTTTCTCGGAATCATGTGGCGCGTTAGGCGTTGCTTTATAAATCACACGAGATTGTGTTGAACGGGCGACTAACGCATTACTATCCCCTCGTCTAAAGTGTTGCATTCCAAACAATATTTCCTTTTCAACCGGTGCAATATCTGGCATCAACTCTGGTGTAAAAGCTAATTGATACCGATTAACCGCTGCTAAACTTTGCAATTCAGCCTCACTCGCGTAAGCATTACCGATAATGACATCATCAATCAACCCCGTTGCAAATAGCCATTTAGCTTGAGCTTCAATTGGTAAATAACGATCCTTCTCAAGTGTTGGTAAACCATCATTTACATTCCATGGTCCCTGATCACCGTTTTGACTTGCGACAAATGCGGCAGTGTGAATACCGTGCTTTTTAAATCGCTCACTACATGCAAGAAAGAATGGGACTGTTAACCCAGTTCCCACTTGTGGATAAAAATTATGACACCCAAAAACGTATGGTTCGTTTGCTTGATAACTTAAAATATTATCCAAATAGGCAACGTTATTACTCATATTCAACTCAATAATTAAATTATATGGATTATAACTAATGAGGGCTTCTGTACTCCCATCAAATCCTTGATCTAATCGGATCCCATCAACACCTAATTCAGCAAAAAAGCCGAGTTCCTGATAGCTAATCCCCAATTGATTAAAAATACGTGGTGAAATATCAATCATTGTTTGATAACCCAAATCTTTCGCAACTTGGATAATATGTTGATATTTTGCTTTCGTTTTTGCAATATCACCAACCTCTAACATACTCATGAATAGACGAGAAAAACCATATTGGCAGCCTAACTCTAAATACGCTTCGTCTTCTTGTGGAATGCTGTGATCAGGATAAATAGATAAGCCTAATTGCCGAAAAGTCATTTGAAATCCTCCAGAATAAAATTTTTTACACCAGCCGCATTACTGCCCTCAAGTGTTACAAATTGAACCGTGCTCTTTTGAACCACTTGTTCCTCTACATGGTGCTTTAATAATTGATTATGCGTCAAAACTGAGCCGGTCAAAGCGATTTTGATTGGTTTATCAGTTAAAAAACGCTCCCGCATTAATTGAATTTGTTGCGCTAACTGATTAGCACATACCTCAATTACACTTTTAAACTGTTCATTATTTTGACCTTGTTCCGCTAATATCCGAGCTTGTGCAGCAATTTGCTGTCGTGACATTTGATAAAAATCACTAATCGCTTCCGTTGGTGATCCATAATTCAAAGCCCTTAGGATTAACGTTGTCATCGGTCCGGCTTCTAACTGCTGATTCAATTCCTGAGTCATCTGTTGATAGCAATGTTTGACAATGTCATACGCACCACCTTCATCTCCTAATAGATGCCCCCAGCCACCAATCCGATATCGCTTGGAACCTTCTTGTCCTAAAACAATTGAACCCGTTCCTGCAATCACTAATATGCCGGGATTGTACCCAAATCCTTTCAACATTGCTAAATCAGCATCTGAAATTATTTTTACAGATATTGAGAATCGGTTCAGTAAATATGCTTCTATTACTGTTTGATTATTTGCACTCTGACTACCTGCAACGCCCGCTAAAATCAATTGGCATTCATGCACTTTATTTTGATTAAGTAACGTTTCAATAACTGTTTCTAAATTAACAAGAGTCTGTTCGTAGTTTAATAAGCTATTACCTGGTCCAGCACTTGCTGTTCCTAGTAACGTCCCATCCTCTGCCCAAGCTTCTGCTTCCACATGGGTGCCACCACTATCTATCCCAATTCGATATTGCATAATAAGTATCTCCTTTCAGAGCTTGACTAATTTCATGAATACGAATACATTATAAACAGACAGAAATTTTATTTCAACTTTTTATATACTTTGAATTTATATTTCAGAACAAAGGTGGTCCTTACTATCGCACTAATGACGCTTAAATATAACGACACCATCCTTGATAATCAAACAACAATCACGATTATGTTACCGGATAAAATTACCGGACCATTGCAATCGCTCTATGTCCTTCATGGGCTAGGTGATGACGGTAGTGCTTGGCAACGAAAAACTTACCTTGAAACATTAGTTGCCGATTATCAAGTAGCAGTTATCATCCCTTCTCTTCCTCGTAGTTGGTACATTGATCAACCAGATGGACAAGCTTGTTTCTCATTTTTGACGCATAGTTTGCCTACCTACCTCAGCCAACTATTACCATTGTCTCCGGAAGCCCAAGATCATTTCATTATGGGCAATTCTATGGGCGGCTTTGGAACCCTCAAATGGCTCAACGCATATCCTGAATTTTTTCAAGCCGCAGTCGTCCTCTCTCCCTTAGTTGACTTGGAAATCGTACCATCATTGATGCCGGATTATCGTCATGTTTTCTTAGATGAACCTTTAACTAATTATCAATTAACAAAACCATTTAAGTTAACTCAAACACCCATTTATTGGACGATTGGGGCTGATGACTTTTTATTTCAACAAAATCAACACTTTCTAGACAAAGTGTCTTTAAACCCCGCTAGTAAAGTTGTCTTTAGCCCAGGACGACATGACTGGCTATTTTGGAACCAAGCACTAATCCAAGCACTCGCTTGGTTACCCTTAAAAAAATAATGGAGTGATTATAATGTATTCAACAACCGAACAACGTAATCCAGAAACACTTAAAATAGATCAGCTCGATACACTTGATGTCTTAAGACTAATTAATCAACAAGATCAGAGTGTGCCCTACGCAATCAATCAGCCTGAATTATTGGAACAAATGAGTAAGATTGTCACAGAAATGACCACTACCTTTAAAAATGACGGCCGGATATTTTATTTAGGTGCTGGTACTAGCGGACGTTTAGGTGTTCTAGATGCTGTCGAAATTGTACCAACTTATGGGGTCTCACCCGACCGTTTCATCCCACTTATGGCTGGTGGTCAACAAGCAATGTACGAAGCTGTTGAAGGCGCAGAAGACAATGCCGATTTAGCTGTCCAGGATCTTAAAAAACAACATTTCCAACCTGGTGACTTCTTAATCGGTATCGCTGCTAGTGGACGAACCCCCTACGTCATTGGTGGTTTAGATTACGCCCATTCTTTAGGTGTTAAAACGGCTTCAATTGCTTGCAATAAAGATGCACTTATTAGCCAGCATGCCGATTTACCACTTGAAATCATCGTTGGTCCAGAAGTCGTTACCGGTTCTACTCGAATGAAAGCAGGAACTGCTCAAAAGCTAGTGCTCAATATGCTTTCAACAACCACAATGATTAAATGTGGAAAAGTTTACGGCAATCTCATGGTAGACTTAAAACCAACAAATCAAAAATTAAAAATCCGTGCAAAGTCAATTATTCAAGAAGCAACCGGTACAACAGCTGCTGTTGCAGAAAAAGCATACTTCGAAGCACACGAATCTGCAAAAGTTGCAATTGTGATGCTGAGCGCAACTGTTGATTATCAATCAGCAGTTGCTGCTTTAATAAACAATGATGACCGCGTAGCACTCGCTATCGCTGCACTCTTAAAGAAATGAGAGACAACTATGCCTATTATTGCCAAAATCAAAAAACATTACAGTCTTTTCTCAAGTGCTGAAAAAAAAGTCGCTAGCTATATCATGAATCAACCAGATTCCGTTCTACAGATGACTGTGCAGCAATTAGCTTCAGAATCTAAAACTAGCGCTGCCACCGTCATCCGGCTCGGAAAAAAAATTAATGTGGATGGTTTTACACCCCTTAAAATTGAATTAGCCGCCGACTTAACACAAACCACAAATACTTTTCATCCAGATATTACAAAGGGCGAACAAGTTAATTCAATTAAAGACAAGCTGCTTTATAATGCGCAAACCTCATTGAACGAAACAGTTCTTCAACTTGATGACCAGCAATTACAAATGATTAGTAAAAGATTATCAAAGGTTAGAAATTTAATCGTTTTCGGGATTGGCGCCTCCTACTTAACTGCACTAAACATTGCTCAAAAATGGGGACGAATCGGGATTGCCGTCACACCATTTAATGATTTGGATGGTTTACTTCCCTTATTAATAAACGCCAATCAGAATGATCTAATTTGGATCATTTCTAACTCTGGTGAGTCATCAGATGCCATTCAAGTTGGAAAAATTGCTAATCAAGTTGGCGTCCCCATTCTATCCCTTACTCAATCTGGAAATAATAGTGTTTCTAAATTAAGTACGATAGCTGTTCACACAAGCCAACCAATTGAGTTTCCAGATCGAATTGCCGCGACTAATTCCCTACTTGTGCAATTTACTGTTGTTGATATTATTTTTTATGAATATGTCAGTCATAACTACGATCAAAGTATTGAGCGACTCGGTAAATCAGCAGAAATTATCAAAACAACGCAAAAGAAATCTTCGAAATAATATTTCATTATATTTTTTTAATTTTATATATTGAAATATTATTTCTATGTGCTAATATAATGGTAAGCGCTTTAAATAAAATCTTGGAGGTTTAACCATGGAAAAATTTATGAAATGGGTTGAGGAAAAACTCGTTCCGCCTATGGCTAAAGTCGGTACACAAAGACATTTATTAGCCATTAGAAATGGGGTTGTCTCAACTTTATCATTAATTCTAATTGGTAGTTTCTTCTTAATTTTTGTTAACATTCCGTATAAACCATTAGCCGATTTATTAACACCCTACGCTGCTACAATTGCTCTACCATTTAGAATGACGATGGGTTTAATGGCAATCTACGCAACCTTTGTAATGGGATCTGACTTGGCGAAATCATATAAGTTAGACTCAACTACTGGTGGGATTTTATCCCTTGGTGCGTTCTTCATGCTACAAATGCCCGTTAACGTTCTTACACCTAAAGACAAACCACTCGGTTTTGTTTTACCAATGGGGAGCTTGGGTGCTAGTGGGATGTTTACTGGGATTTTAGCAATGATTTTTGCTGTAGAAGTTTATCGCTTCTTCTCCATTCATAAGATTACAATCAAGATGCCTGAACAAGTTCCACCTGCTGTCGCACGTTCTTTCGAAGCACTTATTCCTGGCGCAACTATCTTAGTGACATTATGGATTATTCGCGACATTGCAGGCTTTGATGTAAATAATGCTTTACTTACATTATTCAAACCAATCACCGGCGTACTTGGTAACAACTTGTTTGGTGCTTTACTCCCAATGTTCTTAATTCATATTCTATGGTCATTTGGGATTCACGGAATGAGTATTGTTGGTTCCGTTGTTCGCCCAATGTGGCTTATCATGCTCGACGATAATGCCAAAGCATTGGCAACTGGTACATCAGCAACGCATCTTCCTTACGTGACACCCGAACAATTCTACCAATGGACTGTTACAATTGGTGGTGCTGGCGCTACAATCGTTGTAGCTGCACTCTTCATCACAATTTGTAAATCAAAATTCTTACGTGAAGTTGGTCGATTCTCAATCATTCCTGGAATTTTCAATATTAATGAACCAATGATTTTCGGGGCACCCATGATTCTTAACCCATACCTCTTCATCCCGTTCAATGTTGTACCACTTGTTTTAACAACCGTTTCATACACCGCAATTAAATTACATCTTGTAAATGGCTTTTCAACATTCCAAGCTTGGACATTACCCGCACCAATCGGTGGTTTCCTTAGTGCTGGGAACGACTGGCGAATTGTCATCTTAATTGCCGTTAACCTTGTCATTGCAACTATTATTTACTACCCATTCATCAAGGCGTATGATAAAAAAATGGTTGCAGATGAATCTAAAGCAGCTACAGAAACTGCATAAAAGGAGAACTCAGTATGCTCTATTGGATTTTAATATTTTTAGGTTTTCTAATACTGTTAGTTAGCTGCCAATACCTATTAAAATTTTTAAATCAGCATGGAATTTTAATTAACCGCTGGATTTGGGGCTTGCTCTCCTTTTTAATTTTAATTGTCCCACATGTTATTTGGTCCCATATACCAACTGGAATTGATGGTATTCTATACGCTTTATGTGCTGTTTTTGCCATTAATTTCATGATTGAACAACATGCTTATGTGCAGCAATTAAATCAATAATTATAATATAGAAAAGCCCCGCTCATTTGAGCGGGGCTTTTCTATATTATCTGGCTAAGACTGTCATTTGATCATTATAACGTGCTTGATTATCAAACTGCATCAATACTTTAGTCGCTAGATCTTGCGTCGCAAAAACTAATCTTTCAACTGGCGTATTTGCCACGTTATAAGCCACCATATGTGAGAAGTAGACGAACTGTAACATGTTGCTGTATGCCGAAACATCGCCTTGTTTCACAATCTTTTTAACGAAAAAATTAACGATATGATCACCAAAGCGAACATACCCTGGAATCGAAATCAGTTGAACGTTGGACTGTTTAGCAGCCCACACACGATTGGCTGCGTTACCTGGCGCGTAAATCTGCGTCACCTCCGTCGCCTGATCACTCGGCTGCATGGTGATTAAAGTGGTTTGAGTCATTACTTAAAACTCCTTGAAATATGATAGAGTCCATTATACCAAAAAAACGCCCACTTTTCAGGAAGGCGATTTTCAATTATTTAAGCTAAATATTTTTTAAAAAAGGCTGTCATCTTTTCAAATGGAATCACATCAACACGGTCATATAGATCAGTGTGCGATGCGCCCGGAATAAGCATCAATTCCTTGTTATCACCTGTCAATTGCTTGTAAGCATCTTGACTGAAGTATAATGAGTGGGCTTTTTCGCCGTGGACCATTAAAACGGCATTCCGGATTTCACTCGTAAATTGCAATAAGCGCGCGTTCGCAAAAGATAATGCCGACGTCATATTCCAACCTTGATTTGAATTGACTGAGCGTTGGTGGTAGCCACGCGGTGTCTTATAATACGCATGATAATCTTGGATAAATTGGGGAGCATCCGCTGGCAGTGGATCAACCACCCCACCAGCTTTAGCATAGGTACCATTTTGGTAATCTGCTGTCCGTTGGGCGTTCAAACTTTCGCGCATTGCATACCGCGCATCAGCATCCATCTCATCATTGTAGCCAAATGCATTCAAACGTGTCATATCGTACATCGTCGATGTAACAGTGGCTTTGATTCGTGTATCAATTGCTGCCGCATTCAATGCCATGCCACCCCAACCACAAATTCCGATAATCCCAATCCGATCAGGATCAACATTCGGTTGTGTTGTCAAAAAGTCAACGGCTGCTTGAAAGTCTTCCGTATTAATGTCTGGAGAGGCAATGTCGCGCGGAAAACCGCTACTTTCACCGGTAAATGAAGGATCAAAGGCAATTGTTAAAAAACCTTGTTCGGCCATTTTTTGAGCGTATAGGCCAGAAGATTGTTCCTTTACAGCTCCAAATGGACCGCTAACGGCAATTACTGGTAACTGGTTGCCCGCCTTGGGCATATACAAATCAGCTGCAAGCGTAATGCCAAATCGATTAGGAAATGTTACTTTACGATGTGCAACGCGGGCACTTTGTGGGAAACCCTTATCCCAAGTTTGTGTGGTATCAATTGTGATTGTTGTCATTTCTGAATTACTCCTTTATTTGACTTCGTTTTTTAAGTATATTACGATGTTAATACCTAAACCTGACTTTAGGTCAAGGAAAAACTCAAAATAATTTTAAAGGAATGATTCAATGTATACTATCGGCCAAGTTGCAGCCATGTTCGACCTACCCGTTTCGACCATTCGTTATTATGATAAAGCGGGCTTACTTCCCGATATTCAACGTGTTTCCGGTATTCGTCAATTTTCAGACAACGAACTCGAAGCCTTACGCGTCATCGAATGTTTGAAAAAGTCGGGACTGGAAATCAAAGCAATTAAACAATTTATGGATTGGAATCAAGCTGGCAACGAAACATTTGGCCAACGCAAAACACTTTTCGAAAAGCAAATGGTCGCCGTTGAGGCCGAAATTGCTAGCCTCGAAAAGGTCCGTGCAATGTTACGTTATAAACAATGGTATTGCACAGAGGCTATCAAGGCTGGTAATGAAGAAACGGTGGTCGCAATGGTACCTGACCAAATGCCAACAGATATCAAACAAGCGTATGAACGCTCGCATATCTAATAAATTTAAACTTTATTTTTTGCACAACGACATGTCTGGCATTCTAATAACATAAGCTAAATCAGCATACTTCATCAGAACCTGTCTTAGTTGAGCAGTATCCGTCAATCAAATAATCCTTTCACCCGATTCCCCGCCCACTCCCCCATTTTTTCGCCAAAAGCGTTATACTATGGGTAATAAATAAAAGGAGTGTTTTGACATGCAAAAACCAATTAAAGGGTCATGTACTACGGTCTTAGTCGGTAAAAAAGCTTCGATTGACGGTTCAACCATGATTTCTAGAAATGATGATGGCCATGAAGCTTTAGATCCACAACGCTTTGTTGTCGTGAACCCTGAAGATCAACCCCGGAATTATCAAGCGGTGATTAGCGGCGTTCAAATCCAATTACCTGACAACCCAATGCGCTATACTTCGATTCCTAACTCATTATTGACCAATGGCATTTGGCCAGCAGCCGGGATTAACAGTGAAAACGTCACAATGTCTGCTACCGAAACGATTACCACTAACCCTCGGATTCAAGGACTTGATCCTTTTATTTCTGGTGGAATTGGTGAAGAAGACATCGTCACACTAGTCTTACCTTACATTCACAGTGCTAAAGAAGGGGTCGAACGTTTAGGCGCCCTCCTCGAAGAATTCGGTACTTATGAACCAAACGGGATTGCTTTTTCTGACCAAGACAACGTTTGGTGGCTTGAAACAATTGGCGGTCATCACTGGGCGGCCGTTCGTATCCCAGATGACGCTTACGTCGTTGCCCCTAACCGGATGAACATCGATCATTTCGACTTTGATTCAGCCGATACTCTTTGCTCAGCTGACTTAAAAACCTTGATTGATGATAACAACTTAAATCCTGACTTTGACGGTTACAATCTCCGCCACATTTTCGGTAGTGCCTCAATCAAAGATACCGTTTATAACAACCCCCGGACATGGTACGGTCAACAATACTTCAATCCTGAAATCAAACAAGCGCCAATGGATCAAGATTTACCATTCATCTGCCATGCCAACCGTAAGATTTCAATCGAAGACGTCAAATTTGTCTTGAGTGCTCACTTTGAAAACACAGAATATGATCCTTACGGTAGTGCTCCTGAAGAGATTAAAACCCGTTTCCGTCCAATCGGAATCAATCGGAATCACAACGTGCACATTCTACAAATTCGTAACAACGTTCCTACCGAAATCGCCGGCATTCACTGGTTAGCCTATGGTGCTAATACTTTCAATACCGTCGTACCATTTTATGCCAATGTTAATGACACACCTGAATCATATAAAAATGCCACTGGAACCTTCGACCTTAACAATATGTATTGGTTAAGCTGTACAACTGCCTTACTCGGCGATACAGACTATGACTTCTATGTTGATATGCGCAACACCTTCGAACTCGAAGCCATGAGTGCTTATCACGCAATCCAAAACGAAACTGATAAAGCTTTCGCTGATCAAAAAGACGTCACAGTCTTCTTGGAAGCCGCTAATAACAAACTAGCCAGCGAATCGCTCAAACGTCAAACAGCCTTGCTTGGTCAAATGGTTGTTTCAGGTTCGGAGCACATGAAACTACGCTATAACTTAAATGATTAATTAGCTGCTATCACCACCTTGCTGTTCCATATTAGGAACAGCCATCAGCATTTTACTTGATACACTACATCTACACACAAAACGGCCAACGCTATCAAGCGTTGGCCACTTTTTATTGCTGTAAATATTGATCTTGGTCAAACCAAAAATGCAACAATCTCCGTAAAGACTGTTGCATCCTTGTGACACGAGTTAAGGTCAATAATTAATACTTTCGAATCATAGCTTATTTATTCACTTTTTTCAAATAATACTTAGTCGTAACTACCAAACCAATTAAGATCACGCCAATCAA
>NZ_AYZB01000010.1 GCF_001436415.1 Latilactobacillus graminis DSM 20719
ATTCATGTTCGAGAAGTTCCAGACTCAGTATCTACAAAATTATCAGAGCAAGCAACGCAGTTAGGTTACAGCAGCCGAGACGATTATTTACGCGATGTATTAGAGAAAGTGGCCACTGATGAAATGATTTATCACAGTGATGTTCGGTACGAAATCGCGATGGAAAATTTGGCGAAACAAGTACAGACGTTCGGCGACATTCTTTATTTAAACGTATCGCTAGGTTTACTACGGTCACCATTTGAGTTCGATCATGAGGGTAACGTTGTTCACCGTAAAACCTTCGCCGAAATAGTGGCTGAAGATAACACGAGAGGGGTGCGCGCTGATGTCCAGTAAATCCAAATATAATCTTTATATTGATGATGAAATTTTTGAAGGATTTTGCGCTTTGGCTGATGAACAAAAGGTTCCCCGAGGTCGTATGTTTGAAATGTTATACGATCAGTATATTCACAACGAGTTAATAAAAGAGCGCAATAAAAATGAGTCTGCTGTGCAAATGAAACTATTGCGTGAGCAGATAAACTCATTCGCTTCACAGTCAGAAATGCTGATTCAGATGGCTAACACGTTAGCGGTGAAATTTAACTTTAATCAGTTGATCAACACTAATATTAATGAGTCCGGCATGGTGTCAGATGCAAAGAAATTTGTTGCTGCCCAACGGCATTCTGAAATTCTAAAACATCAAACACAAAATAACGACATACTTAATAATTAATCGTAAGGAAGTGATTACATGGCTGGTATGCCAGGAGTAATCGAGACAGTTCGTTTTATTCGACCAGGTGCGAAAGCATTTCAAGGTTTTATCGATTATATGGATCGTGACGAGGCAGTGCGTAATGAACACTTCAATGAATACAGTGCCTTTTCACCCGCTAACTATGATGACTCTTTAACAGCCGTTGAGAAAAATCAAGACAGCGAATTTAAAA
>NZ_AYZB01000011.1 GCF_001436415.1 Latilactobacillus graminis DSM 20719
GATCAACAAGCCAATTATTATCGAATGAATAGACGATTTGCCACAAAGGACTTTTTGCGTCTTGTGCCTGGGTAAAGTAGCTTTTCATTTTCTGCCGGTCTTCTAAACTCAGTTGATCGCTGTAGGCTGAAAACAGTGAATCGGTTTTGTGGGGGTTGCCCATGTAATCATTAAATTTTTTAAATTCGCTGTCTTGATTTTTCTCAAC
>NZ_AYZB01000012.1 GCF_001436415.1 Latilactobacillus graminis DSM 20719
GTAGACCTTTGAAAACTGAACAAAGTTTCGACAAACCAAATGTGTAGGGTCGCCCTTCGGGGCACAAAACATATTTGCGAAGTCAATTTCGCTAGCAAATAAATTAAGTAACAAAACAAGAGCTACAAACTTTTTAATCGAGAGTTTGATCCTGGCTCAGGACGAACGCTGGCGGCGTGCCTAATACATGCAAGTCGAACGCACTCTCGTTAGATAGAAGAAGCTTGCTTCTGATTGATAACATTTGAGTGAGTGGCGGACGGGTGAGTAACACGTGGGTAACCTGCCCTAAAGTGGGGGATAACATTTGGAAACAGATGCTAATACCGCATAAAACCTAGCACCGCATGGTGCAAGGTTGAAAGATGGTTTCGGCTATCACTTTAGGATGGACCCGCGGTGCATTAGTTAGTTGGTGAGGTAAAGGCTCACCAAGACCGTGATGCATAGCCGACCTGAGAGGGTAATCGGCCACACTGGGACTGAGACACGGCCCAGACTCCTACGGGAGGCAGCAGTAGGGAATCTTCCACAATGGACGAAAGTCTGATGGAGCAACGCCGCGTGAGTGAAGAAGGTTTTCGGATCGTAAAACTCTGTTGTTGGAGAAGAACGTATTTGATAGTAACTGATCAGGTAGTGACGGTATCCAACCAGAAAGCCACGGCTAACTACGTGCCAGCAGCCGCGGTAATACGTAGGTGGCAAGCGTTGTCCGGATTTATTGGGCGTAAAGCGAGCGCAGGCGGTTTTTTAAGTCTGATGTGAAAGCCTTCGGCTCAACCGAAGAAGTGCATCGGAAACTGGGAAACTTGAGTGCAGAAGAGGACAGTGGAACTCCATGTGTAGCGGTGAAATGCGTAGATATATGGAAGAACACCAGTGGCGAAGGCGGCTGTCTGGTCTGTAACTGACGCTGAGGCTCGAAAGCATGGGTAGCAAACAGGATTAGATACCCTGGTAGTCCATGCCGTAAACGATGAGTGCTAGGTGTTGGAGGGTTTCCGCCCTTCAGTGCCGCAGCTAACGCATTAAGCACTCCGCCTGGGGAGTACGACCGCAAGGTTGAAACTCAAAGGAATTGACGGGGGCCCGCACAAGCGGTGGAGCATGTGGTTTAATTCGAAGCAACGCGAAGAACCTTACCAGGTCTTGACATCCTTTGACCACTCTAGAGATAGAGCTTTCCCTTCGGGGACAAAGTGACAGGTGGTGCATGGTTGTCGTCAGCTCGTGTCGTGAGATGTTGGGTTAAGTCCCGCAACGAGCGCAACCCTTATTACTAGTTGCCAGCATTAAGTTGGGCACTCTAGTGAGACTGCCGGTGACAAACCGGAGGAAGGTGGGGACGACGTCAAATCATCATGCCCCTTATGACCTGGGCTACACACGTGCTACAATGGATGGTACAACGAGTTGCGAGACCGCGAGGTTTAGCTAATCTCTTAAAACCATTCTCAGTTCGGATTGTAGGCTGCAACTCGCCTACATGAAGCCGGAATCGCTAGTAATCGCGGATCAGCATGCCGCGGTGAATACGTTCCCGGGCCTTGTACACACCGCCCGTCACACCATGAGAGTTTGTAACACCCAAAGCCGGTGAGGTAACCTTTCGGGGAGCCAGCCGTCTAAGGTGGGACAGATGATTAGGGTGAAGTCGTAACAAGGTAGCCGTAGGAGAACCTGCGGCTGGATCACCTCCTTTCTAAGGAATAATACGGAAAGCCTTGTACATTTGCGAAGTCGAAACTTTGTTTAGTTTTGAGAGGTCTACTCTCA
>NZ_AYZB01000013.1 GCF_001436415.1 Latilactobacillus graminis DSM 20719
TGTGTTGAATAAGAATGAATTTGACTTCGCATATAACCCAACAAACAATGACAAGACCCAAACAATCGTTGTTACAAGTTCACCAATCGTGAATAAGGATCAACGAGGTGTCGCAACAATGGCTAAGACTGGTGATACATTACAATCTGCCGAAGCAACTGACACTAAGTATGGTAAGCAATATGAATTGAAATACAGCCA
>NZ_AYZB01000001.1 GCF_001436415.1 Latilactobacillus graminis DSM 20719
GGCGACCCTACACATTTGGTTTGTCGAAACTTTGTTCAGTTTTCAAAGGTCTACTGAGTTGAAACAGCTTAATTAATATACCATTTCTAATAAATAATGTCAAATGACATTAATTTTTTGAATAAATATTCAAAATAATTAACTTTTAACTTATTAACCATGAAATATCATCGCACTGACAACATAGAATACTATATCAGCTATCCAACATTTCGTCAACAATTAGCTTTACGCATTAATTGTGAACTATCATAAAGTAAACAGTTGATAATATCCGCTATTTATCCAAACAAGCGAGCCATACAACTTATAATAATTATTAATAACACAATATTACGAAAATTCTTGTAAATATAGCCAACACAAGTTCTAAAATTTTTTTAAATTTCTATTTCTATATCGTAATCACCTCCTTATTTTTACGCAAAATAAAAAAGGTTCAAATGATTACTCATTTGAACCTTTTAGTCTGTCCTTAATCATTATTATCAGGTCGCATAGTTGGAAATAGCAAGACATCGCGAATTGATGCAGCATCAGTTAGTAACATCACTAACCGATCAATTCCAATTCCAAGTCCACCAGTTGGTGGCATCCCATATTCCAGCGCTTCAATATAATCTTCATCGATTCCTTCAGCTTCATCGTTTCCATTTTCTCGTTCCTCAGCTTGCGCTTCAAAACGTTCACGTTGGTCGATTGGATCGTTTAATTCAGTAAACGCATTGGCATATTCGTTACCGTGCATAAACAACTCCCAACGATCTGTGAAACGATCATCTTCGGCATTTTTCTTAGCCAATGGTGAGATTTCAACTGGATGACCATAGATAAAGGTTGGTTGTACCAGTGTATCTTCCACAAATTCTTCAAAGAATGCATTAATAATGTGACCCACTTGCCAGTATGATTCATACTTTACGTGGTGTTGATCAGCTAATTCTTGCGCAGTTTCAACAGTCATTGGTTGCCAGAAGTCGACACCCGTCTTTTCCTTAATCGCATCAACCATGTGAACTCGGGCAAAATCGCTGTCAAGATCAATGGACTGACCCTGATACGTTATCTTACCAGTATTGAGCACCTTGTGAGCAGCAAACCGAATCACACCTTCGGTTTCATCCATCACGTCTTTATAATCAAAATATGCAGCATATGTTTCCAGCATTGTGAATTCAGGATTATGTTTCGTATCAATCCCTTCGTTCCGGAAAACACGGCCAATTTCATAAACACGTTCCATTCCACCGACAATCAACCGTTTCAAATGGAGTTCGAGGGCAATTCGTAAATATAAATTAATATCTAATGCATTATGGTGTGTTATAAACGGCCGCGCTGAGGCACCACCAGCTTGACCATGCAAAACTGGCGTTTCAACTTCAGTAAAACCATTGTTATCTAAGTATTCACGAATAGCCGAAATAATCTGACTCCGTTTTGTAAAACGGTCTAAACTTTCTGGATTAGCAATTAGATCTAAATACCGTTGACGATAAATTTGCTCCACGTTTGTTAAACCATGAAACTTATCTGGTAACGGACGTAGGGCTTTTGATAGAAAAGTCAGGCGCGTTGCTTTAACAGTTAACTCGCCCATGTCAGTTTTCATAATTTGCCCAGTGATTCCTAAATGATCACCCAAATCAGCTTTTTTGAAAATTAAATAGTTTTCTTCGCCGACTTCATCTTTACGCACATAAATTTGAATTTTACCGGAGCGGTCACGAATATCAGCAAAACCAACTTTTCCTTTGCCACGCTTAGACATCATTCGTCCTGCAATCGTCACTTCGACATGCTTAATATCTAAAGCTTCTTTTTCGACCATTTCATATTCGTTGTGTAATTCAGCAGCCATATGTGTTCTATCAAAACGACTTCCAAAAGGATCAATCCCGGCATCCTTTAGCAGTTGTAGCTTTTCCCGCCGAACTTTTAGTTGGTCGTTCATTTCTTTTTGATTATCTTTTTGTCCCAACTGACAATTCCTCCATACATTCAATTATCTACTAATGCGATTTTAACACGAAACTAACAACATAAGGAACCTAATTTGCCATTCGTGCTTCAGTTTCTTCCACAAAACGATCCAAGATATCACCAACAGCTTGTTCAGTTTCAACTTCGTTCACTGCAGCTTTGGTTTTAGCAGCGCGGGGAATTCCCTTCAAATAGTAGGCAGCTTGCTGTCTAAATTCACGACAAGCCACGTTTTCGCCTTTTAATTCAACTAAGCGGTGGAGCTGTAACTTTGCAGTAGTAATTTTCTCACGTGGTGTTGGTTCGGCAATCAATTCTCCACTTCGCAAATAAGTTTCAACTTGACGCAACACCCACGGATTACCAAGGGCTGCCCGACCAATCATCACCGCATCGGCGCCCACTTCGTCTAACATGCGTTTCGCATCTTGCGGCGTCCGGACATCGCCGTTGCCCATAAATGGAATTGTTAATTCAGATTTGACTTGTTTTAAAATGTTCCAATCGGCTTTACCGGTATACATTTGTTTCCGCGTCCGGCCGTGCATAGCAAGGGCTGCAGCACCCGCTCGTTGTGCAGCGAGTGCATTTTCAACAGCAAAAATATGATCTTCATCCCAACCAGTTCGCATCTTGACTGTTACCGGCTTTTTCACTGCGTCGGTTACATATGAAACCATTTCATAAACTTTATTTGGATCTAATAGCCAACGGGCACCAGCATCGGTTTTGACGACTTTATTAACTGGACACCCCATATTGATATCAATGATATCCGCTTGGGTATGTTGATCTACAAACTTAGCAGCTTCAACCAAGGTATCTTTGGAACCACCAAAAATCTGTATACTTACAGGGTGTTCGTTTGGATCAACAAACATCATTCCCATTGTTTTTTTATTATTGTGCATAATTCCGCGATCACTAATCATTTCACAGACTACTAAACCGGCGCCAAATTCTTTAGCTGTTACGCGAAACGCCGCATTTGTAATACCTGCCATTGGTGCGACGACGACTTGATTTGGAATCGTCACGTCTCCTATTTGCCATGTCATATTACCAACCCATTCCCTTCGTGTCTTGCGACAATATCCAAACCATCATAGCAAAAAAATAGTCTTCAAGCAAAAATTTGCTTTGTTGCTATTGTGCCATTAGAATATTTCGAAGTTCGATTTCTGTAAACTGGTATTTCTTGCCACAGAATCGGCAAACTGCTTCTGCACCATGATCTTCATCGATTAACTGTTGTAGATCAGCGGGAGCCACAGAACTTAATGCTTTTGCAAATCGATCTTTAGAACAATCACATTCATACTTAACCGGCATCTGTTCCAGCGTCTTCATTGGTAGTTCACCAACAATTTCCGCGATGATTGCTTCTAATGTCATATCTTGCTGTAGCAAATCAGACACTCGTGGCATTTCTTTCAAACGTGCTTCCAAAATATCGATTAACCGATCATCTGCACCTGGTAGAATTTGAATCATAAAACCACCGGCGACACCAATTGAATTATCATCGTTCACAAAAACTGAAACACCAACCGCAGATGGTGTCTGTTCTGACTTAGCGAGGTAGTACGTAAAATCTTCGCCAAGTTCCCCAGAAACTAATGGCACTTGACCAGTAAAAGGTCCTTTTAAGCCGAGATCTTTAGTCACACTCAACGTGCCAACGGTCCCGACACCGCCTCGCACATCAATTTTATGCTTATCATTCAAAGGTAAATTAACATGGGGGTTAGCTACATACCCCTTGACTGTGCCTTGAGCATTCCCGTCGACCACGATTTTCCCAACCGGACCATCGCCATCAACCCTAACCGTCATCTTGGTATCTCCTTTTAAACCAGCAGCGCTCAATAGCAATGTTCCAACAATCGTTCGACCAAATGCTGCCGAGGAAGTTGACCACGTATCATGTTTACGCTGTGCATCTGATACCACTTCAGTCGCGTTCACAGCATACGCACGCAGTTGTCCATTTTCTGAAATTTGTTTAAGTAAGTAATCTACCATATAAATAACCTCTTTTATTGATTGATACAAAAAGGTCGACCACTCATGCGTGTCGACCTTTTTGGTGTAACGATTTATGCCTCATCGTTTGGATGTTGATCATCTTCGGATGTGTTTGAGGTTGATTGGTTCTCATCAACCGGCATTGTTGACGTTTCTTTTTTATCAGCTGTTTTTTCTAAATCGGCTTTTTCGGCCTCTTTAGCTTCAAGGGCCTTCTTAGCCTCTTCAAAAGTTGCTGCTTTTTCACTTGGAAATTCTTCAGCGTTCTTTTCGGGCATCTTGCCATCATTGAACAAGCTCAGGATTTCCTTTTCGTTTAATGTTTCATACTTCAAGAGCATTTCCGCAATTAACTTATGTTGTTCACGGTGAGCTTCGATAATTTCATGGGCTCGTTGATGTGCTTCGTCAATAATTCGGCGAATTTCACTATCAATTGCAGCCGCAGTTGTTTCAGAAAAGGCTGGGCCTTGACCGTAAGCTGCCCCAACGAATGGTTGCCCTTCTTTTTCAAGGGATACTGTACCAAGTTTATCTGTCATTCCGTATTGAGTGACCATTCCTCGCGCAATGTCTGTCGCTTGTTCAAAATCGTTAGAAGCCCCAGTTGATTGTGAGTTGAAGATAATTTCTTCAGCCGAACGACCACCCAATAAGCCGACGATTTGTTCGGTTAATTCTTTTTTACTCATCAAGAATTGATCATTCTTCGGTAACATAATGGCATACCCGCCAGCACGCCCACGAGGGACAATTGTCACCTTACGAACAACACGAGAATCACTAAGAACTAAACCAATGATAGCATGACCAGCTTCGTGGTAGGCCACGGTTTCACGTTCTTTCGGATTAATGACGCGATCGCGCTTAGCAGGACCAGCAATTACGCGATCTTCAGCTTCATCAACATCAGAAGCGTCAATATCGGCCTTGCTACGCCGCGCAGCTACTAAGGCGGCTTCGTTCAATAAGTTTTCCAAATCAGCACCAACGAACCCTGGGGTTTGTTGGGCGATTTCTTTCAAATCAACATCAGCAGCTAATGGTTTGTTCTTAGCATGGACTTTCAAGATGGCTTCACGGCCCTTAACGTCTGGACGACCAACTAAGATCTTCCGGTCAAAACGACCTGGACGTAAAAGCGCCGGATCTAAGACGTCTGAGCGGTTAGTAGCAGCGATGACGATAACGCCTTCGTTACCCGTAAATCCGTCCATTTCAACTAACATTTGGTTCAATGTTTGTTCCCGTTCGTCGTGGCCACCACCCATACCAGCACCACGTTGACGTCCAACAGCATCGATTTCATCGATAAAGATAATTGATGGCGCTGCTTTTTTGGCTTGTTCAAACAAATCACGTACTCGACTTGCCCCAACACCAACAAACATTTCCACGAAGTCTGAGCCAGAAATCGAGAAGAATGGGACACCCGCTTCTCCGGCAACGGCTTTAGCTAATAATGTTTTACCGGTACCTGGAGGTCCTTCCAAAAGAACCCCTGCTGGAATTCGAGCCCCGAGTGAAACAAACTTTCGGGGATCTTTCAAGAATTCGACAACTTCGACTAACTCTTGTTTCTCTTCTTCTGCACCAGCAACGTCTGAGAAACGAACCTTATTAGCTTTTTTATCAGCCTTTTGCGCTTTGGATTTACCAAAGTTCATCATCCGGCCACCTTGACCGCCGCCTTGACCGGCTTGGCCCATCATCATATAAAATAGAGCAAACATGATAATTAGTGGTAGCACCAGACTTAGGATACTTACCCACCAACCAGACTGTGGTTCTTGGAGCGTTTCAACTTTAGTTGCTGACTGGTCAGCCAACTTAGTCATTGCGCCCACTTGTGAATCACTTTGTAATAAAGTGGTAGTAAAGTGCTTGACTGATTTTGCTTTTAATTTTTGTCCTAAAAGATTCTTTTTAGGCTGTTCTGTCTTTTGTGCTTTACGATATTCTCCAGAAATTTTATAAATACCATTCGTCGGTTGAATTGTGAGTGACTTGACCTTATTAGTCTTCAATTCACTTAAAAATGTACTTGATTGAACTTCCTTAGACTCTGATCCAGCGTTACCGTTCATGAAGAACGAAAATACACCGACTAAAGCCACTAAGATAATAATGTAAAACAGACTATTACTAAACAGTCCATTCTTTTTGTTGTTCATACGTGACCTCCTGAAGCTTCTCATCATTTGTGACACTGTGTCCTTTTGACACTGTTAAACTATAACATATCTGACTTTTATTGACCATTTATTTACCCGAATAAATTTCAGGTTTTAAAACACCAATTGATCCCATATTTCGGTATTGTTCGGCATAGTCCAAACCATAACCAACAACAAATTCATTTGGGACCTCCATCCCAACATAATCCGAATGAACTGGTATAATTCGCCGACTTGGTTTGTCCATTAAAGTACAAACTTTAATGGAATTTGCTTGGCGGGTTTTCAGAATTGCCATTAAGTAATTTAATGTCCGCCCAGTATCCACGATATCTTCAATAATAATGATGTCGCGCCCTTTGACACTCGTATCTAAATCTTTGATAATTTTAACTTCACCAGACGAAATCGTTTCAGCGCCATAACTCGAAACATCCATAAAATCGATTTCAACATGGAGGTCAATCTCGCGAATCAAATCCGTCATAAAGACGATGGCCCCTTTTAAAATACCAATTAGTAGTGGGTTTTTGCCCTGATAATCTGCCGTGATTTGTTTACCCAAGCGCTCATTAACTTTTTGGATATCTGCTCTTGAATATAATACGCGTTCAATATCTTTTTCTAACATTGTGCCTACCTCCATAATTTGCCTAACCATCCAAGTAACATAGTATGTACCGTATTTTACCAGTTTGTTCGTGATTAAACAACGCCGAAATTTGTAAATCTGGCCGACCAATCAACTGATTTTTGGCCCAGATGGCCCATGCCTGATGCCGCTTTGATCGCGCAGTCTTAGTATCAATCCATAATCGCTGAATGGTTTTATGATGTGTATTATCAAGCATTATTCGATCGTTCGCTACTACTGGTTTAACTTGTAACGGCCAGTCTTTTGGGGCCAACCAAATGACATTTTGGTATTGCACATGATTGGGTAAATGCTCAATCTCAAAAATACCAATTTGTTCGTCATTTTCTAATCGAAGCCACTTATTAATCGATAATATTCGTTTTTTAATGGATAAATCAGAACATTTATTTTCTGATTTCGGCCCAATCCGAAAATGTCCATACTGCTTTTCAAAAACTAGTCCCGCACCCAACTCAATTATACCTTGCGGCTTTTGTCTATTTGCCAATAGCTGCTGTATTTGATCTAACTGGGCTAGTTTAAGGGCCGGTAGTTGTTTAAAATAGCTATGCCATACCAACTGCCATAACGCTCGTTGTTGAGTAGCACTCGCTGTTGTGAGTTGATCTAACCGCCCCTCAACGTCCTTATTATGCGTTTTAATCGCCAATAAGGGTAATAACGCTGTTGTTAAAGATGCCTGTTGCTCCATCAAATTAGTCAATGCCTGGCTAAACCGATTAGCATTTTGAATTAGCCGCGGATTTTCTTGTTTCAACAACGGCACAACCGCATGTCGGATTCGGTTACGAAGAACTGTTGACTCGTGATTAGTTTGATCTTCATAATAAATTAGCCCAACTTGTGCGGCGTAATCCCGGATTTCTTGCTTACTAAACGGAAGTAACGGACGAATTAAGGTTCCCGATTCAAACGGACGTTCTTGTCGAATGCCCCGCATCTCGTGCAATTCCCCACTACGAATGAGCTTCATTAATAAAGTTTCTAACAAATCATCACCATGATGGGCTGTCAGTAAATAATTTGCTGCTTCGGCTTGCATAACTTGTGCAAAAAAAGTGTAACGAAATGCTCGAGCAGCCGCTTCAATCCCTGTTTGCGGATGATCAGTTTGTGGCCAATGCTGGACTCGCAAAGGCACGTGATGCATTTGACAAAAACGTTGCAGATATGCTTCTTCTGTATCACTTTGCACTCGCAGCTCATGATTCACATGAGCCACAATTATCTGTGGTCGCTGGGCCTTAGGTAAGTGTAACAACAGCCACAGCAAGACCATCGAGTCGACCCCAGTTGACGTTGCTACAATCACCTTCTCACCTGGCTGCCAGAACTTTTGTTTTTGAATTTTGGTTTGAAATACTTGTTCTAACATTGTGACTCCTCTCCGATAACTATTTAAAATAAAATAAAGGCTGACCTGAAAGTCTATCGCTAAACTTCCAAGCCAACCTTTATCAATTCACTTTATTAACTACGGCGACCTCCGCGACCACCACGTTTGCCTTCTGTATTGCGTTTAATCGTTGATAAACGATCTTCACTATCTTTTAAGAACCCTGATAACAAGTCATCAAAGCCTTCTTTTTTGGGTGCGCTTGCGCGCTCTGGCTTGCGATATCCACCGCGATTATTATTTGGACGGCTTTGAGGACGCGAATGTTCTTGCACTTTGGGTTGATCAACTGCTTTTCGAATTGATAAACCAATCTTACCGTTTTGATCGGACATAACCTTAACCGTGACTTCATCTCCAACAGTTAAAACATCGTGAATGTCTTTAATATAACTATCAGATACTTCACTAATATGTACCAACCCGGTTTGGCCTTCGCCTAAATCCACAAAAGCCCCAAAATTCGTAATGCCCGTTACTTTTCCAGCAACCTTTGAACCAACTTCAACTGCCATATAAAACTACGTCCTCCTAAATGGTCGTTTGAACTCGTCAAACTTTTAATCACTTAGCGTGATATTTAATAAAATAAGTATAGCACGCTTTGGCTTTGAAACAAGGTTGTATTCTGAATTATTTTTGTTGCTGATTTAAATTAGGGGCCTTGTCCTGTGGCAAACTAAAGATGGTTTCTCCATCTTTAGAATAGTAATATTTGTAGCGAATATACTTGGCTAAATAATTACTATCCTGTAGTTGCTTAACCTGAATTTTTAAATCAGATTCGGTAGTCTTTGCCTTTTTTAATGTCTTTTCTTTAGTAGCGGCTGTTTCTTTAATCTCTGCTAGTGATCGATGGGCTTGTAGAATCTGAACCCCACAAATCAAAACGACTAATATTGCAACGATACCTAAGATCCATAAGCGCCGTTGATGTACGTGATTAACATGGTCGGCCTGATTTTGCATGACCCTTTGAGCAGCTTGTTGTTGCGTAAATGCATTTTCGATCTTGGTAATTTTTCGACTCACTTGAAAGACCCCCCAGCTTGCGATTAGCTTCATTATAGCAATTTCATAAAAAGGTCGTCAACTAAGATTAGCGATTATTAATGGCTTTTATTAAGCCCCTCAATAAAATTCCTAAAAAAACACGTCTGCGGTGTTAATCGGCCAGACGTGTTTTCTATCAGTCAAATGTTTCGGCTTGTCGTGTTTCTAAGACTTCGTACATCTCAGCCGCGTCGCTTTTCTTTGTTGTTTCGATAATTTGGGTTACTTTAACAATCATCGTCTTGTTTCCAAAGCCAATTTCAAGCTGATCCCCGACAGTTACATTACTCGATGATTTTGCTGGCCGATCATTAATCATAATACGTCCCTTATCTGCAATTTCTTTAGCAACTGAACGCCGTTTAATAATTCGTGAAACTTTTAAAAATTTATCTAAACGCATTATTCTGTCCTACCTTTTATTTTTTTTGAAAGCCGTAATAACTGCCGGCCACCGGGCATCGTTAGCCATTCTCGTATAGAAAATAGCTGCCAGTGCAATGCTAATCCACCAAAGACAAACATGCCGACCAGCACCCCCAATGCCGTGCCTAAAAGCGCGTGGCCTCGAGAACTTAGTGATTGGGGTACAAGCCACATTACCATCTTAACCCCAAACCACATAATGGAACAGATAAAAGACAACTTCCCGATAAAGCGCCGTAAGTCAAGCGCCTGTATAACGACGGTTGGTGACTGGCGCAAAATTAAGGCTAACACCACGCCTAAACTGATAACAGTCCCAACACTTGCGCCCATAATGTCGTAGTGTTGCACCAGCCATTGATTGATCAGAATTTTAACCAAAAGCCCGCCAATTAAAGCTACAGTTGTTTTATGAAATTGATCAAGACTTTGTAAAACTGAGTTACAAGCATTAATCAAGGCAATCATTATAATGCTTAGCATGTACCAAACAAGCGCTAGATTACCATCAGTATCGCCGAATAAGAAATAATTAATTTGCGGCATTAACCCAATTAATCCAATTGTAGCCGCTGCTGACAGACCTAAACTGATATGAATTAAGGCCGTAGCAACCTGCTGAAACTGATGATGTTGATGGCGTTGTCGTGCTTGCGATAAACTTGGCACCAAGGTTGATGAAAAGGAAAGTGACACCACTAAGCCAAGTTGGACTAACGGTTGGCCACGATCAAAGATGCCCTTCATATTCTTAGCGAGGTTTTCTGATAGTCCCCCGAGTACCAGGCCTTTTTTAACAGTAAAAGAATCAACTAATTGTAATAGTACAATCAAGGATGCAAACAAACAGATTGACCCACCCTCAATTACTAAGCGTCTTGCCAATTGTCGGTATGCTTTAAAATCAAGCTTAGTCTGTTGCGGCGCCTTAAATTGGCAGGTGGTTGCCGCTGACCGTAATAAAATCCCCGTCGCAACTAGCCCCCCAAAAAAAGCGCCCGACATCGCCCACATCCCCATTTTATAAACCGACCAATGGCATTTAAGGGATAGCCAAGCTGCCACCAAGATGACAATCACCCGGACTAATTGTTCGGCTACCTGTGATATCGCAGTTGGTAACATATTAAATAGCCCTTGAAAATAACCACGTGTCACTGCCAGAAAAGGCATCAGTAAGAACATAAATGAAACCATTTTAATCAGTGGGGTTAAAGCCGGATCAGCCATTGTGGCCGCAATTCGTGGCGCTTGATTCTGCAGATAAATGAATACCCCACCACCAAAGATTCCCAATAAAACAAACGTACGGCGTAATAATTGCATCCGTTTTTCTGGATCAACTTGTTCTGCAACTAATTTTGAAATATAAACGGGAAACCCGCTCAGCGCAAACGTCATCCCAATGCCGTAGATTGGATATACTTGTTGATACACATAAAAACCGGTGTTACCAACCATATTTTGAAAGGGTACGCGGTAAATCGCACTTAATACCTTTGCAATAAACGACGCAATCGATAAGATGACCGCGCCTTTCATCAGATGTTGCATCTGCCGATTTTGCATGCCTGCCCTCCATCCATTTTATTTAAGCTTGAGAATTGCTAGTGTGCTTTTGCTCAATTTTCAAAAGACTTGCGACAAAAGTTGTGAGTTCACCTAACCAGTCCGCCGAATGCATCTTAGGCTGAATCACTAGCTTGACACCTAATTGCTCCTGATTAAAACCGACTGTTGCCTTTAAACAAGTTGTCGCTAATGCTTCAAAAATTTGTTCACCAGAAACTAGACGACTGCCTTTAGGTGATAAGGTCACTTGGAGGATGTCATTGGTTTGTTTAATCGTTTCAATCAGTGCTTCATCCGCATTCATCTTTAATTGGCCAATCGCTAACAAATTAGCAACTTGATCTGGATAATCACCAAAGCGATCGATTAAATCCGCCTGAAGTTCATTATAAGCCACCTCTGAATCTAGTTGACGAATCCGTTTATAAATTTCAATTTTTTGCCGTTGATCGTTGATATAGCTTTCCGGTAAGTAAGCTTCCAGTTTAAGATCAATTTCAGCATTAGTTTTAGTAACCACTTGTTTGCCTTGTTTCTTAGCGACCGCCTCACCCAACATTTGTGAATAAAGATCAAAGCCCACCGAATCAATGAAGCCATGTTGTTGCTGGCCTAATAAGTTACCAGCGCCACGAATCGATAAATCACGCATTGCTATTTTAAAACCCGATCCTAATTCAGTAAAATCCTTAATTGCTTGGAGCCGCTTTTCACTGACTTCAGTTAAAACTTTATCCGGTTTGTACATAAAATAACCATACGCAATTCGACTACTTCGCCCAATCCGACCACGCAATTGGTAAAGTTGTGAAAGCCCATAATGGTCGGCATCTTCAACAATCATGGTGTTGACGTTTGGCATATCAACACCAGTTTCAATAATGGTCGTCGTTACTAAGACATCGTATTTACCTTGCACAAAATCATAGATAACACCTTCCAATTGAGTTTCAGACATCTGACCATGCGCAAAACCAACCGTAGCTTCTGGGACTAATGCCTGAATCTCATCGACCGTGCGTTCAATATCACTCACCCGATTATGGAGATAAAAAACTTGACCATTGCGTTCTAATTCACGTTCAATAGCTTCTCGTATTGCACCAGCATTTTGTTCCATGACATAGGTCTGAATCGGATAACGGTTGGTCGGTGGCGTTTCAATGACTGATAAATCACGCACACCAAGCATCGACATGTGTAACGTCCGTGGAATTGGAGTCGCCGTCAGTGTTAAGACATCAACTTGGGCCTTTAACTGTTTGAGGCGTTCCTTATGTTTAACCCCAAAGCGCTGCTCTTCATCGACAATTAGTAATCCGAGGTCCTTAAACTGAATATCTTTCGACAATAAGCGATGAGTCCCAATCACGATATCCACTTGCCCATCCGCTAAATCTTTAAGCGTTGCCGTGACTTCTTTGCGCGTTCTAAAACGCGAAAGTAGTCCAATTTCAACCGCAAAATCAGCAAATCGTGTCAACATATTTTCATAATGTTGTTGGGCCAGAATGGTCGTCGGTACTAAAAAGGCCACCTGCTTACCTGCCTCAACTGCCTTAAAAGCTGCTCGTAATGCAACTTCGGTTTTACCAAACCCAACATCACCAACTAACAAACGATCCATCGGCCGTACACGTTCCATATCATGTTTGATTTCTGCTGTACTTCGCAATTGATCATCCGTTTCGGGATACGGAAATTGCTCTTCAAATTCAGCCTGCAATCGATCATCCTTGGGAAAAGCAAATCCCTTTTCAGCTTCACGCTGGGCATAAAGTTCAATTAAGTCATCAGCGATATCTTCGATTTTAGCTGAGACTTTATTTTTAGTCTTTTGCCACTCGCCGCCGCCTAGCTTATTAATTTTTGGGGTTTTAGCCTCAGCCGAAACGTATTTTTGGACCATATTCAACTGCGTAACGGGAATAAATAATTTTCCGTTGTCACGGTATAAAATAGTAATATAATCTTGGTGGACACCGTCAACTTCTAACGTCTCCATCCCAACATACTCCCCAATTCCGTGATTAACATGCACCACGTAATCCCCGGGTTTTAATTCATTATAACTCTTTAACCGCTCTGCATTTGCAAGTGTTTGTCGGCGCGCTTTTTTCTTAGGGGCGGTATTAAAAAGTTCCTTTTCGGTTAAGACCACCAACTTTAAATCTGGCAGTTCAAATCCATTTTGCAATGCACCCTGAACAATCTGTGTTTTACCGACTTCTAGCTGCGTCTTATTAGCAATTACAGCATCAATTTCAAAGTCGTGAAATGTCTGATCTATCTTTTTCACCCGTTTTAAATTAGAAACTAACACAATGACCGTTTGCTTTTGTTTTTGCCAATGGGTAATCTCTGTTTTTAATAGCGGCATTTGACTAAAGAATTGTTGCACAGTTCGCGTTGGCAAGTTATCCAATACATCGAGGCTCAGTTTACCCATGCCTTTTTGGAATAATGATAAATACAAGTGTGCATGTTGGTCTTTTTTTAATAAAGTCTGTGCATCCAACAAAAATTGTTGTTTTGGCAATAAACGGTGCATTTCAAGCATTTCAGTTTGCCAATTGGCGGCCTCTTCGCTTAAAATTCGTTGGGTTTCCACAATTCGTGGATAATCATCAAAAATAACCAATCCACTCTTTTTAAAATAATCGATTAAACTCGAATGATCAGGATAAAGATAATCAACAAATAATGCTAAATTCTCGATGCGTTCTCCGGCTAATAGACGTTCAATCGGAGTTTCAAAGTTCCTCGCCAGTTGATTTTGTGCCGCCTTTTCCATTAATTTAGCCGTCGTTGCTTCATAGTCAGTCTGCAAGGCTTCACCGACCATTTCTAATTGCGCCGTATTCGCCAGTAAATCAGTGGCTGGTATAATTTGAACCTGATCTAGATTTTCGATGCTCCGCTGGGTGTCCGCTTCAAAAGAACGTAGTGAATCGACTTCTGTATCGAAAAGTTCAATCCGCACTGGATTTTCAGCGTCTAATGGGAAAATATCGATAATGTCACCGCGCATCGCAAATTCGCCAGGTTTACCTACCAATTTATCTCGAAAATATCCCATGGCACTCAATTGTGTGGCCAGTAATTGTGGGTCAACAGCGCTATCAGCATTAATGATCAGCTGACTATCTTGCCATTGCCGAACAGTTGGCAATAGGCGACGCATTCCAGCCACCGATGTAATTACAATGCCTTTCTTTCCAGTGGCTAAAAAACTTAACGTCCGTACCCGTTCTGCTTTGGATTCTGGTGAACTCACGGCCATTTCAGCCGCCAACACTTCTTCTACCGGAAAAGTGTAGACTTGCTCGCTTTTTAGTATGTTACTTAAGTCGTCAGCAATTTGGTTCGCTTGAAAAGTATTACTTTCAATAATCAACAATGGCGATCGTTGTTGTTTGTAAACCGACGCCAAAAACAGGGTTTTCGCTGATCCCGAAAGCCCTGTGAGTAAATGTCGCATTCCTGGTTGTTGATTTTTTAAAACGGATTGAACTTGTTGAGTCTGCCCCAGCATTGTCATTAAATCCATGTAAAAGTTCCTTTACTTTCTATTATATTGCGTTGAAATATGTGTTTTAAAGCCGACACTTGCACTTAGCATAACCTTGTCAGTGTTTGTCGTCTGCTTTACTAGCAACAACTAGTTAATTAAATTTATTCATGGTCTGCATAAAATCATCATTTTGACACCAATCGGTTATCGCTTGGCAAGCTTGATCAAGTGCCTGGTTAATCATTGGGGTGCTGTCTTTGTCAAACGGGGTTAGCACCCAGTTAACGACCGTACTTTTTTGTGGGTGCTGAATCCCAATCTTCACGCGCTTAAATTCCGAGCTTTGCACACTGGCAATAATGCTCTTGATTCCGTTGTGCCCACCTGCTGAGCCTTTTTGACGCAGACGTAACTTACCAAGCGTTAAATCCATATCATCTTGCACCACAACTAATTCATCCAAATTAATTTGATAATATTTCATTAAGGGCCCCACTGAGCGCCCGGAATCATTCATAAACGTTAGTGGTTTCACTAGAAGAATTGTTTCATCTTCATATTTAAAACTACCGTATTCAGCTTCAAAATCATGCTTATTTAAGGTTACATTAAACTGTTCACATAATTGATCAATTACCATAAAACCTATATTATGTTTTGTCCGTGCATACTTACTGCCTGGGTTTCCCAGACCAACAATCATTTTCATTTTTAATATCCTCTTTTTAACCGGCACTACTATGTCAAAATTTTGAGCAGTTAATGGCCCTCAATCACCAGTTGGTTTTAAAAATCATTATACCATATTCATTTTATTTCTCGCGTTGTAGTCGAAATAGTTTTCTGAAAATTTGGGTAAAAATCGCGAACTTAAGCTTAAATTATGCTATACTGGTTTTCGAAATGAAGAATTGATTTACAGAAAGGACGTCATTATATTGGCAAACATTGAAAAAGATCACCAAAAAGTTATCCTCGTCGGCGACGGCGCTGTTGGTTCTAGTTACGCTTATGCATTAACTTTACAAGGGATTGCACAAGAAGTTGGTATCGTAGATATCTTTAAAGAAAAAACACAAGGTGATGCAATCGATTTATCTGATGCATTAGCTTTCACTTCTCCTAAGAAAATTTATGCTGCTGAATACTCAGATGCAAAAGATGCTGACGTTGTTGTTATCACAGCTGGCGCACCACAAAAACCAGGTGAAACACGTTTAGACTTAGTAAGTAAAAACCTTAAAATCTTAAAGACCATCGTTGACCCAATCGTTGAATCTGGCTTTAACGGTATCTTCTTAGTTGCTGCTAACCCAGTTGATATCTTGACATATGCTACATGGAAATTATCAGGTTTCCCTAAAGAACGCGTTATCGGTTCAGGGACATCACTTGACTCAGCTCGTTTCCGTAAAGACATCGCTGAAATGGTTAACGTTGACGCACGTTCGGTCCATGCTTATATCATGGGTGAACATGGTGATACAGAATTCCCTGTATGGTCACACGCTAACATCGGCGGAATCAAAATTTCTGAATGGGTTAAAGCTCATCCAGAAGTTAAAGAAGAAGAACTGGTTAAGATCTTCGAAAGTGTTCGCGACGCTGCTTACACAATCATTAACTTAAAAGGTGCTACATTCTACGGTATTGGTACTGCCTTAGCTCGGATTACTAAAGCTATCTTAGATGACGAAAATGCTGTCTTACCACTATCTGTATACATGGAAGGCCAATACGGCTTGAACGATATCTTTATCGGTTCACCTGCTGTTATTAACCGTTCAGGGATTACAAGTGTTCTTGAAATTCCATTAACAGATCACGAAATGGAAAGCATGCACAGTTCTGCAAAACAATTAAAAGATATCGTTACAAAAGCATTTGCTGAATTAGATATCGAAACACGTCAATAAACATTTTTAGTTTAGACCAAACGGCTCTCATACAATGGGGGTCGTTTTTTTTGCTAAATGACATTTTTTGGTTAAAATCAATACTTTTTTATTTCTTTTTAAAGGCATATCTAGTATGCTTACATTTAATTAACACCTTTGTATTTTAGCCAATACTGGGGTATGATTAACCTATGCAAAGATTGGAGTTAAGGTTGTGAAACTTACAAAGAAAGCCTACGTCGTCCTTGGCGTAGCAACCATTGTGCTCATTGGTGGCTATTCGGCAGTTAGTCTGCATTATCAAAATGCGTTCTTGCCACATACTACCGTTGCTGGGGTTAGTATTAGTGGCCAGTCAGTAGTAGGCGCTAATGAACAATTGTTAAAAAAGGTCAACAGTCAAAAATACACGCTAAAGGATAAAGAACAAAAATTATTAACTTTTACTGGCCAAGATGCTGGCTTTAGCCACAATTTCAAGCCTTTATTACAGAAAATCAAGCAAAGCCAAAACGGCTGGACTTGGCTTGGTCATCTTTTCGGTAAGGATCAAACGACAAAATCAGAAGATGCCCTCATTTTAAACGCTAACGATTTTGACAAATTCTCAACGCAAACTCTCGAAAAGGTCAATGCTAATCGACAGTCTTCTGTGGATGCCCACATCAATCTAACGGATCAAAAATTTGATCTCGTGAAAGAAATTTACGGGAATACGATTGATGTTGCTCAATTCAAAAAAACTGTTGCCCACGGAATTAATCAAGGTCAAGCCACAATTAATTTAAAAAATGACTATACCCAACCCGCAGTTAAATCCACAAATCAGCAATTACAAAAAGCAGCTAAGCAATTGAAAACTATCGCGAATGAGAAAATTAGTTACTCAGTCAATGGTAATGCCGTTCAAGTTCCTAAAGCAGAAATTCAAAGTTGGTTAACTTATGATCATGGCACAATTAGCCTTAATAAGGCTGCAGTCACTAAATACGTTTATCAATTAAAGGCTAAATATGATACTTTCGATAAAGCACTGACCTTCAATTCCACGAAAGAAGGCACAGTGACCGTTCCAGCTGGTATTTACGGTTGGAGTATTTCACCGGCCGATGAAATCAGTGCTCTCATGACTGAGGTGCCTAAAGGGAAAGACTTCTCCAGAACGGCAGTTATTCGCGGTTCTGGTATCGATCAAAAAACGCGAAGTGTTGGTTCAACCTACATCGAAATTGATTTGAAAGCACAACATATGTGGCTCTATCAAAATGGTAAAGTCACAATTGAAACCGATATTGTGTCGGCACAACCACCACAAGTCACCCCCACCGGTGTTTGGAGTATCTGGAAGAAAGAACGAAACGCCACCTTGAAGGGTAAAAACTTCGATGGTGTCAGTGAATATGCTAGTCCTGTTAATTACTGGATGCCAATTGATGAAACTGGCGTCGGGATTCATGATTCACCATGGCAACCCAAATACGGTGGTGACTGGTATCAGCACCATGGTTCACATGGCTGTATCAATACGCCACCTGGTACTATGGCTAAGTTATACAACACCGTTAGCGAAGGAATTCCTGTTGTTGTTATTTAACTATCGTAAACAGGTCGTTAATCTAATTAACGACCTGTTTTTTTATGCCAAGCTCAATCGATTTTTTCTCATTAATTACTAATCAAGCTTTCGCTAAGACGAAAAACTAGTTATTTTAATTCTATTGATGATATGCTATGATTACACTAGTATATGAGAGAATTTTAATCTAAGGAGAAAAGCTATGCTCATTAAATCCCTAGTATTACCCAAAGAACGTCTTACCACGATTGTTGAATCAGTCACCTTAGAAGAAGCCTTACAGCGATTAGAGGAATCTGGCTTCCGCTGTGTACCGGTCTTAGACGCCAGTGGTAAGATTTTCCGAGGTAACATCTATAAGATGCATATTTACCGGCATAAATCCCAAGGTGGTGATATGCAACTGCCTGTGACCAGTTTATTAAAGAACATGACTAAATATATTCCGGTTGACGCCCCCTTTTTTAAAGTGTTTTTTAATATCAAGGATTTACCGTATATTGCAGTTTTAGATGAAGACAGCAATTTCTTCGGGATTTTAACCCATAGTACCTTATTAAATATGCTTTCTGAAGCATGGAACCTTGAATTGAGTAGTTACGTGCTCACTGTGCTTTCTTCTGGCGCACAAGGTGATTTGGTTGCGATGTCGAAGATCATTGCTAAATATACTTCAATTGCGAGCTGTATCACCTTGGATGCTAAGCAAGATGAATTTGTCCGCCGGACACTTTTTACTTTACCAGCTGGTCTGGAACTAGACATTCTCAAAAAAATTATTTATAAACTTGAAAAAAAAGGTTATCGAGTGCCTGAAATTGATGATCTTCAATCTGGTAAAGCTCTGCGGAATGATTCAGATCAACTTGAAAATTTAATTTAATTGTCAAAAAAAACAGAACCTATAGATACCTAGGTTCTGTCAAACTGGCAAGGGATTACTAAACGGTCTTATTCCGGATAATACTGGAATAAGGCCGTTTCTTTGTTGTGCGTGAATTATCGCCGAGCATCACCTTTACAAAGCCTTAATGGCTTTGTAAAGGTGATTAACTAGGCGTCTTCGCTCTTCAAATATATTTATATTGAGTTCTGATCTGGCCGTAATTCTGGTCTTCATTTACATCATTTAAAGGATTTATTAATACGAGTATTAAAAGATATTAACAAATTCACGCGCTGCCGCGTCCAAATATTCATACTTGTCATCAAGTTGCTTCTTAATTTGACTGAAGACCGATTCACCTTCCGGCGTTATTTTAATTTCAACTAACCGTTGATCGCTCTGTTCCAACCCGCGTAGTTTACGAATATAATGTTTTTTTTGTAATAAATTAATTTTACGAGAAGCAGCCGGCATTGACGTGTTAAACAGTCTAGCCAGTTGACTCGGTGTCGACGTTTGCTGTTTCAAATTCTCTAGAATCAAATACTGTTCAAAACTAATCCCATACGCTTGAGTTAATGCATTTAATTCATTTGCAATCATCTGTGTATTTTTATACCATCGACTATAATGACCTTCAATTTCCTGATTCTTCAATATCTTCTCACCGCCTAAATAGTAACGCCCTTAATAATTATATTGAAAAAATAGTAAACCAATCATTGGTTTACTATTCATTGCTCGCTTAATTGAATCGTATTCACTCTAAAAATCTGATAGTCTTCCAGTCAAGCTTGCAGCAATACTCGATTCCATTTCTCACGATATTAATAAATTATGCTTTTGCGCCAGCATCTGAACCAGTAACACCAGTGCTTAATGTCCATGTTAAGTTAGCTGTGTATTCAGCATTTTGAACAGATGATGTTGCAGGTAATACTAATTGGATATCTGTTGGTTTCCAACCAAAAACGTTAGCCCCAGTACCTTGATTTGCATCAGCATGAGCAACTTTATGTTGTGCATCTTTATCAGACAAATCTAAAGCGAAACTCTTAGTGATAGTGCCAACATCTGCAACACCCTTATCTGTAGCAGTACTACTTGCTAAATCGGCTGTAAATGTTGAATCTTGATCTTCATTCGTTAAATCGTAAACAGCATCCGTTTTTGCGTAAGCTGTATTTTTGAACAAGAGTTGTGCATCAGCTAATGTTTTACCGTTTTTCGCCATTAAAGCACCATCTGCTTTAACGTTCAAATCCCATGTCCCAGCAGCTTGATTTGTTGTTGTAGCATATGTGTCAAGTTGTTCACGAGTCACTTGTTTATCAACAACCGTTGCCCATGCATCCCCACTCAATTCTTTTAACTTTGTATCGTCTGTATTTAAGATAGCTGTTTGGTTTGTAACACCATCTTCCTTATATGAAGGTTGACGATCGTTGGTCCCGTTAGCATAGTTTTTACCATCAGCAGTAAATGTTGTGTAAGCTGAATCAAACTTTACGTGGTTACCAAAGTCTAATACATGCGGTACCATTTGAAGACGTAAGAAACCAGTGTTAGCATTAGGTTTGTTATCACCAAAAGAAATCCCAGCAACTGTCTTATCTGTTTGTGGTAATGGTGTTCCGCCATTATCTTCTGTCTTACCTTCGGTAGTTGCAGCAAATGTCGATGTTGCTGGTGCTAAGATTGATAATAAAGTTGCGCCTGTTAATGCAACGCCTGTTAATTTTGTGAATTTCATTTTGAAATTCCTCCCTTTGTTGTAGTTGCGACAAAGTCGCGATATTTTTTTATAATTCGATATTAATTACATAATATCGAGGTTATAAACTAAATTTAAGATGGTACGTCACTAGCCTAATCTGGCTTTCCGGCATGCTCAGAGTTCTAAGCAATCTAAAACTATATCGAATCAACTTAACTTTGGTCAAGCAACCACTCAACCCAAAGTAATTGTGGTAAAAGAATTGAGCTCTTGCTGAAACATAATCGCAAAGTATAAACTGATACAGAAAACGATTGATAATCCAACGACCAGCGCAATCAGTCCCCATTTATACTTTCGGTAATTCTTACTAGTTACATAAGAGGTCACCCATAATTTATTCATTTAAATCCTTCTTTCTACGTTTGAAGCGGCGCCGTAACCCAATCGTTAAAGCAGCCACAATTATCAACAGCACTAATAACCCGATTAATAGACGATTGCGATACTTCAAATATAAATAGTTGTGTGCATTGATAAACCGAGCTTTATTCTTAGTGATTTCTACATATTTCGTCGCCGTCTGATGATAGCGATCCGTTTTAGCCGTCATGGTTAACCGATACACACCTGGTACTAACCGTTTTCCTCCCAGTAATATATCATCCTTAAAACTGGAATTAGGTGCAATTTTCAAATCCTTTTTAACATCTTGATACTTAAAAAAATGATATTTGCGATTGACTAACTTCACCTGTAATTTCGTTTGTTTTAAATAAGTCGCATCAGGATTAGCTAATTTAACACGAATCGCAGCTTTTTTAGCTTTGGTGAGACCCACATCGATTCCGCTTACCTTCAACCTCTGGAGCTGCCGTTTGGGCAACTTCTCGCCTTGTAAAACAACCCCAATCGCATAAACATATCGATTTCTAATACTACTTCGATTTGCATTCACGCCATCAGCGATAATGTTCAACGCAGCGGCTTTTTGTCCTTTAAAATTATCCGCTACGTTTTTAACTGTAAATGTCACAGACCGGCCTGCTTGAGGCTTAAGCTTTAAACTTTGTGGCACTTTAATCATCGACGAGGCTGGTTTTTTCAATAAACTATGATCAACTGCGTGAGCACCCGTATAATCGACCGATCCATTATTGTTAGTTGTCGCATCCGCGGCCTTAAAACGAATCTTAATCGTTTGATTAGTCGGATTGTAAAGTCGGACGGTCTCTTTGCGTTCCTTATGATCAACCATTGGTAACACGAAGTAGCCTAAATGACGTCCGCCCAAATTATCTGGAGGCAATTTGGGCAATACTTGCACCGTCATCGGGACCGTATTATCCACTTTAGATTTGATCCGGTGGGACTTCGCACTCACTGAACCACTAGCAATACTCAACAACAACAAACCATTTAAAATAATAAGCAGAAGTACCCGCCAAATATTTTTTTTGTAAGCGTTCGTTAACTCAGCTTTCTTTATCATTAATTAAACACCACTTGATAACAATAGTTTTAACAATTCAGCCGTTGCGACCAATAACAAGCCACCAGTTGCAACACTGACATACAGCCATTTATTCTTAGGTTGTTGTAACGCATTTTGGTTAATTTTTTTAGCAGCCGTTCGCTTAACAGTAAAATGCTTTTTAAACCGCCATGACATTGGCAATCGATTCCAATTATTTTCCCCAGTTACCTTAACATTGACTGTATATCGGCCCGGTTTTAGTTGGTCGTAAGACCAAGTAATCGGTAACGTTACCTTAGAGTTCGGCGCAATTTGACTGTCTGTTACATTGAAGATGTGCTTCGAAGCAAATAGACCTTCTTTGGCAACGACCGCTTGCATCGTAACGTTATTCAATATCATCGGTTGTGTATTACGTAAATCAATTCCCATGCCGGCATGTTTCTTATAGAGTATCGCTTTGGTCTTATTGTATTTAAGTTCAGGATATACTTTATAATTTTTGCCTCTGAGAACAACCCCCACTGAGTAGGCGTAGTTACTTGAAACGGCCGAACCACTGCCTTTACTACTTAAATACTCGATGAAATGCCAATCGCCATAAATTAAGCCGCGAGTTACGCCCGTTGGCATCTTGACGGTCGCTGTGATATCCCGAGTCTCGTTTGGACCAAGATGTAAAACGCGATCTTTGGCATTGACATGCGCAACTTTAGTCAGAGGGACTGCTAAACTACTATCTAACTGTTTAGTATCAGATGTAAAATCAACACCCCCCCCAACTTGCGTAAAACTATTGCGTAAATCAGTTTTGACGGTGATTTTATGATCTGTAAAATTTTGAACCCGCATTTTTATTTCTTCACGTTCACCAGGTGCGATTTTTAAGTCAAAATATTTAACATCATTATTGACTTGTGTTTCAGACGGTAAACGTTGAATCTCAAAGTCTGCATTTTGCGTTTTTACTGCCGCTAAAGTTGGGTTTGAAGCCATCGCGAAACACGCGGCTGCAAAAAAAGTCCCAAGTAACAACCCTTTTATCTTATTTTTCAAAACCCTTACCTCTTTACTTCATGGATTATGGTGCAACGGTTAAACTCCATTCCAAGGTAGTTGTATACCGAATTTTATGCCGTTTAGTGGTTTCAGGAACGTGCAACCCGATACTATAATCAGCAGACTTCTGATCTCCAAATTGATAGCTATATGTTGCATAACCTGGATTATCATATTGTTGATTCTTGGAATTATCACCGGTTCCGGCAGCGTACTGTCCTTGCTTGTGATAAGTAACTAATGTTGTTTTATTCTTAACACCAGGAACTAGGGTGAACTGTTTTAAAGCGTCGATTTGATCGGTCGCTGTGTTTTCATTGTCAGATGTTAATTGACTCAAACTTGCATTCGCAAAGCGTAACTCAGCGTTATCCAGCTTAACTTCCTGGAGTACATCCCGATCAACAACTACGTTACCCTTAAATTGTTGAGCTTGTTCAACCCCCAGCGACCAGTCCTTGACCCCATAGTAATCAGAAATTCCAATGCTATAGGGAATTTTCTCATGCTTCTCATCACCTTTGAGTGCTTTTAAATAATAAGTTGCATCACTCTCATGTGCTAAATACTCGCCAAAATCAAAGTCTTGGGGCGCTGAAAGCGTCAGACCAGAACGTTCATAACGAATCGTAATAACTTGTGGCTTGCTATCAATCACTGGATCAATATCTTTAATCTGATAAAAGTTGTTGGGGCTCGTGTCATCGCCATAATCAACTGCGACCCAGCCATCAATGAATTCAGGTCGAATTTTATTTGGATCAAGCTTACCACTGATATTACTTGTGGTTAATTCTGAAACTTTTTTGCCGATCGGCCCATTAACTGTTACCTCTTTATCACCGATTGCTTCATTCGTTTTGCGATCGATATATTTAAACGTAATTAAGCCATTTTCGACCTTTTTAATATTAATATCGGCTTCATTACTATCGCTAGTTGTCTTTGTGTCGGCATCCGTTTGCCCATCGACTAAATGGCCTACATTCTTAATTGGCGTTTTTGTGTCGACTAAAGATTTAGCCTGGTCATTAATTTTTACCTGAAAATCAATCTGTGCTTGTTCGCCAATTTTTAAGGGGTTAATGGTTACTTTGCTTAAATCATCAAACGTCCGATCATCCTGATTATCGCCCGATACTTTTACTGAGCCTTTAACCAAATCAACTTCCTTAGGTAAAGTATCTTGGATTTCACCAGCTTTCAACCCCTGAGGGCTGTCTCTATCGACAGTATATGTCATCCGATAATCAATAATGTCTCCAATATGACCATCAACTGCATCTGCAAAAGTAGTTGGTTTGTTAGTTGTTTCATTTTTAACCTGTTTCGTCAAAGTCGATTGATAGGGTGTTTCTGGAATATTAATATCTGCTTCACTTGAGCTGTTAAACGTTCCGTCACTACCAGTCGTCGCCTCAGCTCGGCCAATATTTCGAATGGTTGTCCCTGCTTCGGCAGATTGGTTAATTGTCGCTTCGAAGTCAACCACTGTTTTTTGTGCTTGACCAACGGTTGTTGGTTTCAAAGCGATACTGCTTAGATCATTAGGCGTGTCCGTTGTTCCGTCAGGATAGGTGACTTTAATTGATTGATTATCAATATCTAAACCACTCTTTGGTAATTCGTCACTTAAGGTCCCACTGACCATGGCAGCAGTCGACTGAGCGTCAACGTTATAAGTCAGGCGATAGGCGACCTTGTCACCAACATGGCCCACCGTCGCGGTTTGATAGTCCGTATCTTTAGCGGTCTCATTCTTAACTTGCTTGGTTAACTCGGCCATATAAGGCGATATTTCAACCGGGATATCGACATACGCGTCGGCGTCTGTATACTGATTAGTACTATCTTTCCCATCATCACCCGTTACGTTCACAGTATTCCGTAATGTTTTGCCAGCGGCTTGACTGTTAATTGTTGCATCAAATGTGACACTACTCCACTGGTTATCGGTTAAATTCGGTGATGCCACTTTTAATGTTCTGGTCGTTGCATCATAGTTACTTGCGGGGACAGCTGTTGTCTGTCCCGCGGCATCGGTCAACTTGAAGGAAGCTGTATCAATATCTAAACCAATCGGAATTTGATCATCAATCTTAATATTTATCCACTCACTCTCATACCCAATGTTGTGAGCGCTCAACTTGAAGGTTAACTTATCGCCCACGCGATTTTTACCATCAGTAGAAGTTGTGTTGCTATATTCTTTAAGCGCATTCGGGACCGTCAAGGGGGAAGTTGACACCCCGATATCCGACCGGTAATGGTCCACTTGATGATATTTGAGCTCGTGCCATTTCCAATGCGCTGAATACGCCGAGTTATTGGCGCTTTCAACAATCCTAGTTCCTTCAGGATAATTTTCACTTTCATCCCCGACCCCCATACCGTTCGGTCTAAAACGATCTAATACAGCGCTACTTCCACTTTGGGCAGCATATGCATCCGGTCCATCTGGAACTTTCATATTAAAATACATCTTAAGCTTTTGGTTTTCCTTAGTATTCATCACGTACAATCCAGTATTATTTCCCATAGCATACATTGGAACATAATCCTGGTCACCTAACATTGTATTGATCCCGAAGAATGCCATATAATATATATACCCAGCCGAATCAGTATTTTTTACATATGCTTCTTGCTGGATAACTGGCGCCTTGGCCTGAAAACGATAAAGGACCTCGACTTCTAAAGAAGTTTTATCATGGAAAGTACCTTGTGCTTTAATTACTTTCCGTCCATTTTTATCAACCGTGGTATACAGCTGCAGATTGTCGCCAATCGGATCTTCCGTATAATTGGTTATCGAAAAAGCATTATTCGGAACAAATTCACCACCAGCTGTCGGATTCTTAAACGTAAGCTCAAAATTAGGCGAAGTAGACGGCACACCTTTAAGACTGTCCAAATTAAACCCATTTGCAACATCAATACCATGCTTTAGTAAAAAAACATTTGGTGTCGCACCACCAGGACGCTTAGCCACCTTGCCGTGTGTATCTCCAAAAGTGAACTGCAACTTAACAGTGCTACTTAACGTTATTGACGAGATACCAGGATCAACAACTTTCACCCAATTGCTTTCACCATCATCAATATCCTTGTTGGGATCTATCGCACTTACTTTGAAGGTTTTATCATATGCTGCACGTAATTTAACTTCATTTGAGAGCGCGTTATTATTTTCATCAATTACTTTAAGTTGGTTAGTACCTTCATCAATCGATTTTAAAACAACATCAAACTGTTTGGTGAGGGGCTGCTGACTACTTATTTTCAATGTTGGTTTGCCAGCCGGATTCTTAGTTGCAACCACATGTATCTCCGGATGATCTGCAACAATCGCCTTACCTAACTGAATCGTCGGCGCATTTGATAAGTCAATAGTTAGTTCATGCATTTCGTTTGATTGATCGACATTAACATGTAATAAAAAATTACTACCTGCTGTGATTTTTGTGGTATCAACACTCAACTTCACTTTATTATTAGTTTGAGTTGTGACCGGTACAGTAGCAGCTTGACTTGCTTGCATACTTTGCATTGCAGGGCTCAGCCCTAACATCAACGACAGCGCAACTATGATAATTTTTGTATTTTTCAATCTCCGCATACCTTTTCCTCCGGCTACAACTCATGAGTTATGAACTAATATAAAAAAACTGATATTTTTTACAAAAATATACAACGCGTTATTTTTATAAAAATAAAAATCCGCGTGTAAAAACTTTGAAAATGCTGTTAAATCAGCCATTTAAAGATTATTTCTGTTAAAATATCTTAGAAAGAATATGCTTGTACAATTTTCAGAAATAAGATAATATTGTAATCAAGTTAGTAGTTCATAACTCATGAGTTATGAATCGGTTTACATGATTCCCAGCTTATACACCGAACAAGGGGTCAATGGAATAAATCTATAGAAACCAAATTACAATCAGTAATCTTCCACTCGACATGTTCTCGATATCCAATCGAAGCATGCCGACTATTTTTGCGTCTTGAATTGACATAATGCAGTCAGCGTGTAACTTCATCCTAAGTAATAAATCCGGTTTGGCAATCTCGTAATTAGCGTTAATATTACTTTTATATATAGAAGAAAGCGAAAAATGCGTTATTATGATGCTGTCTCAATCACTGTGTTTACAAACCCTAAAAAAACCGACAAATACTGCGTGAAAAATAAAACTAGGCGACCTATTATCGATGTTTTATCGATGATAGGTCGCCTAGCAATGGCTTTATCTATTAGCTTCAATTTTTAAGTATCTTCAGATTCCTCAATAGAATTATTTTTGAGTTATTACGATTTCATTTGAGCATCAAAATGAACGACTTTATCCACCATATACATAATTGGTGCCGTAATCGTCATAATTAGCCCTTCTGAAAGTGCCAATGAAATATATGTCGGCCAGAATGGCATTTGCGTCCCACCGGTCGATCCTGTTAGAACAATCATCCAAGCAATCATGCTCATCGAACCAGTAAACAAGAGGATATTCATGAGCATTTTTTGCCAAGTTTGTTTTAAATACGGCATTACCAAGGTCAAAATTAGTAGTGCTAACAAGGTTTGCCCGCCGCCAAAGAGCGTGTCGAGTAATTTATTTTCTGAGCTAAAAAAGAAATTAAAGACGAGCACCCCACCGAAAACACCCCATAAATATTTCTTGTTAAACACGACTAGATGATTTAACCCTTCAGAAATTCGAAATTGAATCGCCCCCGAAGCAAACCCCAGCATCCCTGGGAACAATGATAAAACAACATATAGTGCTGCCACTAATCCGTTTAAAATCACCATTTTTAAACGTCTTTGATTGGTCATTTTGAAACCTCCTATTTTTTTGTAATCATTATACGTTACTACTTGTACGCAGTTTCACCATCATAGCATATTTAATGTTTTATAATAAAAGCCACAAAAAAACGGTGACCGACCCTAAAAGACCGTCCCGTTTTAATCATCTATGTATTAAGGATTTAAAACCGGCTTAAGACCAACACTTATCGTAAGTGCTCGGTCAACTTGGCTCATCTTATCCGCTGTCAATTGTGTGACATGGTCTTTAAGACGCTGCTTATCAATCGTACGTACCTGCTCTAATAAAATTACAGAATCGCGCTCAACCCCATTATCTCTAGCCGTAATCCCCACATGGGTTGGTAATTTCGGCTTTTGAATCTTCGCTGTGATTGCCGCCACAATGACAGTTGGACTGTGGTGATTCCCCACGTCATTTTGAATGATTAAAACAGGTCGCATCCCACCTTGCTCTGAACCAACCACCGGTGATAAATCTGCATAATAAATATCGCCACGTTGTATTGATACGCCCACTTGTTCTCCCTCCAATTAGGATAAATCCGCCACGCGAATATGCGCATATGCCTCACTTTCGCAAGCGTTAAATTCGGCAGCGATTTGACTATTAATACTAGCCATTTCAGCATACCCGTTAATGATGTTATCTACTTTCGCCTGTCTCGTTGTCATAAATTCATGCAACGCATCACGAATTAAATCATTCTCATCCAGTGCATAAACCTCACAGTATTGCTCGATTTCTTGGACTAACTCAACATCTAGTTTAACAGGTCTTTGTTTCTGGTTAGCTTGCATCTGCATCACCCTCCAAATTAACACTATAGCCTTTATCTATCCTACCATATAAATGATAATAATTAAATTCTTAATGCTGATCTAACCCGGTATATATCCGGGGTAATCGGTCTGATAAACCACAAATAATTTCATAATGAATCGTGTCGGCATATTCTGCAACTTCTTGTAACGTAATTTCCTCATCACCACTACGCCCAACTAAAACTACTTTCGTTCCGACTGGATATTGTTGGGGTAACCGAATCATTAGCTGGTCCATACAGATTCGTCCAACAATCTCACACCGCTGACCATTGACTAAGACGGTTGACCCTTGCATGCGTCGTGACCAACCATCAGCATAGCCAATCGGAATTGTACCAATCCATTCATCGGTTACTGCTTCATAGCTCGCACCGTAGCCAATTTTGCTGCCAGCTTGTACCTTTTTAACAAATACTAATTCCGATTCAAGACTTAGTGCTGGCTTGAGCGGGTATGGTAATTTCGAAATCGTATTTCCAGAGGGGTTTAACCCATACATACTGATGCCCATCCGGATTAAATTACCATTGCATGCCGCATGCCATAAACTGGTCGCCGAATTTGAAACATGGACAAATCGTGGTCGCTCAGGTAAGACGGCCAACATCGCATTAAATCGTGCCCTTTGCTCCTGAAAATACGTGTCATCAGGATCATCGGCCGTGGCAAAATGCGTAAAAATCCCTTCTAAATCAAAATACTTAGCATGCGTTTTGATGAATGTGTAAGCCGCAAGTAATTCAGTCGCATCTCTAAAACCAATCCGGCCCATACCACTATCCACACTTAAATGGATATGGATTGGTTGTGGATAGGCCATTCGTTGGACGATTTGGTAGGCCGCTTGAAGCCATTCGAGGGATCCGACCGTCACTGAGATTTGATTGGCGATCACTAACTCAATTTCACTCGGTTGAGTGATCCCCAAGACAAGAATTGGTACGGTAAAATTGGCCCGTCTCAACGCCAAAGCTTCATCTAAAATTGCAACACAAAAACCGGCCGCGCCAGCAGCTTGAGCGGCTTGAGCCACTGGTAGGAGCCCGTGTCCATAGGCATTCGCTTTAAGTACCGGGAAAATAACCGTTTCTGTTCCTTCAAGCTCTTTTAATTCATTTTGAATATTTTCGTAAATTGCGTTTTGATCAACTAAAATACGCGTTGGTCGTAAATATCCGACTGTCATCGTTTAACTAACCTCTTTCCAAAATAACTTCTGCCATCACTAACGTTGCTGTATGCGAAAGCGAGACATGCACGGTTCCGGTAAACAGATCTTGATTAATATAGGGTTTACCTTGCGCGTCGTTTAGGGTCTCAACTGCATGCAGTTGAACCGGACCGATTCCCGTGCCATATGCTTTACTGAAGGCTTCCTTCACTGCAAAGCGGCCCGCTAAGAATTCTAACGCACGGTGACCGCTATAGTGCCGGAAATATTCATATTCATGCAATGTTAATACCTTTTCAGCAAAATGCTGATTGTTATTTTGCGCTTTTTCAAATCGATCAATTTCAGCTATATCAATTCCTAATCCAACAATCATCTTATTCGCCTCTAGTAATCTAATTTCATTAAGTTTACCACAAAAAAGACAGAGACTAAACTGACATCTCTGCCCACTTTCAAATATGAAAACAGCGGGTTTCCTTATTAGGAGACCCGCTGTTTTTGGTTTCATTAATTATTTATCGTTTGTACGAATCGTGAAGTTGCGTTTTGAACGACCATCAGTCTTCTTCCGGTTGTCACGATTATCATTACTGCGACGCTTACTACTGTCGCCATTACCACTGTTGCGACGACCGTCTTTGTTATCGCCACCACGACGTTTACCGTCACCATTACCGCGACGATTCCCACCGCGATAACCGCCACCGTTACCGCCACGACGATTGCCGCCGCCATTACGGTTACCACTGCGATTTCCACCTTTTTTATGTGAGGGTAATGGCCGTTCAGGTGTAATTTTAACCGGCACAGATTCCTTGCTAATTGTCTTCAATAAGACGGAAGCTAATTCAATATCTGAGAATTGTTTCAATAATTCTTCAGCTTCTTCACTGAATTTAGCCAATTGACCTTTTTCAATCATTGAATTGATATCAGCCACTGCTGCTGCTAATTGCCCCTTAAAGGCCTCTTTTTCTGTCGGTGGTTGTAAAGGTAACATCCGTTTCTTCGTTAAGTTTTCGATAATGTGTAAATATTCCATCTCATTTGGTGTTACAAAGGTCACTGAAACCCCTGATTTACCAGCACGGCCAGTCCGGCCAATCCGATGGACATAGCTATCAGGATCTTGTGGAATATCATAGTTATAAACATGAGTTACCCCTGAAATATCAAGGCCACGTGCAGCAACATCGGTTGCCACTAAAATGTCTAAACGACCAGATTTAAATGACTTCAAGACGCTCATCCGTTTTTGCTGTGATAAATCACCATGGATTCCTTCAGCATTGTATCCACGCGCCTTTAACCCCCGAGTTAATTCGTCAACCCGTCGTTTAGTCCGACCAAAAATTAAGGTTAATTCTGGTGATTGAACATCGAATAAACGCGTCATAATATCGAATTTTTCAAAATCTTTAGCCCGAACATAGTACTGATCGATTAAGTCAGCCGTTAATTCTTTTGACTTAACTTTGATCATTTCCGGGTTGGTCATGAAACTCTTACCGATTTTCATAATTGGTGCCGGCAAGGTAGCTGAGAATAAGAGTGTTTGTCGTTGATCTGGTACTTGTTTGATGATACTTTCGATATCATCCACAAAGCCCATGTCTAACATTTCATCAGCTTCATCTAAAACCAACGTCTTAACGTGATCTAATTTAACAGTGCGCCGATTAATATGATCCAATAAACGCCCTGGTGTCCCAACTAAGATTTGTGGGTGTTCTTTTAATGATCGGATTTGCCGCCGAATATCAGCACCACCGTATACCACTTGGACTTTCGCCTTACGGTCGCGACCTAAGCGATAAAGTTCTTCTTGTGTTTGGATGGCTAATTCACGCGTTGGTGAGATAATTAACGCTTGAATATTAGGATTATCTAAGTCTAAGTTTTGTAAGATTGGTAGTCCAAAAGCGGCAGTCTTACCGGTACCAGTTTGTGCTTGACCGATAACATCCTTACCAGCTAATGCTAAAGGAATTGTCTCGCCTTGGATGGGTGTTGCTTCTTCAAAGCCAGCGCGTTCGATGGCTTTCATGATTGGTTCTGATAGACCTAATTCTGCAAATTTCAAATAGTGTTCCTCCTTGTTTTGTAAAAAACATCCCATTACAAAACAGGTCCACTTCGTCAATTGCACCATTTTCAAAAATCTGTCTTGTAATATAATTGTTTTCAAAAGCTCTTTTCATTAAAAAAGCTCCCTAATAGCTTATCATGCTACACCTTAATTAGCAAACGGAATTACTCCGATTGTCAACCAAATACCATGCTTTGCTTGTTAGGCAGCTTACTCGTACTTCGATTTAAAGACGATCATTAAAAGTCAATTAGCTTCAATTGCTTGTAAAGCCGCAACAACATTCTCGAGGTGTAATCCATGACTGGCCTTTAAAACGATTAAATCAGCTGGTTGTATCATTGCTTGTAAACTATTAATTAATTCGGCTTGTTCATAACGATTGAAGTAATGCAGATGCTCTGGTTCGTAGCGCCCTTGTAAACTAAAATAGAGCGGTTTAATTTCATCACCATATAAAAAGACTTCTTGAATTACTGTTGGATCTAATTCCTGGGCCAAACTTTCATGTAATTTTTTGCTGGCCGTCCCGAGCTCTAACATGTCACCTAATACAGCAATGCGGCGCCCGTCAGTTTCAAAATGGCTAAAATTATGCAAGACTTCTTTAGCGGCGGTTGGATTTGAATTATAAACATCACTCAACATTCGGGCCCCAGTTTGACCCATTAACCATTCGGTCCGATTGCGTGTCACTTCAAAGTGGGCTAAAGCTTTTTTCATTAATTCCGGTTTAATATGAAATTGTTGACCAACTAAGATCGCAGCTAACGCATTATTGACATTATAAGTCCCCATCATTGGAATCGTAAACGTTATTTCTGGCCAAGCATTTAACTTAAATTCTGTTTTAGTTTCACCAGCGCGCACTTGTAATGGATACAAGTCATTAGTCGTCGAACTGCCAAAGGTGGCCGTTGTTAACGGACCAATCCGCTCATTTAGTAATGGTTCATCACCTGCATAGATCAGTAACCCATCTTCTTTGAGACCATCGGTAATTTCCATCTTAGCATCAGCAATCTTGGCTCGTGTCTTAAAAAATTCAATATGGGCTTCGCCAATCATTGTAATGACAGCAACATCTGGCATGGTAAGTTCACTAAGGGCTGTTAATTGCCCCGGCCGATCCATTCCCATCTCAACTACTAAAATTTCGGTATTGGCTTCCATTGATAGAATCGTTTGTGGGACACCAATCTCATTATTAAAATTGGCTTGAGTCTTATGAATGTTATATTGACTCCCTAAAACAGCTGCAGTCATATCCTTAGTGGTGGTCTTGCCATTGCTACCTGTAATTGCAACCACTTTAGGATTAATTTTTTGGAGATAATGCATGGCTAACTGCTGATAAGCCTCGAGTGGATCAGAAACCACTAAAACCGGAAAGTCGGTCGGTTGATCCGCATGGTCACTGGCCCAAAAGGTCGCCACCGCCCCGTTTGTAAACGCCTGTTCAACGAAGTCATGACCATTACGGGCCCCTGCTAATGGTACAAACAAAGCCCCCGCATTTAATTGACGTGCATCAAAAGCAACGCTTGTTACTTCAATCGTTGCCCACTGTTCAATATCATTATTAGCGCCAGTTACCCGTGCAATTTCACCCAATTGCATTTTCATATCTCACTAACTCCTATTATTTAGTGCATTTTGCAGCACGCTTTTTTAATTATGGCTTAAAATCCTACGCAATATTGTACCACAGATTCAAAAAAGCCCCAAAAATGACTAGTTTTTAACGATACCATTGTGAATAACCATCGACCTTTCGATCACCAGGTTGATACTGTTGCTTGCTCGGGCTGTGCCAACCTTTAAAAGCCGTTTCACGCAAGGCGTGATCATTTTGCAGCGGTGGCTGGCGATCTAAACGCAGATGTTCACGGTCATTACGGTTGGCATAATTAAATGACTCGCCGTTGAGTAGTTGCCGACACGCTGCAGTATCCAAATGATAATGGGCTGGATTACTATCAATCGTTCCATCAGGATTTTCGTTTAACACTTGCCATTGGCTGATAAATGCGCCGTTGGGGTCCAAAATAAACTCACTATGAAAATCAGGCGTTAACCGTTTTCGATTCCAGGGAACTGTTGGTTGTAACCCAATTCGAAATTTATTGTGCAAGCGCGCTGGTTCACGGCGCAACCAATAATGCGGCTGCTTTTTTTGTCTATCTTGAACAAAACGCTTTAACCCCTGCTCATCTGTTTCATACGGTTGTCGAAAATAATGGCGGATGTAACGTAGATTTTGACGATCAAAATACATTCTCAATTGATGAATACGGGGATCAGTCAATGTTTGCCCCTTATAAGCCCACTGCACACACCGCGCAAAGGTCATCAGAAAAGGCGCATCCGGAGCTAATTGAGGATCAATTTGATAGTACTGGGCAGTTAATTGTAGAAAATTATCATGATCCATCTGTGTTCCTAAATGATTACAGACCAATTCCAATTGTTGACCATTAATAATACGATGGGCGCTTTTTTGCCCATATGCGGCGAATAGTCGCTGATAAAGTGATGAACCCACTAAATGTAGTGCCTGCCAATTTTGTTGTAAAATAGGCTTAAGTGCTGTTGGTTGGGCTTTAATCTGCTCATTCAGATACGTAGCGTAGGCTCGCAAGCTTGCCATGTCCCAATTAGCTTGTTCCAATTTTTCAAAATGGGCAATCACTGCGGAATTAGCAATGATACCGTACCGTTGTGGGATTGTTTGGCGCCAGAGTGCCATTAATTCAGTCCCGTCCGTTTTAGCTGCTAACGTCATGATAATGGCTTTCTGAACTGCCGCCACTTGTTGATCAGTTAACACCACTTGACGTTGTTCATCTAACGCCAATAAAAGTTGTCCGCGAACTATCGCCAAATAACGCGTCATTCTTTTTTCAAATGTTCTGGTTTTCAGTTGTGCAATCAGCACTGACTGTAACACGGATAACTGTTGAATTTTTGATAAGCGCATCCCAACTCTCCCTTTTATTTCATTATCCAAAAAAAGAAGCTCAAACGGATCGTCTGAACTTCTGATTCTACATTGCCTTTAATTTAGCAACCCGAGCTTCAATCGGCGGATGGCTATCAAATAGATGCGCTCCTGAGCGACTGAGCCCTTTAAATGGATCGGCGATATACAATGCAGCACTCGATGGATCAGCAGTTTGCATCGGTTCACTATCAGTAATTTTCAGTAATGCATTAATTAAACCCTGTGGATTACGGGTCAACTCAACTCCGGCGGCATCCGCCAAATATTCTCGATTTCGCGATAATGCCATCTGAGCAATACTAGCCGCTAAAGGACCCAATACTAATAGCAAAATTGAGACGATTAGGCCAATAATATTACCGGCTCCTTCTTCACGATCATCATCACGACTACGACCAGCGCCCCACCATAACATGTTGCTACCAATGTTCACGAGCATTGAAATCACCGCAGATAATGCTAAGGCAATCGTCTGTAAGCGAATATCATAGTTGCGAATATGTGATACCTCGTGGGCAATTACCCCTTCCAATTCTTCACGGTTCAAACGAGCCATAATCCCGGTTGTAACTGCAACAGCTGCATGTTCTGGATCATTACCGGTCGCAAACGCATTTGGGCTGTCATCAGCTACAATGAACACGCGTGGCATTGGCACGCGTGCCACCAATGCCATATCTTCGACGATGTGCCACAGATCTGGGTATTGCTGGGCATTATGGATTTCTGTAGCATGATTCATCTGCATCACAACGTTGGTTGAATTACCAATCATGATTGCCATATAAATGATAGCTAAAACAGCTGCAACTACGATGCCACTAATGAGATTCCGCATAAATAGGTAACCCAATGCAGCGCCAATTACTAATACTAAAGCGAAAAAGCCAACCATAACGAAGACTGTTTTGCGTTTATTCTGTTGAATTTGTTCAAATAACATCCCTTATCACACCCTATTCAAATGATACTTTAGGCGCTGATTTTTCTTCAACTGGTGTTTCTAAGTAAGCTGTTTTTTGGAAATTGTGGGCACCAGCCAGTATATTCCCTGGAAACGTTTGAATTTGATTATTATAACGAGTGGCGCTCGAGTTGAATAATTGGCGGGCATACGCAATTTTGTTTTCTGTATTCGTCAATTCTTCCATTAATTTCGTAAATTCAGCATCGGCTTTTAAATCAGGATAGCTTTCGGATAATGCAAAGATACTTTTCAATGAATCTGTTAACTGATTCGAAACTGCCATAGTTGCTTGTCGATTATCAGCTGGAGTTGCAACCAATTGATTCCGCATCTTGATAACCTTTTCTAACGTATCTTGTTCGTGCTTAGCGTATCCTTTAACCGTTGATACTAAGTTTGGAATTAAATCATTGCGCCGTTTGAGCTGCACATCAATCTGACTCCAAGCTTCATCGGTCCAGTTCCGACTCTTGACCATGTTATTGTAGGTGCTGATGTAAAATACAACGGCACCGACCACCAACAAAATAATGATAACAATTAACCACAACATACGCTTATCCTCTTTTCTTTACGATTATCTTCATATTATCAGACTCTTGCCAACAAATAAAGAATCAGCTGTCAAGCTTAACAAATCCTTTGTTTGACATAAATGGTAGAATAAAAGAGTTCCTAATTTTCTTGGAAAGGAGGAATTTATATGTTTACTGCGCACCCATCAATTGCTGATGCTGATTTAACCGAACCTCAATTTATCGCTGATGATGATCGAATTCCGGCTATTTATCGCGCAATCTGTCGAACAATGAATGGTGGTTTCCTTGCGCAGTTTAGTTTGCCAACCAGTGAACCAACTAACGATGGGTTAGCTGACGTTGAGTGTCACTATTTGGCTGGCATTGCCCAACATGGTGAAGTCACCATCCAAGCGCCGGCACTTCCCGATTATTTAATCCCATTTAGTCAACATCACCAACGATACTTTGCCTTTGATTATCACCAGTCATCAGATGAACCACAGATTCGCTACATAGATACTGAAGTTGATCAATGGTTAGTGGTTGCTGATTCGTTAACTAGTTTCCTCACGCAATTAAGTCCGAAAATAATTGATTTAAATATCGAAAATAAATTAACGCCCTTGCAGCGCAATCATTACTTGTTAGTGGCCCAAGGTGCACAATTAGATGCTTTGTTGGCACGCTATGAAGCAGACGCTGATAAGCAATGGCTCTTCGATTGGTTATTATATTTTGCTGAACAAGGGACACCAGCACAGCAAATGAGTGCCCTGATAGCCTACGATATCCAACGCTTGTATTTTAAACGGCAGCTGCCACGCATTAAAAGTGCACAACTCACCACCATTTTTGAACAATTACCGTCCCTAAAAGATGCCTATCACGCCTACCAAAAAACGTGGTCGCCTCTTTAACTTTTTAGAATCGAGATGATTATGGTATGTTGACTGCTATTCGTCAACGCTTATTCAAACGTCGTGCACAATGGGAACAAAACCTTATCGTTTTATGGTTTGGTAATTTCATGGCCGGCGTCGCATTTAGTTTAATCATGCCGTTTATGTCACTTTACATCGACACTCTCGGCCATTTTACAACCACTCAACTCAGTTTATGGAGTGGCCTCACATACTCTGTCACCTTCTTAATTACCGCCTTAATTTCACCGTGGTGGGGCAAGATCGCTGATCAGCGTGGTCGCAAGTTGATGTTACTCCGTGCTTCTTTAGGGCTGGCCATCGTCCTTGGATCAATGGGTTTAGTACAGAATATTTACGAACTGATTGGCTTACGCCTTTTACAAGGTTTCTTTTCAGGCTACATCAGTAACGCCAATGCTTTAATTGCCACTTCAGCACCTCGCGAAAAAAGTGGTCAAGCTTTAGGTACATTAACGACTGGTAATGTTTCAGGTACCTTATTAGGTCCTTTATTAGGCGGAATTATCGCTCAAGCAACTGGTTACCGCACCACTTTCTTTATTACTGGTACAATCTTATTCATTGTTTTTATCCTCTGCTTGGTCTTCGTTCATGAAGACTTCACCCCAGTTCAAAAAGGGGATCAAGTTCCTGGTCGACAATTAATTCACGAATTAAAATATCCACATCTCATCATCGGGATGTTCGTCACCACGATGATTATTCAAGCTTCAAATAATTCAATTAGTCCATTATTAAGTCTATATGTTCGCCAATTAATCCACCATGGCCATAATGTCGCCTTAATCAGTGGGATTGTTGCTGCAATTCCGGGAATTGCGACATTAATTGCCGCGCCTCGGTTTGGTGCACTCGGTGATCGCATTGGTTCCGAAAAGATTCTACTCGGTGGTTTAATCTTTGCCGTCTTCGTTTATGTTCCACAGGCGTTCGTCCAAAACGTTTGGCAACTTGGTGCGCTGCGCTTGTTGGTCGGTGTGGCCGATGCCGCATTATTGCCGCAAGTTCAAACGATTCTCGCGAAGTATTCACCCCATAGTTCTGCTGGGCGTATTTTTAGTTATAATCAATCTTTCCAAGCAATGGGCAACGTTGCCGGACCTTTAATTGGTTCGAGTGTTTCTGGTTTATTCGGCTACAGTGGTGTCTTCCTATCAACTACCGTCTTAGTCGTGATTAATCTCTTTTGGGTTCGTCAGAATACCAAAGTCCTCCACGATGAGCATCAACTTCAAAAATAATACAAAAAAGTGGTGTCGTTTAAATTTAAGCGACACCACTTCTTTAATATTCCAAACTAACTTTTTATAAGATCAGCTATTTAAACGCTAAAATTGCGCATCATTTTTTGGTGAACGTTAATTTATTCAGCCAATTACGATTATGTTTGATACAAAAATAGCCAATCAATGCAATTAAACATGAGCCTAATACATCTGCCAATAAATCCCCCATTGTGTCTACCAATGCTGCTTGACCTCGTAATAATTGACCACCGAGCATATACCGTTGCATATTCAACCCTAATAAGCGATCGCCGGTAAATTCATAAAATTCCCACAAAATCCCAATTGTACTGCCAAACGTAGCTGCAAATAAGCTCATCAGCAATGCTGAAATGCTCTGCCGTAATTGTTTAGAAATCAAGCCATTAAATACAGTGTAACCTAAGCCAGCCAATAAACCAGCACTTAAGACATGTAAAAACTTATCCCAATAGTATAAACGACTATAAAAATGCAACCCCGTTCCCAATAAAATTGAACAGTACACAAAAATTAAATAAACTGCGTACAATATTTCTGGAAAACGATACGGTATGAAGCGCTCGACGACAATTGGTAAGGTCGCAATTACCAAGCCGACAACGACCTGTAAAACGGTCATTGATAACATCGTATTTTCTGCAGACTTTTTAAGTATTTGTTCTAGGTAATAGCCAATATAGATTAATTGGCTTACGATAGTAAAGACGTACAGCCAGTCTACCCAGCGCCAATTTGATTTCCGTTTTGCCATCTTAGTCATCCTTTCCATTCAAATGATAACGTGTCACACTGCGATTAAGCCGTAAGTACGCAATAAAGTGAAATATATTTCCCATCAATATTAAAAACACCCCTAACCAACTATTAAACTGAATCCCAATCAGCGCAATTGCATAAATCGTGACACTGCGAACCGGATCATTTTTTATTGTTTGATAGAACTGCTCGTGATGCCGCATTAACTCATGGTGGACTGCCATATAACGATATAACGCCCAAAACAATGCCGATATGACTAACGCAACAAGTGCATAACAGGTAAAAGCAAACCGAATATCAGCATTATTTTGTTTAGCAATCGACTCTGATAACAAACTCGTGGGATAATTAATCAGGGTCACAGTAAATAAAATACTGAGATTAATCACATTCAATTGGCGGTTAGTCTGCTTGATTTTGGCAAAGTAATCATGATGAAACAACCATAAAGTCCCGACATAGAAAAAAGACAAGATATAGGCTGCTAATGTTGGCCACTGGGCAATCACTGCCTGATTTAAATGGCCGATTTGGTAATTTGGTACCTTAAAATCTAACACTAAAAGCGTTAATACAATGGCAAAAACCCCGTCACTAAAAGCTTGTAGCCGATCAATTTTCATAATAGCCTCCTAAAAATGACAAAAAAAAACCGAGGAAAGCTTCCCCAGTTCTAAAATACTTATTTGGCAGCATTCTTGTCTGCAAAACCATATTTTTTGTTGAAACGATCGACACGTCCATCTGCTTGAGTAAACTTTTGTTTACCAGTGTAGAAAGGATGTGAATCTGATGAAATTTCAACACGGATTAATGGATATGTGTTACCGTCTTCCCATTCAACAGTTTCAGCTGAGTTAGCAGTTGAACCAGAGATGAATTTGAAGCCAGTTGATGAATCCATAAATACTACCTTGTGATAATCTGGATGAATACCTTGTTTCATGTCTTTTCCGCTCCTTTTTACTAAAGTTATCTGCATCAATTCAGACACACAACTTAAGTCTTGCCCTGAGATATTTGCTATGTCAGAGATATTTGTTTACATAACCATTAAATATTAGCATGAATACCCCAAAAAAACAATAGATGGCCGACTTATTCTTCAACCATTTTAACAATGGCCCCCAGACCAGTCAATTTATCAACTACGCGGTCATAACCACGTAAAATATTGCTTGCATTATCAATGGTCGTCACCCCATTAGCCATTAAACCCGCAATCATCAAACAAGCACCGCCACGAATTTCATCGGCCGAGACTTCTGCCCCTTGTAATTTATCAGTATGGTGTAAAATAATGACGTCATTTTCAATCGCAATATCAGCACCCATCCGGATTAATTCTGGCACGTGCCGTGTCCGTTTAGGATACAGTGTGTCAACCACGATTCCTTCCCCTTTAGCTTTTAATAACAGTGGGGTCAATGGTTGTTGCAAATCAGTAGCAAACCCCGGATATGGCATCGTTTTAACTTGCACCATTTTTAAATCTGGTGATGGATAAACGAAAATACTGTCTTCTTTAACATCCATCTTGACACCCATCTCTTCTAACTTAGCAAGATAAGCGTCCATATGTTCACTGATGATGTTTTTGACGTTCACACCATCACCAATTGCTGCTGCCATACTTAAATAAGTCCCCGCTTCAATTCGATCAGGAATAATAGTATGCGTATTGCGCCCGTACAGGTGTTCAACCCCATCGATTCGGATAATATCAGTCCCCGCACCGCGAATTTTAGCCCCCATATTATTCAAAAAAGTAGCAATATCCACAATTTCAGGTTCACGGGCTGCATTTTCAATGACGGTTTGTCCTTCAGCACGGACAGCAGCCAACAATAAATTAATTGTTGCCCCAACTGATGCCATATCGAGATAAATTTTAGCACCATGCAGGCCGTGGGGGGCTTTAATTTGGATGGCCCCGTGGTTATTAGTCACAGTTGCCCCAAGTGCTTCAAAACCTTTAATATGCTGATCAATTGGTCGTGGCCCAATATCGTCACCACCTGGCAAGCCAACAATTGCTTCGCCAAACCGGCCCAATAGCGCTCCCATGAAGTAGTAAGAAGCCCGTAAACTTTGAATCTTTCCACTTGGTAGTGGTGTTGAAATGATATGAGTTGGATCAATTTCAACAGTATCACCTTCAAATATCGATGAGACAGACATATCTTCTAGAATTGATAGTAAGCTATTGACGTCTTTAATGTGCGGAACACAGTCCAAAACAACCTTCGATTCTGCCAAAATAGCCGCGGGAATAATCGCGACCGTGCTATTTTTTGCACCGCCAATTGTGACCTCTCCAGACAAGAGATTGCCACCTTGAATTAACATTTTTTTCATTTTTAGATTTCCCCGTTCGCTTTGCAACAAAAGAACCGTCTTCAACTTAATCCACTTCTCCGGTGGATTAAACCAGAAGGCGCTTTTGATATTTTTTAAGTTTTAATTGTTATTAATTTTAAATTTTAGTTAAAAAACGGCCGTAATTTACTCAATACCGTTGATAATTAGTCATACATGTATAATAATAATTAATCAGCACTTAAATTACAAGGCATTTAGAGATAACATTTATTTTTTAATTTTTAGATACGCCAAAAATTTGCGTAGCCAATTAATAATCAATCGACTCCGGATGACATCACTTTTCTAATCATCTCGTCTTATACCCACCTTACAGATAGCATGAAGTCTGCTAGTGCTCATCGCCTCAATAAAAAAAACCATCAATTAAATTGATGGTTTTTTTTATTTTATGCTATTGTACTAGTTACATTGTTGCACCGATAAAGGCCTTGAACAAGCCTTCGGGTTTGTTTGGTCGTGATAAAAATTCTGGGTGATATTGTGCAGCTACGAAGAACTTATTTTCAGGTATTTCAATAATCTCAACTAACCGATTGTCAGGAGAAGTACCGGCAAAGACCAAGCCCTTATCCGCTAACAAATCACGGTATTCATTATTAAATTCATAACGGTGCCGATGGCGTTGCTGAATAACACTTTGATTATCGTAAGCTGCTGCAGCCTTAGTACCGGGTCTTAACTTACATGGATATAAACCAAGTCGTTGAGTGCCACCCATATTTTCCACATCTTTTTGATCAGACATGATATCGATTAATTTGTGTTCAGCATCTGGATTAACTTCACCGGTTGTGGCATCTGAAATTCCAGCAACGTTCCGTGCAAACTCAATGCTAGCCATTTGCATTCCTAAACAAATACCAAGATATGGGACATCGTTTTCCCGGGCATACTGGATTGAAAGTATCATGCCTTCTAAGCCCCGATCACCAAACCCTCCAGGAACGAGAATGCCATCGAAACCAGCTAATTTTTCTGCAACGTTGTCTTTGGTAATGTCTTCTGATTGAAGTGCGGTCACCTTAACGTCCGTATTATAAGCATAGCCTGCATGTCGTAGTGCTTCATTCACTGAAATGTAAGCATCTTGTAATTCGATATATTTACCAACCAAGGCAATCTGCTTGGTTCCTTGAAGGTGCTTGATAGTGTGTAACATATCAATCCACTCTGTCATGTCAGCTTCTGGTGCTGTCATTTTGAAGTGGTTTAAGACAAAATCATCTAGGCCTTGGTTCTTCAAGAACAATGGAATATCATAGATTGATTCTGCGTCACGTGATTCAACAACCGCTTCTGGTTCAACATCACAAAATTGCGCAATCTTATTACGCATGTCATCTGGAATTGGTTTTTCAGTCCGACAAACTAAGACATTCGGCTGAATACCGATTCCGCGTAATTCTTTAACACTATGTTGCGTTGGTTTTGTTTTCATTTCGCCAGCAGCCTTCAAATAAGGAACTAGTGTGGTATGAATGTAGATACAATTTTCCGCGCCAACATCCGCCTTCATCTGGCGAAGTGCTTCTAAGAATGGTAGTGATTCAATATCACCAACAGTCCCACCGATTTCAGTAATCACGATATCTGAATCAGTCGTTGTGGCTGCTCGCATAATTTTTTCTTTAATCATGTTTGTGATATGGGGAATCACCTGAACTGTTGCCCCTAAGTATTCACCTTTACGTTCTTTGCGTAAAACTTCTGCATAAATTTTACCAGTTGTGACGTTAGAATATTTATTTAAATTGTTGTCGATAAACCGTTCATAATGGCCAAGATCTAAATCAGTTTCAGTCCCATCGTCTGTTACGAAAACTTCGCCATGCTGATAAGGACTCATTGTACCAGGATCCACGTTAATATATGGATCAAATTTTTGAATCGTTACTTTTAAACCACGATTCTTTAATAAACGACCAAGTGAAGCCGCAACAATCCCTTTGCCTAATGAGGAAACAACGCCACCTGTTACAAAAACATATTTGGTCATATAAATATTCTCCTTTTCTTCTTAGCCAGTGCTAAACATGCCTGCTTTTGGGAACCAACAAAAAACAAAAACAAGCTCCCTATTCAAAATGAACAGGGAGCTTGTTAACCGATTCTGGCTTCGCAATTAAAGTAACTGCAAAGCGCCCAAAGAATATAATACAAGAAATGCTATTTAGCGTCAAGCAAAAAGATTAATCATTTATCGTCCAAAGTTAAATCGCCTATGCTACACTATTGGCATAATCTAGTCTGAAAGGATTGAAACGTATGTCACAAAAGACCTTACTGGTACTCGATATCGGCGGCTCCGCTGTCAAATATGGTCTCTGGAGTAACCAACAATTAACCAACCAGGCGCAATTTCCAACACCGTTAACTCGTAATCGTTTCTTCACAATTATAGCCCAACTATGTGATCAGTTTAATGCTGAATTTCAGATAACTGGGATTGCGGTCAGTTGTCCCGGTCAACCAGATGAACGTACAGGAATTATTCATGGCGTGAGTTACGTGCCCTTTTTACATCATGGTGCATTCCAAACCGAGTTTACTAACCGGCTAGCATTGCCAGTATCATTCCAAAATGATGCCGACAGTGCTGCTCTTGCTGAAATGACCGCTGGTATCGGCCAAGGCCACCAAGACGCGTTATTCACGATTATTGGCTCCGGTGTTGGGTTAGCAATTATTAAAAACGGCATCCTGCTTAAAACGGCGGCAAATAAAATCGATAACTTCGAAAAATTTATCGCCGATACGATTAAAACGTTAAATAATGCCAAAGTTTCGCCTGTTCAAATTGGTAAGACCGTTTCCCTGAAAAATTTTAAATTGCCAAATACAATCGATGGTAAAACAGTTTTTGAACTTGCTGAACAAGGTGACCCGATTGCCACTCAAGAAATCACCCAAATGTATACCGCTCTTGCCGAGATCATTTTATTCCTAAACGTGGCATACGCCCCTGAAATCATCGGTATTGGCGGTGGCATCAGTCGTCGGACTGATTTACTTCCCAAATTAACGGCTGCTATCGAGGCTACCCTAGCCAATCCCAATAGTAGTATTAATCATTATTGGCAATATCGTGCTAATGCAGCTGAGGCGATTCCCCGACCGGTTATTCAGATCTGTCATTTCAGTCAAGATGCCAATTTAATCGGGGCTGTATATCACTTTCTCGAACACCACTAAAAAAGGATTCCCGCAATTTCTATTGTGGCAATCCTTTTTTGATTGATCAATATCTAACTCTAAAGATCATCGTCGTCTTCATCTTCATCGCTGAATTCTGATAACTGACCTTCGATGCCATCTTCTAAGGCATCATCGTCTTCATCGTCATCGTCATCACCGATATTTTGTAAATCGGCTTTGTATTCCGTTAAGTCATCAGTGGCAACGTCGTCGCTAGCTGCTAAATCGACATCGTCTTCAGCTGCTAAATCATCGTCTTCTGGATCATCATCACTGTAATCAATCACATCATCATCGTCAGTGACATCCGCTAAGAATGCATTGACTTTCTTACGACGCTTCTTCTTGGTTGGTTGATCTTCTTCATCTTCTGGATGGTTAACTTCTTCATCGACAGATTCATATGGGTACCAAGAACGGAGGCCCCAAACGTTTTCGCCCAAAGAAATAAAACTACCATCTTCATTTAAATCCGTATAAAATTGTGATAAACGGGCACGCACTTCTTCATCACTTTTGCCTAAATATTTTTGAATCGCATTCGTTAAATCTGCGAATGCAATGGTATCGCCCTTTTCATCTAAAATTGCATGTGCGACTTCAATCATTGATAGTTCTTCTTTATTTTGGCCTTTAAAAACGTCTAATTTCAACCAGTACACGTCCTTTCAACAGTCTATCTTTAATCATACTAGCTTACGCCGTAAAAATCAAACGCAATTTGTAATCCCCCACAGTTTGATGGTTAATCACCAGCTGATAATGAACAGTAATTTCTCCAGATAAGGGTTGGGCTTTCACCATCGACACCAGATGCGTAGTTGTAGTTAACACTGGCATATTTCCATACTTAGTTTGGTAGATTGAGCCGAGGTCTTCCCCCTTTTTAAAATACAAACGTAGTTGGGTCTCATCTTCATCAGTGCCGCGTGTCAATTGAACTTGCCCGTCTGCCGCAAGTTTAAACCGGACCGCAGTCGGTTGTTCACCGCCATGTTCTATATATCGTAAATAGAGTGATTCCCCCATTTTAACGACTTGTCCATCTTCATCGAAGACGTGTTTTTCAAATTGTCCATCCTGTTCAATCTGCGTTTCAAGGTGTACTTTTACCGGAACTCCACTGTGACTTGCCATAAATAACTCCCTCTTGTTTTTTATCTAATGCCATTATAAGCCATTCAAATTTCGAGTGCCAGAATAATCAGCTAATTCCGCTAGTCACACTCACCCATTGCAGACAGTATGCAGGATTTACGGTATAATTAGGTAGCGTTTTAATTTTTGGAGGTGACAGTCGTGGTCGATTTAGCAACATTATATCCCCATCAAAACTGGGGCGTTTTAACCCAACATTTTACAAAAGAAGCTGGTCCACTTGCTTTTGCCCATACTAATAGTCTTCTAGCGTTGAGCAATCAAACCCAACAACCCATTATTCATTTTTGGACACTTACTGAGAACGTCATTTTGGGGATGATGGACACCAAGCTCCCGGCCTATCCCCAAGCTACACAGGCATTAACGACTGCGCATTATGCCCACTTTGTCCGTAACGCTGGTGGCCTTGGGATTGTATCCGATGATGGTGTTTTAAATATCAGCTTTTATTTACCTGCGATGGCTAACCGATTAACTATCAAACAAGCTTATGCACTCATGCACCAATTATTCACAACCACCTTTACTGATTACCCTGTCACCATTGACCATTTCGAAGTGACCCACTCTTATTGCCCCGGTGAATATGACCTCAGTATTAACGGTCAAAAATTTGCCGGAATTGCGCAACGACGTGCTAAAAATGGGATTGCTGTGCTTTTATATGCTAGTATTAATGGTGATCAATTGGCACGCGGTCAACTCATGCACACCTTTTACACAGCCGGGCAAGCACATACGCAAACTCGGTGGACCTTTCCTGATGTTATCCCGGATACTATGGCCAATTTAGCCGATCTGTTAGACTATCCCCTCTCTGTGAATACCGCTATTCAACACTTGCAGGCTGCCTTTTGCCATCTAGTCCAGCAGCCACAATTAATCGACCTAACTGTGCAACTAAAAACAGCTACTTACCAACAATTACTGCTAAAAAATCAAACAGCACTCAAGCGTTATCAAATTTAATATGCCGATAAAGGAGATTTTTTTGTGACCCATATCGCTAACAAACTACCGCGCGAAAAAGTTTTCCGCGACCCCGTGCATAATTATATTCGTGTCGAGTATCAAGTGATTCTTGACCTCATCGATACCCCTGAATTCCAACGACTTCGTCGGATCAAGCAACTGGGAACAACTTCATCCGTCTTTCAAGGGGCTGAACATTCCCGCTTTACCCATTCGTTAGGCGTTTATGAAATCACCCGCCAGATCTGTGATCAGTTCCAACTTAACTATCCTAGTCAAGTTGCCGGTGATGGGCTTTGGAATGACGACGAGCGCTTGGTCGCATTATGTGCGGCTTTATTGCATGATATCGGGCATGGTGCTTACTCACACACTTTTGAACATATTTTCAACACCGATCATGAATTAATTACGCGCCAAATCATCACTAGCCCTGCAACTGGTATCAACCACGTGTTAACTCAAGTCGCTAAAGATTTTCCAGCAAAAGTCGCTAGTGTAATCGACCACTCATACCCAAATCCACAGGTGGTCCAGATGATTTCTAGTCAGATTGATGCCGATCGTATGGATTACTTATTACGGGATGCTTATAATACCGGGACTAAATATGGTGAATTCGATTTGACACGTGTTTTACGAGTCATGCGACCTTACGAAAAAGGCATTGCCTTTTTAGCAAATGGGATGCATGCCGTTGAAGATTACATCGTCAGTCGTTTCCAGATGTATCAGCAAGTCTATTTTCATCCTGTTTCACGTGGCATGGAAGTCGTTTTGCAAAAACTCTTGCAACGTGCGAAATTTCTTTATCAACAGCCTGATCATCATCAGAGTCTCGCACCGCAATTATTGATTCCGTTTTTCGAACAGCATTTCACCTTACAGGACTATTTAAAATTAGACGATGGCGTTTTGAATACCTATTTTTTATATTGGTTGGACTATCCAGATTCAATTCTCAATGATTTAGCCGACCGATTTTTAAGCCGGCGCCCATTCAAATCAGTTACGTTTAATCAACAGACCCAACAAGTACTCCCTAAATTACGTGCTTTAACTGAACAAGCCGGATTTAACAGCGCATACTATACTGCTGTCAACAATAGTTTTGATTTACCTTATGATGCTTATGATCCATCCGCTAAGTCCCCCAAGACACAGATTGAAATTATGCAGTCTGATGGTCAACTCGAAGAATTATCATCTTTAAGTGACTTAGTGGCCGCCATTTCAGGTCGTTTTAGCGGCGATGAACGCTTCTACTTTCCCAAAGAAATGCTTAACGAAAATGATATTGAAGTTTTCGCACCTACTTACCACCAATTCAAAGATTATCTGCGCAATGGCGCCATTAAGCCCAATCATTAAAAAGGAGTTTTTACAATGTCAATTAAACTTGTCGCTGTCGATATGGATGGCACCCTACTCAATGAAAATAATATCCTGAGTCCCAGAACAATTAAAGTCGTTAAAGCTGCTAAAAAACATGGCGTAAAAATCGTCTTATGTACCGGGCGGCCATTGACTGGCGTAACACCATTCCTAAAGACCCTGGGACTTACCGAAGCAAGCGATTACGTCATTACTTTCAACGGTGCGCTTGTCCAAAACACCGCAACAGGTGAAATCCTCGTGCGCCACACGCTTAGCCATAACCAATATCTTGAGCTTGAAACCCTTGCGCGTCAAATCGGTTCGCATCTACATGCCGAAGACGACCAATTCATCTACACCGCTAATCGCAATTTGAGCCCTTATACAGTTAGTGAAAGTGCCTTGGTTAACATGCCGATTCGTTTCCGTCATGTTGATGAAATCGATCCTGACAAAGTCTTTTCAAAAGTAATGCTAATTGATGAACCAGCTATTTTAGCAGAGGCTAAGATGAAGATCCCAGCCGAATTTTTCAAGCGATATCAATTCGTACAAAGTGAAGCCTATTTCCTCGAAGTATTAAACAAAAATGCTGGGAAGGGTAACGGTTTACGCGATTTAGCCGATGCCTTAAATATCGATCAAACCGAAGTGATGGCGATTGGAGATCAAGGTAATGATTTATCAATGCTTGAATATGCTGGCTTCCCAGTCGCAATGGAAAATGCCATCCCTGAATTGAAAAAGATTGCAAAGGTCGTTACCAAAAGCAACCGTGAAGGCCAAGATGGCGTCGCACATGCCATCGAAACTTACGCCTTTACCCCCAATGCTTAATTAGCGATGGTAGCATAATGTCAATATTAATTAATACCATTTATACAGCTCCCTTTGTATGCCTAATCTTATTCAGCGTATTACAACTTCATGAGAAACGCCAATTACTCAACGGCATCGTTTTTAATTTTTTCCTCTTCACACTCTTAATGGCAGCAGGTCTAATGATTGTTCGCCTCAATAATCCAACTCTCAATTATATGACCATCGCATTGTCCATTGTGACCACCTTAATTTTCATATTTCTCTACCTGTTCGGCTTTGCGCTCCTTTTATGGAACGCCTATGTTGTTTGGCAAAAAGAAAGCCATACTCTCGCCAATATGTTGACCTTATTCATTGGTTTAGCGATTATCGACTCCTTTTTCATTCCAACAATTACCCGTTTATTGCATATTCCTACTGATGTCAATCGTTTTCTGGGTACAATTATCTCGGTTTTTCTCTTGTATCTCCCCATCTTCTTCTATTTGTACTTATCGTCATTGTTTATTTACCAATTTAACCGGCCCCGTTATCGTCAAGATTACATTATCGTCTTGGGGAGTGGCCTAATTGACGGTGAACGTGTTTCGCCGCTACTTGCCAGTCGAATTGACCGCGCAATACACTTTTATCGTAAGCAAGTTAGCAAGCATCGGCCAGCTCCAAAGCTTGTTTTTTCTGGCGGACAAGGGCCAGATGAAAAATTATCCGAGGCCGTCGCCATGCAACAATACGCGATTATCCATGGCATCCCGGCTGCACAGACATTAACAGAAGAAAAATCACTAAATACACTTCAAAACATGCAATTTTCCAAAGCACTCATCATGGCCGATTCAAATAAAACAGCCCCCAAAATTATTTTTGCAACGAATAATTACCATACTTTCCGGGCTGGTCTCTTCGCTAAACAGGCTGGCTTAAAAGCAGATGGAATCGGCGCTAAAACATCCCATTACTTTCTGCCCAACGCCATCATCCGCGAATTCATCGCCATCTTAAAAATGAAACACCATCAATTCATTTTAGTCGCCATTACAAGTATCATCTTGGCATTTATAAATGTTTTATTCAGTCATCAATAACAAAAAAACCGTTGTGAGTAAGTACACAACGGTTTTTTGATGTTTTATTTAGCCCGTGCTGTTCGAACGTAATGAATAATCAAAGTTAAAATAATTACTCCGAAGACAACCCCTGCAAAGACCAGGTTTGGAATTTCATAATCAATGGCCGGAATCGACAAGAATAACTTAACCGCGATAAATAAAATCAAGATATAAGCCATTGGATTTAATTCCGGAATTTTCTTCATTAATTGGGCAATTAATTGGGCAATTCCCCGCATACAGATAATCCCGATCATCCCACCGATTAGTACAATCACTGGATTATTTGAAATTGCTAAGGAAGCTAACACTGAATCAATCGAAAAGACGATATCCATTAACTCAATTGAAGCCACTGTGCGCCAAAAATGATGTGGACTACTAATTTTAGTTCCAGCAGCTGTTTTTTTGGCTGACTTAGGCTGACCATTTTTTCTGAAATAAGCAATCACTAAGTAAATTAAATACAATGAACCAGCAACTTTAATTTCCCATAAATGAATCAAGAAAGTTCCAACCCCGATGATAATGAAGCGAAAAAGATACGCCCCCCATAAACCATAAACAAGTGATTTTTCTTGTTCAATCTTAGTTGGTAGGGTTTGCGTCTGTGCCGCTAAAACCACGGCATTGTCTACTGATAGTAGGCATTCCATAATGACTAAGGTTAAAATTAAAAGCCAGTCTTCAGACGATGTAATGACTGTTTGCCAATTACTAAGTTCGAAGAATGGTTGATATAACTGTATAATCCAATTCATTTAATTATCCTCATACCTTTTATTGTAATTTATTTCCTGTAACTATCTTAACGATTTTTCATGAAAATAACAAATTTATCGACGACGGAATTAACAATCTCAGCATTTTTATTTTACAGGCGCTTGAAATACGGTATACTTTTGATTGTAATAATTAATAATATTAATGGAGGCATTTTTCATGATCAAAGAATTTAAAGCATTTATTATGCGCGGTAACGTGCTAGACATGGCAGTCGGGGTTATTTTGGGCGCAGCCTTGAAAAGCATCGTGGACTCCTTAACAAAGAACTTAATTAATCCAATCATTTCATTATTCATCGGCCAAGTCGATTTATCGGGCATTGCGCTCACCATTCCTGGTACCAAAGCTGTCTTTAGAATCGGTAACTTCTTAAACGATGTCATTAACTTCTTAATCATCGCATTTGTCGTCTTCCTAATCGTCAAGGGCTTCAATAAGTTACGTGAGATGGGTAAAAAGACTGACGCAGAAGAAGCAGTTGAAGCGGTTGAAACAAAAGAAGCGATTTACTTGAAAGAAATTCGCGACTTATTAGCCAATAAAGAAAATTAACCCCCAAAAAACGCCTGAACAAAATGTTCAGGCGTTTTTTACTTATCCGCTTAGCGTTTAAAACGATTTTCAAACAATGGACTAACTGGTTTATTCTCATGAATCCGTTTGATGGCATCCCCAATCAGTGGGCCGACAGAAACTTGAACCATCTTATCGATTAATTTTTCTTTTGGTAGGTTAATTGAATCTGTAACAATCATTTGCTTAATTACTGAATCTTCGATGCGTTGAATTGCTGGGCCAGATAATACTGGATGCGTACAGCAAGCAAAGACTTCTGTTGCACCAGCATCTTTCAATGCTTGCGCTGCTAACGTAATTGTTCCGGCAGTATCAATCATATCATCAATGATGATTGCGCGTTTGCCATTAACATTGCCAATGATATTCATGACTTCAGAAACATTCGGTCTTGGCCGCCGCTTATCAATAATCGCAATCGGTGTCTTCAAGAAATCGGCCAATTTCCGGGCCCGAGTAACCCCCCCATGATCAGGTGAAACAACAACCGCATTTTCAGCTAAATCATTACTTAAGAAATAATCAGCTAACAACGGTGCGCCCATCAAATGATCGACTGGAATATCGAAAAAGCCTTGAATTTGTACGGCATGTAAATCTAATGCTAAAATCCGATTAGCTCCAGCCATCGTTAACATATTAGCCACTAATTTAGCCGTAATCGGTTCCCGTGAACGAGCCTTACGATCTTGGCGCGCGTAACCGTAATAAGGAAGCACCACATTGATTGTTTTTGCAGATGCACGCCGCAATGCATCAATCATAATCATGATTTCCATCAAGTTATCATTAACGGGTGCTGATGTTGATTGAATGATAAAAATTTCGTCGCCACGAATACTTTCTTCAATATTAATTTGGATTTCACCATCACTAAAACGTTTAACAGAAGATTTCCCTAAAGGAACCCCAACTTCAGCTGCGATTTTCTCAGCTAAGGGCTTATTAGAGTTCAAAGCAAAGATTTTCAACTTAGGGTCGAAATATTGTTCAGACATGTTAGCCTCCAAAAAAATTTATGTTAGTACCTATCTAAAGTTTAGGCATTTTCATCACGGAAATCAAGATTAAAACCTAAAAAGTTGATAATTGTCGCAAAGTAAGCGCTGTTCATTAGAATCGTGAGAGAAAATATCGAAGTTAATTGCACTAATTGATGCGCTTTCCCCTTGAATGCTTGGATTCCTATTATTTTTAGACGACCACTGTTTGTTTTCGAAAATTGATTTTCCATTTTTGAAATCGGCCATTAGCTTTCGAATGGTTCCTTGAAGTTAAAAATCGCATTAATCCAGGAAGCTAGGATTAATGCGATTTTTTAAAATACACCACTAATAATGATGATCTGTTATTGCCATTCTGTGTCATTAGCCACTGGTAATTTAGCCCAGTAATTAGCTTTATTGGTTTGACGGGCCCGGGCGATGGCCATTGCCTTTTCTGGGACATCATCCGTGATCGTTGAACCCGCTGCAATGAATGTATGATCAGCAATTTCAACCGGTGCCACAATGTTTGAGTTGCTGCCGATGAAGACATGGCTGCCAACATTTGCGTGGTGTTTAGCCACACCATCATAGTTCACAAAGACTACACCACAGCCAACATTAATATCAGTGCCTAATGTTGCATCGCCAACATAACTTAAATGGCCAATCTTCGTGCGATCGCCAATTTTGGCATTCTTCACTTCACAGAAGTTCCCCACATGGACGTCTTCGCCAATTTCAGCGTTTGGGCGTAAATGACTGTTAGGCCCAATGTTTGACCCTGTGTGCATGATAGCTGATTCAATCGTTGAACTTGTGATTTGAATATTATCTTCAATCGTTGAGTCAACGATTGTTGAACCAGCACCAACGAAACAATCTGAGCCAATAATTGTATCGCCTTTTAAGACTACATTTGGTTCAACGATTGTATCATTACCAATCTTAACGCCAACTTCGATATAAGTATTTTCTGGATCAATTAATGTCACACCATTACGCATATGTTCCGTATTAATCCGTTTACGCATCACTTTTGTTGCTGTAGCAAGAGCAACTCGATCATTAACCCCCATTGATTCTTCAAAGTTTGGCATTTTGTAAGCAGCGACAATTTCGCCTTTTTTCTTCAAGATTTCAACTACATCCGTTAAGTAGTATTCACCCTGAGCATTCTGATTGGTCACTTCATGTAGTGCTTGGAATAACGTCTGGTTATCGAAGCAGTAAACACCTGTATTAATTTCTTTGACGGCTGCTTCTTGATCATTGGTATCTTTTTGTTCAACAATTTTTTCAACAATACCAATCTCATTACGAATAATCCGACCATAACCCGCTGGATCTACAGCCGTTGCGGTTAAAATTGTGGCCTTAGCGCCCTTGTCGTGATGGTATGCAAATAATTTTTCAAACGTTTCAGCAGTCAAAAGCGGAGTATCACCACTGACCACAATCGTGATACCATCTTCAGCTTTCAATAAATTTTCAGCCTGTAAAACGGCATGTCCTGTCCCTAACTGTTCGGCTTGTAGTGCGTATTGTGACCGATCACCAAGGTAATCCTTTACCTTTTCAGCACCGTGACCAACAATCGTCACAATATTGGTGGGGTGGGTTCTTTCGACTTGGGTTAAAACATGATCCACCATTGGACGGCCACAAACTTCATGTAGTACTTTATATAATTTGGACTTCATGCGGGTCCCTTTACCCGCTGCTAAAATAATTGCATTTTTATTAACCATCATAAGCTCCTCGTCATTCGTAATTACTGGTCTATTTTAGCTTAAATACCGGTTTAGAGCAAGCTAACCAACATTGCAGTTTAACACCTTATCCCTTATACTGGGACGTTAACGATGGCTCAACTAACAAGTAACCCTAAATTAATGGTTGGTAGCACAATCAGGCCTAATTAACGGATCCGGATCCGTTGGAAAATAAACCATATCCGCATTTAACTGTACAGCCGATTGCAATATTAATTACCAAACAACTGGGGCAACAAACTAATTCATAAGGGTGTATTTGTTTATCCCTGTGGTTCTATATTGCGATTTCATATCATACAAAAGTCGCCATTCACTAACTAGAATGACGACTTTTTATTAAAAATATTTTCAAGGAGATGTACGATGATCCCAACGACTCAACAAAAGATTGTTACTGTTTTTAAACAATTAATGATTGAACAGCCTTTCAATAAAATCAGTGTCACCGCTATCATGCATCAGGCTGGAATTCGCCGCCAAACCTTCTACGATTATTTCTCCGATAAATATGCATTATTGGATTGGATTTATGAGCAAGAAATCGGTGTTTACATTGATGACAATCTCAATTATATCCACTGGACACAAGTATTGGTACAACTATTCAACTACTTCGATGCTAATCGTGATTTTTACCAAAATGCGCTATCGATTAAAGGACAAAACGCCTTCGAACTTCATTTTATTCACCACGTCCACCAACTCATCAATCGGATTATTCAAGATCTCGCTGACGCCCATCACATTACGCTATCCACCGACTATCGAGCCTTTTTACTCAACTTTCTTTCCAACGCACTAGTCGCTTACACCGCTGATTGGCTCCGCAGTCGCCACCCACAACCAGTTTCCAAGATCATCACCGCTTTAAAAATGACGTTAACTGATAGCATTAATGGCTTATTGCTACGTACTGGGCATCTGTATGAACAACGCTAACCATCAGGAATTAGGGAGCTTTGCCTGCTATTTAATTTTAAGCGGCGCCAACTGAGCCTCAATAGTTGCTAAATCAGTTCCCACTTGTAATAATGCTGCAGCAGTATAGGACCCTTCAATCAAAGCCACATCATATAGATACACCTTTTTATTTGTTAATTCCTGTGCCAATTCAAGATTCATCTTGGCACTCCCTAAATCATAGAATGCTAATAGGCATTGACCGGCATTGGATTCGAAAGCACTTTGAATCTTCAGCGCACTAGTACCAACGCCCCCTTCATCAGTACCACCAGCAGTTGTCACTGATACATCGGTAGCCACTTCATTGATTAACGCCGCCACTCCCGTTGCAATTTCCGGTACATGGGATACGATTACTACGCCATAATCACTCATGATACGACGCCTGCCATTAACATCGTTGTGAAGAGATACCCACTTGAAGCAGCCCCAGGGTCAATATGCCCAATTGAACGCTCACCAACGTATGATGCTCGTCCTTTAGTCGCTTGCATATCTTTTGTCGCCATAACAGCTGTCTCAATGGTTGCTCCATCGAGCATATCAGCTTCAACTGCTTGGATAACTGGTGTCCAAACATCAATCAAAGTCTTCTCGCCAACTTGGGCATGACCGCGTTTTTGAATGCCCGCAAGACCAGCGGCCAATAATGGTGCAACCTCAAGGGTTGTACTACTTAACTTAGCCATTTCCAAAAAAGCAGTTCCATACAATGGTCCTGAAGCCCCACCGACCTTGCTGATGAGCATCATCGCTGTTGTTTTCAAAATACTTGGGACATCAGTCGCTGATTGAGTAGTTAATGCCTCATGAACTGCCAATAAACCGCGTGACATATTGTTACCGTGATCACCATCCCCGATGGGCGTATCCAATTCACTTAAATAATCTTTTTCCGCCTGAATTTTAGCATTAAATAATTCGAGCCATTTCAATGTGTTTTCAACTGTTAACATTCCCATTCTCCTTTACCAAGCAATTGTTGTAACCGGTTCTTCTAATTTTGCTAACCATCCAGGTTCAATTAATTTCATAATCGTTAATGACACCCCGGCCATATCAAGCGACGTCATATAATTACCAACTTTTGTAAAATCAACTTCCACATTTTCAGCAGCTAATAAATCCAAGACATCGTTCATAAAAACGTATTGTTCCATTAATGGTGTCGCCCCCAAACCATTGACTATAACAGCAAAATGTTCCCCCGCAGTCATATGGTGGGCTTTTTTTAGTTTATTGACTAATTCGACAGCTAAGTGTCGCGAATCTTGTAATTTTTCCCGGCGGTACCCTGGTTCACCGTGAATCCCGACACCATATTCAATCTCATCAGGGGCCAATTCAAAACCAGGTTGGCCAACTTCCGGTACAGTGGCCCCAGAAAGTGCCACCCCAATTGTTTTGATATTAGGTGTTACTTGTTGGGCTAACGCTTCAATTGCTTCGATATCTGCCCCTTGCCGTGCATAGGCACCCAGAATTTTATGCACGAAAATGGTCCCTGCTACCCCGCGCCGACCTTGCGTATAAGTACTATTCTCAACAGCAATGTCATCATCAACAACAATTGAACGTACATCAATATTATCCATCGCAGCCATATCCTTAGCCATTTCAAAATTCATGACATCGCCCGAATAATTCTTGATAATTAAGAAAACCCCGCGCCCAGCATCAGCAGCTTGAATGGCTTCATAAATCTGATCAGGCGTAGGCGATGTAAAAACTTGTCCACATACTGCGGCTGTCAGCATCCCATCACCAACAAATCCTGCGTGTGTTGGCTCGTGTCCACTACCACCACCACTAACGATACCGACTTGGGGTCGCTGTTTCAAATCAGCAATTTTAATCACTGCCTCTGTCCCAGGAATTTGTTTGAGCTGATCTGGGTAGCTCCGCACTAAACCTTGCACCATTTCCGTAACGATTTGACTTGGATCATTCATAATTTTTTTCATAGTAACCTCCTCTTAAGCATACTTCCAGTCTATGACACCGCTTTCATTAATGCAACGGACAACTCTTTGTATCTGTCCATGACTTCTTTAATTAAAAAAGCCCGCGGACAAGTTAATTGTCCACGGGCTTGCAGAAGCTAAGCCAAGCGCTCTGCATTTTTAGTTAGATAGTTACCATCACTAACACTCAACGTTTTATTTTCAATATCTACTTTATCAACCTTCAAAATTGATGTGTAATCATCAACCATTCGATTCCCTTCAAAGTCGGATTCAGCAAAGACCGAAATCCCGACCATTTCTGAATCAAACTCTTCAATCAAACTCTTCATTCCATTAACGGTGCCGCCGCCTTTCATGAAGTCATCCACAATTAAGACCTTGGAATTTTCCGGTAAACTTCGTTTCGAAAGCTCCATCTTCTCGATACGCGCTGATGAACCTGAAACATAGTTCACACTAACCGTTGATCCTTCCGTAATTTTGGAATCACGCCGGACAATGACAAATGGTACATTCAAGTACATCGCTACGCTTTGAGCAATTGGAATTCCCTTAGTAGCAACTGTCATAACAGCTGTGACTTTTTTGCCGACGTATTGATTTGCAATCAAGCGGCCAACTTGACGTAATACGTCAGGACGCCCTAATAAGTCAGATAGATATACATAACCACCTGGTAGTAAGCGATCATTTTCAGAAAGCCGTTGGGCCATCTCACCAATAAACGCTTTAGCTTCGTCTTGTTTAATCATTGGCATATAGCGTACACCACCCGCCGCACCAGGTACTGTTTCTAAGATGCCCGTTCCACGATTAAAAAAGGTCCGTTTCACAATTGATAAATCTTCACTAATTGATGATTTTGCTGATTCATAACGATTGGCAAAGAATGTCAATGGAATTAACGTATGTGGCCTTTCTAATAAATAGCGCGTCATATCAATTAATCGATCGCTTCTTCTTACTTTCATGTTGAGTACCCCTCTAATATAATTCTTGGCTATCATTCCCGAAAAAACTGCCTACCTATTAATTATATAGAAATATTCGCTTAAATCCTAGTCTTTTTAAAATAAAAACCCAATTGTTCGTTTTTATCGTTAAATTTAACTATAGACCACAATTAAAAATGCCTCAATCATCTGCGATTAAGGCATTTCGTTAAGGCTTCAGCGGTTGCACAAGATACACTTCAGAGCAAAATCCAGACATACTATTATAGATTCGTTGTGCCCGTGAATATTGCCGACAAATCCCGAAAACAGTCGGACCACTACCACTCATCTGTGCCCCATCCGCCCCAAACTGTAATAAGCGATCACATAATTGATCAATCACTGGAAAACGAGCAGTCGTAATTGGGGTTAAAACATTGGCCATATTTTGGATCATCGCTGTCAAATCATCCGTGCGAATTGCGTCAATTAATGCATTGGTTTGTGGGTGTTGTTTGATCTGCTGGCAGTCCAACGCACGCACAATTCGGGGCGTTGAAACACTAATGTCTGGTTTAACCACGACTAACCAAAAATTGGGTAGTCCCCCTAGAGGTCGAATTTGATCACCTTTTCCCGTGACTAGTGCTGTTTCTCCATATACGCAATATGGCACATCCGAATCAATTTGCAGCCCCAGATGAGCCAACTCTGCACGGGTTAAGCCGAGGTGCCATAATTCGTTCAAGATTCGTAAAACGGCAGCAGCATCTGAACTTCCCCCACCCAATCCAGCTGCAACTGGAATATGCTTTTCAATCTCAATCAGGGCCCCCGTTTTAATCTGGTATTTGTGCTGTAATAAGTGAGCTGCTTTGTAAGCCAAATTTCGCTGATCTTCTGGTAAAAAACCACTTGACGTACGGACTTTTATTGCGGGGTCATTGCGTAATGTTATCTGAACATAGTCGGCCAAATCAATTGACGTCATTACCATCTGCCATTCCGGTTCTCCATCTTCATGTAGGTAGAGTGCGTCTAAACTAAGGTTAATTTTAGCTGGTGCTTTTTCAATTCGTTGCATCACATTCACCTTTTACTGAGCATTTAATTGTTTCATTATACTCATTTATCTTGATAAAAACCAATCATTTAACACAACCACTACAAAAGAACCACCGAGTACCCGTGCGGTATCCCCCAAAAGTTAAAGTAAATATTTAGTGGCCTTTTCTAGGCAGTGCGTTGTCGGTATTTTACCGGTGATGTGCCGCCTAGTTTCAATATATATTTTTTCGTTTGTTCTAGGAATTCGAAATTCAGTATATTGAAGGGCAAATAGCCGGTTATTATCAGGAAAAGTTGATTATTGACAGCGATTTCACAGCCGTTGATGAAATATCCGCTATTAATTTTATATCATAAAAATACCCCAATCATTAAAGTTTTTACTTTAATGATTGGGGTCATCAGCAGTCCTTTTTTATATCGCCTATTGATTGTCCTTGGCCATAATTTTCCGTCTAAATTCATTCATTAAAGCCAACATCTGTTGGGCATTATCTTTGCCAAACGTCGTTATCCATGACGCAAAGCGCTCATGTATCTTGGGATTTAATGCCGCAACTGTTTCGGCTCCCGTGGGCGTCAAATTCAAAATTAAACGGCGGCGATCATTGGGGTCAATTGCTTGTGTAATATAGTCTAATTTGAGTAGAACACGAATTTGTCGTGAAATTGCCCCCCGGGTGACCCCTCGCTTTTTCGCAATATCAATTAAGCTGACTGAATTATCATCAGCAACCTCTTTCATAATCAGATACTGTTCAAAGGACAATTGATAAGCATGCGTTGGTTCCGAAACCAAGTCTTCGACGTACTTAATCGCAGACATGTAAATTTCAATGTATTCATCCAATAATTGACTATCGTCCACAAAATCCCCCACCTTTAATTCATTTTCTTAACTGTACCATAAATTTTTAGGCTTGACTATTTGGGGCTTGCGTTAACTTTTGTTTTAACTCACTGCCGAATAAACCGGCAAAGAATATCGCACAAAAGAAAATTAAGATGATTAAAACTAACCCAAGCTGTGAACCATTACCGTTAATAACTTGTTCAAAACCACTAATTGTATATGTTCCTGGTAAGAAGATGGCAACTCCTCGATAGAAACCAGATAGCATATCATTCGGGAAAAGACCGCCAGTGATAATTAATTGTAAAAATAATAATCCAAAGGCAATTAAAATTCCCAACGTTCCAAAAAATTGATCCAATGCCAAACATGCAAGCGTAAACGCCGCGCTGGTCAAAATGCTCAAGCCGAAAAAGGCTATCGGTTGCGCAATCGTTAACCCCAAAATGCTTGCAAAAACGTCAACTAACAACGCCTGAGCCACAATAATACCAGCCACAATTAACATTCGTTGTTTAAGATTACGCATGCCTAACCCTGCGCCGTACCGATAAAGTGTTAACTGTGTTAACATCCCACCGACAAAGAAAACTAACGTTAAGACCAACGGTGCAAAAGTATTGACTAAGTTCCCTTGACTTGTCTCCGATAATAATTGATCTTTAACCGGTTGGACAAAATGGGCCACATTTGCAGAGCCTGTCGAAAGATGTGTCACTTGCTTGCTGCCATCAATTAACTTAACATTCAATAAACTAATCCCTGCGCCGGCTTGACTCAAGCCACTGTTTAATTGACTAACCCCGGATGCAAGTAAGCTTGAGCCATCGTTAAGTTGCTGAATCCCTGCAATTAACGTTGGGGTTTTTTGGTTCAAAGCTTGTAAGCCAGTCTTTAATTGCATACCGCCATTATTGAGTTGTTGTACTCCCTCGACTAAGACTGGCGTTTGCCCATTTAGGGTTTGTAGTCCACCGTTTAATTGCTGTCCACCAACATTAAGTTGTTGCACACCACTTACTAGGGCTGGCGTTTGCCCATTCAGGGTAATCATTCCACCAACTAATTGTTGATTATTAGTAACGAGTTGATTGCTGCCTGCAGTCGCTGTTGAAACACCATTAAGATATGCCAGTAGCCCTGGCATAAACCCTAATTGCCCCGTTTTGCCTTTTAGACCAACTTGAATTTGAGTCAGTCCATCATGTATCATATCAGCAGCTTGAATCCCGCCCATTGTATCAGCGGTATTTCCTTTTTGTTTCAAGCCAATATCGACTTTAGCTAAGCCAGCTGTTAACGTATCAATTGCTTGGGTCGCACCATTTAATGCTAATGGTGCTTGGTCTTGACTTGCCATCTTAGCGATACCGGCTTTTAGTTGCGCCATATTATCGGCAGTCTTCGCTAATTCATCTGAAACGGCTTGTAATTGTGCACCGTTATCACTCATGTAACTGCCCATAACTCCCAAGTTTGCTTGCAACGCCTTCATATTAGTGCCCGACGACTGTAATTGATTCCCAGCGTTCATTAAATCATTTTTAGCTGCTGCCCCAATCTCTTCCATTGCACTTCGAATCTCAGGATTTTTTACTAAGAACACGAGAAATGTCATATTACTTCGCGCTAAATCATTTAACTTTTGTAATTGAGCCCCAGCATCTTGTAAACTGCTAGCAACACTGGTTGCTTGATTAGCATTATAGACCTTATCATTGATTTGACTTAAATTCGTACCACTATCTTGTAAAAGAGCACCCGCTTCTTTTGTGTTATCAGCAATTTTTAATAGATCCGCTTTAATCATTTCAGAATTATCATTATTTGAATGATTGACTTTTTGATCAAGTGCTTGAATTCCGTTATTTAGATCGTCCAGCCCGCTTTTTAATTGTATTAATTGATCACCGTTATCATTCAGGCTTGTTTCTATTTCATCTGCAGCTGCAGTTAATTTTTCCCGCAATTGCTGGGTGCCAGCGGTTAATTGATTAACGCCGCCATTGATCTGTTGACCGCCAGCAATCAAGCTTTGATTATTGACAGCCAGTTGATTCAATCCACCGTTAATTTGGCTTGCCCCATTTGTATAATCACTCAAACCGGTTGTCAGTTGTTGCACACCGCTTTGCAGTGGCTCTGTTTTACTGGCTAACTGTTGCAGCCCCGTTGACAGCTGACTCCCACCGGTTGTTAATTGTTGCACGCCACTTTGCAGCGGCTCTGTTTTGCCAGCCAGTGTTTGTAACCCATCGGATAGTTGACTAGACCCGTTTGTTAACTGTTGCACACCACTTTGCAAAGGCGCGCTACCATCTACTAGTTGTTGGGTGCCTTTGTGGAGCACGTTTAAATTATCATAAATTTGCTGACTACCATCTGATAATTGACCAGCCGCTGTATTTAACTGCTGAACACCGGTACTAGCTTCTTGTACGCCACTCCCTAACGTCCCGATTGCGCCCAGAAGTGCTTGATTATAAGCCTCTTGAATCTTCTGAACAACACTTCCTTTCATCTGGTTAACGACTTGCGTTGTAATCATCCCAGCCAAGTAGTTGTTTTTCTGTGAAGCTTCAATCTTTAACAAACTAACCTTTGGCGACTTGTCTAATGCGGTCGTTGCATTTTTGGAAAAATCTTTAGGCAAGACAACTTGCATCGCATATCGCCCGCTAGCTAAATTTTGTCGGGCCTCTTTGGCACTCACAAATTGCCAATCGACTTGATGATCGTTGCGTAAGGTTTTTAAAACTTGTTGGCCAACTGCAACTTGCTTACCTTTAAAGTTAGCTGGTCGGTCTTGGTTCACCACAGCAACCTTCATATTTTTAATATTGGTCGTCTGTTCATACTTAATAAAATTAAAAGTGACTAGCAATAATAAAATGGGAATTAAGCAAATCATAATGACCAACCCACCTAATTTCATTTTGTTCTCTCTCCAATTGCCAAACATCGTTTTCTCCCCTTTTTTGTATACGTCATAAACATTACATATGATATTGCTTTATTCGATGAATGTCAACGACTAGTAAAGTGCATGAACTGTTTTCAGAATAACCCTGCTTCAGCATTTTTATATTAAAAAAAGCGTCCAACCACCAAGGTTGGACGCTACATAATTCTTTTATTTACTATAGAACAATTGGTTTTTCATCAAACTCTATTTCAATCGATTTAGTCAACAAATCAGCATAACTGTATGAAACACGTTCAAAAGCATTTTCATCCTGATCTAAATCGACTACAAATACTGCTGGAAAGGTTTCTTTCAGAATTCCCTTTCGCTTTGTTACTTTTTTGCGCCCAGCTTGAGCGACAACCATTAACTTGTCTCCGATATGCCCATCGAGACCGTTCTTAATATTGGCAAGTGTGGTTGGCATTATGCTTCACCTCTTCGCAATATAGTATACCATATAAACTTGTAATTTGCAATTATACCATTGTAGCAGTTAATTGGCAATTACTTACTGCGCTTTTTTGATAAAAATTGATTGCTGATTTAAAGCATCACTTAATTGAGCAAATTGTTGGATACTCAACTGCTCAGCTCGTGAACTAGGTGCAATCTCAACCGCTTCTAAAGCAATCGTTAAAGCAGCTTTAACTTCTTCTTGTTTACCGAATTGATTTTGTAAATTATTCCATAAGGTTTTCCGACGCTGAGCAAAAGCCCCGCGAACTAACTGGTCAAATAAAGTTTGATTAGTAACTGTTACTAGCGGCTCTTGACGCCCCACTAACTCAACAATGGCTGAATCCACATTCGGTTGTGGCATGAAGGCCGTCTTTGGTACGATAAAAGCCAAGTTCACTTGTGAATGCAGTTGAACTGCAATACTTAAGGATCCATATGCTTTTGAGCCTGGTACGGCGTTAATTCGTTCCGCCACTTCTTTTTGCATCATTAAAACCATCCGATTAATTGGTAAGCCAGCTTCTAGCAAGTGCAACATGATTGGCGTCGTAATGTAATATGGCAAATTAGCCACAATCTTAAGATTATGTTGCCCATCAAACTGTTCAGCAATGATCGTCTTTAAATCCGCTTCAAGAATATCTTGGTTTAAAACTGTCACATTGTGATAATGATTCAAGGTATCTTTCAAAACGGGCATCAACCGGGCATCAATTTCAAAGCTTAAAACACGATGTGCCTTTCGGGCGATTTGCTCAGTTAATGAGCCAATTCCAGGACCAATTTCAATCACATCATCGTCTTTAGTAATATCACCAGCCGCTACGATTTGTTTCAAAATAGTGATGTTGGTTAAAAAATTTTGACCAAGGCTTTTCTTAAACTTAAAGCCGTAGCGTTTGAGAATTTTCCGGGTACGCTCGGGATTTGCAATATCTTCCATCTTAATCTCCTAATTCTTGTTTAATTTGTAATAGTGCGGTACCAAATTCAGCTTGCGTCACTTGGAACATCTTGAGGCGCTTGTAAAGTTGTTTACTGTTGGTATAACCGATGTGTAAAATCTCGCCTAGTAATTCACGGCGCCGCTTCGAATCGGCACCGGCAATCAAGCCAGCCGTCAATAGATCAGATTGGCTGATTTGTTCGTCTGCTTCTTCATCTTGCGTCAATAGATGTTCAAGTGCTTGGATAATCGCGGCCGGCTTTGCGTGTTCAATGCCTAAACTACCGCCCGCTTTTTCAGGCCGCGCTTCTGTCCGTGGTAAAAAGGCGTGTTCGACGCCCGGCACATTTTGAGAGATAATTTTACGAATCTTCTCGCCATGAAAATCGGGATCGGTGAAGACAATTACACCGCGTTTTTCTTGGGCAAGCGCAATTTTTTCGATAATTTCTTCATTGATTGCTGAACCGCGTGTTTCGATGGTAGCAACATCTGGAAAAACTTCCCGTAACCGCTTCGTATCGTCGCGCCCTTCAACAACAATCACTTCTTGAATTGTTTTTTTCATAGTGCTCCTAACTTAAAAATCCGATGGGCATTCGCATATGTTGCTGCCGCAATTTCTTCTGGTGCCTCATCTTTAAGTTTAGCAATCGCTTCTACCACATACCGTGTGTAGCCTGGTTGATTCTGCTTCCCGCGATAAGGAGTCGGCGTTAGATAAGGGGCATCGGTTTCAACTAACATCACATCCAAGGGACATGCTTGGGCTGCTTGATGGACATCGTGCGCGTTCTTAAAACTGACCACACCACTAAATGAAATCTGCATGCCAAGATCCATAAAGCGTTTCATCCATTCAACATCGCCGTTAAAACTGTGGATAATCCCACCAAAATCGCGGACATCAGTTTCCTTTAGAATCTTATAAGTATCTTCTAACGCATCCCGCGTGTGCACTGAAATTGGCAAATGCAGGGATTTAGCAATCTCGATTTGCCGTGCAAAAACGGTTTGTTGCACCTCACGGGGTGAAGTATCCCAATGATAATCCAAACCGATCTCACCTAATGCCACCACTTCTGGCCGCTGTAATTGGTCAATCAGTAAGGTTTCTTCAGCCTTATGGTAATCCTTGGCTGATTCAGGATGCCAGCCGATAATCGCTGACAACGGCTCATATTGCGCCGCTAAACGTAACGCGCCCTCATTTAAAATTGGATCTGAACCAACAATTGCCATTTCAACAACGCCCAGTTCAGCCGCTTGCGCGATAAAATCTGCTTCATGCCCCGCATACGGGGTATCGTTCAAATGCGTATGTGAATCAAAAATTTGCATTTTAATCTCCTTTTAGGGTCCTCGTTTTGACAGCAAAACCGTTTCAAACACACGCTAAATGTATTGCTTAACGACATTTAGCAAATCAGGTTAATATTCAGAAAAGGACCAAAAGGCCTACAGAATGCACATGCCTTTTAGCCCTTTTGCCGTTTCTGTTATTTCTAAATTACCCGATTTGTGAGCCATTCACCAAGTTGTTTGGTACAACGGCCAATTCAACTTGGCCGTTGTGTTCTGCTGATAACAACATCCCTTGACTCAATTCACCACGCAACTTACGTGGTTTCAAATTCGTTACGGCTAAAACTTTCTTGCCGACTAAAGCTGCATAGTCTGGATAGAATTCAGCGATCCCGGAAACGATTTGACGATCACCTTCATCACCGGCATCTAACCGGAATTTCAATAGTTTATCGGCGCCTTCAACCTTGGCAACAGCCTTAATTTCAGCAACCCGAATTTCGGTTTGATCAAAATCTTCAAACTTGATGGCGTCCTTTTCACTGACTAACGTCGTTGCTTTTGGATCGAATTCAACTGCTTGTTGTTTGGCCTTCACTTTTTCGTTCACTAAGCCAGCTTTTTGCGCTTGGCCCATTTGATCCTTAATGTATGCTACTTCTTCATCCAAATCTAACCGTGGGAAGATTGGGGTTCCTTTAGCAACCACTTGAATGTTGGCTGGGAAAGTCCCGTAAACCAATTCGCGTTGCGCAGTTTGATCAAAATCAAGCCCTAATTGTGTAAATATTTCGCGTGGCGCATGCGTCATCACCGGTTGTAATAAGCGGGCGACAATCCGTAAACTCTCAGCCAAGTGAGCTAAGACACTATCGAGTTCAGCTTTGCGGCTGTCATCTTTTGCCAAGACCCATGGTTCTGTTTCATCGATATACTTATTCGCGCGGCTAATTAATTGCCAAACAGTGTCTAAGGCATCCGAAAACTTCAATTGATCCATTAAGTTCGTATAGTGTTCGATTGTTTCAGCGGCTGTCTTTTGTAGGTCCGCATCAAATGGTGTTACGTCAGCTTGATACGTTGGCACTGCCCCATTATCGTATTTATTAATCATCGCAACGGTCCGGTTCAATAAATTCCCTAAATCGTTGGCAAGATCATAGTTAATCCGGCTAACAAAGTCTTCCGGTGTAAATGTTCCATCATTGCCAAATGGAATCGCGCGCATTAAATAATAACGCAAGGCGTCTAAGCCATAACGTTCCACTAGCATTTCAGGATAGACCACGTTACCTTTTGATTTAGACATTTTACCATCTTTCATCAACAACCAACCATGACCAAAAATTTGTTTTGGTAATGGCAAGCCAAGCGCCATTAAGAAAATTGGCCAGTAAATCGTATGGAAGCGCACAATTTCTTTTCCAACCAAATGCACGTCAGCTGGCCAGTATTTGTTGAATAATTCGTCATTATCTGAACCATAGCCAAGCGCTGTAATATAGTTTGATAACGCATCTAACCACACGTAAACCACGTGTTTCGGATTACTTGAAACGTGAATCCCCCAGTCAAATGAGATCCGCGAAACCGATAAGTCTTCCAAACCTGGTTTGATGAAGTTGTTGATCATTTCATTACGCCGTGATGCCGGTTCGATAAAATCTGGGTGTTCTTCATAATAAGCCAATAAGCGATCAGCATATTTGCTCATCTTAAACTTATAGGTTTCTTCAGCGACCCGTTGGACTTCATGACCAGATGGGGCTTTCCCACCGATCACATTGCCAGCGTCATCTTTATAAACTTCGGCGAGCTGTGATTCAGTGAAGTATTCTTCATCAGAAACCGAATACCAACCCTCATATTTACCAAGATAGATATCGCCTTGCGCTAATAACTTGTCGAAGATTTTTTGAACCGCTTTGACATGGTATTCATCCGTCGTCCGAATAAATTTGTCATTTGAAATTTCCAGGGTTTGCCATAATGCTTTGATGTCTTTAGCCATGCCATCAACATATTCTTGTGGGGCTAAATGCTTTTCAGCTGCTTTTTGTTCGAGTTTCAAGCCGTGTTCGTCCGTCCCCGTCAAGAAAAAGACATCAAATCCCATCAAACGTTTATAACGCGCGATGACATCGGCGGCGATCGTTGTGTATGAGTTACCAATCGTTAATTTACCGGATGGATAATAGATTGGGGTCGTTACGTAAAATGTTGGTTTTGTCTCTGCCATGAGGTTCGCTCCTTAATTAAAAAAACGAGAATTGCAACAATTCTCGACTTGCTTAAATAATGCCATATAAGTAATCAAAGTATAGCACAAAAGAGCAGTCATTTAAACGACAACTCACACTAAGCCTGCATTAAAATAAATCAATCTGTTCGGGGGCTTTCGGGGCTAAATCCGGAAATTCTAGTCCAAGTAATTGTTGTAATTGCAAAGCATTATCCGCAGCATCCCCACCAGAATTATTGTTAAAAATAACGGCAACTTGTTCCGCTTGATTTTTAATCTGCCGCACAGCATCCGCAAAAAATTGTAATTCATCTTGATTATAACGATACAATGTTCGTTGCTGGCGCCATTGTGCACCTGGATTCTGCCATCCGGCCATATTGCGGCCATGCAAGCGCAACATCGCAAACGCCGAATTGGTGACAACCGGTTCAAACGGCACACTGTTCGTCGGTGTTTGCGCTTCGTCTGTGATAACGTGTGTCATGTTTAACTGGTTCAAAAAGGCATACATTTGTTGCTTAAAGGCGGCATCGTACCACGATTGATGCCGGAATTCGACAGCAATTGGCACATCCGGTAACCACGCGCGAATTTGTCGTAAATACTGACTATTTTCCTGATTAAGTTGGAAAAATGGCGGAAACTGAAATAAAACTGCCTGTAATTGACCAGCTCCAATCAACGGTTCAATCGATTGGCGGTAACGCACAAACAATTCTTTTTCAGTACTCGTGAACTCGGCATAGTCTGCTTGGCGGGTCATCGCTTGATGCGCTTTGACGATGAATTGAAAGCTGCTTGGTACTTGCGACAACCAATTCGTACTAACCGTTGGTGCTTGCAGTGCATAATAAAAACTATCAACTTCAACCACTGGTAAAAATTGTGCGTAATCATTCAATGTTAACTGCTTTTTAGTCGGTATCAGTGATTGATGTTCCGACCAAGTTGTTAAACCAATCGTTATCAAGTCTGACACCCCTAAAAGCGTTGAAATTTTTGAATGAATAAAGCTTCTTGCTCGGTTAAGTCTTTTAACGATGCGATCAATTGTTGTCCCATTCGTTTATAATTTAGCCGAATTTGCGATAAACTGAGGTCAATTGCTAACAATAAGAACATTAAACTAATTGCTCGGCCTTCGGTAAATGAAACCCCCAAAAATTCAACCTGATCCGTTGCTGCCAGAAATTTAAAAATAACGTATAACGAAAATACTTCTTCGATGACGCGCATAAAACGAACGCCTTGTAATTTCTTTTTTAAAACCATCAAGACCATCAACGTCTGATCTTTTGTCATCATAGTGTTTCCTCTCCTTCTCTTGGCTTAGTAATTGGGCTTGCTTCGAAGAAAATCATCTGATCTTCATGAAAATCCGTGTGATACTGATTGAGCTGACCGCTTAAAACGGTTGGTAGAATGGCCCGTAAGTCGGCCACTATCCCTTGATTATCAGTATCTTGTACCCACTCTGGTTCAAATAATTGTAATACCCCTTCGCGCATCCCCACCGGATAAAGTGGTAGTTGCACCGTTGGTAAAATATCGACCAGAAAAATATCAATCGGCGCAATCGGTGCACCATCAATATGCCAATCAATCCAGCCTACATTTTGAAGGGTGTATTGGTTGGTCTGTAGTCCGGTTTCTTCAAACAACTCCCGCTGCATGCCACTGACTGGCGTCTCATCGGGTTCTGTTTTACCCCCAATACCATTCCAAAGCCCAGCAAATGGCGGCTTAATCCGATTCAATAATAGTAATGTCCCGCGATAGCGAATTACCGCTAAATTATAGCGTCGTTTAGTCACAGTTCAAGCGCCTCACATCTCATAAATTAGTTTCATTTTAGCATATTAAAGAAAAGCGTGCTGAGTTGAACGGGTTGGCTTTGAGGATTAACAAAAAATGAAGATTATGGCGTTTCTCAACCATGATTTCCATTTTTAGATTAAGCGAAAGTTGTTACATGCCAAAGCACGTTTCCATCAAAAAAGAGCGGCCCGTCTCCGATTCGCTCTTCCCATATTATTTTTCTTCTGCTTCTTTCATCGCCTTCATCAATCTTGCTTGATATTGTTTCGAAATTAAAATCAGCATTTGGTACAAATCTTTTACGTATGCTTCCAATGCTGGATCCTCAACTGCGGCCAGACGCGCATCCAGCACCGCTTTTTCGCGTTGGATATCGGTCAAGCCGATTCCTTGTTCATGCTTAATCGTCGCAATTTGCTTAATGGCTTGCATCCGTGCTTCGAATAAAGCCGCTAATTGGGCATCAATTACATCAATTTTTTGGTAGTGTTCCATTAACATGTGCTCACTCCTTAGTTGCTAGTGCAGCAAAAATGGTTGCCGCATCCGCTTGAATCATGGTGACTGGCATTTCAAACTGCAATATTTCTTGGTTAATCGCCACTAATTGAGCATCTGGGCAACGATCTTCAATTAAACTTGCAAAGGGGTACACACGAAATGATGTCCCAACCACCACAATTAAATCCGCCGCTTCAATCGCTTGAATGGCCTGTTCAATCACCGTCGGATCAATCGGTTCTTCATATAAGACAATGTCTGGCCGTAAAATACCGCCGCAGTTTTGATGATGCATATCGGTTAAATACGCTTGATAGGGCACAGATTGACCACACTTCTGGCAGGTAACACGGTATAAACTACCATGAAATTCAATCACATCTCGCGCGCCTGCTTTTGTGTGCAACCCATCAACATTCTGGGTGATAATCTGCCCCTTTTGATTCGCAATTGTCGCCATCACTTGGTGAATGACATTGGGCTTCGCGTTTGGAAAATACATCTGCTGCGTAACAAATTCATAAAAACTGGCTGGATGGGTGACCAAATTCGTGTGACTTAATAAATATTCTGGATTGGCTTGCTGATGATACAACCCCGTTTTCGATCGATAATCTGGAATGCCAGAAGCCGTTGATACCCCCGCACCCGTCAAGAAAACAACATGCTGGGCCACTTGCAACATTGATTTAAAAGTCATCACCATCACTCCTTTTTAACATGCTTTTTGAAACTGATTCCTGCGCTTAACTACATTTGGCAAATCAGCGATTGCATCGCTAATTCACTTCCCTGTGCTAATGCTCAAAAGATGCCCAACTTGAACGCACTCATTTTCTTAATGAATAAGGCATCCCAATTTCATCTAGGAAGGCTTGCACTGATAAATCATACAATCGTTTGAAATATTCCGGTGTTGCCTTGTCTTCTGGAATCCCTAAGACAAAAGCATTTTGTTGATCACTCTTACCAATTCCAACATACGCTTTTTGGTTCGTTGCCGTCGCAAATAAATTTTCGGAATGTAAAATATCATAGACTTGGCGCACTTCTAAGCGTAGTTGACGTTCACTTAAAACCGGCGTCAACGTCAAGAGTTGCTGAAGGTTTGTTTCAGCAAAACCAAGGGTTGATAACACACGGTCAAACGCAATCCACAAGTTAATCACAGCCCGCCGTAACGTGAATGGTGAATCAATTGTTTTGCGTGCCAACACTCGATAGAGGATTTCGGCTTGGGCAAACGCAATTGGATAATCAGCCGTCCATTGTTTCAACAGCTGTTGATTGCCACCATCAAAGAAGATGAGGGCATCTAACAGGGTTAATACGCGGAAAATGACCCATTTATTTTCGGGATCGTCTTTTTCCAAGGTTAAGTTATCGCGAAGTCCTTCAAGGTAGGCTTGTTTCGCTTCAGTGGTCACAAAGCCGTGTGCTGCTTGTTCTTTTTGAATTACCATGTGCACAGCGGCATTGTACAACGTTGTGCCGGTCGCAACCAATTGTTCATCAAGTTGTGCATCCTGGGTGGTGACATCGGTCATGATTTGTGGAAAACCGATTGATAATAATAGTAAGTGTAATAATTCGTGTGATAGCGCATAATCGGCCGCTGTCGCATCGGTAATTAAGATTGCCAAGCTGCCATCGTTATTTAAAACGCGTTGTGCCTGATCATGTTTTAACATCCCAGACGCTGCGTCTGCGACCCGGATCTTAATGGGTTGTGGATAATTCTTTTGAACTTGGTCAATTAAACTTTGGATTTCTGGGGAAAATTCAGTAGTTGTCATTTTTGGTCTCCTTTGAGTAAACAGCTTTGCTTTTCATGATAAGCCAAATCTAGTCAAATTACCAACGGTTTAGAATGTATGAAAGCGGTTAAAACTGTTATAATAAAGGTAATCTTAATTTAAAGGACGTGTTGACTATGACCGAACCAAATTCGCGAAAAGTAATTTTATACCTTGCTCAGAGTCTGGATGGCTTCATCGCTGAAAAAGATGGTAGTACAGCTTGGTTAGCTGCACTCGATTCATCTGAATCAGACGCTGCAATTCAAGCTTTCCAACGCACTGTCGATACCGTCGTGATGGGGCGTAAGACATATGAACAAAGTCTTAAATTAGCCGGCACCTATCCTTACCAAGATAAAAACGGCTATGTCTTCTCAAAAACGTTACATGATACAGAAGATCGAACACATGTCGTTGCTGGGAATATTCCTGAGTTCATGCGTCAATTAAAAAAAGAAGCGGGCGGCAATATCTGGCTCGTGGGCGGTGCAGAAATCTTCACCGAATTGCTTAAAGCACAATTGGTCGATGAACTCATCATCACCATTGCGCCAGTTCTCTTGGGGGACGGCATTTCACTGGTCAGCACGCACTTAACCGATATGCCATTGGAACTTGTCAATAGCCGTCAAATCGGTCATTTTATTGAATTAACATACAAGATTAACTATTAAAACCAAACGAAAAGGCAGCCACAATATTTTGTCGCTGCCTTTTCAGATTAAAGTACGAGGTAATGACCAATGAAAGCCAACCTTAAAATCCCACTTATTTTATTCATCGCTTTATGTATCAGCGACCTCTGCCAGCTGTTGCACCAAGATTTCTTCGCCGTGCTTGTGATGCTCATCGCAACGATCAGTTGTCTGATAATTGCCTTTTAAAAAAAACCGGCAAGCTAGCGGACGTTAATTCGCAACGCGCTCATAATCACGAGCGTCTGTTCTGTGCTGATGGTCGCCCCGCGTAATAATTCGAGCGTGAAGGTCGCTTTTTCGAATTGATTCTGACTGATGTCCAGATTCTTCAAATTCGTGCCAGTCATGTCCATGCCGTTCAATTGATTGCCAACCATCGTCAGCCACTGCCAATCAACTTGCCCGAGTGAGACTTCTTGCATATGACAATCTTTAAAGTCCACATGCCGCATCCGCGCAAAATTAAAGCCCGTGTAGTCTGCTTGGCAAGTAGCGAATGTGACATCATTCAGACCAGCCTCAGCAAAATCAGTCCCAATTAACTGGCATCCATTAAACGCGACCCGTTGAAAAGCATCGTTGGTCAGTGAACAGTTTAATAATGCACAATGCTCAAACTGGACATCTTGAAAATCACAGTTGGTAAAATCGACTTGTTCAAACTGACAATTTTTAAATAAACAACCTTTAAAAAACAACATTTCTAGTACAGTTTGTTTCAACGTCAATTCTTCGAAAAGCAAGCCATCATAAGTCTCATCTGGTTCAAAATCGGTAAGCTGTGCCGTCTCAAGTTGTGGATTTAATCGTGGTGCCTGTACTTTTTTATCTGTCATCTTTATTGTCTCCTGTCTGTTATTAACAGTATACAGAATAATGCAATCGACAACGACTTGAAAATTAAGAAAGCCTTTTCTTTTCATTAATGATACTTTATGGTAGGTTAACGGCATCAAATAAAGGGAGTGATTGATAGTGCAAAAAATCAATATTGGCGGTAGCGGCTTAATGGCTTCTCCCATCGTCTGGGGCGTCATGCGCATCCCACAATTGAACGATCAAGAAGCCTTGACAATGTTAAAAACAGCATATGAAGACGGCATTAATTTTTTTGATAATGCTGATATTTATGGCGATGGTGCCTCTGAAATTAAATTTGGTAAGGCGCTTAAAGCCAGTCATATCGACCGTGATCAAGTACTCGTTCAAACCAAAGTCGGAATTGGTAAAAATATGTACGACTTTTCAAAAGCCCATATTATCGAAGGGGTTGAAGCCAGTCTGAGTCGCTTACAACTCGATCACGTTGATACCTTATTACTACATCGGCCAGATCCGCTCATGGAACCTGATGCAATTGCTGAAGCTTTCTTACAATTACAAAATAGTGGCAAAGTACGTCAATTCGGCGTTAGTAACTTCAATCCCATGCAAGTTGACCTACTACAACAAGCGGTGCCACAAGCCTTAATTGCCAACCAACTTCAATTTGGTCTCATGCACACTGGTATGCTTGATGCTGGTATGCACACCAATATGAACGACACCCGTAGTATTCAACATGATGGTGGTCTATTAGAGTATTCGCGTCTGTCTAACATGACCATTCAAGCATGGAGCCCCTATCAGTATGGCTTTTTTGCGGGTGTTTTTATTGATAATCCAAAATTTCCAGAGCTAAATGCTACCTTAAAAAAGGTCGCACAAGCACACGATACCAACGTCAACGCAATTGCCAGTGCCTGGTTATTAAGAATCCCTGCTAGTATCCAAGTCGTGGTTGGTACAATGAATCCTGCCCGTCTAACAGAAATCTGCGCTGCCGCTAGAATTACCCTAACTAGAAAAGAATGGTATGATCTGTACTTAGCGGCCGGCAACGATTTACCATAGCGTACTGTGCCAGTTGATGGTCGCAAATGAAACTTAGTGCCCCAAAATAACGCCGCCCCATTTCAATCGTGGGACGGCGTTTTTCGTTTATAGATTTCTAATTAAAATTCTCCAGTCACATCATGTTGCACAGTGCTGAGTGAATCACTGTTCCTGATTTTTACCAGCCTCACGCTGCTTCAATTGATGCATTGTCTTAAAGTAGGAGCTTAGTAACACCAAACATGATCCAATCCAAGCTAGTGGATTTGCTAAACTCGCGCCCATGAAGCCAAGTTGTTGTACAAGAAAGATCCCTGCAAAAATTCGCATGAATAACTCGGCAACTCCCGCGATAGTTGGCACAAAGCTCTGACCCAAACCTTGTAAAGTGTACCGAATGGCGAATAAGATTGCTAAAATAAAATAACAACTACTATTAAAGCGGAAGTAGATTTGCGCCAACTCCGTCACGCGCGGTTGATTATTTCCAATAAAGAGATTGACCAATGGCCGCCCAAAGGCAATGATTAGCGCCCCCATCACTAAGCTGAAGAGAATTGAAACCATTAATGTCTGTCGTACACCTTTTCTAATCCGACCATATTCGCGCGCACCATAATTTTGCGCCGAATAAGTTGCCAATGTAATCCCAAACGAATTCCCAACCTGGGTTGCTAATTGATCAATCTTTCCAGCAGCTGTATAAGCAGCGACTGCGCTTGCACCTAAAGTGTTTAACATAATTTGTAAAACGATTGAACCAATCGCAATAATGGATGATTGAAATCCCATTGGCAAACCGACTTTAAGATGATCAATGACCTCTTGACGGGTCACACGAAAATCTTTCGGTCGTAAAACAAGCACTGGGATGCGGCGATAAATATATATCAAACATAAACTAGCTGCAATAATTTGCGCCGAGACCGTTGCAAAACCAGCTCCTTCAACGCCCATGTGGAAACCTAGAATAAAAATAAAATCTAAAACAATATTAACAATCACCCCAATGACCAAGAAAAACAGAGGCGTCCGACTATCTCCCAATGCGCGAATAATGTTGGATAGCAAATTAAACCCCATCGAGGCAAAAATTCCACCAAAGATAATTGTGATAAACCGTTGGGCATCTACAATGATGCTCGCTGGCGTCTTCATCACTACCAAAATATGGCGGGCAAATAACAGACTAATAATCGTTAAAATAATCGTGATCACTAAACTAATCAAAATACTCGTCGCAAAACTACGCCTAACGCCACGATAATCTTGTGCCCCATATCGCTGTGCCGTTAGAATTGACAATCCCGCGGTTGTCCCAGTACAAAACCCAATAATTAACATGTTTAACCCACCGGTTGAACCGACCGCTGCTAAGGCATTAACGCCGATTGTCCGCCCAACAATTAAAGTATCAATAACACTATAAAGCTGCTGAAAAATATTACCAATCAATAACGGACCAGTAAATAAGATAATTAATTTTAACGGATTTCCCTTGGTTAGATCATGCATATCAATTCTCCTTTATCCATGTGCCAATAACAACCCAAATTATACACCAAAACAGCGGTTACATCTGACTTGAATTGAGTTTCTCACATACAACCTTAAATCACCATAAAAAAGCTTCTTAATATAGCGTTAAAAATAAATACGGAAACCAATTAAACATGCCTATTCAAGGCTATTTCAATTGGTTTCCGTATTTAATTCGATTTATTTAAAGTAATTAATGCCCATTGCATCGCGCACTTCTTTCAGCGTTTGTTCTGCAACTGCATTTGCCTTTTGGCTACCTTCTGCTAACATTTTGTAAACTACTTCCGGCTGCTTTTCAAATTCTGCTCGCCGTTGACGAATTGGTGCAAACTTAGCTTGTAAGACTTCGTTTAAGTAGCGTTTAATTTTCATATCGCCCAAACCACCAGCTTGATATTGCGCTTTTAATTCAGCCACTTTTTCGTGATCATCATCAAACGCGTCTAAATAGGTGAAAACCGTATTGCCCTCAATATGTCCGGGGTCTGTCACTTTAATATGCAATGGATCAGTGTACATTGACATCACTTTCTTTTCAAGCGTTTCAGCGTCGTCTGATAAATAAATTGCATTCCCCAATGACTTACTCATCTTAGCGTTACCGTCTAATCCAGGTAGCCGTCCTTCACCTTTTGGTGGGAAAACACCTTCTGGTTCAACCAAAATATCTTGACCGTAAACATGGTTGAAGGTCCGCACAATTTCGCGCGTTTGTTCCAACATTGGTTCTTGATCATCGCCGACCGGGACTGTTGTCGCTTTAAATGCCGTGATATCAGCAGCTTGACTAACTGGATAGATTAAAAAGCCGGCTGGAATACTTTGGACGAAGTTCTTTTGCTGAATCTCAGCTTTAACGGTTGGGTTACGTTGTAATCGTGAAACCGTGACAAGATTTAAATAATGCATCGTCAATTCACTCAATGCAGGAATTTGCGACTGTACGAAAACCGTTGATTTAGCTGGATCAATGCCAACTGATAAATAGTCCAAAGCTACCTGGAAAAGACTATTTCGAATTTTCTCAGGGTCACGGGCATTGTCCGTTAAAGCTTGTTGATCGGCAATCATAATGAATGTTTCATAATCACCTGAATTTTGCATTGCCACCCGGTTACGCAATGAACCGATGTAATGCCCAATGTGTAATTTACCGGTTGGTCGATCACCCGTTAAGATAATTTTTTTACGCATAATAATACCCTCCAATTTGATTTATCAACTAAAAAAGCGTCCCAATTGTGATTAAACAATTAGGACGCTTCTACGTGGTACCACCTAAATTGCACGTATATAACCCGTGCCACTCATGCGATAAGGGGGCTACCCGAACTGGCTATTCACCAATTCCCGATTGAAGGCCCAATTCACAACTGGCTCTTGACGACTTCTCAGTCCCGCCGCTTCCTGTCCAAGAAAATGCAAGTTGCTACTTATCCTTCACTTTGTCTGTTGAATTACTGTCATACTAACGGATTTTAAAATGAATGTCAATCGGTCGCTTTTTTAAACGAAGACGCTTATAATATAACAACTAACAATTGGAGGTTGCCATGTTACACAAAGAAACGCAACGACAAGAACAAGCCCGTGTCGACCGGACTATTGGCCAAATCGACCAACGCCTCACCGTGATCAACCAACAACTGGCCAACGCCTATGATGAAACGAAAGATATTGAACAACGCTATGGTGATAATACCAAAGTCAATATTACTGAAATTGATGACCGGATGGAAACCAATGCCGCAGTTCAACAACAAAAACAATTAGTCGCAGTGGCAGTCGAAAATGAAAAATTATTGACTAACCAACAGGCTCGCCTAAGTGATTTAATCAACTCGCCCTATTTTGGCCGGATTGACATCACCGAAGATGGTGAAACCGAATCACTTTACATCGGGACCGCGACGTTTATCGACGATCAGGATAACTTCTTAATCTACGACTGGCGGGCCCCAGTTTCGAGTATCTACTATAATGGCACCCTTGGTCCCGTCACTTATGAGACTCCAAATGGCCCTGTCAAAGTCGAACTCAAGCTCAAACGACAATTCAAGATTCAAAACGGCCAAATTGAACATGTCTTTGACACCAACGAAACCGTCGGTGATGAACTCTTACAAGCCGTTCTTGGTGAGCAGAGTGATGAATATATGCAAAATATTGTCGCCACCATCCAAAAAAAACAAAACGACATCATTCGTGACACGACCGCCGACTTACTCATTGTCCAAGGTGTCGCCGGTAGCGGTAAGACCTCAGCTGTCTTACAACGAATTGCTTTTTTACTCTATCATAGTCGTCGTCAACTCGAAGCCGACCAGATGGTTCTCTTTTCACCCAACCGCCTGTTCAGCCACTATATCTCAGAAGTACTACCTAGCCTGGGAGAAAAAAATATGCGGCAAATAACACTAGCAGAATTCTTAAGTCATCGTTTCACAGGATTACAAGTCGAAAATCTCTTCGATCGATTCGAAAAAGACCAAGCAAATTTCCCAGAGTTGACACAAGTAATGCGGCGGTATAAAGAAAGTGTAGGCTTCATGCAGGCCATCGAAGCCTATGTCAAGCAAGCTACCACGCAACCGATTGCTTTCAACGATTTATATTTCGAAGAACGCCCATTTTTTACTAAAAAACAGATTAATCAAATCTATCTTGGCTTACCTGCAAACATGTTGCCCGGCGATAAATTCCGTGCAACTAAGAATACATTAATTAAACGCTTAAAGCGCCAAATCAATCTCGAAGTACACCTTGACTGGGTTGCCGAAAAAATCGACACACTATCCGATGATACCTATCGAACAATTGTTGGCGAGCGTGAATTCGATTCTGGTGATGACGAACAAGCTTTCATCGCCCGTAAAATCGTCCAACATTATTTCGCACCGCTTTATGAAGCAATTTACAATGACTATTTCTTTGACGAAGCAACCGAATATCAGCATTTCTTAGCTACAGCTTGTCCTGCTGATATTCCAGTTAACGTTTGGAAAGCAATGATTCGCCAAGTCGCCGATAATAATGAGCACCACTTTGTTAGCCTCAGTGATGCAGCCCCTATCTTATACCTTCGTGACTTATTAACTGATGGTGGTCAAAATTATGGTATTCAGTATTTGTTCATTGATGAGATGCAAGATTACAGTATCGCCCAATTCATCTATATCCACCACGCTTTCCCAAACGCAAAATTAACGGTACTCGGCGATTATGCCCAAGATGTCTTCACGGCGACTTATCAAACTGGTCATTTTATCGATCAATTGACCACTGCGTTCCCCGATTCGAAAATTAATCAAATTAGTTTAACTAAAAGTTATCGTGCTACCGCCCCTATTACTAACTTCGCCAAAGCCCTCTTACCAAAGGAAACTAAGCTCGAGGCTTTCAACCGTGATGGTCGCTTGCCACGTGTCATTGAGACACCACGCAACCAAGCGTTAGCTACGTTAACACAAGAGATCTTACACCTTCAGGCCAAACATGCAACGGTTGCCATTCTTACCAAGAATCAACAGATTGCCCATCAACTATACGTCAGCTTAACACCGGACGAACATGTCTCACTGATTAGTGAAACAACGCGTAACTTACCTAAAGGTATTTTAATCCTTCCCTTGTACCTAGCAAAAGGATTGGAATTCGACGCCGTTATCGGCTATGATATTTCGCGTACTACGTTTGGTAATCAGACGGACACAGACCTACTTTATACACTCATAACACGGGCAATGCATGATTTAACGCTGATTGGCATTACGGCTTTGAGCCCCTTGATTACAGCCCTTCCAGCAACTCTCTATACATCGTCCCAAAGTGTTAAACAATCCATTTAAGCGCAACGAAAAAGACCTGTCAACGAGAGATATCTCATTGACAGGTCTTTTTAAGTTCTTAGATTACGCTCTATATGGAAAATCTAGTCCTGGAACAGCATTTAAGGTTAAATTCGCAAACGTTTCCTTTTTTAATTCAATGTGAGCAGCAGCGCCAATCATCGCCCCATTGTCACCACATAATCGTAGTGGTGGCACGATTAAATCTAAATCGAGCCCGGAAGCCTTAATCGCTTCCGCTAGTTCTTCACGTAGGCCTTGATTGGCAGCTACTCCACCAGCCACAACAAGCTGATGGACATCCAGCTGTCGTGCTGCCCGCATTGTCTTTTCCGTTAACACTTCGACCACGCTAGCTTGGAAACTCGCAGCCAGGTTCTCACGATTCAGTGTTTCACCAATTTGATCAGCATGGTGCACCGTGTTGATAAAAGCACTTTTCAAACCGCTGAAACTAAAGTCGAGATTCTCTTCTTTAAGCATCGCTCGTGGAAAATCGAACGTATCTTGGCCCAAATGCGCCAGCCGGTCGATTTCTTTTCCCGCTGGATAAGGCACACCTAGGACCCGACCAATTTTATCGTAAGCTTCTCCCGCGGCGTCATCCCGCGTATCGCCAATAATTTCGAATTCACCAGCGGCCGCCATTAATACTAACTCTGTGTGACCCCCTGAAACAAGCAATGCCAACAACGGATACTCTAGCGGTTTAACAAACCGTGCTGCATAGATATGCCCCGCCATGTGATTGATTGGAATCAATGGTAAATGATGCGCATATGCGATTGCTTTGGCCGCTGTCACGCCAATTAATAAAGCGCCAACCAATCCTGGCCCATAAGTCACTGCAACTGCCGTTAAATCAGTATAGGTGACTCCCGCTTCTTCTAGCGCTGCTTGGGTACAAAATGTAATTTGTTCAACGTGATGACGGCTAGCCACTTCCGGTACCACCCCACCAAAACGCTGGTGACTTTTAATTTGAGTAGCAATGATGTTGCTTAAAATACGATGGCCATCTTCAATGACCGCCACACTTGTTTCATCACAGCTCGATTCAAATGCTAAAATTAATTCTCTTTTTTTGGACATAGCTTTACTCCTATTGATTCAATACTCGACGCATACTGAACGCATCTTCTTTTTCTTGAATGTAATAATTCGGGCGCGTTCGTACAATCGTAAAGCCCAATTTTCGATATACTGCTTGAGCTGTTGTGTTGCTCGCACGAACTTCTAATGTAATTTTTTGACTGGGATAATCATGGGCGATATTAACCATCTCGTGCACTAAAAAATGCCCAATGCCCCGTTTTTGATAACTGGGATGCACTGCAATATTCGTAATATGGGCTTCATTAGCTGTAAACCAAGCACCAACAAACGCTACAACTTCAGTCCCCTGACACAAGACGAGATACAATGATGTCTTTTGCTTACTTAACTCATTGGTAAAAGCCCACCGATTCCAAGGGGTCTGGCCGGCATAAACTGCTCGTTCAATATCCAAAAGCGCTGTAATATCATTTTGACTAGCACGTGCTAAATAAAACGTTGTCCCATCAATCATCACTCGCCGAGTGGCATAAGGCATTTCTTTTTTTATCCAAATCTGAGGCTTGAGATATTCTCTAAACTTGTTCCACATATGACTCGGTGCCTCGCTCATCATGCGTTTTTGCCCAATTAACTTCAGCTTCGGTTTTTCTTAGATAAACCGGTCCAAAGCGATGGATATCCGCCACTGGTTCAGCAAGCAACCCTAATTTTCCCAAGACACTTGCATGCGGTAAATTATGGTTAGCTCCGACAAAATGGGCATTACTGCCCAGAGCAGCTTGTAGCTCTTCTTTAAAATGAGCGACATCATTCCCGACGAAGTAAACCGGCTCCGCTAATAGTTGTAACCGTGCCAATAATGTTTCTATTGAAACATGTTGATCAGCAACGACTGTTTGTAAGCTGCCACTTTGCCATTGATAAACACCCGTAAAAACATTCGCACGACGAGCATCAAATAATGGCACAATGAGTGCCGTCGTATCCACTATATTCGCAGCTAATAATGCTAAACTTGAAATTCCGACTAACGGCTTATTCAGTGTCCATGCAAAAGATTTCGCAGTTGTCACCGCAATTCGTAAGCCTGTATAAGAACCGGGACCTTCAGCAACAACAAACCGGTCAATCGTTTCAATTGCCGTCTGCGTTTGTTTTAACAGTTGATCAACCATTGGTAGTAAAGTTTGACTATGTGTTTGGCGAATATTAACAGTCATTTCACCTAAAATTTGCTGATCGTCAAGGAGCGCCACACTCACTGCTTGATTCGAGGTATCCATTGCCAATAACTTCATGATTTCATCCTTCTTCTGCTTATAATCTTTGTTATTCTAGCATAAATCAGAAATTAAATCGACTGCGCTATTTAGCTTCAAGCTGACATTCCGATTCCTCTAAAAAATAAAAAAACAAGGTCTGCAATTCGTTTGAATAGACAGTCCCTTGCCTTTAATAAATGGATATCACATTTCACGACCATTGGTATCGATCACATGTTGATACCAATCAAAGCTATCCTTTTTGTAACGTTTTAGTGAACCATGACCATCGTCATCTTGATCAACATAAATAAAGCCATATCGCTTACTCATTTCTGATGTTGAGGCACTGATTAAATCAATGCAGCCCCACATTGTATAGCCCATCAAATCGACACCGTCTTTTACAGCTTCTTTCATCTGCGTAATATGCTCACGAAGATAATTGATTCGATATTCATCATGCACTGATCCATCAGCTTCTAATTGATCTGCAGCACCTAGACCATTTTCAACAATAAACAATGGCACATGGTAACGATTCCACATTTCGTTTAAAGATATCCGTAATCCAACCGGATCAACTTGCCATCCCCATTCGCTTGTTTCTAAATAAGGATTTTTCTCACCATTTAACATATTACCAACCGATTTATCACCCGCATTATTTGCCGAAGTAACTGTTGACATATAATAACTAAAGCTAATAAAATCGACCGTTCCCATTTTAATGATTTTTTCATCATCGGGCTCCATGACAAGCTTAACCTGATGTTCGCTTAAATAGCGATTCATAAATTCAGGATATTCTCCACGAACTTGGACATCTGTAAAAAATAAATTTAAATTATCATTTTCTTGTGCCGCACGTACGTCAACAGGATTTGGTGTCAATGGATAAGTTTGCATTCTTGCAAGCATACTACCAATCTTAAATTCTGGATTAATTGTATGCCCTTGGGTAACTGCTAAAGCACTTGCGATAAACTGATGATGCAATGCCTGGTACCGAAGCTGTAGTTTTTCATCTTCGGACAATGCACTATCAACTGCTCCTGTTCCCATAAAACCGAAAGTTCCCGCGTTAATTTCATTAAAAGTTAACCAATACTTGACTTTATTCCGATAGCGCTTAAAAACAACTTCCGTATAGCGCGTAAAACTAGTGATTGTCTTGCGACTTACCCATCCATTTTGTTTTACTGTTAAAGCTAATGGCATCTCATAATGCGAAAGGGTTACAACTGGCTCAATATTATATTTAGCCAGTTCATCAAAAACCCGATCATAAAACGCCAAACCAGCTTCATTTGGTTCTAATTCGTCTCCATTTGGAAAAATACGCGCCCAAGCAATTGACATTCGATAAGCTTTAAACCCCATTTCAGCAAATAAGCGAATATCTTCGCGATAATTATGATAAAAATCTACACCTCGACGCTTTGGATATAACGTATCTGTTGAATCAGCTATCGCATCTTTAATAGACTCTTTAGTAACTTCGTTAAAGGTTAATTCAGTTCTGTTTTCTGCTTTACGAACCACTTCAGCAGTTGTTAAGCCTTTCTCGTCGATATTCCATCCACCTTCAACTTGGTTGGCTGCAGTTGCACCGCCCCATAGAAAGCCTTCTTTAAATTCTCTGGGGAAATTTGTCTGATACATATTTGCCATCTCCTTTTATTTAATACCTACTAATAGTTGTTCTTTTGGAAAAATAATACCCGTTTCATTCATTGGTAGTACGTCTAAAAAGCTAGTTGTATTCGTAATAATAACCATTACCGTTGGATCATATCCCGCTTTTTTAATCTGTTCAAAATCAACTGACATAATCGGCTGGCCAACTTCAACATGCTCATTCACCACTATTTTAGGCGTAAAATATTGACCCTTTAATTCAACTGTATCAATTCCAATATGGATTAAAAGTTCAGTTCCGTCATCACCTAAGATTCCAATTGCATGTTTAGAATCGGGTAATATCATAATTTTCCCTGAAATTGGTGCAACAATTTCGTCTGATTCTGGCACAATTGCAATTCCTTTTCCCATAATTTCCTGAGCAAAGGTTGGATCATTCACATTTGCCAATAGTTCAACTTCGCCTTTAACTGGTGCGTAAATTGAATGTTCAATTGCTTTTTCATTATTTACTTGCACCTTACCTACTGGTTCTGCCGATTCTTCTATTGATTCACTAATGCCAAATACAATCGTCAATACAAATGCAAGTACAAAGCTTAATCCAATTGCTAACACTAGATAAATTAAATTCATTGGATGTGTTTGACTAATAAAAGCAGGTAACGCGGTTAAACCAGTCAAACCAGTCATCGCAAACGCTTTGACTACAAAAAATCCTGAAATTCCGCCGGCAATCCCACCAGATATCAAAGCTGCATAAAACGGTTTTTTAAATTTCAAATTAATCCCATACATTGCTGGTTCAGTAACCCCTAATAACGCAGATATCCCCGCTGATATAGCCAACTGCTTAGTCGCTTTATTCTTCGTGCGAACAGCAACACCAAATACTGAGCCAGCTTGTGCCATATTGGTCACAAAATTAATTGGCATAACCGTTGTGTCGTAACCCGTAACACTAAAATTGTTCATGACAATCGGCACAAAAGCATAGTGCATCCCGGTCATCACGATTAATGGGAAAGATGCTCCTAATACAACACCGGCTAATGGTCCCGCGTGCACAAAGAGCCAAGAAATCCCATCCGCAACAATATTTCCTGCATACGTGCCTAGAGGCCCAAGGACAATTAATGTTACTGGAACAACTATAAAAAGAGTCACCATCGGCGTAAACATCATCGTGAGTGTACTTGGTATCCATTTTTTCACCCATTTAAGCACATACGCTAAAAACCAGGTCGCTAAAATAATCGGAATAACCGATGATGTATAACTAATAAACGGGATTGCCAGCAGCCCAAAGAGTTTAATGAAAGCAGGACCGCCTTTGGCTATATTGGCTACCCCAGTAATCATTGTCGGGTAGAGCATAATACCCGCGATACATAGTGCTAAGTATTCACTCGTTTTAAATTTTTTTGCCGCTGAAACAGCAACGAAAAATGGCAGAAAATAAAAGACACAATCAGAAATCATAAAAATTGCTTGATACAAACCACTTTTATCCGATAGCCAGCCTAAAGCGTCGACCAATGCTAGAATTCCCTTAATTAGTCCCGTCCCCGCCAACGCTGGTAGAATCGGTGTAAAAATTCCTGAAATAACATCCATTAATTTGGATATGATTCCTTCTTTTGCAACACCAGTTTGCTGATCATCAGAACGATTAGCAGCGCCTCCTAGTTTCTTTTCAACCGCTTCAAAAACATCGTCAACAGTATTTCCAATAATCACTTGAAATTGGTCCCCCGCAAATTGGGCACCCATAACACCTTTAATTTGTTTAATTGTATCAATGTTGACTAAATTTTTATCCTGTAAATTAAATCGTAATCTAGTCACACAGTGCCACGCATTTGTAACATTACTTTTACCGCCAATATTTTTAAGAACCTGGTCTGCAATTAATTCATTCTTATTTACCATTTATTATCCCTCCTCAATTTTCAACACATATTCAGGTTTCCCTAGTATTTGGCCAGAATCCTAGGAATAAAAATACCCAAATACTTTTCAAAATTTATAATGATTTTCATTACTAATTTTGAAAAATATTTGGGTAATGCCTGATCGAGTCAGTTACAATCCTAAATTTTCTATTCTCTTGTTAATCGCCAGATGTGCAACGTTAAGTACATCATTTCATTATGCGAAATATCCCAATTTCTAGATTTTTTTAAATATAATTGAATTTTTTTAGCTGCTTGGTAGGCACGTGGATATTTTTCTTTTATAACAGTACTAATCATCGGATCCAAATCAGATCCACCAAGATCGTTATTTAATTGGCGAATCATAAAATAGCGTAAATGCGTTAAAAATCTTGCGTAGTTCATCGAATTAACAGCCAATTTCTTTTGAAAGTGATAACTAATAATTTCTAAAACTTGATTAATCATTGCGGTCAATTCAATGGTATCCTCAATTTGCGTTTCTTTATTCTGTGCATTTACATAATGATAGGTAAAAAAAGTTAATTCACTTTGTGGTAATGCAACCTTTATCCGTTGTTCAATAAATTTCAGTGACATTTCTGCAGCTTGATATTCCTTAGGATAAAGATTTTGGACCTCCCAACGAAACTCATTGGGATAATCATTTCCATTTTGAGTTCGCTCTAAAGCAAAACTTAGATGGTCAGCAAGTGCCAAATAGTTATAATTACTAAACCTGATACCTAAAAACGCTGCAACCTGGTCACTCACTTCACTTGCCAATTGAAATATGTTTCCATCAATCTGACCAACCATGTTTGCAATGGCCTGATGATTGCCAAATTCTTCCAAAGCCTTAAATCGTCGATCAATTTCAGTTTGATCAAGCAAATCATTGGTTTTTTTACCAAACCCAATGCCCTTTCCAAGAAGTATCCATTCGACATTATTTTCATCTTTTGCTAACGCAACATTATTGTTAATTTTCTTGATGAAATACATCCTATGTCCTCCTCATAAAAAAATACCTACTGATAACTGGCATATATGTCAGTTATCAGTAGGTAATGCCTGATCGAATCAGTAACAATCCTTAATTGATATAATCATCGTACCACTTACAGAAAGCGCTGTCAATATCTAGTTTTAAAAAAGGCTAAAAGTCATCTTTTAGCCTTTTCTATTTATATTATTCTATTTTTTAATCTAATAATTGGTTCAAAGTGCATTACAATGTATAAAATAACAGGATGCACGACCAACGTTGCGGCTTCACCAATCGCTCGTGCGGTAAAGTGAAAGCCAAATGGTGTATGACTTATAATTGAAACCCACCATGAATTTAAACCGAGATTGACAACTAAAATAACCGTTGTAACCGCGGCAAGCACTCGCCACCAAGTAATTTTTTCGTGATAGAAATAGAGACCGTAAATAAAGGCCCCTAAGAACGCCGATAATGTAAAGCCAGGAAAGTATCCGCCTGGCACACCAATCATCAAACTGTTGATTAAATCACCAATCACAGCTGCAAGTCCTGCCCAAAATGGACCAAACCACCAGCCCATTAAGGCAGTCACGATGAAGCCAAAACTAATTCTGAAAATCGTGAGTGAAATTGCAAACCGTGCAATCACCAATTGTAAAGCAATTAAAACAGCTAGTAAAACTACGCGTCTGGTGTCTAGCTTTACACCAAGCATCTGATCTCTCATCATAAAAGCATCTCCCTTTGGAGCTGCCACAAATAACACTGCGGCGAATGCGGTACTGAAATCGCAAGCATTGCTGCTTTTCGTCTGGCGTTCACATTCCGTTCCACCAGCACTTAACGCTTCAGTCCTACTCCGAATTTTTAGAACCCCCTAAATATAGCATCACCATCATTTAATTACAAGCAATTGATTTTTTCTCAGCAACTCGCCACTAAAATTTGCTATAATAACTCATAAGTAATGCGGAATTAAAGAAAGGTGCTCGTACAATATGAAAAAAATTTTAGTCCTCCATACAGGCGGTACAATCGCAATGTCTGCGGATGAAGATGGGGCAGTTGCTCCCACAGATAAAAATCCAATGACCGGTTTTGAAAAACTGTTCGATCATCAATTAATCATCGAAAGTGAAGAATTCGCAAACTTACCTTCACCGCACATCACCCCTGCTGTCATGCTCAAGCTCAAAAATCGGGTTCAACAAGCTGAAGAAGCCGGGATTGACGGCGTAGTAGTAACCCACGGAACCGATACGCTCGAAGAAACAGCCTACTTTTTAGACCTCACTCTTCCAAATAGCATCCCGGTCATCGTCACTGGTGCAATGCGCTCATCCAACGAAATCGGAGCGGATGGCTTGCACAATTTAATCAGTGCTGTCTGGACGGCTGCTTCTGATGATGCCCGTGACAAAGGCGTATTGGTTGTGATGAACGATGAAATTCATACCGCACGCTATGTCACCAAGACACACACCACGAATGTTGCAACCTTCAGAACGCCAACGTTTGGCCCAATTGGCTTGGTCAGCAAGCATAGTGCGAATTTCTTTCAAGAATTAATTCGTTCTGAAATCTGTAACATCAATTCATTAGTTGAACCTGTTTATCTTTTGAAGGCATACGCCGGCATGGATGGCACATTATTCGAAGCCATTGATCAACCAACTACAAAAGGATTAGTCATCGAAGCTTTAGGTGCGGGTAACTTACCACCAGCAACGCTACCCGCGCTCCACGCCTTGTTGAAGCGCAATATTCCCATTGTTCTAGTCTCACGTTGTTTTAACGGCATCGCCGAAGACGTCTATGATTATGAAGGCGGTGGGATTAAACTTAAACAGATGGGCATTACTTTCTGTCAAGGCTTAAACGGTCCAAAAGCCCGTTTAAAACTACAGGTGGGGCTAAGCGCTGGTAAAACCGGCACAGAATTAAGCGATTTTGTAAGTAATGCAACATCATAGAAACATCTAACTTTACTCAGGCAGCTAATGCGACCAAATTAACCTACCAAGTCCCAAAAAAGAGCAATAACATTGTACTAGGGCCTATCAAGCTGACGGATGAAATAATATAAAATTTAATATATTTCTAAATGGCTTTATCTCAGTATTCATCTGGGGTAAGGCCATTTCTTTGTATTGAACGATTGCCCATAATTAAAGTACTCGATGTCTTCTTCAACTAATCTTACAAATTCTTGATAGGTCTTTGGCATTAGCTGACGTGCTTATCCAACGGTTCTTAAATTACTCCATCAGAGCGTTATCGTATGGTATTGCTGGTCGTGACAAACTTCTAACCACTTCATCCTGATCAAAGTAACGACTAAATGTCCTTCTGAGCCACGGTCGGTATGTACCATATGAAAATTCTGTCGAGTCGGCCAACCACACTTTATTAGGTCTATCTACCTTAAAGTTCTGGAAAAAAGATTATCTTGAAGAACTTGCTCTGACCGGCTTCTTTGATTGCATGATATGCCAACCGTCTTTGTATATTCACCCCTTGCGATAACCACAATTATCAATTAGTGCTTCATAACCACCTTGTTGCGCTTTGAAAATCCATGAACGGATTTGTTGATAAGAAACACCGAAATATTCTGCTACCTGATTATATACCTACACTTATGTTTAGTAACGTACTCGTTGATTGAAACTCGTTCTTCAAAAATAGTTTTACAAACCTATATTGGGAACCAGCCTTGGGGACGGCAACGCCGTCTCGGTTTTATCCTCATTATGCTTGGAAACTCAATCTAACGAGCATAATCCAAATTTAAGTGCTTCTTTTAAACCATCAATACTATCACGGTCATATCGATTTAACTAGCGGGTAAGCACGCTACTGTTAATCTTGTGTTTTCGCGCAAATATTCCTTTCGATATACCGGATTCTCTGAATTCTCCGATAAATATTAATTTTTCTAATGCTGAATACTTAGCTCTGGCATACAAAAATTCCTCCATAATCATCTGATGATCATGGAGGAATTATTACATTGCAATATTGCATGTTGGTACCCTTTTTTATCTAGCTACCCAGGTAATCTCTGCTTCAGCAGCACTTAAGTCATTAACCGCTACTTTATGACGCGTTGTCACTAGATCACCCACAACAAGTTGTTCAACCATACTTTGGGTCATTTGCCCGTACTGAATTTCATGTCCGTAACGAATATTAACGCTCGCTACCCGATGACTCATCAAAAAATCATAATTTAAAGCGTCGAGCATCCATTCAAAATAGTGAACATTATTTACATGCTGATTGCCATCGATATCAAAATAGCGTACACGGTATTCTTTGGTCGTCGCTTGTTCGGGATTAATCTTTTTAATCCGGGGAAATCGCTTGCTACTTTTAATCTCTGTCGATTCAAATGGCACCATAATTTCTGGTACGACTGGTACCATCCGCCGCGTTACATAGGACATCATCACGAAGATACTCTGAACAAAAACACATTCATTACCAGCCGCGTCATACAACCAAAAGTTTCGATAACAAAAATACTTGTTGTAACTTTCAGCTTCGGTTACTATTTTCACTTTTTCGTCGACCTTCGGCATCCGAGTAATCTTTATCTGATACTGGGTTACCACCCAGCCAAGTTCTAAAGCTTGCATGGTTGCTTCACCAACATTAAGTGCCTCCAATTGATGTTCGGATGCTAATATTAAAATATTCACCAATGATGCCAGTGTTAACTCACCTTTAATATCCGTTTCGAAATACGGAATTTGATAATCTTCTGAAAATTGCTTGCCTGACATTAAGAACCCTCTATTCTGTTAATTCGTGATAGGCGTTATATACCACTTGTTTTTTTAAACCATTTGCTTTAGCAACCGTCTTAATCGCCACGTTAGGGTTAGCCCCTTGTTGAATCTGGGCCTCGACTTGTTCTGGTAAGGGCAATGCTGCGACGGTCTTTTCACTAATTTTCATAATCGGTGTTGGATTACCCGCGACAATTATGACAAATTCACCACGGAGCTCCGTAGCACTCGTCCAAGCTAATACTTCTTTTAAACTCCCACGAATAAATTCTTCAAACTTCTTCGTCAGTTCACGCCCCAACGTTACTTGTCGCTCAGGCCCAAAAGCAGTCATCAGTACTTGGAGTGTCTTTTTCAATCGGTGGGGCGCTTCATAGAAGATAATAGTCTCTGGTTTTTGAGCAAGTAGCGTAACAGATTCGTTCAGTTCCTTCCCTTTCCGTGGTAAAAAGCCATAGAAGGTGAATGGCTGCGGCGTAATTCCCGAAGCAATTAATGCCGTTATCCCAGCGTTAGCGCCAGGTAATGGGACAACCGCAATATCAGCTATGATACATGCTTTGACTAATTCGTGGCCTGGATCACTGATTGATGGCATTCCTGCATCACTAACCTGCGCAATATCGTCACCTGCTTCTAATTTCTCAATCAACGTTTCAATCCGTTGCTGTGTATTATGTTCATGAAAACTAATTTGTTTAGTTTCAATTTCAAAATGGTTCAGCAATTTTTGCGTATTACGCGTATCTTCAGCAGCAATGAGTGCCACAGACTTTAACGTATCAATCGCCCGGTAAGTCATATCTCCTAAATTACCGATCGGCGTTGGAACTAAAAACAAAGTCCCTTTGCCCGTCGTTTTAAAACTTGATTGTGTTTGCATATTCTATCCTTTCAAGATACCTCGACAACGACATAAAGACAGACCAAAAGTTAATATCCCTTTCGCCCTGTCTTTTAATCATTTGTTCGTTCGCCATAAATAACATCATTACAAAATGCACACGGCTCATTATTTTCACGTCTTGACCCATAGAAGTAAGGACAAATATGGAAGCCTTCCTCATACAGATTCTGTAAATTTTGTTTTGATTTAGAAAGCGCTTGAGCCCCCGCTTTAGGCGTTGTTGGTTGTCCTAATTCTTGTAAGTGTTCCCGCAAGTGTTTATTTTCAATCTTCAATTCAGCGTTTTTTTCAAGGACTGCGGCAAGGACTGCTTTCATTTCACTAAGCCCCTCAAACGTTAATTTAGCTTGCTGTTCAATATTTGATAACTGCTCATATAAGTCTTTACTCAACGTTGATATCCTCCCGATCCACTGGTTGTACGTTTTCTATGCAATTAACTTTAACGTTAAACTCTCCAAGACGTTTTGACAACTAATATTTTGCTCAAGAATCTGTTGAGCTTGTATCGCGTATTCTGCTTGCATCAATAATTGAGTGGTCGTTAACGTGGTACTGGCTTGAATTAGTTGGTTTTCATATGCCCCAAAACATAATCCAGTCTCTAACTGATAGCGACAACTTAATAAGTCTTGATACCATAAACCTACCAAGGTGAGGAATATCTTTTGTTGTTGTCGACTGCCTAATAACGGTAGTATTTGCGTTTGAATCTGCACAAACGCCTCTAAATCATGTTGTTCTACTTTTTGGGCCCATGCCGCTAGCTTCGTACTAACTTGCATTAACCAATCATCGGCCAACAATGCTTGAGCCACAGTTAAGTCACTCGTTAAATGAGCCAACAATTGTGCTTGTTGTGGTAAAATTCCTGCCGTTTCAAATTGTTGTTGAACTATCTGCGGTACTAATGGGACTAAATCGATTACTTGTAATCGCGACAAAATCGTCGGTAGTATTTGGTTTTTATTACTGGTACATAAAATCGCATAAACATTTTGTGCTGGTTCTTCTAAAAATTTCAATAAACTATTAGCAGCACTAGCCGTTAATCTGTCAGCATCCTCGATAATAAATAAACGTTGACTCGATTCCATTCCACTTTTAGCCACTTCTTGTTTTAGATAACGAATATCTGCAATCTTAATACTCTTGCCTTCCGGCTTAATTTCAATCACATCCGGATGATTATGGGTCAATATCCGCTGACATTCTGGGCAAGTCTGACAAGGTTGACCATCAGTGGTCACCTGTTGGCAAAAAAGGCGTAATGCAATCCAATGTGCCAGTTGGCGCTTACCCAGTCCTTGCGCCCCAGCAAGTAGGTACCCATGTGCCATCTGTCCACGAGCAATAATCTGAGCAAACTGCATGATTAATTTTGGTTGAAGTTGCTCAATTGTTAAATTAGTCATCACTTAGAAACGATGGAACTGTTCAATCGGCATGACAAAAACAGTTGCCCCGCCAACTTGCACTTCAATCGGATAAGCCATCGAACTATCCATTGTAGCATCCATGTTAACCGGAGGAGTCATGAATTGTTCGCGTGCTTGACACGTTTCTTCAATAATCTTAAGTGCTTCAGGCACCCGCTCATCTTCGATCCCCACGATAAAGGTTGTATTACCCGATTTCAAGAAGCCTCCAGTCGATGACAACTTGGTTGCGCGGATGTTGGCATCGATCAATTCGCTACTTAAAACGTTGCTATCTTTATCTTGAACAATTGCTAAAAGTAATTTCATCTCAATCTCCTCTTTTCTATACTATGAATAAATCTGGATAGCGTTGTTCAATCACTTGCCGACACTGATCAACAACAGTCGTTAAATCTTGAGTCGCATCAATCGTTTGAATTCGCTTGGGATTATCCTGTGCAAGTTGTAAATAAGCTTGACGCACTTTTTTATGAAAAATAAGTTTTTCTTGATCAAGGCGATCGTATTGATTCTGTCGATTTCGTTTAATCCGCTGCAAACCGACTTCAGATGGCACATCGAGGTACAACGTTAAATCAGGGGTTAACCCGTTAGTGGCAAACAAATTCATCTGTGCAACCGCGTCTTCCCCAATCCCACGGCCAGCACCTTGATAAGCGATTGAACTATCCACAAACCGATCACAAATCACAATTTTGTTGTCAGCCAAAGCCGGTGCAATCTTTTCAACAATGTGTTGTCGCCGAGCTGCAGCGTATAGCAGTGCTTCGGTGCGATTATCCATCGCTATATTTTCAACATCTAAAATGACATTGCGAATTTTTTCGGCAATCGGATTACCGCCTGGTTCACGCGTAACAATGATGTCTTGGTTGCACTTGGCTTTCAGCAGCGGTATAACCGCCATCAACGCACTTGTTTTCCCAGCGCCATCCGGTCCTTCAAACGTAATCAACTTTCCTACCACAAAACAACCTTCTTCATCCATTAAGAGTTACTATCATTTTACTTGATTGAACAAACAACGTAAAGAGAAGAGTGTAATTGAGGCTATATCAACCATGATTAATCGATTCTAAAAAAGGCGCGCGTCAAAATCACTTTCGGCGGCACCTTAGCGCGGCACCACGCTACTTGCGTAATACCTATCGAAATACATTTCGCATGGCAGCTTCTTTAGAAACTGCTTCGCCGGCAACTTTGCGTTGACGTGCTTGCCGAAATAAAAATTCAAATTTAGCTTGTTGAATCTTACTTTCCATCTCTAATTGAGCATCGAGACCACGAACGTTTTCTTGCGTCTTTTGGGCCATTTGCCACTTATCCTTTACTTGATAAATCAAATCCAATAAGGCTTGATCGCCTAACTGTTTTAATGTTGGCTTTCGTTTTCCAAACATCGCAAACCCACCATTCTTAAATTTCTTGACGCCCTTCAACTGCTTTTAACAGCGTCATTTCATCAGCATATTCAATATCACTTCCGACTGACAAGCCATGTGCCAAACGGGTTACTTTAATCCCGGCTGGTTTAATCAATCGTGAAATATACATCGCCGTTGCTTCGCCTTCTGGAGTCGCATTGGTAGCGATAATCACTTCTTTAGCTGGTGTCTTTTGTAGCCGTTTAATCAAGTTGGCGATATTGATATCATCAGGACCTTTACCTTCGATTGGTGATAACACGCCATGTAAGACATGGTAGAGCCCATGATAGTCGTTCATTCGTTCTAACGACATCACATCTTTAGGTTGTTCAACTACTAAAATCATATCTTGACTTCGAGTAGTATCACGACAAATCTCGCACGGATCTTCTTCCGTAATATTGCCACAGACACTGCAGTAATGCAGATCACGATGCGCTGAAATTAAATTCTTAGCAAAACTAGTCACGTCATCTTCATTCATATCAATCGTGTAAAAAGCTAATCGTGTGGCGGTCTTGTTCCCAATCCCGGGTAACTTCATGTAGCTTTCGATTAACTTTGCAATTGGTTCTGGATATTGCATCAATGCACTTCCTTAATGTCTCACTTAAAATGGGAGGCCTTTAGTAAATTTACCCATCTGGGCTTGTGTTTGTTGATCAATTTCGCTCATGGCTTCGTTAGTCGCCATGATAATTAAATCTTGCAACATATCTACATCATCGGGATCGATTGCTTCCGGCTTGATGGCAATGTCTTTCATTTTCTTGTCACCGGTCATGGTAACCACAACTAAGTCATTAGCTGCTTTTCCTACAAATTCTGTGTTATTAAGTATTTCTTGAGTCTGTCCCATTTCCGTTTGCATCTTTTGCATTTGCTTCATCATACCTTGCATATTACCCATTCCACGCATCTTCATTACTTCCTTTCAAATTTAAAGATTAATCTTTTTCTACCACCACCGCGTCACCAAACAACGCTTGTGCTTGTTCAATAACGGCCGGTTTTTGTTCTGGTTTAGGGGTTCCCGTTGCTTGGTCAGTTGTTTCATGTTGAACTGGCACTGCGTGATTCTGTAAATATTCTTGACGAATCTCTGGCCAAGCATCATGTGGGACTAAGACGACCTTGAATGGGTTGCCCGTTAAACGATTCAACCCATCTTCTAAAATACGTAATAAATCTTGATCATTGTTCGCCCGTTCAAATAAAATCGCGTAGTTAAACGCCACAACAACCCCGCTTTCACTAGCCGCAACCGGTTCGGAAACCTTCATTATGGCCCGTTTAGTAACATCTAGCATATTCAATAAATCCGGCCAAACTTCCTTGAGCTTCTCCAAATTCGCCCGAGTCGCCTCCGCCAGCACCGGATAAATCGCTTTCCGGTTGACCTTTTTACTAATCTGTTTGGCTGCTTTCGCCTTTGGTTTGGCTGCTGGTACCTTAACAGGCCCGTCCACTTCTATTTTTTGCAATGCTGCTTGCAATTGGGCCACTTGCTGACTCAATGCCGCAACTTGTTCGTTATCAGCAGTTGGGGTCGCAACCGTAGCGGAGGCCACTTGTGCTATCTGCGATTGTGTTAGGCGCACTGTTGCGACTTCCAAATAAATTTCTGGATGATTGGTGAAACGCAATTGTTGTTGTGTTTCGTTCAAAATATCAATCACCCCGTATAACCGCTCAGCAGGCATCGCTGCACTGAGCGCTTTGAAGTGTTCATCCAATAAATCCATTTCGCTTGCCGCTACTAATTCGGGTGCTTGTTGATATAACAGTAAGTCGCGCACATATTCAATTAAATCTTCCACAAACCGTTGGACATCTTTACCTTCAGCCAAAATCTGTTGTAACAATTGCAACGCTTGTTTAGGCGCATTATCCTGAATCGTTTGGACGTAATCAGCCAGCAACGCTTCGGTTAAACTCCCCGTCACATCCAACGCGTTGTCTAGCGTGACGTGATTGTCGCTAAAAGATAATACCTGATCGAGGATACTCAAAGCATCCCGCATCCCACCTTCAGCAGCTTTGGCAATCACCTTCAGTGCTGCTGGATCATAAGTCATTTCCTTTTGATCCAAAATATAGGCCATGCGCTTAAATAAATCAGCGGCGGTAATCCGCTTAAAGTTAAACCGCTGCGTCCGTGAAATGATTGTGGCTGGTACCTTGTGGACTTCTGTTGTCGCAAGGATGAACACCACATTGGTTGGTGGTTCTTCTAACGTCTTTAGCAATGCATTGAACGCACCAGTGGATAGCATGTGGACTTCATCGATGATATAAATTTTGTAATCAGCTTGGGTCGGCGCATATTTCGCCTTGTCCCGAATATCACGAATCTCTTCGACCCCATTATTAGACGCTGCATCAATTTCAATGACATCATTGAGGGCCCCAGCCGTTATCGCTCGACATGTCTCACACTCATTACATGGCTCACCATCTTGTTGATAATGGCAATTAATCGCCTTAGCAAAAATCTTGGCCGCTGAGGTTTTTCCCGTCCCACGTGGGCCTGTAAATAAATAAGCATGACTTGTTTGGTGTGTCATAATGGCATTTTTCAATGTTTGCGTCATTGTTTCTTGCCCAATGATGTCATCGAAACGTTGCGGGCGCCAAACCCGGTATAAAGCTTGATAGCTCATTTAATGCCCTCCACCTTTACAATTTAAAGTCCGATCCATTTAAAACTACTTGCCTCATTTTAGCATATTTTACCGTCATTTTTAGGGCAGAAGCGTTAAAAAAGACCCAACCGACTAAATTAATTGTCCGTTGGGTCTGGTTAATTTTCACAAAACTTAAGACACATGATAAAACAAACTTAGTGCTGCTTTCTTCCGAACCTGACACGATTCGTAGGCTCATCATTGTCTCAAGGCCTTTCGGCAATTCCTATTCTACCTGATTCAAGCACTAATTACCAGCCATTTTCTTTTTTTTTCGTCGATTTATCCGAATTTTCTTAAAAAAAGTCTGTAACAAGCTAGCACACTCCGCTTCACGTACACCACCAACTACCGTTGCTTGGTGGTTAAACCGAGTGTCAGTCAATAAATTCATCAACGTCCCCGTTACACCTGCCTTTGGATCGCTGGCCCCAAAATATACATGCGGAATTCGACTATTAATAATTGCGCCCGCACACATGGGACATGGCTCTAATGTAACGTAAATCGTAGTATCTTCTAAACGCCAACTTTTTTCGTTCATGCAAGCCTCTTGAATTGCCAAGATTTCAGCATGTAAAGTTGCGTCTTGGGCATGTTCGCGAATATTGTGCCCACGTCCAATAATTTGTCCATCTTTGACGATTACCGCACCAATCGGGACCTCACCGATGATTCGAGCTTGATTGGCTTCATCAATGGCTGCTTGCATCCACCGATCTATTTCCGGTTGTACTTCACTCACGCGTTAATCGCCCCTTTATTTTACTTATCAATCATTAAACCATAGTCGTGCTAGTTGAGCAATCAAAAAAGGTATCGACTAATTGTCGATACCAGAACGAACTGTTCTTATTATAGTCGTTCTTTCACTTTAGTAGCATAAGCCATTAATGTTTGCCGTAAATCATCCATCATCTCTGGCAGATTGTCCGTGTGTGCACCAAGCTTATCTTTGAGGTGATTTAACTGATCAGCAGTACTTAATAAATTATTCACATCTGTATCAGATAGTTGGTCGACCAATTCTAGCGCCTTTTGATTGCCATGTAATTTATCTTTCACAAAACTTTTAACTGCCAAACGTTTTCGATAACGTGAGACCTTGTCGATAATCGCCTTAGAACCAACAAAAGCCGTTGTTGCACCAATTGCGGTGGTCAAGCCAACACCGATTAAAATTTTATATCTGGTTTTCATCGTATCAACCTCCTTGTACTTTAAACGCATTTTAGCATAATCGCCATCATTTTACCGGTTTCAGCCTTAAATCGATTCTAATTTAATGCTCTGGAGAACATAATATCCCTTATCCTTATGAATAATCTGCACATTGCCGAAAATCTGCATCATCGTTTTCTTAGCAGAGGGTGCACCTTGCTTTTTTTGAATAACAACGTTCAACTCACCATCTGGCAATAAATAATCGTAAGCACCAGTTAAAATATTTTGCACCACGTCTTTCCCAGCTCTAATGGGTGGATTGGTAAAAATCGCTGCATACTGCTCAGTCACATTTTGATATTCGGCGGACTCAAATACGGCGACGTTAGTAATTTGATTTAAAGTGCTGTTTTCCCGTGCTAAATTAAGCGCCCGTTCATTGACATCAACCATATCGATCCGACGTTCTGGTGCAAGCTTAGCAATCGTCAGTCCGATTGGCCCGTAGCCACAGCCCATATCCAGAACAGCCCCCCCTGGCGCCTCAGATAAATCAACTGTTGCCAACAATGCGCGTGATCCATAATCAACCGTTCGCTTTGAAAAGACCCCATTGTCCGTGATGAACCTAAATTGGAATCCACGTAACTCAAACGTCCACTGCCGCTGATCGTGTTCAACATCTGGATTTTTGGAATAGTAATACTCTGTCATAATATACCTCATTTATGTTTAATTGTCTGAAAATTTCCCGATTTGAACTGACTTCATCAACCGTCCCAACCAGCCACCTGGACGCGGTTGTTCCGTAACTCGCTGATTAACAACCAACAACACTTGCACCATTGTAAAGATTAACGACGCCCGCTTTTGATACGCGATGTACTTCGAATGCCATTCAGTTGTATATTTCTTTTTATATGTGCGTAACCCTTGAAATCCGTAAAAATGATAGCCGTATTCATAGATTAAATGCGCAATTCGCTCTTCAATAAAACTAAATTCAGAAGTGCCAACGTTTGCCAAGGGAGCCATCCCAAGATTGAAGTACGTATACCCTTCCATCCGTTTTTGTTCAAACAAATTAATAAAGATCTCATCCATTATACCAGATGGTGCATTTTTTCGGTGACGCATTAAATCAATGCTCGTGACTTCTTTGGTCCCAGTTGGCATCTCGTTAGCAAACGCAATCAGCTGATGATCAACATTATACACGACCGCCATCGGGGCTTTTTGTAAGTATGTTTCATCAAAAAAGCCTAGTGAAAAGCCCTTTTCAATCCGACTACCCAACCAATCATCAGAAACTACTTTAAGATCTGCCATTAATTCAGGACTAAACGGTGGGTTGAGAATTTCAAATTGATACGCTTCACGTTGAAACTTATTCAACAAGGCGCGCTCGGCTCGACGTTTCTTGCCAGTCATCGTAAAATCTGCCAAGCGAACATATCCCTCTTCACCAAATTTGATGAAATCAAACCCAATTTCATGTAATTGCATCGTTAATTCACTTGAAATCTCATAAAATGCTAAGTGACAATTCATTAAATCTGCTTCGTGCATCATCTGTTCAATTGCTGGCAAAACTTTTTCGAGATTACCAACCGGTTCACCCATTACAATCAAGCAATCAGCTTTTTTGCGATAAAGTACAAAGACTTGGTCTTGCCCATCTTCTTGATAGAAGTAAATCGATTTATCACGCAAATAGGCTAGATGACTAACCTCGTTTCCACCAAAAGTTGCAATCACCTTGGCAATCCGGTCTTCATCATATGGAGCTGCGATTGAATGTCCCCCGCGACTAAGGTAGTGAAAGACAAAATATAACGTGCCAGCGGCAATCAGCATACCAACAAAGCCAGCAAACCAAACTTTTTCAGACGGAAATAATAAAGCAGTCGGTACCGGTCGACGATGGTGTAAATGTGGTGAATTTGTAATCCCGACAAACGCATACAATAAGAAAATTCCGGCAAAGAGTGCTCCATCAATAATTCGGGCTCCCCATGAAAACTCAATCCGTTCTCGATATAATTCTCGTTTTAATAAACAACTAGCTCCTAACACAAACATCAAGAAAATGGCCAGTTTAATCGAAAAATCACGCCATAATGTATTGGCAATTGCTAGTACTAACAGTAGCAGCAGTGGCCAGAAAACTTTTTGTACCCGATTAGCTACCCCGCGCGCTAAGGCTAACATTAAAAATGCCACAACGATATTGGTCACACGATCCAAAAAGAAGAACGTGTATGGATATAGTTGTCCAATCACTGTATTGGTAACTGCAAAATTCGGCACAGTCGCTACTAATAATAAAACGACACTTGAAATATAGAGAAATAAAACGATAAAATGATGTGCTATTTTTTGAATAATTTGCTGTGGTAAGCCTTGTAAATAATGATTTAAATGACTCCCCGCACCATGTATAAATAAACCGACGCCGACTAAAAATGGCACAATGTAGTAAAAAATCCGATAAAACGATAGCCAAACAACAGCATCCGCATTCCGCACACCGATTGCTCCCAGGCCCAAAATCATGAATAAATCAAACGTTCCGATGCCGCCAGGGACCATTGACACCACTCCAATAATATTAGCAATCATAAAAAGCGGTAAGATTTGTAGCAGGTTGCCCTTAATTTCCAAAAAAGACCCAATAATTAAGAAGAAACTTCCGGCAAACCCCCATTCTAAGAAGGAACCTAATGTTAAGCGTAAAATCCGTTGTAGCGAAAGATCTTTAAAAAAAGTTGCATGCTTAAAACGCGTACTGATCATTAATCCAGGAAAATATAAAGCGCCGCCCACTAACCATAACCAGTAATTACCGTACGTCGTCCCAATACTGAAGCCAAAAATTAAGATCACACTGATTAGGCACCAGATTGATAGACCCGCTAATAAGAATAACGCAATCTTAGAAATTGCAACTAGAATTGCTTTTTGGGAAGCCTTTTTCCCATAAAAATTGGCGCGTAAACTAGCCCCTAAGAAGCCACCAAAGCCTGCAATATTAGTAAAAGTATTCACAATCCAACCCGATTTCACTTTATACCAAAAAGCATATTTCTCTGGTAACAACGTCGCAATTACGAAATCGTAATTAAGCATCGGTAAAACGGCGATAAACCCCATCACAAGCATTGCCAATAGAGTGCCCGGACTCTGTGTTGTTAGACTGGCTTTTAATTGTGCCTCATTGAGGTCACGGAAAATCCGTCCTACCTCAAGGATGACAAAGACCATCACGGAAAGCATGAAAATCCCTTTTAATAAGGTTAGGTGTCGCTGAATTTCCGTATAGAGATGCTTGGCCTTTTTTTGCATATCATCGATAGCTCCTTAAATGAATTACTCTAATTATAAGCCATCTAACACTAAAACACAGTAAGATGACAAATATGTTAGTTGTTTATTTAATTTGTGACTAGCGATGATGACTACCTTTCAACAAAGCTGCTGGATTGCAACATCAAGTACAAAAAAAGAACCCCACATTTTGCGGGGTTCTTTTAGAAATTAAGGTAATTATTTCAAGTTAACGACAGCGCCAACTTCTTCTAATTTAGCTTTCATTTCTTCTGCTTCATCTTTAGCAACGTCTTCTTTAAGAGCTGAAGGTGCGTTATCAACTAAGCCCTTAGCATCTTTCAAGCCTAAGCCTGTGATTTCACGAACGGCTTTGATAACTTTAACCTTTTCTTGGCCAATTTCTGATAATTCAACAGTAAAGCTGTCTTTTTCAGCTGGTGCATCTGCACCGGCTGCGCCTGCTGCTGCTACTGGAGCTGCTGCAGAAACACCGAATTCTTCTTCGATTGCTTTAACTAAATCGTTTAATTCTAAGATTGATGATTCTTTTAATTGATCAACAATTGCATTTACGTCTAATGCCATTTTTATTTCCTCCATTTTTTAAATCATTATTTGATAACACGTTTAACCATACAACTGCAAATTATGCAGCTGGTTCGTCTTTACTGTCGGCAACTGCTTTAACAGCATATGCGACATTGCGGACTGGTGCTTGTAATACAGAAAGTAACATTGATAATAAACCATCGTGACTTGGTAAGGTTGCCAAGGCATTGATTTCATCAAGTGTTGCGATTTTACCTTCGATCATGCCGCCTTTAATTTCAAGTGCTTCTGCACCCTTAGCAAAATTAGCAATAATCTTAGCTGGTGCAACAACATCTTCTTTAGAAAATGCAATGGCAGTAGGGCCTGTAAATGTATCATCCAAACCTTCATAACCAGCTTTGTCTGCTGCACGACGTAAGTAAGTGTTTTTAATAACTTCCATTTGTACGCCAGCATCACGTAATTGTTTTCGTAATTCAGTTACTTGTTCTACTGTTAAGCCACGGTAATCCATAACGACGATAGAAACAGCACTATTGAATTTTTCAACAACTGTGTCAACAATTTGTGCTTTTTTTGCAATCATTGTTTCGCTCAATTGATTCACCTCCATTAGATTTGTAAAACTTGTGGTCAAGAGTTTCTTATAAAAAATAAAAAACTCCATGTCCACCAAGACATAGAGAGGGATTTCAACGTATCTTCCTCGGCAGGATATTAAGCCTATTGGCACCTGAGTCTTCGGTAGCATAAATAACCAACTACAAATATAGCATGTAATCCATAAAGCGTCAATCATTATTGCTACTTAATTTTAGTTATCCTAGCATTACGTTTTACTTATTTTATTTTTCTGAAAAGACAGTTTAAAATTGAGGTGATCAAGAAAATTAATCGTAAGAGGTGTAGTTTTTTGAATAATATTTTAGTCGTTAACGCGGGTAGTTCATCATTGAAATGGCAACTATTCCAACAATCTGATTTAACCTTACTGGCAAGCGGACTTATGGAACGTATGAACACACCAGAAGCTAGCTTCACATTCAAGTACCAAGGTCAAAAAAAGCAGATCACGATTGCCAATCTTTCCTACGAAGATGGCGTCCTTCGTCTTTTGAAACAACTTGAAGACAATGGCATCATTAATTCACCCGCAGACATTATTGCAGTCGGCCACCGGGTCGTTGCCGGCGCCACCACGTTCGAAAAGCCAACCATTATTGATCACACCAATCTAGACACTTTAAAACAGCTCGATAAATATGCTCCATTACACAATCCTGTGCAAGTTGACTGCATCGAAACATTGATGCGTATTTTACCAACTAGCGTCCCACAAGTGGCCGTTTTCGATAGCCAATTTTATCTCGATATGCCCGATGCAACAAGTTTTTACGGTTTACCGTATGCATACAGTCGCGATTACCAAATTCGTAAATACGGCGAACACGGGATTAGTCACAGTTATATTTTACAAGCAACCGCTGCCTTTTTAAATCAGCCCGTTACCGATTTAAAATTAATTACACTTCATCTGGGCGGTGGTTCTTCAATTACTGCTAGCCAAAATGGCAAGCCAGTCGATACATCAATGGGCTTCACCCCGCTAGAAGGGGTTCCGATGGGAACTCGGGCTGGCTCATTAGATGCAGCCATCGTCCCATTTTTAATGAACGAACTCGATAAAAGTGCTGATGAAGTCATCACGCTTTTGAACACGCAATCCGGGATTCTCGGCGTTTCAGGTATTTCTGCTGATATGCGTGATATTCAAGCGGCACGCCACACAAATCCGCGGGCTAAACTTGCATATGATATATTCATCACCGCTGCCGTGAAGTTCATTGCAAGCTACCACGTTGAACTCGATGGCGCGAACGTCATCACCTTCACAGCCGGTATCGGTGAAAACGACGCCCGCTTGCGTGCTGATATTTGCGCCAAACTTGCTGTTTTAGGCGTTCAAATCGATCCTGAACTAAACGAAAATGGCACTGGTGCGCGCCAAATCAGTACGCCAAACTCAGCCATTAAAGTCTTGATGATTCCAACCAATGAAGAATTAGCAATTGCTAATCAAGTTTTAGCAACCATTTAACTGAACAATGGATTATGAACGAGTCATTAGCATTTATTATGCTAATGGCTCTTTTTTGATCTAAAAAACACCTTTCATCACCAAATAACGAACGATATTCCAAAAATATTAATTATTTTTCTTATTTACCTTAAATACACGATTGTTTTGTTGTATAATGTTGCCAAGGTTCATAAAAATACTAATTTAGAGGTGCATAATGGACAAGGATATTGATATTGTAACAGAAATACGAACGAACTGGTTCGAACGTCAATTTAAAATTAAGGAAAGTGGGTCGACCATTAAAACCGAAATTATCGCCGGAATTACGACTTTCATTGCGATGTCATACATTTTATTCGTCAACCCAACTATTTTAGGCGATGCCGGTCTAGACAAAGGTGCTGTCTTCGTTGCCACCGCATTAACCGGGGTAGTTGGTTGTTTAGCGATGGCCTTCATCGCCAACTACCCAATCGCCGTGGCCCCTGGACTCGGCAGCAACGCTTTCTTCGCCTACTCGGTTATTTTAGGTATGGGGATTCCTTGGCAAACTGCGCTTGCCGGCGTCTTCGTCGCTTCATTACTCTTCATGCTCGTCACAGTCTTAAGGGTCCGCGAAGTCGTGATCAACGCCATTCCCGCTAACTTAAAAGCCGCAATGGCGGTCGGCATCGGCTTATTTATCGCCTTTACTGGTTTGAAACAAGGCGGAATCGTGGTCGGCAGTGCTAAATCATTTGTAACTATTACAAGCTGGTCAGATCCCCACGTTTGGTTAACGGTGTTCGGTTTAATCGTGACCGTTGCTCTATTAGCTCGCAAAGTCCCCGGTGCTTTATTTATCGGTTTGGCGGCCACCGCCATCATGGGGGTCATTACTGGTTTAATCGCAATGCCTCATAGCATCATCGCATCAATTCCGAGTTTAACACCCACTTTGGGTGTCTCAATTGTGAACATCCACAACGTCTTTAACGTCCAAATGGCAGTCGTTATTCTCGTTTTTTTCTTCAGCGTTTTCTTCGATACAACTGGGACGGTTATTGGACTCGCCCAACAAGCTGGTTTCATCAAAGACAACAAGATGCCCAAAGAAGTCGGCAAAGCCCTGTTCGCCGATTCAACTTCAATGATCGCCGGCGCCGTTTTCGGTTCAACACCGACTGCATGTTATATTGAATCATCAACTGGAATTGCTGCTGGTGGCCGGACAGGTTTCACAGCCGTTGTCGTGGCCATTATGTTCGTCTTAAGCTTATTCTTCTCTCCTTTATTAGCCGTTGTTACCTCACAAGTGACGGCACCGATTTTAATCATCGTCGGCTCATTCATGATGAAGTCAATTGCCAACATTGACTGGTCAGAATTTGAAACATCTTTTGCCGCCTTCATGATTATTCTGTGCGTCCCACTCACCTACAACATTTCGTACGGTTTAGCATTTGGTCTCATCACCTACCCAATCACAATGATTGCGGCCGGCAAAGGTAAAAAAGTGCATCCGATTATGTACGTTGCTGCCCTCTTATTCTTATTATTACTCTTCACAATGCATGAATTACCTGCTAAATAAAGGAGCTTCCTCATGGATAAAACAACTTTAAAACAACTCATTGATCAAGCGGCCGGCCGCCAAGCCGCCGATATGGTCATTAAAAACGCTAAAATCGTTGATGTCTATAATGGACGCATCATCGAAGGCGCACTTGCCATCGGTAATGGTCGTTTTCTCGGTATCAGTAACGATTACCTTGCACCAGAAGTTATCGATGCCCGCGGCCAATACATCGTGCCGGGTCTCATTGACCCCCACATTCACATTGAATCGGCCAATGTCTCACCCGCGGTCTTCGGATCACTCGTAATCCCTCATGGCACAACGACCATTTTGGCCGACCCCCACGAAATCGTCAATGTTGCTGGCATGCGCGGTCTTGAATATATGATTGCTTCTGCTAAAAACACAGCGCTCGATATCCAATATACGATGCCTTCTTGTGTCCCAGCCGCTAACCCGACACTTGAAACTTCCGGTGCCGTGATTACCGCTGATGACATTCAACAATCTTATGATCAAGGATTGACTTACGGACTCGCTGAATTTATGAACTATCCAGGCGTTGTCAACGCTGACGATGGCGTTTTAAACGAATTACTCGTTTCCATCAATGCGCATAAATTAATTGATGGTCATTCACCCGCATTGAAAGCGCAAGGTCTGAACGCCTATGCGGCTGCAGGGATTCGTAACGACCACGAGTGTACACAAGTTGATGAACTACTCGACCGTATCAGTCGCGGTATGTATGTTTACCTCCGTTATGGCACCGTTTCGAAGAACATGCCAACGCTTTTAAAAGGCGTGACCCCGCAAAACGCTCGTTTCTGTTGCCTCTGTGGGGATGACTTGCAATCCGTTACCCTCCGCGAAATCGGTCATCTTGACGAAAGTATCCGTGTCGCTGTCGCAAACGGCATTGATCCCATCATAGCAATCCAAATGGCAACCATCAACACCGCTCAATGTACTGGCTTAGCCGATCGTGGCGGGATTGCTCCCGGTTTGAAGGCTGACTTCTTATTGGTTGATGATCTCGAACACTTCAGCGTCAACCAAACCTTCATCGATGGTCAAAAAGTTGCCGCCAACGGTGAATCCTTATTAACAACCGAAGATTCAGTCGCTGGTTTTAACGATTTATTGCAAACCGTCCACCTTGATACCTTCTCAGCTGATCAATTAAAACTCAATTTAACTAGTGACAAGGCCCACGTGATCGGATTACAAAGTATCAGCCGGACTCAAAATCTTGTCTTACCGGTTACTCACAATGCCGACGGTGACTTTCAATACAACCCTGACGAAGATATTGCTAAAGTGGCGGTCATTGAACGCCATCATCTCACCGGCAACGTCGGCGTTGGCCTGCTCAACGGCTTTGGCATCAAAAACGGGGCAATTGCCACTAGCATCGGTCACGATAGCCATAACCTCGTAGTGGTCGGTACTAACGACGCTGACATGGTTGTTGCCATCGAAGCGCTCAAAGAATGCCAAGGAGGTGGCGTCGCCGTCAAAGATGGTCAAGTCATCGCGACACTCCCATTTGTCATCGGCGGCTTAATGAGTGACGAACCAATCGATACCTTAATTAAACATCAAAAGGCCTTCAATGCTGTTTGTCACTCCGAATTAAATATCACTGCCCACTTCGACCCCATTATGAAGCTTGGCGCAATGCCCCTTGACGTGATCCCCAATTTACGAATTACCGATAAAGGATTAGTTGATGTGACACAATTTAAAATCATTGATATCAATGCCTAATCACAAAAAGAGCGCTCATCCTTTCGGATGAGCGCTCTTTTATTACCAACTTAGAAGCTAGCAACGTCAACTTTAACACCAGGGCCAAATGTTGAGCTAACTGATAAACTTGTAATGTATTGACCTTTAGCTGAAGCAGGACGTGCTTTGATGATCACATCTTGCATCGCTTTAAAGTTTTCTACCAATTTAGCAGCATCGAATGATACCTTACCGATTGGGGCGTGAACGATACCAGCTTTATCAACACGGTATGCCACTTGACCAGCTTTAATGTCGTTAACTGCTTTAGTAACATCCATTGTAACTGTCCCAGTCTTAGGATTAGGCATTAAACCTTTAGGTCCTAAGACACGGCCTAAACGACCAACTTGAGCCATCATTGGTGGTGTTGCAACAGCAACATCAAAATCTAACCAGCCGTCTTGAATTTTTTCAACTAAATCTTCTGCACCGACAACGTCAGCACCAGCAGCTTCAGCTTGTTTTGCTTGTTCGCCTTGAGCGAAAACAATCACGCGTTGTGTCTTACCTGTACCATTTGGTAGTACGACAGCCCCACGAATTTGTTGATCCGCTTGTTTAGGATCAACGTTTAAACGATATGCCACTTCAAGAGATGCATCGAATTTTGCAAAATCAATTTTCTTTACTAAGTCGATTGCTTCTTCAACAGTATATGCTTTAGCAGCATCAACTTGCTTTGCAGCTTCTAAATAATTTTTACCTTTTTTAGCCATTAGGGTTTTCCTCCTTGCAATTGTGGTGAACGGTTTTTGACCTCCCACTTGATTTTTCAACTTTCATTGAAAATCCGACTGAAAGTGTCAAGCATGAATTAACCTTCGACAGTGAAGCCCATGCTTCTTGCAGTACCTTCAACCATGCGCATAGCAGCTTCAACGTCTGCAGCGTTTAGGTCTTGCATTTTAGTTTCAGCGATTTCTTGCACTTGTGCTTTAGTTACCGTAGCAACTTTCTTAGTGTTTGGTTCGCCAGAACCTTTTTCAACACCGGCAGCTTTCTTTAAAAGAACTGCTGCTGGTGGTGTTTTCGTTACAAAGTCGAATGAACGATCTTCATAAACAGTGATCACAACTGGAATTAATAAGCCAGCTTGATCAGCTGTACGAGCGTTAAAGTCCTTTGTAAAGCCCATAATGTTGATACCAGCTTGACCTAAAGCTGGACCTACTGGTGGTGCTGGAGTTGCTTTACCTGCAGGGATTTGAAGTTTAACGATATTTGCTACTTTTTTAGCCACGAAACATACCTCCTTAAGTCCGTGATGTGGTTAAGATGGCCATTATATTTGGTCTCCCACTAGTGTATGAAAACATACTCATATAATATACCAAGCAATGCTTAAAAAAGCAAGGTACGTTCAATTAATCACGCCATAAAAAATCGTCAATGGCTTGATCGACCAATCGATTTTCATGTAACATACTGTGCGCACCACCGGGACCGCGCACGAGCATCTCTTGATAATTACGCACCCGCGCTTTTAATAGACTTCGTAACGCAAAACTACTGTCAACTGCTACCGACCCATCATGACGGTTAGTGTTCAATAACTCGCCAGCGATGTTCAAGATGCTGATGGCTACTGGAAAGCAAGCTATCCGTGTGGCCAAATAATTATAGTTACGCGTCCGTTTAATAGGTCCCTGCGTCGTCAATTCGCTCAAAAAAACACGTGCGGTATCTGGGCCTATCGACGGATCATTCACTGGCGCGGCTAATAAAATCACTTTATCAACTAATCCCTGCTCCGGGGTCAATAAGTACCGCAACACCGCAATCGCCCCCATCGAATGTCCCACCAAATTGATGCCATTTACCCCATAGTTCTTGTTTAGCATTCGAATAATAGCTGCTAACCAGCGTACCTGGTCTTGTACATCGGCGTGATTATTAGCAAACAAAACTTGAATTGTCGGATTATTGGCTCGTAAAATATGATCCCCAGTAACCCGTAACTTACCATCCTTAGCAACCCGAATAATCATACTTTTCTTAGCAATACCCTGTTTTTGCAGCCGCCAGAGTAAATGCCCAAACGAATAACAATTACCTCGATAACCATGGATAAATAACGTCGGTCGTTTTGTATACCGTCGGGCCTGCGCTCGCCAATACGCTGAGACATGCAGCAACTTATAGAAATCTAAACCGATAGTTAATGCAAGCAGTAAGACCACTAATCCATCTATCATTAATATCTGATCAAGAATATACCACATCGTCATCACATCATTCTTATAAAATAGAAACTGATTAGCTTAACTAAAAAAGCGACTAGACCTATTGTTTATGTCTCAATCGCCAATATTGACGCCTTCGCGTCCTAAACTAATTCATCCACTTGGTCGTAGTCGAGTTCAGTTGCTGTTTCACGACCAAACATGTCAATATTAACTTTTAACTTCATTTTCTCATCGTCGACTTCAGTAATTTGACCAACAAGTCCCACAAAGGCACCTTCAATAATTTTAACAGATTCACCGACCTTGAATTCAACATCCAAATGACGTGTGCTCATCCCAAGTTGACGCAGAATCTGTGTGATTTCTTCATCTAATAGCGGTGCTGGTTTACTACCAGCACCGTGTGACCCGACAAATCCGGTCACACCCGGTGTATTCCGTACAACGAACCAAGCCTCATTTGACATCACCATTTCAACCAAGACATACCCGGGAAAAGTTTTTTTCATGTCGACTTTGTCCTTGCCGTTTTTAATTTCATGTTCTTCTTCTTCGGGCACCACAACGCGGAAGACATTATTTTCCATCCCCATTGATTGTGCCCGTGATTCAAGGTTTGCCTTCACTTTATTTTCGTAACCTGAATATGTGTGTAAGACGTACCAATTTTTTTCAATTGATTCAACCATGTCTGTTCTCCTTTTAAATTCCAAAATAAAAAAACTTCGACCACGCGAAGTTTTTTGCTTGCCATCAGTATAGCAAATTCAATTTAATTAAGCCAGTTTTAAAAGACAAATAATTGTAGTACTTTTAAGATTGCAAAATCAACAACGCCAAAGAAAATCGCAAATAAAACGGAAGTCATGACTACTGTTGTTGCGTCTTTTCGCGTTTGTTTAGCGTTTGGCCAACTAACAATTTTCATTTCCTGACCAACACTCTTGAAAAACTTAATCATCTTATATCCTCCCTGTTAACGTGTTTCTTTGTGTAGTGTATACTGTCCACAATGTTTACAAAATTTATTTAACTCTAGACGTTCTGTCCGATTCTTATTCTCAGCAACGTAATAGTTACGTGAACCGCAGACAGTACAGGCTAAGGCGACTTTCTTAATACCCATTTGAAAAGCCCCTCTCTAATTGACATTTAACCATAACTCTATCACGGGTTGCCCAAACTGTCAATGTGGTTTATGACCACCACGTTGTCCGTACAATCGCCAGTAACAAGCTGGTGATCAGGCTAATATTAACAACCATCGCATTTTGGATCGCTGTAATAAAGGTTTTATTTTTCAGTTGTTGCGTCTTAAAAATCCGATTGTTGTGCCTAATCACCGGGATTAATAATAGTACTATTAACGACTCGTTCGGTAATACATGGAACATCACAGCAATCACTGCGGCAACCAGCGACACCCAAATCAGTAGATTATACAACCATAACGCCCAGTTTAGCCCTAAATAATGCGGTAATGTATATCGTTCATTGCGCCGATCTTGTTCTAAATCACAGATATTATCGGCCAACATAATATTCGAAGTTGGCAATGCAATAATCACCCCAATCAATCCCAAGCTTAACAGCGTTGGCAAATTTCCACTGAGGGATACTTCTGGCCACCTAAAGTGCAGTGCCATAATCCTATCACTCGGAACATTCACATAAACCATGATGAAAAACGCCCCAAATGATTCTGTTACTCCACTTAATAATTCGCCCACTGGCATCCGCGATAGCGGTATTGGTCCAAACGTGTAAAAAATCGCAATAAAAATACAGGCCCCTCCGATTAACAATAATAGCCAATTAGTTTGCCATACAAGCCAGATGCCCGCGAGCACACTAAAACCCAAAAAATAAAGGATTAAATGCAATGCCTTAGTAGGTGATAAACGTCGGCGTCCAATAATGTTCGTCTGCGCGCGATAATCCAAATCAACCGCCTTGTAGTAATCCATTACGTTATTAAAACCAGTCACAAATAAAGCAATCGAAAACTGTGCCATAAAATAAACGGTCGTTGTCAGCAGATTAAGCTGGCCGTACACATACCAACAATAAACTATTCCTAAAATTAATGGTAGAACACTAGCTGTCTTCACCTCGATACGGACAAATTCTAAAAATGTTTTAAACGTCATCTTGAACCTCCTTCCATTAAAAATGGCTAGGATAAGTAAACTTGTCCTAGCCATTTTGTAAATTCTGTCAGATTGTCTTCACCTAACTCGTTATACAACCTTCGTAAAAAATAGTGTTTTATTCACCATAAATAATGTTGTCAACTGTGATTGTGGCCGTATTCCCGTTTTGGGCAGCGTTAACCAGCTGTTCAGCATAATTTACAAAACTATGCGATGATTCTGTTGCACCAGAAACAACGTCTACTTTACCGGGTTCTTGCGCTTTAACGAATTCAGAATTCAACTTAGCAATGTATTCTTTAGGATTAGTCTTAGCAATCTTTTTCATTTGTTTGTTATATGATGCATCGTCAGCTTTTGACTTGCCATCTTTATTGATATTATCGAATTTAGAATCAGTGATTTTCCCGTCTTTAACCACCATTGTGAAGACGGTTCGATAGTCATGACTGTAATTCTTTTCTTCTAACTTATATGTGCCATCTTGCATCTTAGCCCCATTGTTGATTTCGATGGTATTTGTATTACCCGCTTGTGCTGCTTGAACTAATTGTTGAGCGTAATTTTTAAATGAGTTTGAACTATGAGTAGCGCCTGAAACAACATCAATACTTGAAACATCGGCTCCATTAGCTGTAAATTCTTTATTTAATTTAGGAATGTATTCTTTAGGATTTGTTTTTGAAATCTTCTTCATTTTTTCATTGTAAGCTTTATCATGCCGCTTTGATTTGCCATTTTTATCGACGTAATCGTAAGTCGTCTTAGAAACTTTGCCATTAGCAACTGTCATTGACATCTTAACGCGATAATTATTTTCGTAATTCTTTTCTTCTAAGTTGTAAGTTCCATCTTTTAATTTAGCACCGGCAATTTGCTTTTTAGGCGTTACTTTTTTATTTGAAGCTTCTTTGACTGAACTAGATTTTACCTCTTTTGAAGATGAATCTTTAGCACTATTACTATTGCCACAAGCTGCTAAAACCATTGCTGACATTGCAACAACCGATAAACTAGCTAATGCTTTACTTAATTTCATAATTTCCCCGCCCTTTTTTGATCATATATAATTTGTGCCAATATTCACACAAGGTCAGTTTATCTTTTTTGTGTAAAAAGTTCAAGTATTTTTATTAACTTAATTCAAGTTAATAAAATTAGGCTTTATAAAAGTTAAACCGGTTTCTTATTCAGTTGGGAATCCCTTTAATATTATCCGTGAAAAAATAGACAAACTACTGGTAGTTTTGTATAATGGAAATTGATTGAAAACGTATTTATTTCACTGAGGGGTGACTTATCATGGCTCAAAAAAATATCGTCATTATTGGTGCCGGTTTTGCTGGCATTTATGCGACTAAGAAACTTGCACAGTATTATAAAAAACATCCAGATTATCAAATTACATTAATCGATAAACATTCCTATTTTACTTATTTAACAGAATTACATGAGGTGGCTGCTAATCGCGTCCCTGAAAACCATGTACAACACGATTTACAGCACCTCTTTTACCGACGAAAAAACGTTAAGCTGGTCACCGATACGGTTACACGAATCGATCAAGCTAACCAAACCGTGATTACCGAACATGGCCGCTACGCCTATGATCAAGTTATGCTGGGTATTGGGAGTGAACCAAATGACTTTGGCACACCTGGAGTTGCTGAATATGGTTTCACTTTAGGCTCATGGGAACAAGCGATTGAATTAAAACAACACATTATCGATGTTGTTCGTCGCGGGGCAATTGAACACGACCCGGAAAAACGGCGTGCACTTTTGAATATCGTGGTCGTTGGTTCTGGCTTTACCGGAACTGAAACCATCGGTGAATTACGTGATTGGCGTGATGAACTAGCAGCTGATAACAAGCTTGATCCTGAAGAAATTCAATTCACAATGATGGAAATGGCACCAACCATCATGAATATGCTCGACCGCAACGATGCAGCCAAAGCAGAACGTTATATGGCTAAACAAAAAATTGACGTTCGAAAAAATACTGGTGTCACTGGTGTTCACGAAATGCACATTGATTTAAATGATGGTTCAACTTTCCCAACTGCCACCTTAATTTGGACAGCGGGTGTTAAGGCTTCCCCACAAGCGGCACAATTTGGCCTAACAACGGGTAAAGCTGGCCGAATCGTGACAAACGAATTCATGCAATCTATTGACGATGACAAACTTTACGTTGTCGGTGATGTAGCTTTCTTCGATGAAAATGATGACGGCCGTGGTCAACCACAAATTGTTCAAGGCGCCGAAGCATCTGCTGCAACAGCCCTAAAGAACATCATCGCAACCGAAGAAGGTAAGGAAAAAGTCCCATACAAAGCTAGCTACTCCGGCTTCATGGTTTCAATTGGTTCTCGCTATGCGGTAGCCAACTTGATGAATTTCTTCCATCTCAGTGGCTTCTTTGCAACATTAGTTAAACATCTAGTTAACATGCTCTATTTCGTTCAAATTTATTCTGGCTACGATTTATTCCACTATTCACTGAATGAGTTCTTCAGAACGAAGAACGATCGCAACTTGATGCGCGGTCATATTTCACGATACGGCAACGTTTTATGGACTGTCCCTGCGCGGATTTTCTTAGGCGCGATGTGGCTCGTTGATTGTTGGGATAAGGTTCAAGGTGAAGGCTCTTGGTTCACCAATAAGCTCCGCTTACCTTTTGACTGGCTTCAACCAGCAGTCACCAGTGGTGCTTCTAAAGCAGCTGATGCAACAAGTGCAGCTAGTGGTGCTGCCTCAAGCGGCGCTGCTGAACCAGCGACTGCTAAAGTCACATTCGGTCTTTCTTATTTATTCGGTCATGATCCAATGCCTGTGTTCGATAAGATGCCCCACTGGTTCTACAGCATCACGAAGGTCTTAATTCCAAACCAAGAAGTCGCCTTCTTCATGCAAAAAACAATGACTATTATTGAAATTTTAATCGGTTTGGCCTTAATCGCCGGCCTCTTCACTTGGTTAACCAGTGCAGCCACGGTTGCAATGGTTATTACCTTCTGTCTTTCAGGCATGTTCTATTGGGTTAACATTTGGATTATTCCAATGGCTATCACTTGTATGAATGGTTCTGGACGTGCATTTGGATTAGATAAGTGGGTTGTCCCATATTTGCAAAAGCATCTCGGTCATTGGCGCTATGGTCAGCAGCATGCGCTTTATAAAAACCAAACGCCGCGATCATAACCGGCTTACGATGCATTGAAAGTAGCTTTTAGTAGTTAGGTATTGCACGTAAAAAGAGGTTATGACAGACAGCCTTTTGTCATAACCTCTTTTTGTTGCTATTTTTAAAGGGAAAGACTGATGCCTATGTTTAAAAAAATTTGTGCTAACCGATACATTAAAATGATTCGCCCTGGTGATATAATAATAGTCATCGGCCTATTTATTCTATCGTTTGCACCAGTTGCTGTTTTTAGTTGGCACGAATGGCAAACAACTCAAGCGGCGGATTCAAATGCACCGGTATTGACAGCCTACGTCAAACATGATGGCAAAATCGTCTACAAAGTGAACCTGTCAACCCACCGCGGCGTTAGTCACTTCACTTATCGCGATGCCGGCGGTGACTACAACAAAATTAAGGTAATCGATCATGCCATTGAAGTCACTGAAGCGAATTGTTTCAATCAAATTGATGTTAAGCGTGGCAAAATTTCAAAACCTGGCCAAACCATTGTTTGTTTACCACATAAACTACTAATTGAAATTAAATCTAAAGATGGCACCGATACGGGTGGAATGGTTTCTGCCTAACCAAAAGGAGCACGACAATGACGAATAACCAAACACGAAAATATATCTACATTGCACTCCTGTGCGCTCAAGGCATCATTATTAGTCTTGTTGAACGCGCGATTCCATTTCCATTTGCCGTGGCCCCCGGCGCTAAGTTGGGACTAGCTAATTTAATCACCATCATTTCATTATTTACCCTACCGGTCAACGATTGCTTTTTATTGATGGTGATGCGAACTATTTTATCCGCCTTACTAGGCGGGACGCTTTCGACTTTTATGTATAGCCTTGCTGGTGCGACATTTAGTTTTTTAGGAATGGTCGTCCTTAAACGCTTTAGTCGCCGTTTTATCAGTATGATTGGTATTTCAGCTGCTGGTGGGCTACTCTTTAACGTTGGTCAACTTTGTGTTGCCAGTTTTATTGCCCAAAGTTGGCAGGTCCTCCTCTATCTACCAGTCTTGGCTTTTCTCGGTATTTTAGCCGGCATCGCAGTTGGTATTGCTGCAAATTTTTTATTCGCACACGTCAAAACACTGACCTCTTTAAAAATGCAACACGAAATTTAGTTTAGTAAGGAGTTAATTATGGCAAAAGTCCATGCCATGTGGCAGAACTATCCAGAAATCGAAACCGAACTTGCGCAAAGCCTTGCGTTAATTGAAGACAACGTTCACACCAAAAATCAAGCCGTCACCGACGCCATTTTAGAAATGATCAGTGCTGGCGGCAAGTTGCTCCGCCCTGCTTATTGCTTATTATTTTCGCAATTTAATGCGGTTGACCGCCAGAAAATGATTGCCTTAGCCGCTACTGTTGAAACACTACATACAGCAACTTTAATTCATGACGATATTGTCGATGATTCTGCCTTACGACGCCATCAACAATCAATCCAAGCTCGCTTTGGCAAGGATGTTGCCGTTTATGCCGGCGACTACTTATTCGTTGTTTGCTTCAAATTATTGGCTAATTATGCTAGCGATTTAAAAAGTATTCAATTTAACAGCCAGACGATGGATCAAATTCTAGATGGTGAGCTCAGTCAAATGACAACCCGCTATAATCTTGATTTAACCCCAGAACAATATTTACAACAGATTAATGGCAAAACTGGTCAGCTATTCGCTTTAAGTTGTTTCATTGGTGCTTATGAAAGTCAAAAAGGCTTAAAGTTCGCCCGGCAAGCCGAGAAAATCGGCTTAAATATCGGCATTGCTTTCCAAATTCTGGATGATATCTTAGACTATACCCAGACCGATGTCGATTTTGGCAAGCCGGTCCTTGATGACATGCGCCGTGGCGTCTACTCGATTCCACTCATCTTGACCCTTCAAACCAATCGCTGTCAATTAGCTCCTTATCTCGAAAAACAAACGGCAATGAGCGATGAAGATCTACACACCGTCCAAACCATCGTTCGCCAATCCAACAACGTCAAAAAGGCCCAAACGCTTGCACAAAATTATACAAAGCGAGCACTCGCAGGAATTGCTAAACTTCCCGATATGCCTGCCAGAATAACACTTCAAAAATTAACCAAGACTTTATTAACTAGAACCACATAAAAAAGAACCGCATCCTTAAAAACGTACAAGGATGCGGTTCTTTTTGAAATTACCTATACAGAAGCTGTTTATCGGATTTGAACCGACGACCCCCACCTTACCACGGTGGTGCTCTACCTACTGAGCTAAAACAGCATTTCACGGTTGATTAATACCGTGATATAAGTATATCGAAAAATAAAAAGCGGGTCAAGTCTTTAAAGACCAACTTCTGTATCTGAAAGTGCTAATTCAAAATGCTGCTGCAAGAATTTAGCCACCCCATCATTAGTATTCGTTTCTGTTTCATAGTTAGCAATCGCTTTAACCTCTGGTAAAGCATTGCCCATCGCTACGCTGTACTTAGCCGCGGCCAACATCCCCATATCATTTTGACCATCGCCAAAGACGATAGTATGATCTGCATCAATCCCATGGATCATTTGAATCTGGCGAATCGCAGTGGCCTTATCAATTCCAGTTGGAATCATTTCAATATTATCTGGTCCAGAAGATGATAAACTCATTACAGCCTGGTCCATTAGCCTTTGCTTAGCGGCGGCCAAACTCTCCGGATGTCCGCGGCCAATAATAATCCCATTAGTAATCTGATCACTTAAATTTAATAACATCTCTAAGTCAGCTACAGGTTGATAATCAATTCCCGCATCCAACGTTAAATTACCCGCATCACGGGCCACAAACTTGGGAATTTCTTGTGTATAATAAGCCGCATCGGTTGTAAAAAAATGTGCAGATAGATTGGGATCCGCAAGACAAGCCTCATAGGCTGCTTTCAAGGCTTTTTTACCTAAATAACGTTGCGTCAGCTGATGCTCGTTTTCAAAAACAGCGCCATTGGAAGCGATAATCCGCACATCATCATTAATCTGGCGCGAAATCACACGTCCGAGATTATACAGTCGTCCAGTCGCAATGTAAAAAAGCACATTCCGTTTTTGCAACGTCCGGATGACACGTTTGGTCAACGGTGTCACAATTTGATGGTCACGTACCAATGTTCCATCAATATCTGAAAAAACTAAGTAAGGTTCCATATGCATTCCCCTAAAATTAGATTTGTAACCGATAACACTTTTTATTCTAGCGTATTTATTCTGAAAATAAAACAATTAGTTTACTTTTATTTACAATCTATTTATAAATTTCACGAAGTATGGCTTGCTATTTAGTAAGACATAGTTTATTATCACCTTATTTGATAATTTTAATAATGTCTGAAGGAGTTCTTGGCTATGGATAAAGAAAAGCTCAATATCGGTGACTTAGTAACTGGAAAAGTGAATGAAGATTTAGATGGCGCCTTTTCAGGTACCGTTGAAAAAGTATACGAAAACTCCGCTTTAATTAACATTACGGATTTCGATGCCGCTGACAAAGCAAATATTTCGGAATTAAACAACAAAATTGTTGTTAACCTCAAGCAGCTAAAAGCTGCGAAAGTAAAATAGATTAACAGATATATAAGTCGCTTTTAATACCGGTCAGTATCGTTTAGGCATCTTTACTCTCATTTTCCATATAAGGCATTGTAGCGGCGTAAATAGAGCAATTCAATATTAAAACCTATCGTTGACCCAGACCCCCATTAAAGTAAATAATGGGGGTCTTTTTATGACTAAAATTTCTAAAGAAAACTAAGCTAAAAACATTTCTTAAACACAATCAAAGAAAACTGGACAAATATAAAATTAGTAAAAAATGCGATTTAGAACGACAGCATCTTAAAATGCTGTGTGTCATCATATGCGTCATTTAGTCCTGCTTTTCTGGTTAACTCATCTAAAAGATTCCTACACACTGGTCATGGTTGTGGCAGATGCTTTACGACAATCCAAATGAAAATAGGCGGCACGTTACCGATAAAATATCGACGACGTGCCGCCTAGAAAAGATAACTAATTATTTACTTTAACTTCTAGGGTCTACCTCACCGTCGGTTGCCCTCTTTTAATATTGAGTATAACTTTACTTTAGACTATATCACATTTTCAAACTTTCCCCATAGGTTCATTGTGGATTGGATATTAACAAAAGCATCTGGATCAGCATCTTTCACAGCCCGCTTTAATTCTGTTAAATCGTATTTGGAAACAACCGTCATAATGACCGTTGTTTCTTGATTTGTGTATAGTCCCGTCCCGTCGAGTTCAGTTGCCCCATGGATAAATTCGCGCATCCGTTTCTTCAAAACTTCCGGTCGCTTAGTAAAAATTGTAACCGTCACCTTCTGTTGTTGAATATAAATGTAATCCATCAACAAACTTGAAATAAAAATTTCAACAATACTGTATAAAGCAGCTCCCCAGCCAAAGAAGATTCCGGCTGCGAGAATGATCATACCGTTAATAATATTGTTCACAACACCGACTCGTTTACCGGTCAAGCGACCTACTAGGGTAACAATAACGTCGGTCCCACCAGTCGAAAACCCAGCCTTAAAACATAGACCAACGCCTAAGCCAATTAATGCACCACCAAATAAAGCGCCCGCAAAACGCTCTGTCACAATCGGATGGACTGGCACTGGAATGATTTTCAAGAAAAGGACACTTGTGAAAACTGCAATAATACTAAAAATTGCATATTGATGATTAATCTTAAACCACGCTAATATTAATAGTGGGACATTCAAAATAAAAACCAACGTTGCAACACTTAAAGAACCACCCATGTATGTGACTAATGCGGTTAATAATTGTGCAATCCCTGTGACACCACTCGAATAAATTTTTGCTGGTATTAAGAACAAATTGACACTGACTGCGGCTAAAAAGCCGTAAAGCATCGCAATAATGACTTTTTTGGCATTTCCTTTTACTGCTATCACATTCAACACCTCCATCGATTAAAAAAGTCACGCTCCTCCTCGGAAGAGTGTGACCAATAATAAAAATTACAAGTTTAACTATAAATTCTTATCCATGACGAAGGTCAACTTCGATAATTGCGTCCCTTCTGTCACTAATTGTGCTAACAAATCAGTAGTTGCTTCATGATAATGAGCAGCAATAGCATGATTCTGTTGGGTCAAAAAGTCAACGGGATCAGCTTGGGATGTCACTGCACTATCTACCGTAGCAATCATCGTTCTTGCCCATTGTGATAATGCTTTTTGATAGTCAATATCAGCTTTTTTAAAGGCCCCATAGTGTGATTCAACAATCATTGCTAATGCTTCATATAACCAATAAGCGTTCTTCAATTGCATCTTCGCTGGCAGTTCGCGATAACTTTCATCCGTATCCGTCGCGTTCGCAAAAAATGGTACGTGCGGACAGAATGTTGGTACCCCAAAACCTAGCCATTGAACACCGCGCACAGCATCGGGCACATTATTTCTAATCTGACAGATATGTGAGTTTTGCGTCCGTGAAAGTGAAATCGCTCGATAAGTTGTCTTTTGTTCTTCGGTCCCATTTCCAAGTGGATCATAAAGCGTTTCGTTGTAATGTGATTTTAACACACCTTGGACATCTTCTACACTTAATTTACGATTTGCCTTGCGAATAAACGGTAAATTATTTGATTCTGGATCTTGTTTAACTTCAGGATTTAAATAACGCTGGGCGTACCAAACCCGTGGTGTATTGTAGTGGTGGTCCAATTCAGTATCCGTTCCAAAAATCTTACGGAAGTTCCATTCGGTCTCGCTTGGGTTTAGCTGGTTATCGTTAACAAATGCTTGAATTCCTTCAGACCACATGTAGTTTTCTGGATCATTGAAGTCGATATCTTCAATGGCAATTTGATTGGCTGCTACTGCATAGCAATCATCCGGAATCCGGACAGCTACCCAATGATGACCAGTAACAATTTCTTGATACCAAACCTCATTTTGATCACTATATTGAACCCCATTCCCTTCAGCAGAACCATACTTAGCAATCAAGTTCCCCATCAATTGAACCCCTTCACGGGCCGAATTAATATATGGCAGAACTAACGTACACATTGAATCTTCAGCTAAACCTTGCTTGACCAACGGATCATAAGCTAATACCCGTTCGTTAGCATAGACACTTTCAGTTGCGGAGAGGGCGACATTTTTTTCATTAATCCCATCTTCTTCATTTAAACCATCACTTAAGTCACCGTTGGGGGTCGACGTGTAACGATAACCGTCCGTCGGCAACGGCACGGTTAAGCCGTTATATTTTGAAACATATGTCTCGTGTCGATCATGAACTGCTGGTTGTACGAAGAACCGTTTAGGATGGATTGCATAGAAGCGATCCTCATTGCGCGAAATCATCGTAGAGCCATCAATTGACGCATTCTTCCCTACCATCATTGAAGTACATGCTGATAATTCGATTCTGTCTGTCATTTGAAAAACCCCTTTTTATTAAAGTATGATTCACTAATTGATTCATAAAACTTAGACGATTACCCGCCGGATCAAATGCTCGGTGTGCTCTAGATGATTCAAATACACGAGTAATCGTTCATATAGATATTCACCGGCTTCATCATATTGCCCTGCCAGTGCTTGACCAATCTGGTGGACACTTCGTTTTCCGTTCACATGTCTAAAGACAAAACTACCGTAATCATCGAGTTCCAGCTGGGTTTCTAGCGGGGTTTTCACATGCAAACGCCGTAATGTCCGTTGAATCCAATGGTTCTGCGGCCGAATAATAGTGACTTGACCAGCTTTTAACTTAAATTGGACTTGCGGATTTTTTTCATAGACAAGTTGTTCTAAATCAATCTCCGCTTTCTGGCGTCCCATCTTCTGTTGCCCCTCCTTTATGAATCATCATAAGTGGCACAGTAATCGAAACAACCATCACAGCCAATAAGATAATCCCCATTGCATTGGTCTTGGCAAAACCAGTAAGTACCCGATCCTTAAGCAGTCCAGTAACATGGAGAATAATTCCGATTAATCCAATGATTGAACCTCCAGCAATTAACCCCGATGATAAACTAATCCCACTTTGAATTCGGTTATTCTTAACTGCCTCATCCTTTGATACTTTTTCAATGAAGACTTTGATCAATGCCCCAATTAAGATAATTGAAGTGGTTGAAATTGGTAAATAAAAACCAATCGCAACCGTCATAATTGGTAAGCCTAAGAAATAAAATGCTAATGCCATCACAACTCCAACAATAATCATGATCCATGGCAATTTACCCGTCATAATTCCAGATGTTAACGTAGCAATTAAGTTAGCTTGTGGTAACCCAAAGGCTGGTGTTGCACTATCTGTAACAAATTGTGGCGATAGAATGCTGATTGTCCCAACAGTTACGATAACGCCGACAATGCCGGCAATCATGAAATATTTCATCATTTCTGATTTTGAACCGCCGATAACATAAGTTACTTTCTGCGATTGCATGTAGCCACCACCAACAGCAACAGCGGTTACAACGAACGTTCCAAACATCAGTAAGATTTGCGTGTGACTATTATCTGTCCACCCAAATAATACGAAAACGACCGTCATAATCACTAATGAGGCAATCGTCATGCCTGATACAGGAAGGTTCGAACAACCAATGGTCCCAGCAATTCGTGCTGAAACAATCACAAAGAGTAAACTCAAAATGGCTGCTAGCAATGCCCCAACAATCCCCATCAAGAAGTTTTGCGCGATGATCATGCCAACAACAAAGATGCCAACACCACCAACAACAATGGCGACCATGCCAAGTGTATTTTTTTCTTCGCCTGCTACGTTTTTAGCAGCTAAAGTTTTCTTGATTGATGTCACGATAGTTGGAATTAATTTAAGCGCACCAATTAATCCACCACAAAGCATCATCCCAGCACCAATATATTTAACGTATGAACTTGATAAATCATTAACAGCCATTTGATTCACTGCTAAACTAGTGTTATTCCAAACATGAGCACTGTTGCCGGCCATATCCGTAAAATAACCAATCAATGGCGCAATTGCAAAATTTGATAAGATTGCACCGGCAAACATTGTTAAGGCCACCTCTAAACCGACAATAAAACCAATTCCAGCAAGTAGCGGATTTACTTCAACATCGAGCTTCCATTTATAAAAAGATGAACCGACATAGCTAATCATGTTATTGACAACTCCCAGTACTGATGTCGTCAACATCGTGACAATTCCGCCAATTCCAAAGCCGATACCCATGTATTTAAGCGAATCGCCACCCGTGTCTGATGCGACTAAAGTCTCTGAAATCGCCATGGCTTCTGGATAAATTAACTTACCATGCTCCTCAATGATTAAATAATTGTGCACTAATGAGGCCGTTCCCATCGAGAAGAGAATTGCTAGTATTCCGACAATGACCCCTTGAATAAAGTTAATGTGACCACCAATTAAAATAATAGCTGGTAAAACATAAATCATCCCACTAGCAATGGATTCACCACCGCTAGACATTCCTTGCATGATATTCTTACCTAAGATGCCCTTTGATTTGGCAAAGGCCCCAACTAGACCCGAACCAATGATTGAACCGGGAATCCCAGCTGCAACGGTTAGGCCAGCTTTCATCCCAGAATACGCTGTCGAAGCAGCAAAAATAATTGCTAAAAGACTACCTAGAATTAAAATGGTTAAGTTACCGACCTTTTTATCGCCTTGATTAACATACGGTATATATTTTTCACCTGAAACACCGCCGTACGCGGATTTCGAAAGTTTCTTTTGCATGGTGGTTCCTCCTAAAAGTCGCTTTTATTTAAGACTCTTATCTTTCCCAAAGATTTGCATCTTCAGCGCGATTCCAGTTGGTGTGGCTGCTAGTCCACCCAAACCAGTTTCACGTAAAGTCGCTGGCATTTCTTCGCCAATTCGCTTCATGGCACTGATGACTTCATCAGCCGGAATTTTGCTGACTAATCCTGCCAATGCCATATCAGCGCTAGTTAAGGCATCCACAGCCCCAATCACATTTCGTTTAACACACGGAATTTCAACAAGTCCCGCTACGGGATCACAAACCAATCCTAAAAGATTCGCCATCGCTATTGCAAACGCTTCTGACGATTGTTGCGGCGTCCCGCCCGCTATTTCTACTGCGGCTGCGGCACCCATCGCTGCGGCACTCCCAACTTCAGCTTGACAACCACCTGTAGCACCTGCAATCATTGCGGTATTAGCAACCACCATCCCAAAAGCAGCCGCACAAAATAAAAAACGAATTTGTGCATTGCGATCAAGCGCCAAACGTGCAGTAAGCACGGATAAAACACCCGGTAAGGTGCCTGCCGAGCCAGCAGTAGGTGTCGCACAAATAATCCCCATCGAAGCATTCACCTCATTGGTCGCCATTGCATTTTGCATTGCGGTTAGCATCACATCACCGGATAAAGACTGTCCTTTTTCCCGATATCGCTTTAATAAAACAGCTTCACCTCCCGTGATGCCGGTTGCAGATTGAACACCCTCGCCCGTCACACCTTTTTCTTCGGCCGCTAACATGACATCCAAATTTTTACCCATGGTTGCCCAGATAACCTCACGACTAGTATGACTCATCTCTATCTCTTGTTCAATAATTAATTCAGAAATTGGCACTTGACGTTTTTGTGCAGCTGCAACTAATTCGTGAATTGCTGTATACATTTTCTCACCACTTTCTACAGAACAATAACATCTTGACTCATCCCACGTACCTGTTCAATTTGTTCCGGATACGGTTTATCAATTAGTTCAATTTTATACAAGAAACGATCAGGTACTTTAACTGAGATACGCTTATCCCGATAATTCTCGCCAAAAATACGATCCAAAGCAGTCCCAATCGCTTGCTCAGATTCAACAAAAATTAAAGGTAACGGTCCATCGGTCTTGATCTTAATACCATTAAAATCTACTTGCCGAATTTCAATAGTTCCACCACCAATTGAACAGCCCCAAATGGTTAATTCTTTTTCACGATTAATTAGTGTTAATTCCGCTGTATTAGGATGATTAACTGGGCTTTTACCGGGTTCTTCAATGAAGACCACGTCAATGCCTTGTCGCCGCGCTAAATCCACTGCCATTGGCACTCGCTTGTCAGCAGGATCGAAGCCTAGTACGCCACTAATAATAGCATAATCAGTCCCATGACCTTGATGCGTTTGTGCAAAAGACTCATAATAACGGACAATGATTTTACTAATTGATGTATGAAAAAGTCGATTAGCCACGTGCCCAATAGCAACTGCACCAGCAGTATGTGAACTTGATGGACCAATCATAATTGGTCCAATAATATCAAAAACACTGCGATATTGATTTGGCATGTCTCCGCCTACTTTCTAAGATAGCATTAATAAATGTCTTATTTATCGAAATAAATCACAATTTCTATGTCTGTACTATAACACAAAATAAATTAAGCTTCATGATATTCTAATAAGCAATTCTGGAATAAAATGAGAAACTTCTTAGACTTATTTTCATCATATTTATCGGCAATTATCGCCCTTTTAAATCGGTTAATTCCACCATTACATTTCATTTATTGGCGCGTTTTTAAATCAAAACATTCAGTTTTTTTGTTCTACAACACACCCTTTAAAAAGTATCTATCTTTGCGTCTATATCCATTAACCTCTATAATAAGTAGTACATACAATTATCTTGGAGGTCTTAATATGCATATTTTTGTTATTGGTGCTCACGGTAATGTCGGTCAACTTTTAATTAGCCAACTTGTTGCTGCTGGCCACAATGTAACCGCCGGAATTCGTGCCGAACGTCAGGCGAATGAACTTTCTCAACTCGGTGCTACACCGGTATTATTCGATCTAACCAAACAACCTAGGGACTTAGCACCATTATTTGCCAACCATGATGCAATCGTCTTTACAGCTGGTTCTGGCGGTAAAACAGGCGACGATCAAACACTGTTGGTTGATCTCGATGGCGCCGTTAAGAGCATGGCAGCCGCTAAAATAGCTGGAGTAAACCGCTATATCATGGTCAGTGCCCTCTTTGTTGAGGACCGTACTAAATGGCCGGAGAGCATTAAGCCTTATTACGCAGCCAAATACTATGCTGATCACTGGTTAGAATTCTCCGGTTTAGATTGGACCATCTTGCGTCCTGGGACACTTACAAACGACGAAGCTACTGGTCTAGTGACAATGCAACCATCTGGTGGGCAAGTTGCACGTGCTGATGTCGCTGCGATGATTCGTACCGTCTTAGAACACCCAACCGAAACAATCCACAAGAAATTCTCGTTTGTTAACGGCGACTTGCCTTTAATAGACGCCATCAAAAAAGCAGACTAAATTAGTCTGCTTTTTTCTTAGTCTTTTTTTTAGTCGTTGCTTTTTTGGTAGCTGTCTTTTTAACTGTTGTCTTCTTGGCAGGCGCTTTTTTCTTCGTCGTTGCCTTTTTCTTAGGTGCGGCTTTCTTCTTAGCGGGTGCCTTCTTTTCGACTGGTTCTTCTTTAGGCGCCTGTGAACCGATTACGACGGCTTCCAAGTCCTTTGTTAATAAGTCGGCAATCTTCGTCCAATTAGCAGCTGCCGCTTCTTCAAACGAAGCTACCGTCCCAATCAAGTCAATCCGCATGTTCGAGCGATTAATGAGTGGTGATGTCACGTATAAATAAAGATTCACCTCTGCTTGGTCGTCGAGTTCAAAAAATTGATTTACTTTTTTAATGTATTGTAATGGCAGATTCACAATCCCCGTTTCCAATGTCACTTTAACGGGTTCGCCAGCATATTCTGTCAGCACCGAAAAAGAGGCCAAAGCTTGCTTTTCAATGGCTTTATCAATAGCGGGTTTTAACTGCGCCAAAATCCCGTCCGCCACAAAAGGATCTGGCGTGGGGAGCTCGTATTCATCCGTTAAATAGGTTTGATCTTGAATTTGATTGATAAATGCTTGTACTTCTATCTTCATCTCGTCAGTCCTTTTTTAAATCTCTACATATCATAGCTTATTTAGGGTTAAAATACAAAAAACATCCCACTTAGGTGAGATGTTCGTTTAATTGCAATCATTAAAAGACACGGCGTGCAAAACTTGGTGCATAGTATTGCATTGAACCGATCTTAACGTTTTCGCCAGGTTGTGGGGCATGAATATATTGACCGCCACCAATGTATAGCGCAACATGGTATGAACTCCCTTGTGAACCCCAGAATAATAAATCCCCAGGTTGCAAGTTACTTAATGAAACAGCATAACCGGCACTTTCTTGAGGGACTGTCCAACCACCGATACTCTTACCAGCAGCATTTCTGAAGACATAGTCCATTAAACCAGAACAGTCAAAACTACTTGGACCATGGGCACCCCAAACGTAAGGTTTACCAATTTGAGCCATCGCCAAATTAATAACGGCTTGCGCATTACCAGTCGTTGCTGCAGGTGCAGTTGGAGCTGGTGTTGGAGTCGTTACAACTGGTGCTTTTTGCGCTGGTGCTGGTGTTGTTTCTTGAACAGGAGCTGATGATTCTTGAGTAGCTGGTTGTTGTGTTTGAGTTGTACTTTCTGCTTGAGCAGGCGCACTACTTTCTTCTACAGCTGGTGTACTTTCTTTTGTGGCAGGCGTTTCAACTGGTGTTGTCTCATTTTCTGCGACAGGCGCTGGTGTTGTTTCAACAGGAGTCGTTGTTGCAGGTTGTGCTGGTGCTACAGGTTTTGCAACGGGCGCTGGTGTGGCTTCAATCTTACCATCACCGGTAAAACGAGCTGGTACCCAGCCGCCATTTTCAAGTTGATACCATTCTTCGCCAGAAACAGTTTCTGTTTTCACAACGTTGACGGTTTGACCATAACCTAAGTATTGGCCTGTTGGGGCTGTATAAGTTGCTGTTGACCAAACAGTTGTTGCGCCACCGGCATAGGCAATCCGAGCTGTCTTTTGAGCAGCAGGTGCTTCTGTTGCTGGTGTTGTTTCAGCTGGTGTGGCGTCACCTATTGTTAAGTAACGTTCAGGTACCCATTCACCGTTCCCAATTCGGTACCAAGTTTCAGCACCAATTTTTTGTGATGCCAAAAGATTGACTGATTGGCCCTTAAAGATGTATCGTTTAGCAGTTTGACCAGTTGTTGGACTTGTCCAAACAGTTGTTGCACCATCTGCGTAGTTGACGGTGGCTGTCGTTGCTGCTTGGACTTGCCCTGCACTCAATAAACCGATCCCAGCTGCCCCTAAAATTCCAGAACTCAATGCAATCAAACTCTTTGTGTTGTTCATTAAACTGTCTCCTGTCGATAAATTTTTTATTTGTGTTTTCTTAATCATCGTAATTAATTCATAACTAACTTTGTAAAAATTTAATTTCTAAGAGTAATTTTATCACATACCAGACTAAACATTCAAGTAAACGCTATAAACAAAAGGGTAAAATAGTAACTAAAAAAGTGTCATCACACATTTTTTGTGCAATGACACTTTTTTTAATTAGTGTGCCACGTTGCCAGCTACATTGAGTGCATCCCATGTTCTGGCAAATGGTGGTGCATAAACCAGATCGAGTAATCCGAGTTGTTCAGTAGTCATCTTAGCTTGGATCGCAGTCGCTAGTACATCAACACGCAACACCGCGTCTTTTTGACCAACCACTTGTCCGCCAATTAAGATATGCTCTGCTTTGGTGTAAATCAGTTTAATCGTCAAATCTGATTGGCCGGGATAATAACTCGTTTGGTTCTTGTCGTGGATTAAAACCGTACTGAAATCAATACCAGCCGCCGCTGCTTCTTTTTCCGTTAGTCCGGTTCGGCCCGCTTCTAGCGTGATTAACTTCACACCAGCAGAATTCAACATTCCCGGCAATTGCGCCGCTTGACCACCTAAGTTTGCACCGACAATCCGGCCTAATTTATTGGCCCCCGTTGCAAGCGCTGAATACATTGGTTGGTTCGTCACGCTATTGATAACCGTTGCATTATCGCCAGCCGCATAGACATTTTCAATCGATGTCCGGCCCGCTTGATCGACAATAATCGCACCGTTTCTCAACTTCTTCAATCGATCATCCGTGATGAATTGCGTATTAGGCCGAATCCCAGCTGCTACAATCACCAAGTCTGTTGCATATTGCCCTTTATCAGTCACAATCCCGGTCACCTGGTCAGTTCCTTCTAAGGCTTGTACAGCTTCTGATAAGTGTAATTCAATTCCGTTATCACGTAAGTCATCCGCGAACATGTCCGTTAGTTCTGGATCAAAGGCCAGCGGCAACACACGATCTTCAAGTTGAATCACACGGACTTGTTTACCTAGCTGATGGAACTCTTCGGCGATTTCTAAGCCGATAAAGCCCGCACCAATCACCGTTACTGACTGAATCTGATCATCTTGCCCTAATGCGCGTAATATTTGACCATCCGCCATCGTCCGTAGATGATAGACGTTTTTTAGATCAACATTTTTAATCGGTGGCATCACGGCTGTGGCCCCCGTTGCTAACATTAATTGATCATAAGATTCTGTGCGATCTTGATTGGTTTTCAAATCCCGAACCACGATTGTTTGTGCATCAAAGTCAACTGAAAGTACTTCGTGTTCAAGCGCAATATCAATACCCTGTTGTGCGAATTTTTCAGGTGTCCGGGCAATCATTTGGTTGGGATCTTCGAAGTGCTCGCCAACAAAATAAGGTAACCCACAAGCCCCAAAGGACACATAGTCCCGTTTTTCGTATAACGTAATGTCTAAATCTGGATTCGTTCTTTTTGCTTTCGCAGCCGCACTGGTTCCCGCAGCTGTGGCACCGATAATAATCGTTCGCATCGCTAAACCCTCCATTTTTTGAAATTAAGCCATTTCGTCTGAATCTTCCGTCAAACTCATATCATTAAACTTATTCTTATCGAGTTTACCTAATAAGTGGGCCGATAGGACACCAGCCGTCATTGAGCCATCAACATTCAAGGCTGTCCGGCCCATATCGATTAATGGCTCAACTGAGATTAATAGTCCTGCTAAACCGACTGGCAAGTTCATTGAAGAAAGCACGATTAAAGCGGCAAATGTTGCGCCACCCCCGACACCGGCAACCCCAAAGGAACTGATTGCAACAATCAAGATTAGTTTAACCAAGAAACCGATGCTCCAAGGATTAATCCCAACGGTTGGAGCAATCATCACGGCTAACATGGCTGGATAAACACCCGCACAGCCGTTTTGCCCGATTGAAGCGCCAAATGAAGCTGATAAGTTAGCAATCCCATCTTCAACGCCTAAGCGTTTTGTCTGGGTTTCAATGTTCATTGGAATTGACCCCGCACTTGTTCGAGAAGTGAACGCAAAGATTAAGGTTGGAATGACCTTTTTGATGTAGTTAATTGGATTTAAGCCTGTCAATGTAATTAATAGGAAATGAATCAAGAACATGATGATCAGTGCCACGTAAGAGGCAATCACGAACTCACCCAGACTGAGAATCCCTTTGACGTTTGTTTGCGCTACGGTCGTTGTCATTAAGGCTAATACCCCATAAGGTGTCATCCGTAAAATTAAGGTGACCATGCGCATGATAACCGCGTATAAGGCGTTAACAATTTTATTGAACATTTCTGCTTGTTCCGGCTTTTTACGTCGTAATTGTAATGCGGCGACCCCTAAAAAGGCTGAGAAAATAACAACAGCCAATGTTGATGTGGGACGTGACCCCGTCATATCCATGAATGGATTTTCAGGAATGAAGCTGACGATTTTTTCCGGAACGGTCTGTTCTTGAACATCGCCTAACTTCGTTTGTAATTCTTTTGAGCGAGCTTTTTCAACTTGACCTGATTGGATATCACTTGCGTTTAATCCAAAAACATTAGCCGTTGTCGAACCGACTGTCGCCGCGATTAATGTTGTAAAAATTAAAATCCCAATAACCAAGCCAGCCATCTTGCCTAGACCCTTAGACGATTCTAAATTGGTGATGGCTTGAATAATTGAAACCATTACTAATGGCATAACGATCATCTTTAAGAACGACACATAGCCATTCCCAACAATCCCAATCCAATCAGCAGTTTGTTTAACAACCGTTGAATCTGCCTTAAAGATAATTTGTAGCAGTGCACCAAATAAAATACCAACGCCCAGTGCCGTGAAAACACGGCGACTAAACTTAACGTGAATCCGGGCCATCTTGTTTAAAACAAATAACATGATGAGCATAATCACGATGTTGATTATTACATATGTAATTGTCATCTCTCTACCCCATTCCATTTTTAATACTTACATATTGTAAACGATAGTGCTTATTTTTGCATTAGATAGGTCCTATTTCTCATAATTTATTTCAAAATCGCTAATAATCAGTTCCAAATTACCGGCTTACTTTCAGAAAAGAGCAATGCAAATCATGTTGCTTTCAATAAAAAGACAGCGACAAATTAATTTGTCGCTGTCTTTTTACATTATTATTCGAGCACGTCGCCGTTTGTCGCGATGACCTTTTGATACCAATAAAAAGAATCCTTCTTAATTCGCGCCAAATTTCCAGTCCCATCATCTTGTTTATCAACGTAAATAAAGCCATAACGTTTCGACATCTGGCCTGTTCCAGCAGACACCAAGTCAATACATCCCCAAGGTGTATAACCGATCAGATCAACTCCATCTATTTCAACGGCTTTTTTCATTTGGATGATATGGTCACGAAGATAATTGATCCGATTACTATCATGAACCTGACCGTCTGCTTCAACGTGATCAACAGCACCAAATCCATTTTCCACGATAAATTCTGGTAAGTGATAGTGATCGTTGAACCAGTTCATCACATAACGCAAGCCAACTGAGTCAACTTGCCAGCCCCATTCCGATGCCTTGACATATGGATTAGGAACTAAATCGTGTTCTTCATCATAATGAAGCGTTGTTTCACCGTTATCCTTGGTTGCAAATGACATGTAGTAACTGAAGCCGATGTAATCAACTGTTCCGGCAGCCAATTCTTTCAAATCATCTGCGGTAATATCTAAATCGTAGTGCTGGTTCTTTTGATATTGTAAGAGCCATTCTGGATAGCGACCATGGCAATGCACATCAGCAAACCAGTAACGTGTTTGCATTGCGCGTTCTGCCTTGAGCACGTCTTCTGGTTTAGCCGTCAATGGATAAATCGGACACATCGCAATCATACAGCCAATTTTGAAATCCGGATTAATTTGCTTGCCAATTTGAACGGCTTTCGCACTCGCGACTAATTCGTAGTGGGCAGCTTGATACATCACTTTTTCAGCATCTTCCCCAGGTTGAATCTGTAACCCAGAATTGGTAAATAAGGCAAATTGGCTGTGATAGTTGGCTTGATTATTAATCTCATTGAACGTCATCCAGTACTTCACTTTATTGCGATACCGTTTGAAAACTGTTTCAGCAAAGTTCAAAAAGAAGTCGATGACTTTACGATTACGCCAACCGCCATATTCAGTGACCAAGTGATATGGCATTTCAAAATGTGATAGCGTTATCACTGGTTGAATATCATATTTGAGACATTCTTCAAATAGGTCATCGTAGAATTTAAGCCCGGCTTCGTTAGGTTGTGTTTCATCTCCATTTGGAAAAATCCGCGTCCATGCAATGGATGTTCTAAAACTCTTAAACCCCATTTCGGCAAATAACTTAATGTCTTCCGGATAACGATGGTAGAAATCGATGCCTTCGTGGTTCGGATAGTTATTCCCAGGTTGCACACCGTCAGTAATCCCGCGTTGATGATTAACATCGCCGGCAGTCATCACATCGGCAACACTAATCCCTTTGCCGTCAACTTGCCAAGCGCCTTCCAATTGATGAGCAGCCACTGCACCGCCCCATAAAAAATCTTTTCCAAGTTGTCCCATGATCACCTTTCCCCCTATTTAGTTGTTATGCCTTGTTCTGCAGCATAGTTCAAATGGTCTTGTTTCCGAATGAACGGTAAATACGTAAAGAATGTCATTAATAACATTAATGCTTGCCACAATGCAGTCTTCCAACCGCCGACCAATAAACCAGAAATAATTGGTGGTGTCGTCCATGGTACCAACGTTCCGGGGAACATTGGGATTAAACCGATCCGAATCGCTGTCCACGTTAAGATAGCCGACAACACTGGTGTAATAAAGAATGGCACCATCATTATGGGATTCATCACAATTGGTGTGGCAAATAAAATCGGTTCGTTGATATTAAAGACGGCTGGCGCTAATGATAATTTCCCTAAATCTTTGAATTGCGCTGATTTGGCAAAGAATGCCATGTAAACGACAATCCCAATCGTCATCCCAGCACCGGTGACTGTCATAAATTGATCCAGTAACTGTTGTGTTACAATATGGCCACCATTGGCTAACGTTAAAGCTTTTCCTGAATCTAAAATTTTTTGGTTAGCCAAAGCATTGGCTTGCAGTAAAGGTCCCATAATCCCACCGACAATTGTAGAACCGTGCACCCCGAAGAACCATAAGAATGGTACCAAGAAAGAAATAGCTAACATGCCACCAAATGAATCGGTAATTCCTTGAAGTGGTGCTTGAATGGCATTGTAAATTGATTCTGTTAAGGTTGAGTTTGCAACCTTGTCGAAGAAGATATAAACCAAGAGTGAGCCACTAATTAAAACAGCAGCTGGAATCAAAGCGGTAAATGAACCTGCAACGTTCTCAGGCACTTGTTCTGGTAATTTAATCCGAATATCATGTTTTAAGAAAGCTGAGTAAATCCAACCGACTAATAAACCGACAATAATGGCCGTAATCATCCCTTGTCCACCAAGCCAAGTCCGATCAATAAACCCGGTTTGTTGACTCATCATTTTAACAGAGACAACAATCTTACCGGACGCCGAAACAATGGCGGTGCTTGGGCGCGTCACTAATAAGAAACAAACGATGGCGAGTAATGAGGCCGGGAATGGATCAAATCCTGCATCCTGAACCCATGAATAAGCAATCCCCGCAACGGCGATTAACGCCATAATTGCAAACGATGCGTTATAGGCTACATTCCAATATGGGGTCAAGCCAGTTGAAACCATCCAATTGGCCCAGCTCTTAACAGGTAAATTGGCTAGAATTAAGAAAATTGATCCAACAATTGTAAATGGCATTACGTAAAGCATCCCATTTTTTAATGCTGTAATTGGTCGTGTCGCAACAAACTTCATAATCGGCGGCATTAATTTGGTGTTAATCCAAGTATTCATGTGTTTAACTTCCTTTCGTTAGATGGTCATGGCAATTGATCAACATCGCCATTATAGAATGCGCTTCCATAACTGAAGTATAACGCACCTCTTTTTAATCCGACTAGTCCTTGGCTAAAATAAACACATACACCACTGATTGAGATTTATTTCTTAAAAAAAACATTTTCCAAATAAAATCTAATTAGCGCAGGCAATCCGGTGAGCTAGTAATTCCAAAATATAAATCACTGGTAGCTGCGTCGTATTATTTAAAGAACCATTCTTTTCTTCAGGCATATAATACGGAATCACAATATCTGCTAACCGCGCCAGAGTCGAATGGGTACTATTGGTAATCGCCAATACCTTGCCATTTCCCAATCGATATTGTTCAACTTGTGTCAGCACTTCCGGCGTTTCACCCGATACCGATAACACCACTAATAAGGTATTGGCGACGCCTGTTTGCTGCATCCCCATCGGTGTAAATGGGTCATTGATGCTCAGCGAAAAAATGCCAACGTTAGCCAGATATCTTGAGCCATACTGTGCCAGGGCACCGCTAGTTCCAATGCCAAAGAAAAAAACGGCTTGGGACTCTAAAATTAGCGCTGTTGCTTGCGATAAAAGCTTTCTGAATGTTTCATTATTCGTTTTATCCAAAAACTCGGTGATTGGTAATATGACATCATATTCAGGCATCGATGTCTTTTTCTGTGCCAACCGCTCTTGTTTTAGCATATATTTGAATTCCGAAAACCCCTCACAACCTAACTTTTCACAAAAGCGCGAGATTGTTGACGTCGATACATGCGCTTGAGTCGCTAATTGACGAATCGTCATTTTTTCAACCTGCGCGCGATGATTTAAAACATACTTTAAGACTGATAAGTCTAATGTATTTAACCGCTGGATTTTTTCGAGTTCAAACATTTACTAACCACCCCTTTAATACCATTCTATCAATCTTTACAGATTATAGCGCCTTTTAAGGGATTAAAAAAAGGATTCGCTGATTGCCAATCCTTTTTAGGTTACTACATCTTTCGAACTATTTCGTCTTTAACTGTTATGCCTTCTTTTTCCAGCCGTGTAATAGTGTTCGCAAATTGTGGCAAATAAGCCTTATGTGCAATCAATAGTTCATGCATAACGCGGGTTGCAGTTTCTCCAGATGGCACCAGTGGATTGCTAATAAAGGCTTGTAAGGCTGTGCCATAATCGCCCGTTATCGCAGCTTCGATGGTTAATAATTCCATTGATTTCATCATTTGTAACCACCCTCGCTCGGCGGTTGGTAAAGGTCCAAATGCAACATTCCGTGCACCAGCTCCACCAACATAGGCCGTCACTTCAACCGCACAATCCGCTGGTAAATCAAGGACTGCTCCGTTATTGCGTGTTGAGACTACAATTTCCGTATTCTTATTTGCATAAATTGACGCAATCGTTTCACAGGCCGCATCTGAATAATAAGCGCCCCCACGTTGTTCAAGCTGCTTAGGTTTGTAATCTAAATGCGGATCTTTATACAGCTCAAACAATTCGTGTTCAATGGCTTTGACTTGTTGAGCGCGTGTGCCGACAGTCGCATATTCTTTTAAACCATGATTTAACATCTCCTCAAACCGATAGTAATAACGATGATAGCCACACGGAATCATGTTCATTTGCTGTAACTGTTCCTTATAAAATGGCACATCAAAAATATTCTTGGGTAGTCCGCTACTTTCTTCATACAATTTATCGATCAATTGTGGCGTTAAGTCACGGCCTTTTTTATCAGCTACTTGGTGCCAGTGAAAGTGATTAACCCCTGCAAATTTATAGATTAAATCCGCCTGTGGCACACCTAACGTTTCAGCCTCCCCCATCTTAGCGACAACCGGCACATTACACAAACCAATCACTTTTTCCCATTGACCGTATCTTAAAACTGCCTCGGTAACCATGCCACTTGGGTTAGTAAAATTAATTAACCATGCGTCAGGGCAGAGGCGCTTCATATCTTCAACGATTTCTAAAATAACCGGAATGGTCCGAAATGCTTTAAACATCCCACCTGCTCCGTTAGTTTCTTGCCCTAATAGCCCATATGAAAACGGAATACGTTCGTCCTTCACCCGTGCATCCAGTTGGCCGACACGAAATTGCGTGGTCACAAAATCGGCGTCCTTAAGCGCTTCTTCCCGATTTAAGGTCGTATGAATCTGCACATCATACGGAGTTGCATCCCACATTCGTTGTGCCATTTGCCCAACAATCGCCTGCTTCTCAGCCCCCGCTTTAACATCTACTAACCAGATTTCACCAATTGGTAATTCCGCATAGCGCTTAATGAACCCTTCCATCAATTCTGGCGTGTAACTACTTCCGCCACCAATCGTTGCAATTTTTACTTTTCCCGTCATCTGAATGCCTCCTTTGATTTGTTTACAAATTAAGCATACCTAACGCAAACCGCAAACCCCACCTTTATGCCCTCGTTTAAAAGTGAGTTCGCATAAACTGCCGATATTAATGGCCTAAACGCGAATTTAATTTACAAATCACTAGGATATTTATTGACTTATTTTACAAATATCGCTAATCTTTTGTAAAAGGAGGCGGTTACATGTTAATTAAAGAAAAACTAGAGACATTCGCGTTTTCCCCCGCTGAAACCGTGGTTGTGGATTACTTGTTAACAGCTCCAGAAGCACTCGATCGGCTTTCCATCCAAGAAATTGCTGCTCAAACCTATACGCAACCGTCCACTCTGGTCCGCATTGCCAAAAAAATCCATTTCGATGGTTGGAAATCTTTTAAGAAACACTATCTAGAAGAGTGGCGCTACCTCAATAAACATTTTACGCGTATCGACCCCAATCTACCCTTTTCAAGTACAGATAGTTTGATGACCATTTGTAAGAAAATGGCGGTCTTGGACAAAATGACAATCGATGATATCTTCTTTTTACTCGACCACGATCATCTGAGTCAAGCTAAATCATTGCTACTCAAGGCAAATCATATTCAAATCTTTTCCCAAAACTCAAACTTACTCATCGCGCAAGATTTTGCCCTCAAAATGAATCGTATTCAAAAAAACGTTACGCTATCTGCGGTTCGTGGTGAGGAAAATTACGACGCTTATAATCTAGATTCAGATGCTTGTGCGATTTTAATCTCCTATTCTGGTGAAAATCCTAGCTTACTAGCACTTAACACTATTTTACAAGCACGTAGCATCCCAACAATTGCGATTACCAGTATCGGTGAGAATCGTCTCTCACAAGAATGTACTTGCTTTTTACCGATTACAACTCGTGAAAAACTCTATTCTAAGATCGGCAATTTTACCATCAATACGTCGATCATTTTCCTATTAAATGTTTTATACGCACTCGTTTTTTCGGAACATTATGATGCACATCTCGAACATCTACAACGGATTGGTGAACTAGTCGACCATCGCACCATCAGTAATGCTGTCATGCAAGAAAAAGCGCCCACAAAAAAAGCCCCCTCCTGACGGAAGGGGCTTTTTTCACAGTATTCCGAAGAATAAACACCTTGTGCTCCACAACACAGCGGGTGAAAACACCCTTGCAATACGGCAAGTGGTTAAATGAATAACCGTGGTATCCTGTATCTTTGGGTCTCCTAGCTGCTTTCGCAGAATAGTTGCCTACCGAGACTTACTCGACTCATCGCATAGACTTATTATAGCACACTTTTTAGTGCCGTGATACCCATTTCGGCGTAATTGTACCTTTGCGTGTTATGTCAGCCAAAATTTGTGCCAACATAAAGCCAACAGCAATCGCACCGGCAATCATAATGACCGACACACCTTGGCGAGCCGCTTCGTTCAAGTTCCCCAAAACTAGATTGCGAATCGCACGATAAGCTATCCCACCTGGCACTAACGGTACTAAACCTGGAATATTAAAAATGATCACCGGCATTTTTTTACGCCGCGCCATAATATTCCCACAAATCCCGACTGCCAGTGCTCCCAATAAATTAGCAAGCATCCGGCCACTACCAAAGTTAAAAAGCAGCCAATATACTTGCCACCCCGCCATGCCAGCAAAGCCGCACCATAATAATGCTCTTCTGGGTAAATTAATACAAATCCCAAAAGCAACAGTTGAACAATAACTAAATAACGCCTGGATGATAAATTGACCCCAATATGGCATCTAATTAACCTCTTTCTACATAAAGAATCTGAACACTAGGGCAATTCCCGTACCAATCGCAAAAGCACTCAAGGTAGCCTCCATGCCACGAGCCATTCCCGATAGCAAATGACCAGCTAGTAAATCGCGAATCGAATTCGTGATAGCTACACCGGGAACTAATGGCATTACCGCGCCAATGATAATGTTATCGATATTTACACCTAAGTGCCAGCCTGTTAGCAAATACGCCGCTAGACCAATCACCATCGCACTCAGAAATTCCCCAATAAAGCGAATACTTGTTAGGCGATTGACCGTTATAAAGACCGCATAACCTAAAGCTCCTACAACTGCAGCCGGCAGAATATCTAGCCAATCATATTCGCCTGAAAAAATAATCATTAACAATGCTGAAATTATCGCGGCAGCTACAATTTGCATCCAGATTGGAAAGTGAATTGTATCATGGTCAATATGTTTTAATCGGGCCATTAACTGATCCAAGCTAATCTCTTTATTCGCAAATTGTCGCGAAGCCGTATTGACGTTTTCAACTTTTTCAAGGTTAATCGTACGTACAGAAATAACACCTAATTGAGCATATGGCTGATTTTCGATACCAATAAATAACCCAGTGGGGGTTGTAAACACAACACTTCTTTGAACCCCGGCATTATAGGCAATCCGGTTCATCAAGTCTTCCACTCGATACATTTCTGAACCACTTTCAATCATAATCCGTCCCGCAATGAGACATGTTTCAAGTACTTTGTTTTTTTGGACAGCTTTCATGACTAAACCTCATTCAGGAAACTTTTTTCATTATCACCATCATAACTTGTTTAAGCCTAAATAGAAACCATTTACATATTAAAAATTGCTCATATACCATCAAAAGCATCGCCGGATATGTTAGGGTAATTAAGGCGCAATCTGCATCGCAATTAATTAATTCTTACGACACTAGCTGCGTTTTTAACGGGCTATTTTTTATTTTGGAGGGTTTATAAACATGGTATTGTCAAAAAAAAGAACATTGTGGTTATCAATCTTACTCGGTTCATTAAGTGCATATGGACCACTATTGGTGGATATGTATCTACCAGCATTTCCAATTATGGAAAGCGATTTTCATTCGTCAGCTTCCATGATTCAACTGAGTCTAACCATGTGTTTGGCAGGGTTAGCAATTGGCCCTATCTTTATGGGTGCTTGGAGTGATCGCGTCGGTCGAAAGAAACCACTCATAATTGGTATGACACTAGCTTTTATCGCTTGCTTATTATCATTAGTTACTCATAATATCTGGTTATTCTTCTTATTACGCTTTATCCAGGGATTAGCAAGTTCTGCAGGTCAAGTTATTACTCGTGCAGTAGCCAAAGATTTATTTAACGGTCAGCAATTAACAAAATTCATTGCCTTACTCATGGCAATTAACGGCATCTTCCCCATTATCTCACCATTGATTGGGAGTGCACTACTTCGGTTTACATCTTGGACTGGTATTTTTGGTTTCTTAGGGATTATTGGTCTTCTCTTACTATTAGGAATTATCTTTGGTTTCAAAGAAACCCATGCTGTTGTCACTGATACACAAACAGCACCAGCATTATCTGCTAGTTTGCAAAATATTTTCCAAGATCGACCGTTCATTTTATTTGTTTTAATTCAAGGATTAGTATACGGCGCAATGTTCTGTTATATTTCAGGATCTAGTTTTATGCTCCAAAATGTCTTTAGTCTTTCAAAATCGACCTTCAGTTTAATCTATGGTATTAATGGAATTGGGATTATTTTGATGGCCGAATTATCTACTGTTTTAATCCATTGGTTCAATGAGCTACAACAATTAAAGATGGGCTTAATCGGCGGACTAGCCGGTGCCATATGTGTCTTACTTAGTGGTTTGGGGCCAAACCGACTTTGGCTAGCTTTGGTCGGTCTTTTCTTAGTCGTTTCAACATTAGGTTTAATTAATGCAGTTGTCACCTCTTTAGCGTTACAACGCCAGGGACAACATGCTGGAATTGCTTCTTCAGTGCTTGGTCTTGGTATGTATGTCTTCGGTATTTTCCTATCCCCATTAGTTGGTATTATGGGTAGTTACACTTACCTCCCATTGGCAATTCTAATCTTACTCTGTGAAATCGGTGCCTTATCACTTTACCACCGCGTTAACCACCTAGTTCGTAAATAATATTTAACCCCTTAGAATCGGTTTAGTCCCAATTCTAAGGGGTTTTGTTTTTTTAAATTATATATTAAAAAGATCATTACGAATCTGCTTTTATGCGTCAATTCATAATGATCTAGTGTTAATCCAATGACTGTATTTCTGCTAATTTCTTATCTAAATAACGTTTTAATTTCTCTTTAGGGAATGCTCCAGTTACCTTTTCAGTCGCTTGCCCTTTTTTAAAAATTAGTAGTGTTGGAACCGATTGAATTGCATACTGTTCTGCTAAAACTGCTTGATCCTCGACATCAACAGTCCCTAAGCCGAACTGTTGGCCGAACTGTTCATGTAACTCGGTAATCATCGGTGTCATGATTCGACAAGGTGTACACCAATCCGCCCAAAAATCCAAAATCACCAATGGTTGATTTTGAACAAAACTTTCAATATTTTTTCCTGTTACAACCTGGACCATTGCAATCTCTCCCATCATACCCATTTAACAGCTACAAAAAAGGTTGAACCTTTCGGCTCAACCCTTTTAAACTTTGCGCGGCAACGTCCTATCCTCGCAGGTAGTTTCCCACCAACTACTATCGGCGC
>NZ_AYZB01000014.1 GCF_001436415.1 Latilactobacillus graminis DSM 20719
CTCCATATATTTGTGAAACGTACACCATTTTTGGTATACTTATTAATGTACTAAACATCACCGTTTCGTACTGTCACAGAAGTGGAAAACATCTAACATCAGTTAGATGTTTTCTGTAGGCGATAATTCCGGCTAAAGACTTTGTGCCCGCAGATAAACAAAAAGAGGCTTGCAACCGTAGTTGCAAGCCTCTTTGAATTTCAACTCCACTCGCTCATTACTAAGATACCGAACAATGTTCAAATCGCGATATACCAACCTAATAGAAAATCCCTACTAGTCTAAGCATAATCAACCTAAATTGGTAAAATTATCCTTAGAGTATGGCAAAAAGCTCACCGTTCGAGTATACTTAATAACGAGTTGCGCGGAAGCGTCAACTCAAGGAGAGCAAGGCTACTAGGTCGTTATTGGACTTGGTTAGCTTCACCTTTCACCGGCCCTGCCAGGCTGATGATTGGGGCTCTTCTTTTTGTTTTTCCACTTCTGTCGCAGCACGAAACTAAATAATTCGTGTTGCATATTAACTTGTCTTAACCTTACCTTTACTTTTTTCAAAA
>NZ_AYZB01000015.1 GCF_001436415.1 Latilactobacillus graminis DSM 20719
AACTTGTCTTAACCTTACCTTTACTTTTTTCAAAAAGCAAGTATTTTTTTAACAAGAAAAAACAGAAGTGGTTAACATCGGCCGTTAGATTAAGTTCTAACGGCTTTTTTGTATTCATTTTTCATAAGCATTCTTTTGGGGGTGATAAATCCGAAAAATAGCTGATGGGCATCAATTCTCCTTTGAATTTAAGGTTTAAAGATCATTAAATCCTTGAGATTCTAGCATCATTAATTGCCTTTTGACATCTTAGATAACGTAAAATTGCAGTAATTTCAAGTTGATTAATTTCACGCACTAAACAATTATTCATCATTGTGATCTGCCTTCTGGTTTTCTTTATGGTTATCAGGAAAAATAATAGCGCGTAGCTTACGATCAATTTCTGAGAGGACATCCTCATGATCACGTAAATAACTAACTGCATTTCCTCGTCCTTGACCTAAGCGAATTTCATCATAGTTAAACCATGAACCAGACTTCTCAGCAATTTCATGTTCAATTGCTTGGTCAAGGATATCTCCAACCGGATCCACACCTTCGCCAAACACCATGTGAACATGAGCGGTTTTAAACGGTGGCGCGACCTTGTTTTTTACGACTTTTATTTTAATTGGCTGACCAGTCGCTTTGGTTTTATCATCTTTGTCATCCTTATCAGTCCCACCATCTCGGCGGACATCTAAACGAACAGAAGCGTAGAATTTAAGCGCACGGCCACCAGGAGTTGTTTCAGGACTCCCAAACATTACGCCAACTTTTTCACGGATCTGATTAATAAAAATTACCACAGTTTTATTTTTATTGATCGTCCCTGATAGTTTACGGAGGGCTTGCGACATCATGCGGGCCTGTAAGCCAACATGTGCGTCCCCCATTTCGCCTTCAATTTCAGCTCGTGGAACAAGTGCAGCCACTGAATCGACAACTAGAATATCTATCGCTGCACTTTCGATCAACTTATCAGCAATTTCTAAGCCTTGTTCGCCTGTATCTGGTTGCGACAGGTATAGATTATCAATATCAACGCCTAGCTTTTTTGCATAGACTGGATCCATTGCGTTTTCGGCATCAATATAAGCAGCAATCCCGCCAGCACGTTGTACTTCCGCAACAGCTTGCATGGCGATTGTCGATTTACCAGAACTTTCAGGGCCGTACATCTCGACTATTCTGCCCTTTGGAAGACCACCAACACCTAAAGCTAGATCTAAAGATAATATCCCAGTTGGCGCTACTTCGATTTGAGTAGCCGTATTTTGTCCCATTCTCATAATGGATCCTTGCCCAAAATTTTTGGTTATTTTCGTCAATGCAGCTTCTAATGCTTTGGAACGGTCTTGCTTATCTGTTAATTGAGTTATATTTTCTTTTTTCACAGTAGGTTTATTCCCCATAGATTACCGTCTCCTTCTTATAAAACGAACAAACGTTCGCATTATTTTCGAATTAAGCATAGCACAGGACGTTTGATTGTCGCAAGCGAACATCGAAATTTTTTTAAACTTTTTGAAGATGGTCGAAATGCCATATATAAATCTTCTTCAATCTAATCTAAAACCTAGTAATAATAAGTCTAATAGCTGCTAGATTTGAGCTGCTGAAATTTGACACCTCACGGAATGCCTATTTAACAGTGCTTTTAAGACCATGTGATTGCAGCGTTCCCAGCTTTATAATTGTCCATTGATCGCTTATTGCCAATCTGTTCAAATTGATCATACATAGCACTATAAACATAGCTGTTCACGTCTTTTACAGCATTTAAACGCACTTTTTCAACAGTTCGTATCAAAACATCGTATACTGGTTTAGCAACGTCCTCGTCTTTAAAATCAAATAAACTACTTTGGATTTTATGCTCATTTAAAGCTTGTTTTTTAGCACGAAGAACAGTCTTTTGAAGCATTATAAATTGTTCAAAGTTATTGTTAGACAAGAGTTTAAGCGTTAGTAGTTGCTGTTTGTTAAAAACGTTATCGTTGTCTATGTGGTTTTCAAAAAGAGCAGCGTCTTGTTGTTCACGTAGTGATTTTTGACTGTCTGTTAGAGTATCTGGTTTTATAGAATCTGTACTTAAAGGTTTTAAAATATCAGTATTATTTAAATCAGTATCACTAGTATCCTTTTTTAGGAAATCTAGACTTCCCTTTTTAGGAAATCTAGATTTATCAAGGCTTCCCGTTGATTGTTCTTGTATAGACGTTGGTAAATCAATGTTCACAGTTTCCTCGTTGCTTGTTTCTAGTTGATCGATGCCGTAAATATCAGCATCTGTAATTTCGGGTTCGAGAAGATACATACGATTAGCTCTACCTTGTCCCATGCGCTGCATGACCAATAAACCAGCCTCTTTAAGTTCTCGTTTAACATTGTTGACCTTGTTATGTCCGCAACCTAGAATCGCCTCTAGTTGCTCGCCTGTGTAGATAAAATAAATGTTGCCTTCAGGATCAAACCAGTGGTTTTTGATTGATAGCTGGAGGCGATCAGAAAGAACAGCGAAAGCAAGCTTAGCTTCAGCACTTAGTGTTTTATATTTGTCGCTGGTCATAAACACCTTTGGGACTTGGAAGAATTTTAAAGCGTATTGACGTTTTACGTTGTAATAGTTCAGTTGGTTATCCATGTTAGTTCTCCTTTTCAATTAAAAAGAGCGAACCCGCATTTGCGAGTCCGCTCTAGTGTTTTAGAGTAAGCAAATGCGAGCCTGGTATGAGAACCAGTAACTCCTTAGAAAAGCCGCATTGACCTACTTTTATGTACAATTAAACAAGCCTTTTTGTATTGCCATTTTTAAGAAAATAGCTTATAATAAAAGGCGTAGGTTAAAAGAAATTACAGACAAATAACTTCTTTAAAGTAGGTCATCACGAATTCCAGTTCGTGATGGCTTTTTATATTAGTTGCAGAATACCACGATTAAAACAACACTGTAAACACTTATATATTAAACGTAGTAATGTAGTAAGATAGTAGAGTAGTACAATAGTAAGATAGTAGTATAGTACAATAGTAATGTAGTAAGTAAAATGCAAGAAGCTGATTACAGTAGTGACTCAGCTCCCTTTTTTATGTTTAAATGTAGTAAAGTAGTAAGATAGTAAAGTAGTAAGATAGTAAAGTAGTAAGATAGTAAAGTAGTAAGTTTAACTATTCTTGCGCTTACTCTTAGCCTCGTAAGTTTTCATGTACATGTCGAACATAGTTTTCTGGTTTGAATCCAAAGTATTCTCAATTTTGTCCAAGGCAAGTGACAGCATGTCGTCCTGGGTATCCTTTTCGAGTGTATTTTGGAGTGAGTTGAGTCTGTGAACGTTAATTCTTTGTATACGGATTGTTGTATAATCTTTGTTTAGTCTTGGGCGACCCATTTTAGATTGAGGAGGGGTAGGTTCAGCAACCGTGTCGCTTTTCATTTGATCGAGAGAGAACGTTTGTTGTGGTTCTGATATTTTTGTCTCTTCAATTTGTTTTGTTCCTTTGACCCCACGTTGAGGATCTTTGTTGAAATTTAATTTTGCGGCCATATTAGTTAGTCCTTTCTATGATTTCTTCGACCAATCGGGAGTATAATTCATGAACTTTACGGTCATGATAGTCAGTTCCTTCTGTTAGATTCTGTTCCGCAATTCCTTTGCGATCATACCGTTTTAGGCGTTCCATGTGTTTGATCACTGTATTAAATAGTGTGTCTTCGCCAAAGGTTTCTTTTGCATCGGCGATAATCTGATTGTCCAAGCCAGAATTATTTTTTAGCAGTACAGGGAGGACGCCAGCAATATCAAAATTACTGGCTTCATACGTATTATAGAAGGTTTGGAGATATTCCCAAAAAGCTTCAGCACCATCTAATGAACGTTGTTGTGTTTGTAAGACAATAACTACCGAATCAGATGAGTAGAGAGCGGTATCTGTAAAAATCGAGAGTGTTGGTGGAACGTCAAAAATAATATAGTCGAATTTATCCTCAACGGTTTTTAGTTGCTCATTAAAGTAAGCAATTCTTTTTTCTTTGTAATTTTGCAAATTTGGAAGGAATTTAAGTTCCAAAAAGTCTGGATAATTTACAAAATCTTTATGTGATGGAATGAGATAAAGGTTTTCCATAATGTTTACGATGGTAGAGTCCAAGTTTTCCTCTTGTAACGCAAGCATCATGGTTTTTGGTACCTCTAATTCTTTTCCATTTTGAAGTACATAGGTTCGTCTAAGCAATTGGGTTGAATTTGCTTGGGGATCCAAATCACATACTAAGGTTTTGTAGCCTTTTCGTGCAAGTTCATAGGCTACCATAACCGAGTTAGTTGTCTTCCCAACGCCGCCCTTAAAATTTCCAAAAACAAGTTTTTTTGTCATCATTGGTTCCTCCTTTACTATATTACTATCTTACTACGAAAAGTGTTTAAGGTAAATACTTTTTGTAGTAAAGAAGTGGAAAATAATTATTTATGTTGAAAAGGGCGAGAAATTGGGCATAATCAGAATAGTAGAATAGTAGAATAGTAGAATAGTAGAATAGTAGAATAGTAGAATAGTATAAATTCACTTGACACTTTGTTAAGCAGCACACACAATAAGTAGTAAAGTAGTAAAGTAGTAAAGTAGTAAAGTAGTAAAGTAGTAAAGTAGTAAAGTGCTTTTTTTCCTATAAAAAAGCCCCCATACCTATGTATAGAGGCTCTCTAAATAAATCTAAACTACTTATCGTTCTAAATCATTATTTATTTTATCGTTTATTTTCATTAATCGGGTCAGATAAGTTTCACTTTTTGCACTCTCAACAAATGGTTCCATATCATTTGTTTCATTCGTAATAATGTTGCTTTGCCAACTTTGAAGATTGTGTAATTTCTTTGTCCAGTTTTGAAATCATTTTTTAAACAATCTTGAACTTGTTTTAAAATATTTGAGTCTTTAATTGGTAGTACATTTTACTTCATACAAGTCGGCTATTATTATCTTATTTCTACTAACTATCCCTATAATTAATAGTATATACTATAGGAGCTGATAAAAAATAGGAAGTAGGCTTTAGGGCATAGATCAATAGGTCAAGGTGACTATTTGCTACAAAATAGTTGAAGCAGCCGTGTAAACATCTATAAATGTTAACAAATAATAAAGGAGCGGTTGTCATTAAGACAGTTTTTTTCAAAAATATATTTGTATGTGTACCCAGATAAATATGAAGGAGCGAAGGGTATCTCTATATAGTTAACATGGTAATGTATTCTATAACGATAAACATTAGAGAAGGTATGAATATTGAAAAAGAAAACGTGGATAGCAATTATAATTTTCTCAGTAGTCGTTATATTTGGAATCAAAATAGGAGTGAAAGAGCATATGGCTGCTAAAAATAAGCAAGACCAAGTAGAATTAATTAAGTTGGCTAAAAATACGTTTAGGGACATAAAATCGATCAAAGTTATTGATTTCTATGAAAGTTCTCCGGGAACAAAAAATATTGATTTTGATGTCATAACAGCTTCTGGAGAAAAGATAGAGCTTAATTCAATTTCGGACAGTAGTTACAGAAATAATGGCTTAAATTTGGGCAAAACTATGACAATTATAAATGTTAAATTTTTGGACGGATCGAGGGGAAAGGTCTAATGAGAACCGCGAATCAATACAGAGTAATAGATGAACGTGTTTATAATACTGATAGTTTCAAGGTTAAGAAGCCGATACGAATCGATGATAAAAAAACTCGAACAATCACTGATTCAAATTCCAATCAAAAATTCCAAGTTATCAAAACCGTCGATACCAACGATCCTAAAAATAGTTATGGTTACGACACCAATGGGTTTCAAGGTATGGCCGTTGCGCCAGTGAACAAGGCCGGTGAAGTTGATTATTCACATATTACGGTCGCTTATGCCGGCACCAATCAATCTGATTT
>NZ_AYZB01000016.1 GCF_001436415.1 Latilactobacillus graminis DSM 20719
AAACTTTGTTCTTTGAAAACTGGATAATAAGTAATATATTAGTTTTAAAAGCCGAGAAAACATTGCGTTTTAAAGAGTTTTTTAAAAGAAATATGAATTAGTTCATATCGCTAAACTCAAATAATAACCCTTTACCATCGGTAAAGTTAGGTTAAGTTATAAAGGGCGCACGGTGGATGCCTTGGCACTAGGAGCCGATGAAGGACGGTACTAACACCGATATGCTTCGGGGAGCTGTAAGTAAGCTTTGATCCGGAGATTTCCGAATGGGGGAACCCAATACCTTTAGTCGGGTATTATCACTAAGTGAATACATAGCTTAGTGAAGGTAGACGCGGGGAACTGAAACATCTAAGTACCTGCAGGAAGAGAAAGAAAAATCGATTCCCTAAGTAGCGGCGAGCGAACGGGGAAGAGCCCAAACCAAGAAGCTTGCTTCTTGGGGTTGTAGGACAGAACATTGGAGTTACCAAGTTAAGTTGTAATCGAATCAGCTGGGAAGCTGAGTCAAAGAGTGTGATAACCACGTAGATTAAACAACTTAACCTCCGTTCTGGATCCTGAGTACGGCGGAACACGTGAAATTCCGTCGGAATCCGGGAGGACCATCTCCCAAGGCTAAATACTCCCTAGTGACCGATAGTGAACCAGTACCGTGAGGGAAAGGTGAAAAGCACCCCGGAAGGGGAGTGAAATAGATCCTGAAACCGTGTGCCTACAATTAGTCAAAGCTCGTTAATGAGTGATGGCGTGCCTTTTGTAGAATGAACCGGCGAGTTACGTTTATATGCGAGGTTAAAGTGAAAAGCTGGAGCCGTAGCGAAAGCGAGTCTGAAATGGGCGAATGAGTATATAGATGTAGACCCGAAACCAAGTGACCTACCCATGTCCAGGTTGAAGGTGTGGTAAAACACACTGGAGGACCGAACCCACGTCAGTTGAAAATGGCGGGGATGAGGTGTGGGTAGCGGTGAAATTCCAATCGAACTTGGAGATAGCTGGTTCTCTCCGAAATAGCTTTAGGGCTAGCCTCGGAATAATGGATCATGGAGGTAGAGCACTGTTTGGACTAGGGGCCCGTCATGGGTTACTGAATTCAGATAAACTCCGAATACCATCGATTTAGTTCCGGGAGTCAGACTGCGAGTGATAAGATCCGTAGTCGAAAGGGAAACAGCCCAGATCACCAGTTAAGGTCCCAAAATTTATGTTAAGTGGAAAAGGATGTGGCGGTGCACAGACAACTAGGATGTTGGCTCAGAAGCAGCCACCATTTAAAGAGTGCGTAATAGCTCACTAGTCGAGTGCCGCTGCGCCGAAAATGTACCGGGGCTAAACATAATACCGAAACTGTGGGTGGACACGTAAGTGTCCGCGGTAGGAGAGCGTTCTAAGGGCAATGAAGCTAGATCGTAAGGACTAGTGGAGCGCTTAGAAGTGAGAATGCCGGCATGAGTAGCGAAAGATCAGTGAGAATCTGATCCACCGTATGACTAAGGTTTCCTGGGGAAGGCTCGTCCTCCCAGGGTTAGTCGGGACCTAAGGCGAGGCCGAAAGGCGTAGTCGATGGCCAACAGGTTGAGATTCCTGTACTAGTTTATTTTGTTTGAACGATGGAGGGACGCAGGAAGCTAAGGAATGCACACGACTGGAAATGTGTGTCTAAGCAACGAGTCTTGAGTTGAGTGAAATGCTTGATTCTATAAGGACAAGTTGTGATGGGGAGCGAAATTAAGTAGCGAAGTTCCTGATGTTACACTGCCAAGAAAAGCTTCTAGTGAGAAATAAACTACCCGTACCGTAAACCGACACAGGTGGTCGAGGAGAATATCCTAAGGTGAGCGAGTGAACTCTCGTTAAGGAACTCGGCAAAATGACCCCGTAACTTCGGGAGAAGGGGTGCTGACCGTCAGGTCAGCCGCAGTGAATAGGCCCAAACAACTGTTTATCAAAAACACAGGTCTCTGCAAAATCGAAAGATGACGTATAGGGGCTGACGCCTGCCCGGTGCTGGAAGGTTAAGAGGATGAGTTAGCGTAAGCGAAGCCCAGAATTGAAGCCCCAGTAAACGGCGGCCGTAACTATAACGGTCCTAAGGTAGCGAAATTCCTTGTCGGGTAAGTTCCGACCCGCACGAAAGGCGTAATGATTTGGGCACTGTCTCAACGAGAGACTCGGTGAAATTATAATACCCGTGAAGATGCGGGTTACCCGCGACAGGACGGAAAGACCCCATGGAGCTTTACTGTAGCTTGATATTGAGTGTTTGTACAGTTTGTACAGGATAGGTAGGAGCCGTAGAGATCGGAACGCTAGTTTCGATGGAGGCGTTGGTGGGATACTACCCTAACTGTATGACCACTCTAACCCGCGCCACTAAGCGTGGCGGGAGACAGTGTCAGGTGGGCAGTTTGACTGGGGCGGTCGCCTCCTAAAGTGTAACGGAGGCGCTCAAAGGTTCTCTCAGAATGGTTGGAAATCATTCGTAGAGTGTAAAGGTATAAGAGAGCTTGACTGTGAGATTGACAAATCGAGCAGGGACGAAAGTCGGACTTAGTGATCCGGTGGTTCCGTATGGAAGGGCCATCGCTCAACGGATAAAAGCTACCCTGGGGATAACAGGCTTATCTCCCCCAAGAGTCCACATCGACGGGGAGGTTTGGCACCTCGATGTCGGCTCATCGCATCCTGGGGCTGTAGTCGGTCCCAAGGGTTGGGCTGTTCGCCCATTAAAGCGGTACGCGAGCTGGGTTCAGAACGTCGTGAGACAGTTCGGTCCCTATCCGTCGCGGGCGCAGGAAATTTGAGAGGAGCTGTCCTTAGTACGAGAGGACCGGGATGGACATACCTCTGGTGTACCAGTTGTGCCGCCAGGCGCATCGCTGGGTAGCTATGTATGGACGGGATAAACGCTGAAAGCATCTAAGTGTGAAGCCCCCCTCGAGATGAGATTTCCCATTCCTTTATGGAAGTAAGACCCCTGAAAGATGATCAGGTAGATAGGCTAGGAGTGGAAGTACAGCGATGTATGGAGCGGACTAGTACTAATCGGTCGAGGACTTAACCAAAGGTGCAATGTGAGGCTTTTGAAATGAAGATATTACTTATTATGCAGTTTTGAGAGAACGAAGTTCTTCTCAGTGCTTAGGCACAAAATAGTGTGGTGGCGATAGCAAGAAGGATACACCTGTTCCCATGTCGAACACAGAAGTTAAGCTTCTTAGCGCCGATAGTAGTTGGTGGGAAACTACCTGCGAGGATAGGACGTTGCCGCGC
>NZ_AYZB01000017.1 GCF_001436415.1 Latilactobacillus graminis DSM 20719
AGTTCACCTCCCGTCTTCCTACGACAGACAGACCGAACTTTTTCTAAAAAAGGTCTTCGCCTGTAGACGCGTTTAATTTTGAGCTTTTTCCATAGATCTTTTGCGTTGCTTACCGGTAATTTCAGCCTGAACCGCACCCAAATTACCGGTAAGCATGCCTACAATACGGCGCATGCTGTACATAGTATTATTTTGACTACCTTGTTTACTTATCATGGCCCGCCGATCAACCAGGGCGGCCCGTTGTCTTTGTACCTGGTTACTGTGATTTTTCTTTTCCGCGGTAACCTCTTGATCACTTGCCTGGTTAAGCTGCTGATTTAGGTTGGGTGGCAATCCGTGTCCCGTTCGTTCGTGATCAACATTGCTTTTTGAATTTATTTGATTATTTTGATTCTCGTTATTGAGCGCTGGTCGGTCAATAACTTGCTGAATAGTCTTTTCAAATTTTGGCCGGCCGGGCTGAAAGTTTTTAAGTTCTTGTTCAACGGCCTGCGCCGCCAGGTCGATTTCATTAATTGAACCAGGCACATTTTTCAAAGGATCACTCCGATTTGATTGGTTACCTGGTAAGTTCGATTGACCAGTTAACTGTGCGGCTTCAGTTTGGGAAATATTTTTTGCATTGTGCTGTGTAACTTGTTCCGGTACTTCCTCCTTCAGTGTTTTTAAAATACTGTTACCGAATTTATAATACAAACCGTCTTTACCGTACAGCTTATTTTGTTCGTACGTTGGTTTATTGTTGGGGTTTCCGTAAGCACGTTCGTACTCTCGGGAAATCGGACGCAGACTATTTTTAAGTTGTTCCAACTGCTTGGGTTGCTGTGTGTTTAGGTAGAGGTTCGACAGCTTATCAAGCTCATTTTTGAAACCATTTTTTTCGGCGTGTCCATAAGCCCATTTAGAACGATTGGCTGGCAACTTTTCAATAAGTGCGGCGGTCACGTCTTTGTATTGCTGGTTAAAAAGTTCACTACCATTTTTTCCGGCATCATGTAGAATTTCCTTCATCAAGTTTTGACTTTTAGTGAGTTGTGGTTCTAGTTACAATAGTTGGTTAACAAACTTAGCCTTGGAAGCCTTAATATCATTCTTTTTCAAACTACCTTTAAATTGCCAGCCCGAGAGTGCCCGCTTCTGTTTATCTTGATAATGAATCCACTCACGAGTTGGATTACGTTCGACATAACCAACGTGCACATGAATGTTATCCGTATTGTAATGAACCGCTCCTGTCCACTGCCCTTTTAAACCAGACTTTTCTTCCAGTTTATTAATGCTCTCCCGTGTAGCCGCGTA
>NZ_AYZB01000018.1 GCF_001436415.1 Latilactobacillus graminis DSM 20719
GGGATATTGGCAATGAATATCTAGCGTTAGCCCAACAGACTAAAACTGCCGTTGATCATATGATGGCAACCGATACTGAATTAGCGGGGATATTTAACAAGTGAACTATAAATTACTACCTTTCCAGTAAGCTTGTAATAAGTTACAAGTAATATGTTACAAATTATGATATACTAAATGTACGCAAAAAAGAGCAAGGTACCGGCCAGTACCTCGCTCATGTAGTAGTATTGCAAATAGGGGTTAGACGTTAATTTAAATTAACGTCTTTTTTTATTTTTTCGTGCTTTCGCCCAACCAATAGCTTCTTTCAAAGCCACTGGGGCAATTGCAACGAGAATTTGCGTTAGCAAATTCACAGCCGATCTCCTCATTGTTTTTTTGCATGCAGCCACCTCCAAACAGTCAATTTTGAGTTGACGAAGGGGACGTGCTTGCAATTAACTACTACGGGTATCATTATACCAAAATTAAAGCGGGTTTAATATCGATTGTCGGTGTTAAACCCGCTTTTTGAATATTTATGATCCTTGCAGTGTTTCCAATTCAATCTGTTGCTTAATCCTGAAGAGCGTCGCTTTAGAAGTGTTAAAAGCCTCAACTGTTTCTTTGATTGAATGATTTTGATAATATTCATAAATCGCCATTTCATGTGGGCCAATCTTGCGTCTCGGCCGGCCCTCCTTAAAGTTAGGATTGTTTTTTTTAGAATATTCCTTACCGGCCTGGGTTCGTTCGACAATCATATCCCGCTCCATTTCGGCTACAGATAGCAGAGTTCGAACAATCATCTTACCCATTGGCGTGTTCTCGATAGTTCCTAGATTGAGGACTTTGATACTAATATTTTGATTTAATAGTGGTTCAATACTATTTAAGGCCTCACGTGTATTTCTGGCAAAGCGATCAAGTTTTGTAATCACTAAAGTATCACCTCTGGTTATTGTATTTAGCAGTAAGTCAAAAACTGGCCGGTGAGTGGTTGTTCCAGTAAATTTTTCTGAATAGATATTTTTTGGATCAACACCAGCGTCGACAAGTTGAGCAATTTGTTCTTCTAAATTTTGACTCGGAGTTGAAACCCGTGCGTAACCATAAATTTTAGCCAAATTTATCGCTCCTTTGTGAGACTAAGAATGTGATACTCGATAAATCCTAGTATAACACGTTTTTGATTCAGTCTCAAAAACTGTTCAGTTTTTGAGGCTTTTACAGAGTCATAATCACATCATTACTAATTATAGTCAGTGTTGCGTTTTCAAGCTCAAATAACAAATCCAAATTTTTGATTTTGATAACGTTCATTTAATCACCTCACTATAAAGTGCGTATAAATCGGCCTTTTATTTCACGTTTAATTCAAAAAATGGCTTTTCTTAGTAATCAACACAGAAATAAAAAAACATTATAGAATAGGAATATTCTATAAGAAAAGGGGGGGGCTCTTAATGTTGTTACCGGACTTAATAAAGGAATTTACATTTGCTGTTGCAATAATCGGCATGATAGTTCTTTGTATTACAATAGCGTATTTGCGGATCGCGAAAGTGCATAACGAAATGGCTATTACTTTTGTAGTGATACTATTTTTTTCGATAGTCGTATGCTTAGTTAGAATAATAGCTCGCTAAGATTCTTTAAAAAGCAGTTCCTACTGAAGGGGGCTGCTTTTTTAATTGTGATGGTTAGTGTACTTATTTCCCTTGTAAAGGTTCTGAACGTGCATAGTTGGGTCGCT
>NZ_AYZB01000019.1 GCF_001436415.1 Latilactobacillus graminis DSM 20719
GCGGCACCAGCACGATTAAGTTGATCCAAATTGCTGTATTTAATATGCTCATTTTTCCAGTTACCAGGGTTGAGTTCAGCTTGGTTATTATTGACCTCAATATAAGGGCTAGAACCGCTCTTAAAGGCTTTGTTGGCTAGCGATTGGTAATCAGCGGTTTTCTCGTTGTAAGTGTTAGAACTGCTGTTAGTTGTTGTATTTGAGGTGGTTATTTCAGAGCAGCCACTTAGTAATAAAATTGACGAAAGTGCAAAGAGAGTTAAACGTTTGAATGTCATTATTGATCCTCGTTTCTAGGTTAGTTTTAGCTTTGGGTTTACTCGCTCCAACCACCACCCCCGCTCGACACCCAGCAGTCGCAGAGCGACTGCAAACCCCAAGTTCAAAACCGGCAGTTCAAGATCAAGTTCAAAACCATAAGCTCAAGTGCACAACCTGGTCGCTAAACACGCCCACGTTGCAAGTTCAAAAGCGGAAAGAACCGGAAGCCGGTTCTTTTTGATTTCAAATACCAAACCTAGCCAAAAAGACAACCCCCAAGCACTTCGTGTGCTACGCAGGGGTTGTCTTTTTGTCCAGGCATGGCCTTTTGAAAAATGTAAGCTAAATAAATTTATTGGAGGAATTACTTATGAGTACAACATCATATATATTTACAGAATCTGAAGGCACTAGTTATAAAGGTGTATCTGTTCATTTTGACGGCGAATT
>NZ_AYZB01000020.1 GCF_001436415.1 Latilactobacillus graminis DSM 20719
GCGCCGATAGTAGTTGGTGGGAAACTACCTGCGAGGATAGGACGTTGCCGCGCAAATTTTAAAAGGGTTGAGCCGAAAGGTTCAACCCTTTTTTGATAGATCTAGAGCATCCATGGGGAGCCTTACGCAGTATTTAGTTAGAAATCGACGCTTTTGGCTTGATCAACAGTCCACGACTGATGAGCCACTATTAACTTTTAAACCACACAGTTTGCCAGATTATTACGTGCACACTCCTAAAGGATTAGAGCGATTAGCAATCCAAGGTGGTGGAAGTCGCTATGTTCACGGGGGTGCTAGCTTGCAAGAGTTGATGATTCCATTAATAGTGATTAAGAATGATCGCCATGCGCAGCCCATTAAACAGGTTGATTTAGCTTTATCAAATTTCATTGAGTCTTATCCAAATTCAGGCAATTTCGTTTGTACGTTTTGAGCTTTGAGTACTGATAAGATGCGTAAATGCGGTGCTCAACCACGTAAATTAGTGTTGATGACCTCTAAGACGAGGCCATGCTCTTTAATCAAAGCACGTTCATTTGATGATAGCACTTTAGGGTTGTTAGGATCAGCTTGTTTAATCCACTTAGTGACCGTTGAAACACTGACATTATATTCTTTAGCCAGTGAGTTGGCCAAACGGCTAGTCTAACCTAAGTTAACAATCGACTCTTTAAATTCATTTGACTATTAATTGTCATAATAAAAAGCCCCTTTATGATGTATTATATCGAACAGTTTGTCCGTAATTCCATCATAGTGACCAAAGGCCAATACACTAGTGTATTGGCCTAATAAGGTTATGCTAACGGGTTTTCAGATGTTTTTTGATAGCGCTGCAAGATGTAGATTGCAAAGATCACTAAAATTGCCCCGCTCATTTCAACCCAACTGAAGTGGGCGTGGAAAAAGATAATACTTAAAACAAATGTAATGACTGGTTGTACGGCATCGACAATGCTAATTACAGTTGATGGAGCGAAGTTTAAGCTGTGTAATAGGCAAAGGTATGCAAAGACGGTACCAATTAAAATAACAGCTAAAATTGCGATAATCCCAGAAGCGTTTAAATGTGGGGGTGCTTGCCAGAATGGTCGGTGGATATTGAAGAGTAATCCACTGATGAACATGCCCCAACCTAAAACAATAATTGGTGATTTTTCATTCACAATCGGCCTTGGTAAGACAACGTAGAAGGCTGCTGTGACACCTGATAAAATCCCCCAGATTAATGAGTTGAATGGAATTGTAAGTGTGTGGATATTACCTTTCGTAATTGAGAGAAAGACCCCGACTAGCGCAATTCCAAATGAAATAAGATCAATTCGATTGGGCCACTTGCGTAAGAAAGCAAGTGTTCCAATAACGATAAATAGTGGGCTTAGATATTGTAAAATAGTCGCTGCTGCAGCATTTCCAGTTTGAATACTCATGAAAAAAGTGTATTGATTCCCCATAATACCAAATAGAGCGTATGCGATTAGCCAAGCGGTTAAACGTTTGGACTTAAAAATGGAGAAAATATCTTGTTTGAACTTAATTGCCCCGATGAGTAATAAGATTAAGCCAGCGCCAAGGGTTCTAACGGATAGAAACCAAGTTGCAGGAATATTTTGTCCTTGCGAGATAAATTCTAAAATGGTACCTGAAACGCCCCAGAGTGCAGACGCCATTGTTGCCCAAAACATCCCTTTAGCGATGTTTTGGGGCTTAACTTGATTTGTCATTGCTGTAGCCATCCTTGTTATTTTTTTGTATACCCATAACTAACTATTATAGGCTAATTGAGCGTGTTATGCCATTTTCATAGTACTATTTTTCCAAAAATATATTAATAATTAATCATAAAAAATTCATAAATACGCGGTACGATACTATTAATAATTAGTTTAAGAGGTATTGTGGATGAAACGTTGTCTGAAACAAGGAATTGTAGTGAGTATCGGCTTAGTGATCGGCAGTTTACTAATTTTCAAATTAATAGAGTATCGAGTCTTAGTTAGTAAAGATCGGTTGAGTACGGCTCAGATTATTAAAAATATTGGCAGTCAGACAATTGGAACGCGCCAAAATAGTCAACAGGCGCTGACGGATCAGTATCAAAAACTCTTAAAGACTGACCAGTATTCAAAGACCAATCCGTACGTTAAGGTTAATCCATATGGGACGTCACCGTTAAGTGCGTTGGTCCTGTTTACGACTGACGATATGACCAAAGTAACGGTAGAGGTGGTTGGGAAAACGAATAAGACAAGTATTAAAGGTTCGACTGAGCAGACTTATACTAAGCGACATGCGATCTCTGTTTTAGGACTGTATGCTAATTATCGAAATCAGGTTCGCTTAACCATAACTGATAAAGCTGGCCACAAAACGGCTCAAATGCTCACGATTAAGACCGCTGCGTTACCCAAGGCCATTGCGGCGATGTCACTGAAGGTTAAAACTGCTGATAAAACAAAAATGGCAATCGGTGATAGCAGTTTAACGTTCTTAGTTCGTTCAACTCAATATCCAGTGGGTGTTGATGCGGACGGTGAGATTCGTTGGTATTCAACCAACTATGTGCAGCATATTTTTAAAGTTCTGCGGAATGGGCGCTTACTATATCTAACCAAACCGAATAATGCGGATCTAGTTTATAACGATTTAGTGGAAACCGATTTTATGGGGCGTGTTTACCGTGAATATCAATTCTCACCAGAAACGCGCAATAATGAGTCAGCAAACAATAGAATTGAAACGACCATCATTCACCACGATGCAATCGAGCTACCTAATCACAATTTATTATTAACGGTATCAGATGGTAGCGCAAAATACATTGAAGATACGATGGTCGAGTTATCACGTAAGACCGGGAAAGTGGTCAAAGTTATCGATTTAAAGCGCCTTTTACCTGCTAAACTTTATCAGAACTATGATGCTACGAAACGTTCTGACGGTAAGCTTGATTGGTTTCACCAAAATGCAATCGATTATGATTCAAGTGATAATAGCATTGTTATTTCAAGTCGTAATCAGGACTTAGTCATGAAACTTGATTATCAAACTGCTAAGATTAAGTGGATATTCAGTAGTAAACCGGTCAATCAATGGCCGATAAAGATGCGCAAACTATTACTCAAGCCGGCTGATAGCCAGACTACGTTTACTGGTGGGCAACATGCTGCTACAATCTGGACAACTGGTAAAGCTAATCGGAAAAAACTAGTGTTATTTAATAACAACATCGCAGTTTCAAATGGCGATCAGAAGACGTCGGGCAAGTATTCTGAAGGGGTTAGCTATCTAATTGATGAACAGGAGCGGACAATTAAAAAGACTTGGTCTTATGGGAAATCGTTAGGTAAAACATATTTTAGTAACGTTATTGGTAGTACGCGACAACTAGTAAACGGGAACTATTTAATTGACTTTGGTTATAACAACAGTGGCCGGACGAGTCATATTGTGGAAGTTAATCCGCAAACAAATCAAGAAGTCTATAACTTAACCTTCACCAAATTTACGCAAACTGGCTACGCCTATCGAGCAGAAAGATTCGCGCTCTATAATCAGAATTACCAATTTAAATTATGATTAATTCTTGAATAAAAGGCATCAAAGTCGCTTATCGATTTACATTCGTATATACTTATGGTAACGATATAAAATAGAAATGAGGGACGCGATGCGCTTCGCCAATTTGAAACAGACGATTATCCAGATGGGGTTAATACTGATCGCCTTAGAAATCATTGCAATTGGAATTCAACTTTTTTTTGCCCCCCATGAAGTGGCAGCTGGTGGAGCAACCGGTGTGGGGATTTTATTAGAGGAGTTAATGGGCTGGCAAATATCAACGGTGGTGTTAGTGATTAACATTGGGATGTTGATCCTGGCTTATTTGCTACTCGATAAAAAAACGACGTTAAGAATTCTATTTGGCAGTTTTATGTTACCAGTTTGTTTAGCCTTAACGCCGCAGATGATGGTTGTAACGGACAAGCTTTTAGCGATTACTATCGGGAGTGTTATCTACGCCGCCGGAGTTGCCTTGTTATATCGAATTGATGCGTCTAGTGGGGGCTCAACAGTACCACCATTGATTTTCAAGAAGTATTTCAATATAAAGCCGGCATTAAGTTTGTTGGTAGTTGATTTATTGGTTTGTTTTGCCAATGTCTTTGTTGCTGGTTTTGAAACTTTTATGCTGGCAACTTGTTCATCGATCTTAACACTGATTACGATGAATTATATTGAGACTGGATTAAACCGGAAAAAGGTACTTTATGTGATGAGTAACAAACAGTTATCCGCAATTAAGGCACATTTAATCGCAGAGGCTGATGTGGGAGTGACCATTTTTGATGTAACCGGGGGCTATTCAAACGACAATAAACAGATGTTAATGTTGGTTGTCGAGAATCAGGCTTATCAACATATTATTAATCGGATTCATGCGGTTGATCCACTGGCATTTACGATCGTTGCTAATGTGGCTGAGGTACGCGGAGGTAGTTTGTAGGTGCAAAAAAGGCGAGACAGCATACGCGGTCTCGCCTTTTTGGGCTGTTATGGCTGACTGAAGTAACGGCTAGCTTTTAGATTGGTGATGGTCAGCATCATGCAAAAACTGATTAAATATAAAATTGAAATAAAAAGCATAACGATCACTGTCGAATAATGATCGAGTAACCAGCCAATAATCATGCTTGAAAATCCCCCAATACAACGGCCAACATTCATAATGACATTATTAGCGGTTGCACGAACTTCAGATGGGTAGAGACGACTAACAACAGCACCGTAACCGGCAAACATTCCGTTGGAGAAATAGCCGGCGACTGCGCCAGCCAATAATAAAGCGCCCATGCTATTTGGAAGGGTGAGCACGTAAACACCCGCAGCTGAGGCGATTAAGAAAGTGCCAAAGGCAAATCGAGGGCCACGGCGGTCTAAAATCCAGCCGAAGGTCAACATACCAGCTGACATACCGGCGATGGTGGCTAACATCCAAGTCGAAGATCCCGCAACGCTGAGATGCATTTGGCGTTGCATAATGGTCGGTAACCAATTCATCAAACCAAAGTAACCGGCGATTTGAACAATTGCCATAACCATTAGGGCAGTCGTCTGATAAGCGAGCTGCGGCGTTTGGAAAAGTGCATGGATCTGGCCTTTTGAGTGATTTGTTTTGCTTATAAATAGTTTACTTTCGACTAAGTGATGACGGATAAAAAAAGTAATCGTGACTGGTAATAAGCCGAATAAAAATAATGCGTGCCAACCCAATTGTGGTAGCACCCAAGCGGCCAGCAAAGCGGCCAAAACTGCACCGCATTGTCCGGCAATTCCTACATAAGATGCCACGCGGCCGAGTTGCTTTTTAGGGAAAGACTCGGCTAAGACAGTCATGCCAATGCCGTATTCCCCACCGGCACCAATCCCAGCTAAGAACCGGCAAAGGTAAATCATTGGTAGCGTATGGGCTAAAGACATGGCGGCCGTCGCAAAGGCAAAGATAAAAATAGTATAGGTGAAGGTTTTAATGCGCCCAATACGATCGGCCAAAACACCAAAAAAAACGCCACCTAACAACATACCGATATTGGTAATTGTTGCGATTAATCCTGCCTGTGTCCCGGTGAGATGTAAATCAGCGATAATGGATGATAGTGTGAAAGACAAGAACATAACGTCCATGTTTTCAAGCCCAAATCCAGCGGTTGTCGAAGCGACAACCTTAGCCTGATAGGATGTTAATCGATGTTGGTCGTGTGCCGTGATAGGTTTCATATTCAGTTTTCCTCCAAAAAGGACGCTCGCAGTCGTCCCTTATTTTGTTCGAAACTAATCTTAGCATAGGGCAAATTTAGGTGCAAGCGGTAAGCGCTAGGCAAAAAATAATATCGGAAAAATTTCCTGGGAAATATGCTTACGAATGAGGGTGTTAACTTTGTTTTGCATAAAATGACTGTTCCTAATTTTTACGACCAACTTGACGTTTAATAGGCACTTCGTCTTTATTATTATTGATGATAAAATAATTTTTAAAAGGGCCCTCACATCATTTGTGGAGGCCCTTTTTTGATATTTAGTATACTTCAAATTTTGTGATTGGCCAGTAGCGGAGTTTAACGACGCCCTGAATCCCATTGAAAGCTTTTGAATCATCACTAACAAAGCCTACTGCGGCATACCGACTATCTTTTGAAACAGTACGATTATCCCCCATGACGAAGTAGTGATGTGCGGGAACTGTTGCCCGGCCTAATACATCTTTCAAATCAAAATTAGATTTATTAGTTTTAGGATTAAGTGTAAAGTAATTTGAGCCCTCTAGAAAGGTTGTTGGATCCTTTTTATACTGGTTTAAATAAGGTTCGCTGATTTTTTGATTATTAACGTAGAGTTGATCCTTGTTGAAGCGCACTGTTTCACCTGGTAGGCCGATAATCCGTTTGATGTAGAATTCACCAGGTGAATCGGGAGCTTTAACAATGACAACGTCGCCGCGTTTTAGTTTTGTATGTCGCAACGCAATAACCCGATCATACTGAGTGAAGTTCGGTTGCATTGATGGTCCAAATATTTGTTCATTAGCAATCACAAATGTTAATAGTAATTGAGCAATTCCGACCATTACGGCTGCTAATAGAACGATTTGTATGGTTGATTTCCAAAACTCTTTTGCTTTAGCTGACATATTGCACATCCTTACAATTCAATAGTTTTATTGTACTACAATTAATTGGTAGATGACAACTAGATTGTGTAGTTCCTTAACTATTTAAATTTAACTGCATTTGATGTGTATAAGGTGATTCACATGCTAAGTAGCATTTATCATAGGAAAAGGTTCGTGGTATACTAAAGGAGATTATTTTATAAGAAAAGTGAGTTTAACCGATGGCGAATTTATTAATTGTACGACACGGAGAAAGTTTGGCCAATCAATTGAATACTTATACCGGGTGGTCCGATGTACCACTGACTACACTCGGACGCCAGCAAGCACGCCGCGTGGGTCAACAAATTCAAGCAACCGGCATTCAATTTAGTCATGTGCACACTTCGTTATTGAAACGTGCAATTTTGACTAGCTATATTATTTTAGATGTAACTGATCAATTAGCGATACCGATGACTAAAAGTTGGCGGCTGAATGAACGGCATTATGGGGCACTGCGTGGATTGGATAAAGAAAAAACACGGGCTGTGTTTGGTGTGCCACAAGTGGCACGTTGGCGCCGAAGTTATACCGCCGTTCCGCCATTGTTGACGACTTTTTCACAGGCCCGGCGGTATCGGTACATCGCGCCGAATAGCCGGCCACGCGGCGAGAGCCTTGCCCAAGCTGAACAACGTTTATTACCTTATTGGCAAGATCAAGTGGTGCCCGGCTTGTTGGCAGGACAAGATCAATTGATTGTGGCACATGGATCCACCTTACGGGCGCTGATCAAGATCATTGAGCAAATTTCAGACCAAGATATTGATGGTGTAGAAGTTGAAAATGGTGAAGCATTGTATTATCGTTTTGATAGTAAAATGAAAGTTAGCGAAAAACGCCGGTTAACGGATTAAATAATTGAACTTAAAAAATGATGGAAAAAAAGCAGCTGGCCAATTGGCTAGCTGCTTTTAATTTATCGGTTGAAATGGTGTTGTGCAAGCGACCAAAGGCCAAATCCAACCAAGCAACCGAGCCAATTGAGCAAAAGGTCACTAATCGCAAAGGTTCCTAAATAGAACGCAAATTGGAGCGTTTCAATCCCTAAAATAGTTAAAAATGCAATGATATTGGTTTCAAGAAAGGAAGCCCTTAGATGATATAAACCACCTAACGGGATGAAATAAAGTACATTCAGTAGAGCTTCAAGTAAAATCTTGCGATCCGGTTGAATGAAATCAAACGGATTTAAACTGATTGCATGGTAAACATCGGCCTTAGTAAACAAGACAATGAATAGCAAAAGTAAATAAACACTGTAGACGAGATAGCCGTAGATCGGTGAAATTTGCCGGCGATTCCACTGGACCCATCCTAACCAGAAGGTTAAAGTTAAAAAGAGAATTAAGAAAACAGTTGTTGCTGGAAAACGAGCCATAACCCGGGTTAAGCGCGGATAATTATAAAGCGTTGGTAAGACAATGTGTCGTACAAAATAGTGACTGATGAGGTAGGCGATAATCCCAGTGAGAACATATTCAATTGTTTTGCGCATAGGGGTGACCTTTCGAAAGAATTATAGTTTAGTTTGGGATCGGCGTTTGTTAAACTCAGACATAAAATCAAAGTTTTGTGTATCAGAGAGTGTTGTTTCTAATTTATTTAAGAGTTCATTGAGGGCTTGTTGTTCTTGGTGGGTTAAGCTGCCAAATAAGGTTTCGGTGAATTCGTCGTGGCCGTCGAGCGCTTCTGTTAAAATGGTCCGGCCAGTAGCGGTGATGAAAACATGTGTGATGCGCCGATCATGATCATCTGATTGGCGCTCAATGTAGTGCTTTGCTGCCAATTTATGTAAACACTCAGACAGGGATGAAGGTCGGATATCGAGACGCTCAGCTAATACTCTTTGGATTTGGCCATTTTCTGAATTGAGTTGCTTTAGAATCCGAATTTGGCTGACTGAGCGATGATCTGTAGAAAACTGCATACCATAGTAATGGCGATAACGATGAATCACTTGATTGAAGGTTTTGAAAAGCTCGTTGGACAGCTCTGACATGAAAACTCCTTAGAAAGCTGAATTTTATGATGCAAATATGGGTATCATACGCCAATTCAAAAAGTGGAGCAAGTTTGCTCGGAATTTTCTAACTTTTTTGTGAATAAAAGCATAAAATAAAAATGGTTAGAACTGATTTAGTTCTAACCACCGTTGTTAAAGGAATCGATTGGCGTATTATTGAGCTGTTTTTAAAAATTTTAAAGCAGCTGTGTAATCCGGTTCATTGGTTTGTTCAATAATTAATTCGGTGTAGGCGATGGTACCATCGGCCGTTAGAATAAAAATTGAGCGTTGCAAGGTGTTGTTGCTAGGGATATAGAGTTGCATGGCTTTGCCAAAACTGAGTGCTTCATCTGAAAGTAGTTGCATATGCTTGACCCCTTCGGCCGCGCACCAGTTATTTTGTTGTTCGATAGTGTTTGTTGAGATTGTATAAAAAGTTACATCTGAGAACTGATCAACGGCTTGGTTAAAATGCTTTGTTTGGATGCTACAAACACGAGTATCAATATCTGGGACCACGCTGATTAAAGTTGGTTTACCCAACAATTGGGCTGTAGTCACGGATTTACCAGTGGCGTCTTTAAGTGTAAATTGGGGTAATTGCGTACCAATTACCGGTGGGGTCCCGATTGTATCGAGGGGTTGAGCATGTCTTGTGATTTGCAATTGTATAAACCTCATTTCATAATAAAGGATAGCTTTATTTTAAGCTGATTGTGTGCAGAACACAATTAATCACGCTCAAGGAGAATTTAAAGATGCTACGAGAAAAAATTCAAGCACTATATGCCAAAAAAATGTTGCAGCAAATCATCAAAGAGGTTAATGTCAAACCGCTTATCTACGAAATTGTTGATGCAAACGGAGCGCCTACTGCCGTCTTGCTAAGTTATGAGCAATGGCAAAAAATCCAAACACAAATAACTATCAACAAATAGCGCAGACTCCCCATTTAGACGCAATACGGTAACCAATCTGTAACAATTCTGTAATAGTTACATGTTACACTAAGATTTGGTTAGAAAACCGTACATAAAAGAAACGTCATTTTAAACATGAAAAAGGGGAATCATTCAGTGAAAAAAGTCAGTCGATTAATATTCAGTGCATTAGCATTTTTAACAGTCGGGTCAACATTGGCGGTTAATATTAGAACTGCGAGTGCGGATACTAATCCCAAAGCAGCGATGACGAACCTCAGCGCAGAAAATAGTGCCCTATTGGCTAAATTAAATGCTGCCCAAGATCACGTTGCTTCGATTGCGAATCAAGTGTCAGATAAGACCGTTGCAATTGCAAATGCACAAAAGGATATTACTACAACTGACAAACAAATTACTGCAGCTACGCAAAAGATTGCAAAAGTCCAAGCTGAAGTTCAATCCAGAAAAGCTATTTTAAAAGAACAAGTGATTGCCTTACAAAAACGTGCGGGTAATAGTGTTTCTGGTAATGTCTACGTTGATTTTATCGTCAATAGTGATAGTATTTCAGACATGATTAGCCGTGCTTCAGTTGTTGGTAGATTAAACCAGGCTAACAAAGAGGCCATGGATGCTGTCGCTAACTCAGAAAGTAAACTAGCTAATTTAAAACAAGTCCAAGTTACTAAGAAAGCTAATTTAGTTGCTACTAAAGCACAGCTTGAAAAAGATCAAGTGCAACTATCAGCACTTAAAGCAGATGCTGAAAAAGAACAAGCTAGCTTCCAGAAAGAAATAGATGGGCACAAGACACAGCTAGCGACGTTACAAAGTGAATTAGATGCTCAAACAGCAGCTGCTGTAGCGACTGCTAAAGAAGAATCCGCACCAAAACCAATTGCAACTCCTGAAGCGACTCACACTAATGCTACGCCAGCACCAACGCAAAACAAGCCGGCAGCGCCATCTGGTGCTAATACTGGTTCATTGGTTGGTAATGCGTTACAATTCATTGGAACACCATATGTATATGGCGGTGCGCAACCTGGTGGATTTGATTGTTCTGGTTTGGTTTGGTATGCTGCAAAGATGGCTGGTATTAGTTTACCACGGACATCACAACAACAAAGTACTGTCGGGACGAAGGTTTCATTGTCAGCGTTACAACCTGGTGACCTTGTCTTTTGGGGTGGTGTAGGTTCTGCACATCACGTTGGGATTTATATTGGTGGAGGCTCTTACGTTCATGCGCCAGCGCCAGGCCAATCTGTAACAACCATGTCAATGCAATATTACAAGCCTGACTTTGGTCGTCGCTTATAAGAATGAATACAAGCATTACGGAGTTTGACGTCTACTTAGATGAAGATGGCAAACTTTTTTATTTATTTAAATTTCCGATAGAAGAGTGTGAGTGAATGGTGGTAAAACAATTATTAGTCATTACAGGCGCAACTGGTAGTGGAAAGACAACGGTTAGCCATTATTTAAAAACGGCGTTTCAGATTCCGCAAGTGGTTACCCATACGACGCGACCACGACGACATAACGAAGTCGATGGGGTGGATTATTATTTTGAAACCCCAACAACATTGGCACAAAAGCATCTGATTGAGTCGGTGACCTATTCAGGCTATCAGTATGGGTCTTCATACGAAGCACTAGATTTGGCATGGCAAAAAGCACCGTTAATTAGCCTAGTAGTTGATACGCAAGGGGCGCAAACTTATTTAGAAGTTTTTCCAAAAATAGTCTCGGTACTGTTTCTGACTGTTTCGGAATCGCAATCATTAATTACGCGGCTTGAAAAACGAAAAGATCGTCCGGAGGCCATTCAAAAACGGATTACAAGTGCTGAATTTAAACGTGACCTAATATTGCCGCCTACTTTAAACCAACAGGCAACCGTGTTGCGCAATGATGATTGGGAATCAACTAAGCAAGCGCTAGCAGCATTAATCGCAACGTTTAGAAATTGATAATTACTAAAAAAGGAAGCCCATCGAGTTTATTCGACAGACTTCCTTTAATGTATTTGGCTAACCATTATGCAAATAGATGCTGGTTAACGGAATTGGTTTGTTTCACTTTATAACTTAATTTTTGTACGGCTTGTTCAATTGTAATACCACTTGCACTGATTTTTTCATTGTTCGTTGCAGTTGCGATAAATTTTTGAGTTTGCGTATCAAGTGAAACGTGATACCAATTATTAGACTGATTAGTAAATTCCATCATAAAATCTCCCTTCAAGTAACTAAAAATGCTGATAGAAGGCTAATGAAGACGGTTTATCAAAAAACCATCTGAGTTACATCATAACGCGTAGCTCTAGATAATGCAACTATTTTGAATTGGGTTCATTAAAATTTAGTGAAATTTATTTGGACATTGTTAATATATAAGGGATTAAAGGTATAATGAGGGATAGTATCAGGGGGTAAGTAGATTTTTAGCCGGCTAACACCAAGACCAGGTATCTGACAACTTAAGGTGCGTATGATAAAATGGCGTATCTATGAACCGAGAGGAGCGGAGAATTGAAATGGGTGAAATAACCACCGCAATCGCAGTTTTACGCGCAAATCGATATAAAATAACTAAGCAACGGCGGGAAATGTTAGCGTATCTATCGGTATATGAGAATCGTTACATTCCCGTTACGCAAATTGATGAGCACATGCGCGGAATGTTTCCAGGGATGAGTCACAATACGATTTATCGGAATATTAAAGATTTTGAAAAACTTGGCCTAGTTGAACAGCAAACAGAAGGTGAACAGGCGCATGTTAAATATCAATGCGATTTTGAAAATCGGCACCACCATCATTTTATTTGTCGGCAATGTGGCAAAGTGATTGAATTGAAAATGTGCCCACTAGACTTTTTTAGCGAACAAATTCCAAATTGTCAAATTGAGGGGCATCAGTTTGAACTATATGGCCTCTGCGAAAGCTGTCAAGCGTAGAAAGGAAGCATTAAAATGGTATATCATACCCCACCAATCATCCCACCAGCCGCTATTATTTCGTTGATTATTGCGATGAGTGCGACAAACGCTGTTGCCAATACGGTAAAACCTGTAGAGAATATAAAATCGGAACCGGCATCGTCTGTTTCAAGTAGTAGTGCAACGACTACTACAACGGATAGTGAACGACAGTCAGAGTCAGAACCAGTTTCTGAATCGGAACCAGAGTCTACATCAGAATCAGAGGAAACATCGTCAGCCCAAACTGTTTCCAGTCAGAGTCAGATCGATGACAACCGACAGTCGCAGACGTCTGAGGACGATCAATCGACACCTCAAGATGCTGCATCAACTGGCGATACCACATCAAATAGTCACTCAGCCAGTTCAAGTAGCAGTGCCAAGGTGGTTTCAAGCAGTGAAAATGATGGGACTGCTGCCCAGTAGGTATTCGTTTTATGGGTAATAAGGAGGACAATCAACGTGCTTTCTTTTTTAGATATCATTAACCATTATTTTGGTTATTTAAATATTAATGGACGAGTTAAAAATCGGATCTTTTCAATCATCTGTTTGATTGGTGATTTTTATCTCCTATATAAGAGTGTGACCTATTTTAAAGCTCAAGCAATTGGAAGAGGCGTTGTTAATTTACTGGTTTTTTTAATACTCCTTTATTTTGCGGTCATGAATCTCTATTTTTACTACCGGGGGAAGAATGCGAGTGTCGATATTTCACCATATGTTGAAAAAGCATTGGGTGGTGATCCAACCAGCCCACGTCCGTTAACCGGCACAAATACTAAAACACAAGTCATTTCACAAATCCAACCAGCGACGGGCTTGTTTGAAGAACAAAAACTATTGCCCGCTCAATTAGTAATGACTACAGACCAATCGCAACACTTGGCAACATTGGTTGATGAATTAGTCGCAACTGGCTATCTTAGCTTAAATTATGCGGGATTGAGTGATCATGATATTTATGCCCAGGCCCAACAATTACAGCAGCCAATCTATGCAATTGGCAATAAAGTTGCACTACCGTTTTATGAATTGAAGCAAACAGCCAATCAATGGGTAATCTATGGCGGGATGAACGCCATCGATAAACAAGCGTTAGCCCAAGTTACAACAGTAGGGTTAACGCCAATTGAGGACTTAGTCCAAAATTATCAATTAGCAGTGGCCCACACGTGGATTTCGGGTGGCCCGAAGAAAATGGCCGGGCGTAATGGCGTGGTTGAAGGCCAGGAACCATATCAATTAATAGTTCAGATGGCATACCAAGAACGAACAAAGTAGTTAGTGGGGGGAAATAGGTGGAAATTCATAATGAATTTTTAGATGTCAATTATCGTTACCAATATTATTTACTAGAGTTGATAGCCGATAATGGCAATTATTATTTAACAGTTAGCAAAGCGATGAAATTATTGGGAATTTCAAAGTTTAAAATCACACAATACGTGGAAGGAATCAACGCCGATTTAGCGATCATCAGTCCGGATAGTCATTTAAAAGTCAATGGCGATGGGGTATTTGAGAGTCAAAATATCAATGAAGGAATCGTACGTAAGATTCGCTTGGATTATTTAAAGCAGTCAAATCTATTCAAGATGTTAGAATTTAGCTTACTTCATCCAGAAAAAAATGAAACAGCCGATTTTTGTGAGGCTTTATTTATCGGGACTACAAAGTTTTATGAATTAAAAAAAGAATTAACGGCTATTGTGGAACAATTCAATTTAAAATTTAAGAAAAATCGGTTAGTCGGATCAGAAATCGTGATTCGCCAGTTTGTATTTGAAATCTATTATAGTTATTTTAATGGGATCGAAAGACCGTTTGATACAGTGCAGACCATTGCGAATCAAGTGATGGATCGGTTGAGTACAGATTTAGATATTTCACGGTTACCGACGACGGATAAAAAATTAGAAATTTATATTAAGATTCAGTACATTCGGATGCGCGGGAAAGATTATTTGACGGATCATTTATTAACCGCTGGCTTTAAAGAGACTCAAACCACACTGTGGAATGCCGTTACGGCAATCATTACCACTGATTATCGCTTAAATATGTCCAGTGAATTTGAAATTGAAGCTTTATTGACTTTCTTATTCTCAGAAGGATTCGTGGATTTTGAAGTTGATTGGTTAGCAGGCCAACTACAAACGACGGTTAAGCGATTAACCCAACGATTTATTGAACAAGTTAATGTTGTATTGGCCGCTGACGTTGGTCAAACTAAACAATTTTCAGTGGCACTGCAGCGATTGGCACAGGATTTGAATCAAATTCATACGAAACAACTAACATTTTATACTGAACCAACCACTTTTATTGATGAGAATCAATTGAATTATTTTGCAGAATCGAATCCGCTTTTTCACATCATTATTCAACAAGTAATGGACAAAAATAAACATAAATTAGAGTGGCGGAAGCAAGCTAGTATTTACTATGATTATATGTTTGCATGTATCGAAGATATCCCACTTGAAATACTAAAAGATCGCGTACGGGTCTGCGTAGATTTTTCGCAAGGAAAGCTATATAATCAATATATGCAAAAGATGGTAAACTATTTTAATAATTTAAATATTGAGGTACAGTCGACCATTCAAGATAACACGGATTTATATCTATCAGATTTTTATTCAGGTGATTTGACCTGTAAGCAATTGATTTGGAAGAACCCGCCGACAGTCTTTAATTGGCAACAATTTGGGGATGTTATTGTTTCAATTAAAAAGGAGAAATTATGAAAACAGGTAAAGCTTTGCTTTCGATAACATTTTTAAGCTTAAGCGTCTATCGTTTTTCACAAGTTTTTCTCGTACAACAGGTACAAAAGGTCACAGCAGCAACCGTTGAAGTGGATAAAAAAGCAGCCGATGAGTCTATCACGGGCGATGAAATTAATATTACGGTTAAAAATTATCCAACGAAGACGACTACACCAGATCCAGATCCAAATGGGAAACCGGATCCTGGACCAAGTACTGATACGGAAAAACCGGGAACAAGCGAAGACCCAACTACTAGTCATAATCAACAACCAGCAAGCAAACTAGGTGATTTGAATATTCAGGCTAATCAGACACCTGTCTTTAGTGTGCCCTTAGCTGATTTATTACAAACAACACCTAATCAGAAGACAGCATCGTTGGTAGTTGCAACGCAACCGACAATCACGGATAAACAGCCAGCGCGCGCGCCTAAGGATCAAACGGTTGGACAATCAGCCCCAGGTCTGCCGAATGATGTAGGTGGTGTGACAGCCCAAGATACTAAACATAAACATCAGAAACACGATGCACAAGTTGAAAAAGATATTGTGGCATTCCAAAGTAGTTCAGGAAACCCTGCTCCAGGCGGTGGCGGCGCCGCAACACAAGTTGGCGTTGTTTTTGGCGAATTAGCGGGTCGTAGTTTGTTTGCTGTACGCTAAATGAGAATTAAAGTAATTAGGAATGAAGGGGTTAAGAAGTGCTGAAAACAAAACACATACTATATCGGCTAACATTATTAGTGACACTGCTTGGCTTACTCATGGGGAATTTGAATACATCAGTTTTTGCTACCACTAATACTAATCGAGTAAAGACATCAACCCCCAACATAATTATTCGTGGTCTGGAAAGTCGAGATCACACTAAGACAGTCCCCAACGCTAAAATTAATCTAACTTCAACGACCGATACGCAAAAATCATATTTATTGACTGCTAATGATGAAGGCCTTTTTAATCACATTATTGATAATCAAACTGGATTACGAGTTAATCATATCGATGTTGGGGTTTATAAAATTAGTACTGTCGAAAATCCAATTGGTTTTCGCTTAGTTGGTGAAAAAGCGGGCCTGATTGTTGAGGTAACTGATACCCAACATGAAATTGCCATTTACTATTCAGAAGTAGTTGATGGAACGATTAGTCTTATGGCCCGGACGTCAAGTGGAAATCCAGTTCCAGGCGTAATTTTTACCGCTACTGACAAAGCAAGTGGGGCAGTCTATCAATTCGCTCCAACTGATGCTGGCGGGCGGACGATTCTTAGCTTAGCTGCTAGTCGTTATACGATTGGGGTTCAATCAGCACCGAAGAACTATACAGTATCAGACCAGTTGCCATCATTTGATTTAGAAAGTAATCTGAATATTGCTGAGGAGATTTTATTTAATCATCGGCAATCAACCGGTAATATCATAATTAAACTCGTCGATGCACAGACACAGGCTGGTTTAGCGGATGCTAAAATTAGTTTAACGCCTGTTGAGGATACTGGTCACAGCCAAGTTGCGACGACCAATGCTGATGGAGAAGCGATTTGGACTAATATGGCTGCTGGGCAATATCATTTAGCGATTAAAGCGATGATACCTGGCTATGCAATCGACGATGATCAACAACAATCAGTGACCGTCGCTAGCGATCAAACGAAGCGAATTTCCATAACGGCTCATCGGCAAGCAACCGCTAATGGGGCTTTTCGGATTCGAAGTATTTCTGAATCCGGGCGGGCAATTGCCCATGTTCAGTATCAAATTGCAGCCTTAGATGGTAGTCAGCAACAAACGGTGAATACTAATCAAGATGGGATTGTTGATCTTGTTGGGTTAAGTAGCGGGCAATATACGGTCAAGGAGACTAAAGTTCCAAGTGGTTATCAATTACTCCAGGGACAACAAGTCGTTGATGTGTCCAATGAGCGTTATCCAGATGTGGTTTTTACGCATCAAATTAAACGGACTGATCAGCAACACTCGTTAATCGTGAATGCGACCGATATGCAAGACAATATAGTTACCGGTGTCCAATTTAAAATTAAATTAATTAATTCAAATGAATCATATGAACAAACAGTATTGGTTGATAATGCTGGTGTAGCAAGGTTTGACAATGTACCGCTTGGCAAATATGAAATTCAACAGGTAAATCAACCAGTTGGATATGAAAATCAGAGCACCTCGAAAACCATCGATGTGACGAATAATCAGGCTAATCAACTTGATTGGCAATTCCATCGACAACTAAGTGATGTGCAGTTTGTCGTCAAGGATGCCGAAACTGGTGCACCGTTGCGTGGAGCCAGCTTCCTTGTGCGGACGACGAATCCGGACGATCAGGGACGGCAAACTTTTATGACGGCTCAAACAGATCGATTGGGTCAGACGGTGCTGTCGGGGCTCCCAACCGGCGCTTTCACTTATCAACAAGTGACCACTACAGCTGGCAATGATGTTGACCAAACGACCCATGCTGGGGTTATCCAGCCAGGAGGAGTCAGTTATAACCAGTTTACGGTTCAGAATCAGCAGACAAGACCTAGTACCGCTAATCGACTAATCGTTCGTAAAGTTAGTCAGCAAGGCCGACCATTGAATGGGGCCCAATTCAAATTATTAAATGAAGCGGGTCGCGAAGTTGCAACTAAAATAACTCAAAATGGGACTGCGGACTTTTCAGAGTTACACGCGGGTCAATATACGGTGCAAGAAACGCAAGCACCGACTGGTTATGAATTAGATCAGACGCCCCAAACTATTCAAGTTGGTACTCAGGCAAGTAGTGACTATATGGCAGTCTTTGTCGATCACCGACAAACGGTTAATGCGACCAATCCAATTGTAATTAATGCTCAAGATGATCAAGGCGGTGTGATTGCGGGGGCCGTCTTTAAATTATGGACAGACTTGCCAGACGATCAAGGTCAGACATCGTGGGAAATTACCACCGATCAGCATGGATCAGCTGTTTTGCCTAAGGCGGTTACTGGCCAATATCGGATTCAGATGGTCAGCGTCCCAGTTGGTTACCAGTTAAATACGACAGTGTATTCAATGACGGTTAATCAAGCTGGTCACAATCAACTAAGTGTGGTCGCCGCCGCCGCAAAACATCCCCAGACGTTACAAATCCATAAAACAGATTTGCATGATAAAAAATTAGCCGGGGCCGTCTTTCATGTTAAGTCACTACAAACTGGAAAAACAAGCGAGGTGGTGACTGATAAAGCCGGCATCGCTGAAGTCGGTCAGCTTGAAGCTGGGCGATATGCAGTGCGTGAAATTAAGGCCCCCGCTGGCTATCGGTTAGACAGTCTAGAGCACCAAGTAATATTAAAAGATGGACAATCACTGACATCAATGACCATTCAAGATGCACCACAAACTGGACAATTGATTATTAATAAAACAGCTCCAAACGGTAAGCCTTTAGCAGATGCGACGTTTGTTGTCCGTGACAAACAAGGTAAGCTCATTGGACAATATCAAAGTAATCTTGCTGGGCGAATTAAGCTGAATGAGTTGGTAGTTGGTGATTATACGATTCAAGAAATTAAGGCCCCAGACGGATACCAACTTAATCCGGAAGTATTTAAGGTACGCGTTATGAATCAAAAAACGGTGGCGGTCACGGTCGTTGATCAAAAAGCAGTTCCAGAGGATGCATTGGGAACACTGAGAATTACCAATGTTGATCAGAAAAGGCAAACACCGCTGGTTGGGGCGACCTTTATGTTGGAAGATCAAACTGGAAAAGTAGTGCGTCAGCAAATTTTAGTTGATACCAACGGTCGAGCCGTTGTCGATAATCTAAAGGCGGGGACCTATCACCTGATTCAAACGACTGCTGCAACTGCCTATAAGGTGCGCACTTATGCGATAACTATCAAAGTTCATAGCCGTCAAGAGACCGCTGTTACGGTCGCCAATGAACAGCGCGCCGGATCTGTGATTGTTAATCAAATTGATGGCAATACGCATCAACCGTTAGTTGGGGCAAAATATCAATTGCAATCAGCCAACGGTAAGGTATTGATTAATAATTTAATGAGTGATGATCGCGGTCACGTTATTATTCGGCATCTTAACCCCGGGGCCTATCAACTTGTTCAAATTAGTGCACCTAAAGGTTATGACGTACTGAAGAACCCGATTAAGTTTAAAATGACTAATACGGGTAAAAATTAGTGTTTATCATAAGTGCTTATAAATAATAATTATAATTTTTTAAAATTAATTTTCGCCGCTTTTAAAAACCCACTAAAATATCCGCATTTTATTCTGGCGAGAATAGGATAAAATGAAGATAATCAGAATACGGTTTGAATTCCTAACAAAGTGGGTATGGAAAAATGTCAGTTTATTATTTAAAGCCAGAAAAAACAGTAAACGAGATTATAAATACGATTCATGCAGGTATTGCAAGTATGCAGTACTTTGAGAAGATGGATAATATATGCGCAGAGATTGGTTTTGATTTCGATGATGCGATCTTATTACAACAAATTAAGCAATTAAGCAAGAACCATTCCGCAGATTTAGCGCACTTAGCTCAAAATGGAATCACTGCTGCTGCAGTGCAACGCTTGAAGACCGTTGGGTTACTATTATTTGTTCAAGATAATGAAGTTTCGCAAAGCTATGTTATTTTAAGTCGAAAGGCCCTGACCGGTTTACAAGCAATTGCTGCTAGTTATCGGCAAGCATCAGTGGATTTGGTACCAGCCCTGGACTCAAGGGATGTTGAACGCGTAAAGGCTGCTGCTGATAAAATTTTTCGTAAATATGAATGACACAAAAAAGGGCTACCGATACAGTCGGTAGCCCTTTTTTTGATAGTTAATTTGGCACTGCTTGCTGATAATGCTTAACAGGTCCCAGTAATTGAGGGTTGATTTGAGCCCGAATGAAGGTGCCGTTTTCTACATAACTTTGTTCTAGAATGCTAGCGTGATCACTGAGGTAAGAAACGGCTTGCCCTTGTGTATATGGAATTAAGAAGTCTAACGTTGGATATTGTTCGAAAAGTTGTTTGCTAATTAGGGCAATTAACGCATCAATGGCCGCTTCATCGCGCGCGGAGTAGACAATTTGATGACCATCGATTTCCGGATAGTGGGTATCTGGTTTTAAGTCAGCTTTATTAAAGGCTTCGATAACAGGGATATCCTTAATATTGAGTGAAGCAAGAGTTTCTTGGGTTGTTTGCATCATATCCAAGTAATTCGGATCAGAATAGTCGACAACGTGGATTAAAAGATCGGCATTCGCCGCTTCGGATAAAGTTGATTTAAAGGCTTGAACCAAGTGATGTGGGAGTTTTGTAACAAAGCCAACCGTATCACTCAGTAAGAATTTTTGCTGGTTGGATAGCACGATTTCCCGGACGCTAGTATCCAAAGTTGCAAAGAGCATATCTTTTTCAAAGACTTGTTTTTCTGGTGTATCGGGATTAAGCCGCTGCAAAATACGATTCATTGTGGTTGATTTACCAGCATTCGTGTACCCAACTAGGGCCACTACCGGAATCGCGTTTTTAGCGCGTTGCCGACGTTGGACAAGTTGCTGTTGGTCGATTTTGGCGAGTTCGCTTTTAAGTTTAGTAATTCGCTTTTCAATGAGTCGCCGGTCTAATTCTAGTTGAGTTTCACCAGCACCACGATTAGCGGTGCCCCCACCACCTTGTTGATCGAGTTTATTTTCGGACGGGTGTAAGCGTGGTAATTGGTACTTAGCTTCAGCGATAGCCACTTGCAATTGAGCTTCCTTGGTCTTAGCGCGTGAAGCGAAGATTTCTAGGATTAACTGTGTCCGATCAAGGATACGCATACCGAGTTCCTTTTCTAAATTGCGAATTTGGGAAGGGGAGAGCTCATCGTTGATCAAAATCAGATCAGCATCTTCTTGTGTGGCCTGTTCTTTAATTTCTTGTACTTTTCCTTTGCCAAAATAAGTGGCGTGGTTGGCTTGATCGATATTCTGACGAACGTCGCCAACGACTACCATATTATCAGCACGGGCCAGTTCCCCTAATTCACGCATTGTATAATCAAAATTAGTTTGGTGTTGACTAACGCCGGTTAGTAAAACCTTTTTAGGTTGTTGATAAGTTTCTTCCATAAGAACTCCTTTAGATACTAGTTCGGACAATTTTTAATCCGATCTTGACGTTTTCTTTGAGGGCCATGTTTAATCAAAAAGGGTTGGCGCAAAAAAATATTTCTTTGTCACAGCCCATAATTAAATTAATTTTAAAAAGCAAATGCCAGCAGAAATTACCAGGAAATAGCGATATGTTTATTCAATTGTGATTGCGGTTAAACCAACAGTTGCCACGTTGTGATACACCTTTGATAGTCCCCCATTTGATGGATTAAGTGTACCATGAAAGCCGTTAAAAGCCAAAGGGCGTGCTGTAGGGGATGATCTTATGGTAAAATGAAAGCGGTTGTTAAATATGAACAAGAATTACTTGGGGGAATTTAGAATGAAGAATTTAGCATTGCTTGATGTAGGAGGGACAACGATAAAATATGGCTTGTGGGATGGTACCGAACAGCAATTAATCAAGACTGGGACGGTTGTTACACCGAAATCACTGGCCGCTTATTATGCGGTCTTAACCCAAATTGTGGAAAATTTTAAGATACATGATCGGGTGGTTGGCGTGGCCATGAGTACACCAGGCGCGGTCAATAAAGCAACCGGGATTATTGAAGGTGCCAGCGCGTTACCATATATTCACCACTTTGAGATCCACGATGAACTTGAAACGCGATTTGGATTACCTGTGGCAATGGAAAATGATGCTAATTGCGCGGCTTTAGCAGAAGTCGGTAGTGGCGCGGCTCAAGGACTCCAAAATGTATTGTTAATGGTGATTGGAACTGGGGTCGGCGGTTCAGTGATTATTAATGGACAAGTTCAACACGGCCGCCATTTGTTCGGCGGTGAATTCGGGTATATGCTAATGAATGATGGTCGTATTTTAAGTGAAGTCGGGACTGCGGTGCACATGGCTGAGCGTTATAATCAAGCTGCCCAGACGAATTTTTCAGGGCAAGAAGTTTTTGAATTAGCTAACCAAGGTGATTTATTGGCGCAAAAGGAGGCGGACTTGTTATATATGAGTCTTGCTCAGGCAATTTATAATTTGCAATATAGTTTTGATCCAGAAGTCATTATTTTAGGGGGCGGGATTTCAAAAGCTGATTTTCTAATCCCCAATATTAAGAAGGCTTTAGAAAAAATATTAGATCAAGTTGATATTGCACCCTTTATGCCATTAATTCGGACGTGTCAGTACTATAATGATGCAAATTTAATTGGCGCAATGGAGGATTTTCGGCGTACTTATCCTGAGATAGTGGGCTATTAGATTGGTAAAATAGCATCCTATTGAGTTAGGACGGTCGATAAGGTAATAAAAAAGATTCGCTCCAAATCGGAGCGAATCTTTTTTGTTTAGATTGCATGTTTTCGTTGGTATTTCGCAATTAATGGTAAAATCACGCCGAGACCCATTAAAGCGGCTGAGACGACGATATTTAAGATTAACTCGTGGGTATATTTTGCAGTCCCTGGTGTGGCATCTTGTGGAAAGATACTAAAAATCGTTCCTAAAGCCGTGATGGCTAAACACCAGAAGCCAACAATGATTGCCCATGGTTTATTTTTAATGTATGTGTAGGTTGATGGGAATTTTTCGCTATTGAAACGGACTCTTAAAAAGGCAACGAAGATAAAGCACGTTACAAATGGTGATACAATACCGTTAATGTTCAACAGCCAATTAAAAATATCATTAATTTCGGGAAGAAAAGCACTGGAAGCTAACACGAAAGTACAAATACCGGTTGTTAACCAATAACCATTGATTGGGAGCCCTTGTTTGTTTGTTTTAGTTAGTGCTTTGGGTAAGAACTGTTTGGCTGTGTCGGATAGAAAAATCCGCGTACCGCCATCGAGTAGCATGGCTAATTGAGCACCCATGTAGATTGCTTGAGTGACCGCGAAGATGTACAGTAAGATCTTTCCCATGTGGAATTGTTGACCAAGTGCTAAGAAGGCGTAGTAGGAACCGTTCATCTTCAAATCGGCTGGTAAGTGGTTGGCATCAAAGAAGACCCCAATAGCCAATGAACCAAAGATGGTTAAAAAGGCGGTCATCAGAGCAAGTGCCATCATTGCTTTGGGAAAATCTTTTTTACCGTCTTTCATTTGACCAACATAAGGCGCCACCAGTTCGGCACCGTTCATGGCGAAAATCAGTAATCCAATGGTTGAGAAATAATGTAAGTTAAAATGTGGAATAAAAGTATGCAGATTTAATGGGTGAGTTGCAATGTGGCCGCCATTGAGTAAGCCGACAAAAGTCATAATCACAAATAAAATGGTCATGATAAACATGGCGCCCCCACCAACGATACTAAGGACCTGTAGCGATGATGTAAACTTGTGCTGGAAGAAGATGAAGAGGATCGTGATGGCCGCTGTGAGTAGCGCAAACGAAGCCCGTGAGAGCTTATCTTCTAAATTACCGTTACCAGTAATAATCCAAAAGAACGATACGACCATTGAATTGGCCACATCGACTAAGTATGGTAGACTAGCCACCCAGTAACACCAAGCGGTTAAGTAACCCCAAACATCTCCGCTGGTATGCCGCATCCAACTGGATAAACCGCCGCCGTCCTTGCTAAACGCAGAGCCTAAGTGGCCAACCATTAATTCATAAGGTAAGACATAGGTGAAAAGTAAGACAATCCATGAAAAGACAACTGCCATTCCTTGGTTTTGAAAATTATAAATAATATCGTCAAAGCCAATGACGGTGACAAAGTCCATTAAAGCAAGGACTTGCCACGTGATATATTTCTTTTTTGGTTCAATTTCATCCATCGTAAAGAAACCCCTTTTCTGAAAATTCACAATATTTTTATTATAGTCAAATCAGAAACGGAAGACAAAACTTTTTGAGCAATTCACATTAGTTTTTAAAAAATGGGTGCATCAGCTTACAAAATTGTTATTTAACTACCAGAAAATGTCATCTAAAAAGCGGGCGGTCTTGGAGAATATTCGGTAAGATAAGCAGTATCATGAAATTTGGAGGTAATATTAATGGACACACCAACAGTCGTTAGCATCAAAGACGTTCAAAAAACATACGGTAAACCCAATGAAAAGCAATATACGGCCTTAAAAGGCATTACTTTTGATGTCAAACAAGGAGAATTTGTCGGCATCATGGGTGCTTCAGGTTCAGGGAAAACCACTTTATTGAATATTTTATCAACTCTAGACAAGCCGACTGCCGGCCAAGTTGAAATTAATGGGCAAGCAATTAACGGCCTGAAGGGTAACCAGTTAGCCGATTTTCGGGCTAAGGAAATTGGCTTCATGTTTCAAGATTTCAATTTATTAGAAAACTTAACCGCTTATGAAAATATGGCGTTGCCATTGACCTTGCAAAACGTTGGCGGTAAACAAGTTCAGGATTTTGTCACATCAATTGCCAAGACCCTCTCAATTGATCGTTTATTAAATAAATACCCGACTGAATTATCAGGTGGGCAAAAGCAGCGGGTCGCTGCAGCACGAGCGCTAGTACACAAACCAGCCATTTTGTTTGGTGATGAGCCAACTGGTGCGCTTGATTCTAAGAGTGCTAAAGAATTGCTAGATACGATGGCACAACTCAACGAACAACAACGGGTTTCAATCTTATTAGTGACCCACGATCCGTTTTCAGCGAGTTATTGCCAACGAATTCTCTTTATTAAAGATGGTCAAATCGGCCAAGAACTGGTCCGTGGTGATCGGCCACGCAAAGCCTTTTATCAAGAAATTTTAGATACATTAGGCACATTTAATCATTAGGGGGCAGATCATTTATGTTGTTGAAGTTATCATTAACCGGCATTAAAGGACGATTAAAAGACTATATAGTATTATTTTCTGGGCTGATTATGGCCAGTGCGATTTTTTATATGTTTGAAGCCTTGGCGACGAACAAAAGCTTCGTTTCAAGTAACTCACCGATCAGAATGGCTAGTATTATTTTTCAAATTGGCTCGGTCTTATTAGGGATTATTACGCTGGTATATATAATTTATGCGAATAATTTCTTAATGAGTATGCGTCGTCGTGATTATGGAATGTTCATGATGTTGGGGGCCAAGGGGCGGAAGATTGCCCAATTAATTGCTGCTGAAACCCTCGTTATTGGGATGGCCGCAACCTTGGTTGGGACAGTGTTGGGCATTGGTTTGACACGAATTATCAGCAACTTATTATTATCCCAAATGGATATTCAAGTTAAGCAATTCTCACCGTTTTATTTACCTGCAGTAATCGTGACTGTGGTGTTTTTTATGGTTTTGTTCGTGATGGCTGCTGGGGTTAATCAATATCAACTTTTAAAAACACCAGTCTTACAACTGTTACACAATGATCAGCAACCCAATCACGTGTCACAAAATAAATTAGGCCAGCTGGTTCAAATTGTTCTGAGCTTAATTTTTCTGACAATAGGCTACACAATGCTAATTAACGTAGCCACATATCAGATTGCCGGTCTAGTGGTTGCTTTAGTAACAATTGTTTTGGGAACTTATTTTTTATTTAACGCCTTTTTCGGCTGGATGCTGCGGTTACTCAAAGGCAATCAGTATATCCGTAATCGGGGTTTGAATAATTTTACTTTAGCACAATTACGGTTTCGGATTAAAGACTACACGAAGATGCTGGCATTAGTGGCAATGTTGTTCGCACTGGCACTGGGAGCCATCACCGTGGGCATTGGCTATCAAAGTGAAATTCCAGCGATGGCTAAAACGATGGCCCCTTATGATGTTGTTTTAAACCAACCTAACCCCCAAGCACGCCAATTAGCTAAAAATTTAACCGGTGTCAAAGCAACAGCCAATTACGATGTTAAAGAAGATGCCCAAACAGTTTATTACCGGGCGACGCAACTTAAAAAGAACCCCATTATGGCCGTTCAATATAGTAATGATCGCGCTAAAGGGATTAAACCGGTGCAACTTAAGACACTACAAAAAGGGAATGTCGCGGCATTGCAAGCAATTCAAGTCCCAAGTCAATTCAGCAAAGATGTCAAAGTGGTCACAGACGCTGAATTTAGCCAAATTGCATCAGGCACAATCCCAATTAAAACCTACCGCGTTAAAGACTTCATGGCTAACTTATCTGTGATCAAGAAAATCCACACGCAACAAGTGATTGCCAACCCGGAATTGGCTAAAGGACAGGGGGCTCTCATGGATGGTAGTAAGTATGTTAACTACCAGATGGCCAATGGGATGTTCAGTGGGCTTGAATTCATGGGCTTTTTCCTCGGAATTGCATTTTTAGCCATGTTAGCTAGTTGTCTGATGTTCAAAATTCTATCCGGTGCTGCTAGTGACGTTAAACGCTATACGATGTTGGCTAAAATTGGGACCCGGCGCAGTTTGTTGAAACAATCGATTGCTAAGGAAATTGGTGTTTTATTCTGCTTACCAGGAATTGTCGGTAGCATTCACGTTTTATTTGGATTACAACTTTTCAAACAAATCATGCTCAACCCTTATCAGAATCTTTGGTTACCATTTACTATTTTCATGATTCTCTATGTCGGGTATTATTGGGTGACGACCTGGTTGTATCAAGGAATCGTACTAAAAACGGTTACGCAATAGGTCAATACACTTGGCAACTAGGAGATTAATAAAGTCAGTTGCGCTATCTGTGCGCATTAAAAGGGCCACGACAATTGTCGTGGCCCTTTTTCAGTATTGGGGGTAGTACCTGTTAAAGTGTTAATTGATTGTAACTTTCAACGGTCACGTCTGTATCGGTTAAGAGTACTTTACTAATACTGCCATTCATGGGACTGACAGTTACATCAAATTGCCCGTGTCCAAATTTCCCCACAATACTGCGAATGGTTGTGCCGTGGCTAACCAACAAGACCTTATCACCATCTGAACATTCGGCTCGGAGCTGTTTAAAGCCCTTACCTACCCGGGACCAATATTCAGCCGCATCTTCGGCATCATGGAATGGATCAGCGGCCTTCATGAAATCTTTAGAAGCATCCAGTGAGTAGTTCGTGATGATTTCTTGAAAAGTTTTGGCATCGTGACTAGCACCAGCCATATACCAAGCTTTGGGTGAATCTTCACCTTCAAAATAGCCATAGAATTCTTCACGAAAGTGGGGGGTGATTGAATAAGGTGTATCAAGATAGAAGTTTTTATGGAGAATAATCTTAGCAGTATCCATCGCGCGACTACGATCACTTGAATAGGCTTGGGCAAAATTTACTTTTGCTAAGGCTTGACCCGCTCGATTTGCATCAGCAATACCTTTAGGCGTAAGTGGCGAGTCTGACCAACCTTGCATGCGGTTATAGCGGTTAAAAAAAGTTTGGCCGTGACGGACTAAATAGAGTGTGATTCGTTTCATATGGGGACCTCCAAAAATAACTTTTTGATAATTTCATTCTAGCATAAATCATGTTTTCATGGCAGTTGGGAGATGTTTGTGGTAATTAATAGATAGGTTTGTTAATATTTATACTATAAGTGATAGTTTGCAAGCTTTTTGCCTAATAATACGAATAACCATAGTTGGTGTTAATGTAAAGGAGTAGTTAAATGCAACTAGAAACGGATAATATCCTTGTTGATCGATTCAACGAATGGTATCTGCAAATTGGCCAAATTTACAATCAGATTAATCATTTGACGGGCACTGATGATTTGAATTACGATCAATTTTTGATTCTCAGAACGATTAAATTAAATCCGAATATTGAAATGACGAAATTATCGGAGTGCTTTAATCTTTCAGGACCAGCGATTGCGCGCAAAGTTAATGTTTTATTTAAAAAACACTTACTGGTTAAAAATCGCAGTGATGAAAGCGATCAACGGAAGGTATTTATTACGTTGAATACAAAGGGATTGCGGATAGTTAACCAATTGGAAGTTGATTTTTATTTATTTTTTAAACAAATTAAAGATGACGAGTATGCTGAGCTGACCCCTTTATTTGAACAAACACGTTATATCTTCGAGAGGCTCGACCAAGTGGATTTTCATTCAGGTTTAAGCCAATCGTAAAAAGCCGCGGACAAATTTTTTAATTTGTCCGCGGCTTTTGAAATTAGTCGTTAAATTGGTTATTTTCAACGTCTTTAATGAACGTCTTCAAATGATCGAAGTAAACGGGCGCGTTATCAATCATATGATGGTGGCCACCATTGGGGGTTGTGACCAAACGTGCATGCGGAATCTTTTCAGCCATAATCTTAGCAGTAGCGATTGGCATGGTTTCATGTTCACCAAATGTGATTAATGTCGGAACCGTAATTTTGTGGAGTTGGTCCCGGAAATGCCAATCCTTTAATTTACCAGTCACAACGAATTCGTTATCACCTTGGAAGACACCGTAAACGTCGGTGGCCATTGTTGGAATCAGATGTGAAATGACCAGTGGTTGTTTACGATCAACATAACCGGTGTTTAACTTGTCGACAAGTGCTTGGTATTCATCGTTGTCGTAATCATTTTTAGCTTCACAGGCTTGCATGAATTTTAATTGTTCAGGGGTCATGATAGTTTCGCGAATTTTGTTGATGTTTGTGACATATTCATCGATTTCATCGACCATGCTTGAGATAATGGCACCCTTTAAATGTTGGCCGTATTTAGCAGCGTACATTTGAACTAATGCGCCACCCCATGATTGACCGATTAAATAGAAGTTATCGATGCCCAGTTTTTGCCGAACTTCTTCAACTTCATCTAAGAAGTAATCATAGGTTAGCAATTGGTCGTTACCTGGTTGTGAATAATCAGGTTGATCAGAATAAAATGAACCAAGTTGGTCATACATATGGACTTGCACACCCAAGTCAGCTAATTCTTGGCCAAAATTTTCCCAATATTCATGATTGCCACCAGGGCCGCCGTGTAAGCAGAGTAAATGAATATCGCCTGTTCCTTGCGTGTTGGTCCATAAATGGTAACCATTATCCAAAGTGAGGATCGTTGTTCCTTGTTTCATATCTGCACCATCCTTTAATTATGATAATTATATTATAAGCCTATTAGAGAAAATGTGCGAGCGGTAACATGATTTAGTTGAGGGTTTCTAATTGCCGGCGAATTGCTGGGACCGCTTGTTTATTACCGGTTAAGATGAGATGATCGTTTAGGTGGATTTGGGTATCTCCGTGTGGCATAATCAATTGTTTCTCACGATAAATGCGACTGATTGTGACCTGATCGACAAAGGGTAGATTAGAGAGTTGAATGCCAGTGAAACGCCGATTTTTAACAGTAACTTCAAAGAGCCCAGCATCGGTATTATCAATAATTTGTAATGTCGAGGGGGTTTCGATTAAGCTACGTAATAGACTGATATTGGCCTCGTAAGTATTGAAAATTTCAACACCGTGCTCCTTGAGGTCATCGTATTGGTCGTCTGAAATATGCTTAGATTCAAACCGCGCAATAATCCGCGGTACTTTGGCTTGAATGGCTTGTTGCGCGAGTTGGTAATTTTGGGCGTTGTTTAAATAGCCTAAGACCAGGATATCAGTATCAAAAATAGCGGCGGTCTTTAAGGTGGCCGGGGTCAAATCAGGGAGTAATTCAAGTTTGGCCTGGCTGTGGTAGATTTGGTAATTTTGTTGGTTATTGGTGAATAGTTGACTGGTATAAAGGCCCTTTGACAATTGTTGGGCAATTGGAATCGTCATAATGTTGGCACCGATGAAGTTGACGCGCTTGCGTGGTAAGTCTTCAGGCGTTGGCAGGTAGTAACGATTGAACAGAATTGGTCCGATAATACAACTAATGACAGCTGCAATCGTGAAGGCTCCAGCTTGTTGGGTGTTAATGACTTTCAAGTTTAATCCCACGGTTAAAATTGGCAAGACCAACGTAATCGTCGTTGAACTGAGGAAGGTGCCGGCTAGCGCATTCGTATTTTTGAAGCGCCGGTTTAAAATGAAGTAAATTAAGGCCTTAGCACCCATAAAGCTGATCAAGAAAAAGGGAATCAAGGTTAACGATTTGGGATCACGTAACAGGCCGGGAAGGTTAAGTTTGGCACCAGTCATGATGAAGAAAATAGGGATGAAAAAGCCGTAGCCCATTGACGTTAATTTATCCTGCGTTTCTTCGCGGGGACGTAGAAGTTTCATGACCATGCCAGCTAAAAAGGCGCCCAGAATACTTTCCGCGCCGACTTTTTCGGCAATTGATACCAACGTAATGATGAGGAAAAACGCTAAGCGAATATCGAGTTGGGTCGTTGATTTATCGATTCGTTCAAAGAAGTGATAGACCATTTTGAAGCGCATCAAAAGGAAAATTGCGGCTAGAAAAATTAATGATAACCACCAGAGACTCTGCGCTCCCGGGCTATTTAAGCCTGCATAAATCGTAAGGGCAATTAAGGGAACAATTTCGCCGAGGACGGCAATAAGGAGAATGGTTTGGCCGAGAGGTTGGCTGAGCAATTCTTTTTCCTTTAACGCCGCAATGACGACTCCGAGTGCAATCGTTGAAAAGAGAATCGTGGCTAGCGCGATATCGGTAAACAAACCGCTCCAAGCTAACAAACTAGCAAGGCCTAATGAGCTTAATAAGATGAGCGTAAAACTACCAATTGCCAGTTGTAGAGGAGTTAACGGTAATTTAGCCCCCGATTTAGTCGTGGTTGGTTGCTTTTTAAACAGATCGAAGTCGATTTCCATGCCACTTAAGAAAATAAGAACGGTGACCCCTAATGATGAAAGACCCGTCAAAGTGGGGGTGGTCGTGATTAGGTGAAGTCCGCTTTGGCCGAGCAAAATGCCGACCAAAATTTCGGCGACTGCGGTTGGGAGATAAGAAATTTTGAATTTTGCCATCAATAACGGGGTCATCAACGCCGCTAAGAGGACAATTACAAGTGCTAAGCTAGTCATAAAAAAGATCCTTTCAAGACACAATTAAGTTGTGTAGAGCATACACTAATCAACTAAAGCATGTCAAAGGCTGGTTGATGATTGTCAGGTGATTTACAATTGTGCACAACTTATGTAAAATAGATGCTACGATATTAAAAAAGGGGGGCTCAGGATGAAACTGAAAACAAGTCTAGCAGTCGGTATTTTTGCTTTTTGGGGTGGTATTTTACGCTATGTAATCGGCTTAGGGTTTCACCAGGTAGCAACCTTTCCTTATGGGACTTTATGTGTAAATTTAATTGGCGCATTTGGGCTATCTTTTTTATTACGCTACTGTGTAGTCCGTAATCGGATTAATGCTACCTATACGTTAGCCATCGGGACCGGATTTTTGGGTGCCTTTACTACATTTTCGAGTTTCAGTGTTGATACCTTACGATTATTACAAACTAATCAGTGGCTGGCTGCCAGTCTTTATGTCGGCATCAGCTTAATAGGTGGCGTCGGTTTAAGTCTAATAGCTGATTATTGGGCAGTCTGGTGGCTCGATCGATCCGGAAAGTCGCAGGGGCATAAATGATGAACTTATTACTAGTTGGTTTGGGTGCCGCAATTGGCGCGATTATACGCTATCAATTAACGCGGCTCGGGCCGCGCATTGTCAGCGAGTATCCATTAATTACTTTTTTAATTAATCTAACTGGGAGCTTTTGCTTAGGCTGGGTGACCGGCGTTGAATTGCACCAACCAGAGATGCTCTTTTGGGGCGTTGGCATCATGGGAGGTTATACGACCTTTTCAACATTCAATCATGAACTGAGCCAGTTATGGTTGCGTCGACGGTATCATATTTTTTTCGGTTATCTACTATTAACCTATGGGTTAGGCATTATGGTTGCGGCCGCTGGCTTATACCTGGGCCAATCATCACAAAGTGGATGATTAAATTGACACAGATTAGTGCTGAGAGTCGCACTCTTGTGAAAATAGTGGTAAACTTGTAGGATTGTTTATTTAGAAATTGGGGGCACTTGCTGTGACTGACGAACAAAAATCATTTGAACAAAGCCGTTTAACAAGGATTATTGGCTTAATTAAAAACGCTGAAAAGCACTTCGAAGGCGCCGTTAATCGGGCTAAATCAGAAGAAAAGGAAATTAACGCAAATTTCTTTGACGATGTGCGTTTGAATTTCAATAATGATTCGGCGATGACTGAAACAGCAGTCTCTATCGAACAACAACGGCAAATGCTACAAGAACGTAATAATTCTTGGCAGCAATCTTCGCGCCAGCTCGCGACGTTGCAAAAAATGGAAAAGACACCTTATTTTGCGCGGATTGATTTTAAAGAAAAAGGTGAACCGACCCCTGAATCGATTTATATCGGCTTGGGTTCTTTTACCGACCAAGATGATCATTTCTTAATTTATGATTGGCGTGCGCCCATTTCATCGATTTACTATGAAGGTAAAACCGGTGCAGTGACATACCAAACGCCAGACGGTCCACAAGCTGTTGATATTTTTTTAAAACGTCAATTCTTAATTGAAAATGGGCAAATCAAGGCGTTATTTGACACACAAGAAACGATTGGCGATCAAATGTTGCTTGAGGTGTTGGGTGAAAAGTCAGATACGCAGATGAAGAGTATTGTGACGACGATTCAACGTGAACAAAACCAAATCATTCGCAATACTGATGCGGATTTACTGTTTGTCCAAGGGGCTGCTGGTTCGGGGAAGACCTCCGCAATCTTGCAACGGATTGCTTTTTTGCTTTACCGCTATCGCGGCAACCTCGATTCTAGCCAAGTGATTATGTTTTCGCCGAACCAACTATTTAACGATTATATTGCTGATGTGTTACCCGAGCTGGGTGAACAAAATATGATTCAGATGACATACTATCAATATGTTGCCCGCCGGCTACCGAACCTTACGGTACAGAGTTTGTTTGATCAATTCGAAACGCCAATTTCTGAAAAAGATGGGCGGATTAGCCGTTTGAAGGAAAGTTTAGTTTTCTATCAAGCTGTTAAGCGTTACGCAGCCCACCTTGAAAAAGGAGACATGCGGTTTCGCGATTTAAAAGTCGGCGGAAAGGTTCTACTCAGTAAGGAAAAAATTAGCGAAGTTTACTATCGGTTTAACGAAAACTATCATTTAGGGAATCGGTTGGATGCCACTAAAGAAAGTTTATTACGAAGTTTAAACCATAAAATTAATCACGAGACAAAGGCGGACTGGGTCACCGAACGTGCTGAAAACTTGAGTGATGAAGAGCTACGCGGAATAACAGTTGGTAAAGATTTTAAAACCGGGGAAGCAGAAAGTAAGTACATTGCTAAGCAAATTGTGCTGGAGGCTTTCAAGCCAGTTCAAAAGGGGATTCAACGAAACCGTTTCTTAAGCATTCAAGCACAATATGTACATTTTATGCGGATTGTACCACAGTTGGTTGATTTGGCAGAGTTCGCAATTACCGCAGAAGACTGGCAGGCACATGTGAGTGATTTTGTCGCTAATTTGAAGGCTAAAAAAATGACGTTATCAGACGTTACCCCATACTTGCATCTCTATGATTTAATGACCGGTAAGCATGGTGAACGCGATATGCGCTTTGTTTTCATTGATGAAATCCAAGATTATACGCCATATGAACTAGCATTCTTGAAGATGCACTTCCCCAAAGCACGGTTTACATTGCTGGGGGATTTGAATCAAGCGATTTTTACTAAGGAAAGCAGTACCAATTTACTCCAACAAGTACAACAACTCTTTGATGCGCAAAATACGAAGGTTGTTCAGCTGACACGTTCATACCGTTCAACACAGCAAGTAACAGACTTTACTAAAGGGCTTTTAAAAGGTGGTCAGAAAATTGACGCCTTCAATCGCCAAGGCGACAAGCCCAACTTGATTGTGCGTTCAACCGAAGAGGCATTAGTCGCCGACGTGAATGCTCAATTGGTTAAAAATACCGCCGACAAGTTAACGACGGCCATTATCACTAAGACGTTGGTCCAAGCTCAAGCCCTAACGGCTAAGTTGAAAGCCAGTGGGACGAAAGTGACACTGATTCGCTCTGAAAATCAACGCTTAGCAGCAGGGACTTTAGTGGTTCCTAGTTTCTTAGCCAAAGGATTAGAATTTGATGCGATTATTGGTTGGCAAATTAGTGCCAGCAATTATGCGCATGAAAATCAGCGTCAATTACTGTATACGATTTGTTCACGGGCCATGCATCGTTTAACCTTGTTAGCAACTGGTAGCATGTCACCGTTAATTGATAATGTTGATCCAGATGAGTACACATTGATTCAATAAGTGAAGAACGCGCGCTGAAAGGCGGGCGTTTTTTGATATTATCAACTACCGTGAAAGAAAACTGTAAAGGCCTAACATGCAGTACAATTGACGATTATTTAAAAGTAAACCGATTGGTGACGCACTCTAGATTTAATGTTAAAATGGATGCGATTAGTATTGGAGGATGTCATATGAAAAACGAGATGAAATATTATCAAATCTCGCGTGATGAGTGGCGTTTTTTTCACGGCCACGGGGATGCATATACTGGCATTACAGCTGATGAATTACAACAAATTCGGGGCTTGAATGATCGGATTTCCCTTGCGGATGTAAGTGATATTTATTTGCCATTGCGTCATTTATTACAGATGAATTATGAACAGTTCCAAGTACAGCAAGTTCAAAAATCACAATTTCTTAAGATTGAGCCGCACCGCACCCCGTTTATCATTGGCATCGCCGGCAGTGTTGCGGTTGGTAAGAGTACCACCGCGCGTTTGTTGCAACTTCTTTTGAGTCGGGCGTATCCGGATCGGAAAGTTCAATTGATGACAACAGATGGATTCTTATACCCCACCGCGACATTGAAGCAAAAAGGGATTCTCGATAAAAAAGGGTTTCCTGAAAGCTATGATATGCCACGCTTAATTCACTTCATGAACGCGGTTAAAAATAATGTTGAACCGGTCAAAGCGCCAAAGTATTCGCACCAAATTTACGATATTGTGCCTGGCGAGTTTGATATCATTGATGATCCGGATATTTTAATCGTTGAAGGCATTAATGTATTACAGTTACCCTCGACTGAGCAAATTTTCGTCAGTGACTTTTTTGACTTTTCAATATATGTCGATGCACAAGCCGACCTGATTAAGAAGTGGTTTCTAGAGCGTTTCGATTTACTACTTGACCTCGCGCAAGATGATCCAACCAATTACTACTATCCATACGCGATTGGTGACCGTGGGAGCGCCTTTAAGATGGCACGACGGGTATGGCGCGATATTAATTTACAAAATTTAAATGAGTATATCTTACCAACGCGTAATCGTGCGGATGTTATTTTGCATAAAACAAGACATCACGTGATTGACAAGGTATTTCTCCGTAAATATTAATAAACAGCTGGGCTTTTTCACAGATCAGCAGCAATCCATTGACGTTTCTATGATTAATCAGTAAAATAGATACATTATAGTTTAAGCAGCGTTAACAAATGAGCATTAAGTGCTCGATACAAAAAAGGAGTGAGTTGTTTGGCCCAAAAGGACATGCAAGATTTCGATAAGATTATCGTCTTAGATTACGGTAGTCAGTATAATCAATTGATTACACGTCGTATCCGTGAATTCGGGATTTTCTCTGAATTGTTACCTAACACGACAACCGCGGCGCAAATCAAGAAAATCGCCCCTAAAGGAATTATTTTCTCTGGTGGCCCAATGAGTGTTTACGATGATGGGGCTTTTTCAATTGACCCTGAGGTGCTAGAACTTGGGATTCCAATTCTCGGGATTTGCTACGGGATGCAATTGATTAGTTATACGGGCGGCGGCAACGTTGAAGCATCGACAGAACGTGAATATGGTAAGGCTGAAATTACGGTTACTGATAAAGACAGTGACTTATTCAAAGGTCTTCCTGAAAAACAAACGGTGTGGATGAGTCATGGCGATAAAGTGACCGCGATTCCTGAAGGTTTCGTCACAGTTGCTGAAAGTGATAACACACCTTTTACGGCGATCGAAAACCGCGCCAAGCACATTTATGGAATTCAATTCCATACCGAAGTTCGGAACACTGAATTTGGAAACGATATTTTAAAGAACTTTGCATTTGGTGTCTGTGGCGCGCAAGCCAACTGGACCATGAACGATTTCATCGACATGCAGATTGAAAAGATTCGCGAACAAGTCGGTGACAAAAAAGTCTTGCTCGGCCTTTCAGGTGGGGTGGACTCTTCGGTTGTTGGGGTTTTACTACACCGCGCAATCGGCGACCAATTGGTCAGCATCTTTGTTGACCACGGCTTACTCCGTAAAGGCGAAGTTGAACAAGTGATGGCAAGTCTGGGCGGTAAATTTGGCTTGAACATTATCCAAGTGGACGCAAGAGAACGTTTCTTGAACAAACTCGCAGGTGTTTCGGATCCAGAAAAGAAACGGAAGATTATTGGTAACGAATTTATCCAAGTGTTCGACGAAGAAGCCACTAAGTTAAACGGCATTGACTTCTTAGCGCAAGGGACTTTATACACGGACATTATTGAAAGTGGAACCAGTACGGCAACAACCATCAAATCCCATCATAACGTTGGTGGGCTACCAGAAGACATGCAATTTAGCTTAATTGAACCTTTAAAGACGTTATTTAAAGACGAAGTTCGTGACCTTGGTGAAAAATTAGGGATGCCACATGAACTCGTTTGGCGCCAACCATTCCCTGGTCCTGGTCTTGGGATTCGGGTCCTTGGTGAAGTCACAGAAGACAAATTGAAGATTGTCCGCGACAGTGATTTAATTCTGCGTGAAGAATTTGCGCTTGCCGGCTTAGATAAAACAGTTTGGCAATACTTTACTGTCTTACCAGGTATCCGCAGTGTGGGTGTCATGGGCGATGGTCGGACATACGACTATACAGTCGGCATCCGGGCCGTTAACTCAATCGACGGCATGACAGCCGACTTCTCACGGATTCCATGGGATATTTTGCAAAAGGTTTCGGTGCGAATCGTCAACGAAGTCGATCACGTCAACCGAATCGTGTACGATATTACGAGCAAGCCACCTTCAACAGTGGAATGGGAATAAAAAAAGAAACCGTGAATCCTTTGATACTCAAGGGATTCACGGTTTTTTATTTTTGCAACCATTTTGTAGCCAATTATCAGTAAACTGTCATGCTCCAACATTTTCAACATCTGGTTGTGGACGACCATAGTTGGCGACCTAGTAGTTTTGTGGCATAAGTTTTCTCGATAGAACCGTGGTTGGTTAAACCACGACGCGCAGACGAATAAATGTCACACTTTGGATAACCATTGGCTTTAACCACCGTTCAACTCAACTAGTGATTTAACAGTCATTAAAGGCTTATTAACCAGTAATGGGAATACGAATCGCGATTCAATTGCTTGTGATACCTCGACGCAATTAACTGGAGCTAACGTCGCAACGCTAAAACAATATGGATTTAGTATCGTAGGTCGCTACCTAACGGGTACCGTAGGTGTCGGCCCCAATAAACGAGCAAAGAATTTAACCATTTCTGAAGTCAATACAATTACAACTGGTGGTTTAAGCATCTTTCCAATTTATCAAGATTATGATGGTGACCAAGCTTATTTCACAGCAAGCCAAGGGAGATTAGATGCACTGACAGCAAGAAATGCAGCACTATCGCTAGGATTCCCTAAAGGGGTAACGGTTTATTTTGCGGTTGATTCAGACGTGCTTGACGGCGATATTGCAAGTGTTGTTTTACCTTATATTAAGGCTGTTAACGCTGAAATGACATACTATAAGGTCGGTATTTACGGTACGAGAAATGTCTGCAGTCATGCATTAGCTGCAGGAGCTGCGACTAAATGTTTTGTTTCCGATATGTCAACTGGCTTTTCCGGTAATTTAGGGTATAAAATGCCAAATAATTGGGGTTTTGATCAATTTATTGAGTATAGTATTGGCAGTCTCCCAATTGATCAAGTGGCAGCTTCCGGACTTGATAGCGGGAGCGATACTTTCAATATTGACCCTGGTCAAATTATGGCGGATACCACTCACAATTTAGTATCAAGATTGCCAGGGTGTGCTGCACTATGGAACGTTGATTTCTCAGTGACAAGTAAATTTGAGTATCATGACCTCTTGGTAGATATTTATGGTGAGGTAATAGACAAGTGGGACGAAAATAATAAGAAGAATATGGCCACATTAAGTGTTAAAAAAGGTAAAATAAGCGGCAGTTTAAATGAAACGTTTACAAAATATGGTGATATCTTAGTTGATATTAAACAAGCGGATATGGAAGCAACCTTCAATGATATTGCCGCACAGCTTGAAAACGGGAGTATTAGTTGTTCGCCAAAAATTAGAAATGGTTTGGTCGGTTTAAAATTTGTTTTTGAAGCATCAAGAGATCTCGGAAAAAAAGGAAAAGTCAGTTTCACGGTGATAATCGAAGTCTATGTTCATCCAGGTGGCTTTGGAATCCCAGACGCAGTGTTAGCTGAAGCATTCGCATCTATTCCAGAATATGAGAAACAATTAAACCCTAATCTGTTACCAGTGCTTAGGGGACTGGTGGCAGCAGTTCTTTCAATTGCAATACCAGAGGCTATTCCACTAATATCTTCGGTTGGGGCAGAATTAGCAATAGACTAAGAACTTAGTTGTATTATCCCAACAAAAAGAAAATAATTAAGTTTAACAACGATAGCGCTAAAGTTAAGTAATTCAAAAAAATTTAAAAACTCGTTGCTTATTACTATGGGGTGGAATATCGCTATTTTCCTTTAAAAATGATAGATAGGGTTCTTAGAAAATTGTTCTATTTTTTTTACAAGAATAAATTTTGAGCTATTGGCTAAAACGATAGCAACTAAGAAAAATAATACATTAGTATTGTGTACTGCACTGTCGTAAGCATTATCAGTTCCAAGAGCAATACCGAAAAGACAAAGTGCTAGAACCGGGAGAAAGACGTAGCTTCGAATGAGTATAGAATAGTGTGGAATATTATTTTCAAATAGTTCTGCTGACTCAAAATTGAATAATCTTCGTCTTGATTTAGGTAGATGTCTAATTATTTTTCTTCTTTTTCTTTCTGTAAAGTAGAGGCTAAGTTGCACAAGAAAAGGGCTAAAAAAAAGTATATAAAGCGCGATGCTATTCAACATATTGTTTCTCCTATAACGATAATGATTTATTTACTCATTATAACTTTATTGCTTATAATGTAAATAAACTGTAATAGTATAAAAATTTTTCAGAATGAAGAGGTTGGGACAAAATCTGTGTTGTGCCAACCTTCTTTTTTATATCCGAACTTTTACACTTAAATATTTTATAAGGTACATCTTAATTTCAATATATGCAAGGCGTTAACGCGGCATTTAACCAAATTGACCGATTCCGTGTTGGGATTTATGGTACACGGAATGTCGCCCAGCACGTGATTGACTCAGGGTTGGCTGTTTATGCCTTTGTGTCAGACATGTCGACAGGCTACTCTGGTAATCTAGGTTATCCAATGGCCAAATTATTAGGTGGACATATCAATAATGTCATTGATTTTGAACTTGGTAAAGAATATTTAATTGGCGCAAACCAATTTATGCGAGTTACTTTTGAAGGCGAAATGGGCGCCGGTGATGGACCTGTCAAAATAAAAAACGGGGTTATTGAGGAAGTTGAATTGGCAAAGCAATTAGAGAAGCAATTTGGTTCATACAATGAGACAGAACTAACTGCTTTGTTTAACAAAACAGGTATTACAAGTCTTGGCGCTAAAATTTCTAATGGCGGCGTTAAGATTAGTGCTGAAATGACGACAGGGGGTCTTTTGATTACAATGGAGGAAAGCATCAAGGGTATGATGCACCAAGATAATTTACCGCTTGATTGTAAAGTAATCTACAAAGTGTTGATTTATAATGGCTACTTTTCCGGTAATGATGTTCTAAAAGTCTTAGAAACTGATGCAGAAAAGATTCGAGCGGGCGTATTAATTGGGTTAGATTGGTTGACTAACCAAATAAAACCTATTTGGGTCGAGATTGGAGCTTTTCTTGCAATATTAGCTGCGCTTCTCCCTTATGTTGCAGCGGCTGCATTAGCTTAACAAAAAGCAGTTTACCTTGGTTTAAGGTGAACTGCTTTTTTAGAATAACCCTTTTAATTCTAATGCTTTGTAAAAAATAGAATCAAACGTTAAATATACTAATACCACTAGAAATTGAAATCCACTGCTTATCATATTTAATGAGGAATATATCGGCATCACTGGAGGTAAAAAGAAGTCATGTAGGGGAAAGTGCCAGCCATAGTTAATATAGCTAAAATTAGGATATATTCCAAATAAGAAAAACAAAAATAAAAAAAGTTTAATGCAAGTTGTCATATATTTATAATATCTATACAAGTGGATCTTTTTTTGTAATATAAAAAAAGTAGTAATTAACAACAATAATGCAATCAGACCATAATCAATCGGCGTCAAATTTTTAGGTGTGTTTTTATAATTAAGTGTTGAAAACTTGTAATTGTAACGTAAATATATATTGAAAATAGTTGATCCGATGAGTAGATAGATTACTATTTGTTTGTATTTGGCTATATTTATAAACTTATCTTTCAATAATTGTGGATTAAGCTTTCTTTTATCCAATCTAGTCGCTTCCTAATCATATCGATTTTACGAATAGCGTCAGTTTACCATGTAAATTAGTAGCGAACAAGATGTGTCTCGCTTTGCGTTCAGTTTCTGGCACCAAAAAATAGTTTTAAAATTTATAAACCGAATTTTTGACGAGTTTGTAGACACAAAAGATAGCCAATTGTTCAAATTATGCTTGTAAAAAAAGAGGTATTCAGAAAATTTTATTTTCTGAATACCTTTTTCCAATAAAAATACTATAGTTTATTTTTGTTTACTTTTTTTCCGCTTTCCAATTACTACTAAGGTAAACAGGACAAATAATAAGCCAATTCCGATCATTACTTTTTGACTTGATTTTTCTTCTCCTGTATTTGGTAACTTCCCAGCAGAACTGTCTTCTCTATCTGTTTTCTCTCCACTTTGTTTGTTCTCTTTGTCTTGATAATTATTTTCTGATTCGTTCTCATCATTCTTTTCTGACACATCTGGTTCGAGATTATTATTTTCTTCATTTTCCAGTTGGACAGCGTAAGTATACACTACTTCTTGCGCTTTTTCACTAAAGATTCCTGATGCATTACTTGGCGTTTCAATCACAGACCAGCCGGTAATTTCTTTTGCTTCACTCTTATATGGCAACCCGATTTTTCCACTTAAGATTTTTGGCTCTGACAATTGATTTCCTTTGGAATCCTGATACCGCACCGTCACTGGTGCTGCATTGCTGCGCTCATATACATACACTACTTCTTGGGTATCTTCACTAAAGATTCCTGATGCATTACTTGGCGTTTCAATCACAGACCAGCCAGTAATTTCTTTTGCTTCACTCTCATATGGCAACCCGATTTTTCCACTTAAGATTTTTGGTTCTGACAATTGATTTCCTTGGGAATCCTGATACCGCACCGTCACTGGTGCTGCATCGCTGCGCTCATATACATACACTACTTCTTGGGTATCTTCGCTGAAGGTGCCCGTCACATCACCTTGTACTTCTTTTAGAGTATACCCGGCTATTTTTAACCGATACTCTGGCGTTGTTGCATCAAAAGATTCACCAATATTACCGCTAATGTTTTGAGAAGGTTTCAATTCATTCCCGTCAGTATCAATATAACTTACTATGATATCTGCAGCGGCTTCTTGATGATTGATCAAGAATTGGTGCAAATAGGTTCCTGAAGAAATGGCGTAAAAACTATAATCATCTGGTTGTGCATAGGATCCAGCAAGATTATTAAATCGTGCGTTATACGACATTGTTTCAATACTTTCAAACTCACTTTGAGTAACCCCAGATACAGTAATCCCATCTTCAGTAATAGCTAGTCTTGAAGAAGGTACCTGTACACCATTCAAATCAAAGGATGTCTGACTAGTACTATTAGATGTTGTAAAAGGCGGCTGATACCCATCAAAATTTGTTAATCGATTGGGCATTAGTGAAAATGGGACAAAAAAAGATTGATTTTCCTGATCATACTTTAAATCTTTAGCTGATATTGAAGTTGGCTCATCTTTTCTTCCTACATTCTGGCCGTAAGCTGCTAAACTTTCTAATTTAGGAAACTCATTAATTACAGTAAAGTCTGAAACACCACAAAATTGAATCCGTAATTCTCTTAAATTGGGGAGAGCAACTAATGGAGCAATAGTTGTAATATTCATATTAGAGTCAAAGCTTAACGATTCTAGTCCGCTCATGTTAACAATCTTTGAATATACAGCATCTGTCACACTTGCATCAGTAAGGTCTAATTTCGTTATGTTATCTCCAAAATTAGGTACGTTATCATCAGTTACATTTGCCCCCATCAAATAAACATAAGCTAAATTCTTACAAGTGGTTAAAACAGTAAAATCAGTAATCTGATTCGTTCCACTCATGTAAAAAGAGGAAAGACTTGTAGCATATTCTAATCCAGTCAAGTCTGCAATATTAGCATCACTAGGGTATATATATAGCATTTCTAAATGACTGATTTTTTCTTTTGTGATTTCTGAGACTGATATACCAAGAGAATTGGCGACAATCGATTGTAATGTTGGATCTGGCAGCCATGATGAAAGATCTTCTTCTGCTGCCATAACATTATTCGAGGCAGCTACTTCCGATGATGCTGTAGCATTAGGTTGATCAAAGACACTCGAGTCAGGTACCTCTAAGGGCCTTTCGCTCGTCCCGTTTGTTGACTCCTTATTGTTCTTTGAAGAATCAATCGAATTACTTGGATCAGATAAAGACGCCGTTGTCTTTTCTATAGATTTTAAATCCGTATTGTTATATTGCTCTACGGTCTCTTTTTGTTCTTCAGCCCATACTTTTATCGAAGGCGTTAAGACAAGGGAATTTAATAAGATAGCTAACGATAAAACACCAAAAATCTTTTTCTTCATTATAAATCTCCTTCTTTAGTAACTCTATAAGTATTAAAGTAATCATCTATTCTTTATTTCACTCAAATTTTTATGTCATATTTCTATCAAATCAAGCATGGTAAATAGCGCTTTTTTCTATGGCTCAGTTTGTAATTGCGCCTGTTTGGTTTCTAGCGATCTATTACATCTGCTATAGTTGGTCCGGTTGGTAAAAGATTCCCCAATAATAGAATCATTGCGGCGAATGGTTCTCATAGATTTCTCACAACTTTCTCCTTTATTTTTCCTCATTTTCACATGTTCATCCATATACAATATCATTTTTTTAAGACAATTGTCCAAAAGAAGTATTATAAGTCATTTTTATCAAAATCTTATATGTATTAATTTACTACTTCAAAAATATGGTTTAAAATCATAATGTTTATCTGCGATAGATCAGGTAAGAAGCTCGGAGATCAATATTACAGAAAAAATAACCTTGGAAAACCAATTAAAAATACTTTAATTAGTTACAAAAAAAATCATAAATAATTAATTTTTTATAGGAGGTTATCATGGATCTAGGATTAACCATAAGAAAAATAAGAGTTGAAAAAGGGTTAACACAAAAAGAAGTTTGTAAAGATATCGTTACTATGAGCTACTATAGCCGTATTGAAAGAAATATAAGTGAACCGACTATTTCAGTATTTCTAGAAATTTTAAAACGATTGAACATCAGTTTTGATGAATTTATGTTTATACACCTAAATTACAAAGAATCTTCCAGCGATTTTTGGTGGTATAGATTGTCCGATCTTTATCATTCGGGAAATATCGAAGAGCTCCAAAAAATTAATACTATTTTAGAAACATCTTCTAACAAAAATGATTTGCAATATCAATATATAGTCCAACTTTGTATAATGCGCTTGAGAGGGAATATTCCTGAACCCAATGAGAATATGTCTATTGTAAATAAGTTGATGACCATGGATTTATGGACAAGTGAAGAGATAAAAATTTTCATATCGACAATGGATATACTGCCATTGGAAACTGTAACAGTTATAGTTAACGGAATACTTAAAAGAAGGACTCTTTATTCAAAATCAAAAGGATTCAATTCCCCTTATAATAAGATACTTATTAATGCCACTTTACTATGTATTGATGCCTCCCAATTTTCTAAAGCAAAAAAATATTTGATTGAGTATCAAAAGTCTCTTGAAACAAGAGATTTTTATGGTCGTGCCATGGCTGTATATTTAGAAGGGCTACTCTTAGTTATGACAGGGGATTCTACAACAGGGAACCAAAAAGTAACCCGTTTTTTCGACATTTGTGAATCGTTAGATTTAAATCACTTTTCCAAAAAGTATAAAGATTATTTTGAACGCCTTACCAATAAGAAATGATTGGCTTACAACCATACAATAGTAGGCGAATTCTTAATAATTATATAATGAATAATTCCTTATACTAGTAAGCATTATAGAGTTTCACATATTATCAAACTAAAGCAGTAAATTAAGTTAGCTTATTTACAATATTTTAATGGTCATATTTTTGGTCACAGTTTAATTCAAATCTAATCTAATCACGCTAGTTATACCGTTAAAAATCCCAATAAATCAGTGTCGAATTCTCTTAATTCCGAATAGGTTATTGAATGGGAATAAAAAGCTAAGCAAAATACCGCACAGCGTTTTAACGCTGTGCGGTATTTTTTTTGTGCAATCAATTGCGGCTTTTAACGGCTGTGCTTTGAAATATAGAATACCATCTAATCAATGAAAGTAGGGATGATTGATGACAAATGGGCAACCATTAACGACTAGTGAAAAGATCAAACAAAGACTTGTCTTTGCAGTGGCGAAGTTAATTCAAATATTTCCCTTAATTGGGTTAACCATGATCCATAACGGGCAGTTGTATATCTCATTCTACACAGCCTTAAAAACGGGCCTATTATTTGTGAATAATAGTCGGCACGTGCAAAATGCGTTTAAAATAATATGGCGGCCTTTATCCTGGGCGCCAGCGCCGGTGTGATCAATACCGATCTATGAGGGCGTTTATTATCCCGAGCGGGTGGTTTGGAAATGGTATCTGATGGGCACTGAAATTAATACCTTATTGGGATTTAGTTTGCTCACCGCTGGGGGGCTTAATCATTGCGAGTCACTTTTCGTACCGGTTGGTCTTTGTGGGCATTATGGGTTTTGTTTTAATCGGTTTGATGGGCATGCAGCGCTTTGAACCGTTTGTAAAACAACCTGGCGAAGCCGTTTTTGTACCGCAAACGAAATCGGTCAATAATTTAGAATTATTTATCTGGGTCACTATCATGGCATTTGCGCTGCGATACTTGCGCCTATTTGAAGCTAAGTTTGTTTGGCAACTAGTACTCATTGCGATTGTTGGCTTAATTGGACTAGTTATACGGGTTATTCTGACGCGGGGGATGCAGACGAATATGCTGGCTTGGTTATTAATCGCCGCGCTAATCAACGGTGCATTTGAGACGTTCCTAATGCTTTATATCTTTGTTGCCGTTCAAAATAAGGCCTTAATGATTGCCGCGTATATGACCTATGGAATCGGCATGCTTCTCGCGCAAGTTATGCGCCGTACGATTCAAGGACGCTTTACCCAATTATCAGACCTAAAAGGCCAACTACTAGGCTGCATCATTGGCGCTTGGCTGATGATGATCCCATACACAATCCTCCTCGGGATTGTATTGATTAGTTTCTTTGGCAGTGCCAACAGCATTCTTTTAAATCATCGTGCTTATAACACCGGTGTCACGACACCAGCCCAAACCTTAATTGTTAAATATCGGAATACGTATCTCGGCAGTATCCTAATGCAATTTATCTTGATCACCGGCTTGATGGGCCTAGCCGTAATGCGGCAACAAGACATGACGGCCGTGATTGCCCAAATCAGTAGCAGTGTCGCAATGACTAACACTACCAGTCAATTGATTCACCTGGCCAGTCTAATCAGTGTGGGCTGGCTAACGCTGATCGCTGGCTTGGCTGGTAGATACTTACCGGCGGTCGATGAAAATCCGCTCACTTAATGGATAAAAATAACGGCCCCTGTTTAGGGACCGTTATTTTTGTTTTTGAATATTGGGTTATTATTTATACGGATTTTGGGGGATGAAAAACATAAAGGTGCCTCTAGCGGTACAATACTCAAATAAACGAATAGCGACTCCTCAAAATCCGCCCTAGATTCTAACTATCTTTAAAAATCAGATGTAACTAAAATTGAGTGCTATTAGTTAGAAAAATGGGGAGCTTTCAATATATTATAGGGTATAAAAATTATTATTTATATGGTTATTACAAAGAATAATGAGAATTAGACATAATATTAAATTGTGATTTCACTGTAAGAAATAAAAGTATATAGTTATTACTAAATAGTACTATTTAATTTTTTGGGGGGATTATAGTGACAATAAAAATTGATTTTCATATACATACATTATCAAAAGCTGGAAAAGATAATGGTTTTATTTTTTCACTTGGTTGGTTGAAAGAATATGTAAAGGTCCAGAAACTGGATGCGATAGCAATAACAAATCATAATTTATTTTCAGAGACGCAGTTTAAGGAAATTAATGATGCATTAGAGTGCACAGTATTACCTGGTATTGAATTAAGTTTAAAAGATGGACATGTGAATATAGTTTTTGAAAATTCAGAAGATAATAGAAATAAGTTAGCTAAAATAGCACAGGCCCTTGAGTTAGGTGCAGTGAAAGGACTATCTATCGAAGAGTTTAAAGAAAAATTCTCAGAAATGAAAAAAGGTATCATTATTTTTGAGTATGGTAAGAGTAATTCACTTGTAATTGATGAAGATTTTAATGATCCATTCTTTCGAAATTATACTCTTGTACGCGGTGTAGGAACACAATTAAGGTTTCAAAAAGCATTATTACAGGATCAACCATATTGTCCAGTTTTATTTAGTGACGGCCATGCAACAGAAGTTGATCCTGATCCCGTTCGCAATGATATAGTAAAACTTGGGTTGAAGAACACCTTTGTGCAGATGGAAAAATTTAATTTTAATCAATTGTTAGAAGAGTTAAAAAATAAAGAACATGTTCAAACAACTAAAGATGGACTTAGTAATATATTTGAAATTGATGTAGAAAATAATCCGATAGCCGTTTCAACAAAATTAAATTTAATTGTTGGTAGAAGGGGTAGTGGGAAAACATATTTACTAGACCATATACAAAGCCAATATGAAAATAGTGACAACACAATTGCATATATTCGTCAATTCAAATCAAATGAAGAAACAAAAGTATTTTTGGATCAAGAAAAAAATAGGATAGCAAATGATTTTCGAAATCGATGGGTAGAAAATAATAAAACGCAACTTGATGGTATTGTACAGTTTTATAAAACCAATTTTGAAGACCAAGTTGAAGAATATTTAAAGAGTGTGAGACGATTTGCTAATGAGTTTGTATCTTCGAAAGTAGCAAAAGAAGTTCAATTATTTTCACAAAATAAATTCGAGATATTAGACACAAAACAGAACCAAAAAAATATGGAGAAGATGAAGGAAGTAATTGAAGCTCGAGATTTATGGCAATTCATTTCAGGGGAGAGAAGGGAAATATACCTAGCTAACTTGATATCGGCGTATAGAGAACTTAGAACTAATTTGATAAGACAAGAATTAGATAATGAAATAAAGGAAAAAGTAAATAATATCGTAGAAATCGTAAAAAATATAGTTGTAAAAAAAACTGCTATACAGCCAGTTAGTACCCTTGATATTGTGAGTCAATTTAGCCGTTATAAAGAAAAACAGCAAATTGAATTATTTATGAAGAAAGCTATTGCAGATATTGTGGATAATGTAGTACCCGAATATTCTTATAAAATTCATGTTGTAAAAGAAGAGTGGAAAAGTGCCGATGATTTTATAAAAAATGTACCAAGTGAGGGTAGGACTGCGGTAAAGGGTGATTTAGTAACGCCATATATAAATAAAAATTACTTACTATTTCTGAAGAATTTATTTAGCGATAAGTACCTGACAAAATTTACACTTGAAAGTGGATTGGATTTATCTCGATATTTATTTAATTTTAGAGTTGAGTTATTAACGGAAGCTGGTACTCGTGCATCAGGAGGACAGCAAATGGCTTTAGGATTAATGATGAAATTAGATGATGCAAAGAAGGCTGATATTGTATTAGTGGATGAACCGGAAGGGTCTCTAGATAATGTATTTATTAAATATGAATTAATACCAAAGCTCAGGGAATTATCTGGTACTATTCCTGTTTTTGTTATTACGCATAATTCAACTTTAGGAGCATTATTAAATCCAGATAGGCTTATTATCGCTAAATTTAATACGGTTACAAAAAAACATGAGTTAAAATCAGGAGACTTCCTGTCTAAAGAGGTATTTGATAGTGATGGAAATGTAAGTTATTCTTATGAAGACTTTGTAGATGCAATGGAAGCAGGGTATGATACTTATGTAGAAAAGGGGAATCAGTATGGATATCTTAAACATTAACAATAATGAGGTACAAATTAGAGTGAGTGAAGAAGAAAGCGTATCCGTTTTGGATATTAGTAAAGAGCAGTTATTCAAAATACTAGACAATATTTACGAGAATGAGGAGTATTATAATTTAGAGTTGGTGGGAAACGAATTAGCGTCTATTAAAAATCCGGTAAAAAAAGTAATTGCTGAGCAGATTTTAGATAAAATACAGGACTTTAAGAAACAGGTAGGTGCACTTAGAACTACATTAAGTGCAAAGTATCCAGAAATCCATAGTGAAATTGAAAAATAATAGTAATATGTTCGTAAGAATTAATGCAATGGAGTGTTCTACATGAAAGATATTTACGTCGTTGGTGCTGCAATCATCAAGGATAATCAAATTCTATGCACAAAGCGGGCCACTGACCGAATTTTAGGAGATTTGTGGGAATTTCCGGGTGGGAAGATCGAACCGGATGAGGCGCCGGAAGCTGCTTTAGTGCGGGAAATAAAAGAAGAGTTGGGTGCTGATATTTTAGTTGGGCCGGCAGTCGCAACCGATGTACACCAATACGACTTTGGTAACGTTCATTTAACCGTTTATTATGCGCAGTTCACAAAGGAAAGTTTTGGGTTAGTGGCGCACAGCCAGATGAAATGGTGCCATCAGTCTGAATTGGGCCAATTAACTTGGGCTCCAGCAGATGTAGCAGCGATGCAAGCCATTCAAAAACAAGATTTAACACAATTAACGTTTAAGTAGGGAGCATTCATGACGGATTTACAGACTGAATTACAAAATTCAGCTTTAGCAGGATTAGTTGATAAGGAGCGCTATATTTCTCAGGATGAATACCTGCCGAAGTTACTATTTAACACAGCAGAAGATCATGTTAAGACGCATTTGGATGAAGAACTGATGACTTGCCAGCACTTCACTTTTGCCGTGGCTTTCATTACGGAGGCAGTTTTAACGATGCTGAAACCAAAGTTAGCCGACCTTGCCTTAAAAGGGGTTACGGGCCGGATTTTGACGTCTAATTATCTAGGCTTTAACAAGCCTAAAGTCTTTAAAGAATTGTTTAAAATCCCCAACCTTGAGGTGCGGATTTTAAAACAATCTGATTCATTTCATGCCAAAGGTTATATTTTTGATAAGGGCGACTATCAATCAATGATTATTGGAAGCTCGAACTTGACTGAAACGGCATTAATTCGTAATTACGAGTGGAACTTAAGAATTACCTCATATGAAAATGCAGCGCTAACCGCCCAAGTTATCAACGAAGTCCAACAGCAATGGCAACGTGCAGAGGTGTTAACGCCAGATTGGATTGCTAATTATGAAGCTGATTACCAGACAATTGTTGTTAATCGTCAGAAAAACGAACCAGCCGCAATTGTTGCCGAAGAGTCCGCACACTACAGCACGATTACGCCTAATCATATGCAAAAAGAGGCGTTGAAGTCGTTGAATTTCTTGCGACATGAGGGCCATCAAAAAGCATTAATTGTTTCGGCAACCGGAACTGGGAAAACTTATTTGGGGGCATTTGATGTCCAACGTGTGAATCCGAAGAAGTTCCTATTTATTGTGCATCGTGAACAGATTTTAATGAAGGCTAAAGCCAGTTTTCATCAGGTGTTAGGCGGCGATTGGTCAGAGTATGGGATCTTATCGGGAAATGAAAATCAACGGGATGCACGATATTTATTTGCGACGATCCAAACGCTGTCCAAAGAGAGGACATTAACGCAGTTTGATCCAGCAGAATTTGACTATATCATGATTGATGAAGCACACAAATCGGGTGCCAGCAGCTATCATCGGGTGATTGATTATTTTAAACCACAATTTTTATTAGGAATGACGGCGACTCCTGAACGGACGGACGATTTTAATATTTACGAGTTGTTCGACTATAATTTGGCCTATGAGATTCGCCTGCAAGATGCTTTGGAAGAAGATATGTTAGCCCCGTTTCATTATATTGGTGTGACGGACTACGAGTTAGATGGCGAGATTAGTGAGGAAAAGACACCGTTACAAAATTTAGTTTCTTCGGAACGAATGGATTATGTTGAACAGCAGTTGAACTATTACGGTTATGCAGGTGATCAGGTCCATGGCTTAATTTTCTGTAGCCGGAAAGATGAAGCCAAAGAAGTCGCGCAGATTATGACCGCTAAAGGCTATCCTTCAGTTGCTTTGACTGGCGAAGATAGTGTTGATTATCGAGAACAAGTCATTCGAGACTTTGAAGCTGGTAAGTATCAATATATTGTGACGGTTGATATTTTCAATGAAGGGATCGACATTCCTTGTATCAATCAAGTGGTAATGTTGCGGAATACGCAATCCAGTATTATCTTTATCCAGCAACTGGGCCGGGGTTTACGGAAGTTTCCGCGTAAAGATTTTGTGACGGTGATTGATTTTATCGGAAACTACAAGAATAACTATTTGATTCCGATTGCTTTAACAGGTGACCATTCACGGAATAAGAATAGTCTACGTAGTAAGTTGAGTACGGACCAAATTATCGGGATGTCGACGATTAATTTTACCGAAGTTGCTAAACAACGGGTTTACGATTCGATTAATAATAGTAATTTGACTGAATTGAAACAGTTGCGCGATGATTATCAAGATTTGAAGAAACGTCTTGGCAGAGTACCGTTGTTGTTTGATTTTACAACGCATGGTTCGATTGATGGCTCAGTCCTGATTGCTAAATACGACAACTATTACCAGTTCTTGTTGAAGATGAAAGAGGATGTCCATCTCACTATTGACGAAGATCAGGTTCTAAGAATGCTGTCCAAAGAATTACTGAACGGGATGCGAGTTCACGAGTTATTATTACTAAAGCTACTGCTTGAAAAAGATGGTGGATTATCAGTTGATGACTTCAAACGAGCACTTGAACAGGTACACGCTAGAACTGATCAGAAGACGTTAGACTCAATGTTATTAATCCTTGGGTTAAGCTTCTTTAAAACAACAGATCAAGACAAATACGGTCGTGAAGCCTACGTAGTACTGCTTAACAATCAATATCAATTAAACTCTAAAATTAAGGCTGCTTATCAAGCAAATTCGTTTTTCAAATTGCTTGTGGATGATGTTTTAGCGACGGGTTTATTCAAAGCAGACGATTATGATCAAACTGTGCCATTAACAATTGGTAAGAAGTATACGCGAAAAGATGCTTGTCGGTTATTAGGTTGGGAGAAAGATCAGTCTTCAACAATTTATGGCTATAAAACCGCATATGGGACTTGCCCACTATTTATTACCTATGCAAAATCGCAGGATATTGATGATGGTATTAAGTACGAAGATGAGTTTTTAAATAGTCAAACGATGCGCATGTTCACGCGCCATCCTCGGAAAATCGACTCAGCAGAAGTTCAAACAATGGTTCAAGGGAATGCATCTGGTGAATTAAAAATGCCATTATTTGTGAAAAAAAGTGATGATGAAGGGATTGATTTCTACTATTTAGGGCTTGTTGATATTGATCAGAAATCATTACGTCAAGAATCAATGGTTGTTAAAGATGGTAAGATTGATCCAGTCGTAACAATGAATTTAATTCTTGAAAAACCAGTGCAATATAGTTTGTATTTGAATTTGACGAAGGATTAGAAAAAATATGATTAATACAGCAACAACAAAAAACGGTCATTCACTAAACTAACGAAATTACTAGTTTGATGAATGGCCTTTTTTTATAGTTTATTTTCTGCCACTTTCTTAATCTGGTCAGCATATTGATAGATATCAGTAGGGTTGATGAAGTCTAATTTAGTTGATTGTTCATCGTTTAGCTCGATAAAGTTGTGGGTATTAGTAAAGTAGACACGGACAATCCATTTGCGGATATTATCATCTAGTAAAACGTTAAAATATGAAAGGTTATCTCTGTAGTTGATACGAGATCCTTCAACTATATCTTTTAAAATGATTTTAACGGTCGCGTAAGATTCAATTTCTGCGGATGTTGTTTCGACTTCGTTTCCCGTAGGATCAGGTGTTTTATCTTCTTCTGTAATAGAAACGGAGGTTTTTAATGCAGAGCTAAGTTTATCATTAACTTTTTCATTAATAAACTGGGTGATAGCTTTAGCAATAATTGGTTTGAAATCTTCAACAGCACTTTCGGTCTTTCTGCCTTCATAGACAGCACTCATAATATATTTAGTAAAATCAATACTTGGATGTTCTTGTTCATTTGATAAGTACTGTTTTACTTCGTTAACGTACTTTAACTCTGAAGCAGTACTTGTAATATTATCAACGTTGAAGTTATCTTTTGAAAATTTAAATAGTTCAGTAATTTGAGCATCTCTTAGTTTAGTAAGATTAACAGTTAAGAAAGGAGTGGTATCCATTTTATTAGGTTGATCTAAGTCAGTGAAAAAGCGATATTCTTCACCATTAGTCAAAATGGAAAATTTAGCATTTGTAGTGCCAAAATAACGGAAAAGCTGGGAATCATGTTTAGTGAGAGATTCGTTAATTGATTTAGCTTCAATCAATATCTGTAAAGAATCGTCTAAAATAATTGCGTAATCTACCTTTTCCCCCTTTTTAATACCAACATCCGCAATGTATTCTGGAATAAATTCCATTGGATTAAAGATGTCGTAACCTAATGCTTGGAAGAAAGGCATGATAAGGGATGTTTTAGTGGACTCTTCGGTAGTTAGAGATTCTTTCAGTTGTTCTACACGCTTAGATATATTTTTGATATTTGAAATAAACTGTTCTTTTTCCATAGAAGTAACCTCCAAAATGATGGGTATATATACAACATTAGTATAGTATGATTTTAACAATAAAGAAAGCGTATTCCCCTAGGTGTTTTTTGACTATTTTGCACGCATAGGCTAATTAGACTGACACTATAAGGTCAGTTTTAAAAGGATTTTTTATAGTGAAGTTGTTGACCAGTAGGCTATGGCTGCGGGAATTTATTCAAAAATTACCTATGATGGACCAATTTACAGCCAATGTTTATCAAGATGATGACTAATTCTAAACGGCATCATGAAGTTAATCTGGAATGGTTGCAAGAACAACTTGAGAATCAATAACAAAAAATCACCGAATAAGTAGGATTCGATAGGTAAAATGCTAATTATCCGGTGTTTTCTGAATGGCGTTAGCAAGTTTAACGTAATCTTTTATTTGAGAAATCGATTTATTGAAAGCGTTGACATTTTCAAGGAATATGATATGATTAAAGCAATAAAGATGAGAAACTTAAGAGCAGTAATGTAACTGTTCTTAGAGTTATGTAACCTTAATTGGGCAGAACTCAGATTAATCGCAGACAAGATTTTAATTTTGTTTGCGGTTGGTCTGAGTTTTTTTTCTGGAAAGGAGTAAAAATGCGCATTCGTAAAATTCTGAACAATAATATTGCAATCGTTACTCGAGGGGTGAATGAATCGATTATCTACTCTCCGGGAATCGCGTTTCATAAAAAGGTTGGTCAATCTGTATCGGAAGATGAAGTTCAAAAAAACTATGTATTAGATTCGAAGGATCGGCTGGAACATCTTAGTTATTTGTTAACACATTCTGAACAAAAGATGATAGAAATCACGAATCAGATTGTAGATTGGTACGAAATTGATGTTGATGCCAAAATCGATGACTATTTATACATTACTTTACTCGATCATATTTCTTTTATGATTAAGCGTGGGCAAAAGGAAGAATTTATTATGAGCCCACTGCTATGGGAAGTAAAAAAATTCTATCCTCATTTTTATGCCTTAGGGATTCGAGCGGTTCAATTAATAAGTCGTGAGTATGCAATCGATTTTCCGATGGCCGAAGCGGTCTCCATTGCACTACATTTTATCAATATTCAAGACGAGAAAACTAATATCTCTGAAAAATTACAAGATATCGGCGTTCTACGGGATTTACTCAATATTATTAAGTACCATTTTAAGACCGATTTTGATGAGAACAGCATCAACTATTTACGATTGGTAACGCATTTACAATATTTCATTGAACGGTTGAATTCTAATCGAGCCTATAATTCCGATCAAACGATGTTATATGAACAAGTTAAAACCATTTATCCAAGTGCATATGAAGTTGTTCAAAAAATTGAGAAGTACATTATTGAAAAATATAATCAAGAGATTTCCCAAGATGAGTATACCTATTTGATGATTCACATCAATCGGGTGACAGAAAGAGCAGGTAATTAGACATGCAATATCAAGCATTAAATAATAAGATTATCGAATTAGTAGGCGGTAAAGAGAATATCCAAGCGGTTGTGCATTGTATGACAAGATTGAGATTTACTTTAAAGGATAGAGAAAAAGCTGATACAGAGGCACTCAAGTCAATCGACGATGTTATCGATGTGGTTAATAATAATGTCTCGTATCAAATCATTATCGGCACGCATGTTGCTGATGTCTACGATGAGTTAGTGACAATGCTTGGTATCAAAAATAATACAGACGAGATTGTAGCCGATAAACCGAAAAAGAATATTGTCAAATCGATTTTGGATGTTGTTTCAGAATCAATGACTCCGATTCTAGAACCAATTATTTGTGCGGGATTATTAGCAGCATTATTATCGATTATCTCGTTGACCGGGATTATATCAGTTGATAGTTCGACCTATAAGATATTCGATGCACTAAGAACAGCTGTATTTTATTTTCTGCCAATTTTAATGGCAATGAGTAGTGCCAAACGACTCGGTGCAAGTCCTTATTTAGCAGTTGCGCTGGCCGCGACAATCTTATCGGCACCCATTAATGGCGTCGCGGGCTTAACGTTATTTGCAATTCCGTTGCCACAAATTACGTATGCTAATAGTTTTATTCCCATTTTATTAGCAGTTTGGTTTATGGGATACGTTACTAAATTTGTTAAAAAAATCGTTCCTAATACACTGCAATACTTTCTGACGCCACTTTTGATTATGCTCATCACGTTACCAGCAACGTTAATCGTCTTTGGACCATTAGGCTATTATCTGGGTGAAGGCATTATTCAGTTTTTCAATTTATTAATGAAATATGTTGGTAGTTGGTTTGTGATGATGCTTTACTCAGCATTGCAACCGTTCATTGTAATGCTCGGCGCAGGGAACTTCATTATGCCAGTGGTTGCCGCTTTAATTGCGTCCGACGGGTATGATCCAGCATTTATTTCATCAGCAACAATCTCTGATATTGCTGTCGGTGGCGCAATGTTGGGCTATTTCTTGAAAACTCGAAACAGTAAGCAGAAACAATTATTTGGAACAGTTACCCTGTCAGCAATATTGGGGGTAACTGAACCAGCTATTTACGGGGTTTTTGTTAAATTTAGACGCCCATTTATCGCTGTCATGATTGGTGGCGGACTAGGGGGGCTTTTTGCTGGATTGACTGGTGTTAAAGCCTACTCTATTGCATGGGGGTTATTCGGATTGCCGGCTTATATTGGTAAGGGCGATTTTATGAACTTATGGTTGATGGTCACTGCCGTCATTATTAGTTTTGTAGGAGCGGCAATTGCTGCATATGTCTTAGGTATTCCTGCTGAAGATGGTATTCCGAGTCAAGAATCGGTCATCAAGCCCAAAAAATTACAAGCGGATAGTGAATCTCACTATACAACGCTATCCGTTGATAGTGTTGTGGATGGTAAATTAGTTCAGCTATCAGAAATTAACGACGCTGCGTTTTCAAGTGGCGCGATGGGTAAAGGGGTTGGCATATACCCTAACGTTAATCAAATTGCATCGCCGGTTACAGGAACGATCACGGCTGTTTTCCCAACTAAACATGCCTTAGGAATCACCGGAAGTGATGGTGTTGAAGTACTAGTCCATATCGGGATTGATACCGTTGAATTAGAAGGACAATATTTTGAGGTGCTTGTCAAACAAGGTGATACCATTGAGAGTGGCCAACCGATCGCCAATGTTGATTTTGAAAAAGTGAAAGCAGCCGGGTATGAAATACCTGTGATAATTATTATTACCAATACAAACGAATATCTCGATATTATTCCAATTGCAGATAAAGATGTAAAGGTGAATGAATCAGTAATGAATATTATTTTAAGGTAGGGATATAAATGAAACTAAAAAGTGATTTCTTATGGGGCGGGAGTATCGCCGCGCATCAAGTTGAAGGCGCATGGGACGAAGATGGAAAAGGACCAGCCATAATGGATTTTGTCACAGCCGGCGAATATGGACAAGCGAGGGGGATTCACAAATCGATACAAGCTGGTGTGAGGTACCCCTCACATACAGGGATTGATTTTTATCATCGTTATCCAGAAGATATTAAATTATTTGCTGAAATGGGCTTTACGGCGTTGCGAATTTCGATTGACTGGAGCAGAATATATCCGCAAGGAGACGATAGCACACCGAATAAAGCCGGCATTGAATTTTATCAAAACTTAGTAGACGAACTTTTAAAATATAAAATTAAACCAATTGTGACGTTATATCATTTTGAAATGCCAATCAATTTGGTTCGAAAATATGGATCGTGGGAAAATCGACAAGTCGTCGATCATTACTTACGCTTTTGTGAAACCATGTTTAGGGCGCTAAAAGGGAAGGTTAGTTATTGGGTTACTTTTAACGAGATGAATCATATTGATCCGCAAAGTGAAGCCAGTGATATTTTCACCTATATTATTGCTGGGTTGAAGTACTCTGAATTAACAAATAAAGCACAAACCCTGGCAACAATTGGCTATCATATGACACTTGCAAGCTGTGCGGCCGTTGAATTAGGCCATAAAATTGATCCCGAAAACAAGATTGGGTGTGTTTTTGGGATTGAGCCGGTGTATCCGATTAATAGTGACCCCGATAATATTCTGACGGCTTTTAAACAAATGGACCGTGATTTTTATCAAATCGATGCAATGTGTAAGCGGAAATTTCCGCAATATAAACTAGCGGAATATAAAGACCAAGGAATTGAGCTAGTGATATCAACAGCGGACCAAGAGATTTTTAAAAATGGGTCAATTGATTTTATTGGAATGAATTATTATGCGTCATCTGTCGCTGAATATAAAGGAGCGCAGGAAAAAAATAGTGCCCTTTTTGGCGGTCTCCAAAATCCGTTTTTACCAACTAGTAAATGGGGATGGGCCATTGACCCAGTCGGCTTACGCTATCTATTAAACTATACGTACCGTAAATATGAGCTGCCAATTATGATTACTGAAAATGGTTTAGGTGCGATTGATCAAATCGATAGTGACGGCCAGATACATGATTCTTATCGAATTGACTATTTAAGTAAACACATTCAAGAGATGAAAAAAGCAATTGAAATCGATCAAGTTAATTGTATCGGTTATCTCACGTGGGGCCCAATTGATCTAGTAAGTGCGACCACTGGTCAAATGAGCAAGCGCTATGGGTTTATCTATGTTGATTTAGACGATCAAGGATTGGGAACACTAAAACGAACGAAAAAAGCTTCATTTGATTGGTATCAAAAAGTAATCGAATCTAGCGGGACACAACTTTTTTAAAGCCGTACTAACTAGTACCGCATTGGTTAATTTAACCTGTGAAAAATAAGTAACCTCCACCCCGAGTGAAACCAACGTTTCGCTCGGGGTGGGGGTTTTTGAATCCTGTGGTTTTTGCCAATTAGCCAGTGCGTAATATGGGGAAGAGTGGCTGAAATTTTTATCGTTGACAGATGTAAACACAAGCGGTATGCTTATTACATGAACTACAGTTGTAGACGAAATAGGTGAGCGATGATGACGACTGCAAAAATTAATTTAACCCCTGCTGAATGGGAAATAATGCGAATTATTTGGACTAAAGGTGCGATTACTAGTAATGAAGTAATCACTTTAATTCAAGGTAAAAAGAACTGGTCAGAATCAACGATCAAGACATTATTACGGCGGTTGGTAAAAAAAACAGCCTTGGCAACCGCTAAAGTGGGACGGAAATTTATCTATTCGGCAGAAATTGATGAAAATAGTGCAATTGATCAAATCACTGATGATACTTTTAGCCGGCTATGTGAAATGAAAAAGGGGGCTGAGTTAGCCAAATTAATTACCAGCACAACACTCAGTAAACATGATATTCAAACGATGCAGGCCATTTTGGCTAAAAAACTAGCAACCGCCCCTGAAAAAGTGGCTTGTAATTGTTTATCAGGAGAAAATCAATGCGATCCAAAATATTGTGAAGTAGAATAAATAAGGAGAATTGACATGGTAAAAATGATAGTTTTAATCGTGGGTTTATTATTAATTGGGTTTATTATCTGGTGGTTTTTTGGAAAACACAAAATTGATACGACGACTGCCGCAGTTCAGCATAATCAACAAACCATCAATATTGAAGTTAAGGGCGGTTATTCCCCTGAAAGAGTCGTTTTAAAAAAGGGTGTGCCGGCAGTTTTGAATTTTAATCGAAAAGACTCATCAAGTTGCTTAGATCGAGTTGTTTTTCCGGATTTTGGGATTAACCAAGAACTACCACAAAATCAACCACAGACAGTCAAGATTGATACTAGCAAACCGGGTACTTATCAATGGGCTTGCGGCATGGATATGTTTCATGGTGAATTAATTATTAAATAAAAAGATTTAACGGAGGCAATACAAATGACACAAGCAATTCAAAAAGCAGCGATTCAAGTTGCGGGTGGTTACAATCCAGAAATGATTACCCTTAAACAAGGGGTACCAGCCGAATTGACCTTTACGAGAACTTCGGATCAAGGCTGTTTAGATGTGGTACATTCGACCAGTTTAGGTTTTGAAAAAGATTTAACTTTAGGAGTACCACAAATGGTGAATATTCCAACTGATCAAGTCGGTGAATTTGATTTTAGTTGTGGCATGGATATGTTCCATGGAAAGGTGGTCATTGAAAAATGAAAATTGTTACGCGCTTTTGGATCTCGTTGATTTTTTCATTGCCGATGTTGCTTGAAATGCTCTTAATGCCACTTACGGGATGGATGTTACCTGGTGGTCAATGGACAATGTTAATTTTGACGACGGTTGTGATGGTGATTTCAGCGCGTCCTTTTATTCAAAGTGCTGTTGCTTCATTTAAAAAGCACCATTCGAACATGGATACGTTAGTGGCAATTGGAACGGCAACCGCTTATTTTTTCAGTATTTATGCGATGTTTAATCATCAAGCTGTTTTCTTTGAGAGTGCGGCTTTTGTGATTACTTTTGTCCTATTAGGCCAAGTTTTTGAAGAAAAAATGCGGCATAATGCTTCGAATGCCATTGAAAAATTAGTCGACTTGCAAGCTAAAGAGGCTGAGGTGATTCGTAATGGTCAAGTTATTCGAGTGCCAATTACAGAAGTCGTTAAAGGCGACTTATTACGTGTCAAACCGGGGCAAAAAATTGCGGTCGATGGGGTTATTACAGATGGTAATTCAACCATTGATGAGTCTATGGTCACTGGAGAAAGTATGCCAGTTGAAAAAAAGGCTGGCGATCATGTGATTGGTTCAACTATTAATAGTACAGGGACTTTTACCTTTGAAGCTGAAAAAGTTGGTAATGATACGATGCTGGCGCAAATTGTCGATTTGGTTAAAAAAGCCCAGAATAGTCATGCACCGATTCAAAATTTAACTGATAAAGTTTCTGATGTTTTTGTACCGGTGGTATTAATTATTGCAATTGCCACTTTTTTGATTTGGTATGTTTTCTTAGGTGCGGCTTTAGGGCAAGCGTTGATTTTTGCGGTCTCAGTAGTCGTAATTGCCTGCCCATGTGCGCTGGGTTTAGCGACACCAACGGCCTTAATGGTTGGGACTGGTCGTGGTGCCAAAATGGGGATTCTAATTAAAAACGGTGAAGTTTTGGAAGAAGTTAATGATATTCAAACGGTTGTCTTCGATAAAACGGGGACAATTACTGTCGGAAAGCCCAAAGTAACAGATGTGATTGGCGATCAAGCCAAGATTATTGGACTAGCTGCTGGCTTAGAAACGTCATCAGAACATCCGTTAGCCACTGCCATTTTGGATCAAGCCCAAGCCTTAGAAATTAATGTGCCCCAAGTGACTAATTTTAAAGCGCTTGAAGGTCGCGGGGTTGAAGCTGTTGTTAATGGGCAACGTGCCTTTGTTGGGAATCAACGTTTATTGACAGATTCTGAGATTAATTCACAACTAAAAGCTGAAATTACCCGATTGCAAAATGAAGCTAAAACGGTTGTATTTGTCGGATTGGGTAATGAAATTATCGGCTTAATTGCGATTCAAGATACGCCAAAAACAACTTCTAAAGAAGCAATCGCGGCATTAAAAGCACGTGGTTTGAAGACAGTGATGTTAACTGGTGATAATCAACATGTTGCTCAAGCAATTGCTGATCAAGTAGGGATTGATGAGGTCATTGCCGATGTTTTGCCAAGTGATAAAGCAGCACATGTTGCTGAATTAAAAGCGCATGGTAAAGTGGCTTTTGTCGGTGATGGGATTAATGATGCACCGGCTTTGACTGCTGCTGATGTTGGAATTGCTATGGGGTCTGGAACGGATATTGCAATTGAATCTGGTGGAATTATCTTAGTGAAAAATGATTTACGCGATGTTGATCTGGCTTTAGCACTGAGCAAAAAAACGTTTAATCGTATCAGATTAAATCTTTTCTGGGCTTTTGTGTATAATGTCTTAGGGATTCCGGTGGCAACCGGTGTCTTTTATACATTCGGCTTAATTTTAAGCCCTGAATTTGCTGGGTTGGCGATGGCTCTTAGTTCATTGTCGGTTGTGACAAGTTCAGTACTTCTAAATAAAGCTAAGTTATCATCGAAAATTGTACGTGCTTGATGGACTGTATTGTGCAGTGAACCGTCGTGATTGGTTAAAACTAATCACGACGGTTTTTTTGTGGGGAAATCGTGTGCTAAAAGTTAAATATGGCTGGCAAACCGCTTTTTTGGGGGAAATGTTTTACGTGAAACATGTTGAAATGGTGTTTCACAGATTATTATAAAAGTTAGCCAAAGCTAAAATATTTGTTAATTTGCGTAAATTCTTGTATGCTGTAGAAGAATAAGTTAGGTTTACCTAAAAGAATGGAGGCGTTTTATGTTAGTGGTTAAAAACCTCACTGTTGCTTATGATGATTCACCAGTATTGACTGATGTTACTGTACATTTTGATGCGGGTAAGATTACTGGTATTATTGGCCCCAATGGCGCGGGCAAATCAACACTCATTAAGGCTATTTTGGGTTTGATTAAGGTCCGGCAAGGTTCAGTTTTATATCAAGATTGCCCAATTCACACAATTCAAAAGCAAATCGCTTATGTTGAACAGCGAAAAGATTTAGATTTAAATTTTCCAATCAACGTTTTTGACGTTGTGTTAACGGGAACTTACGGTCAGCTTGGTGTCTTTCATAATCCAGGGCAAAAAGCAAAGCAGGCCAGTCTCGCGGCGCTCGAACAAGTTGGGTTAAGTGCTTTTTCAAAGCGACAGATTGGCCAACTATCAGGCGGTCAGTTACAGCGTGTCTTTGTTGCGCGGGCGATTGTCCAGGAAGCAGCGATCATTATTTTAGATGAACCATTCGTGGGGATTGACTTACAAAGTGAGACTGCAATTATGGGCATTATGAAGCAGTGGCGCGATGCAGGCAAGACCATTATTGTCATTCATCATGATTTGAATAAGGTTTCACAATACTTTGATGATCTGGTTGTGATGAATCACGGGGTTGTCGATTATGGGCCAGTCAAAAAAGTTTATAATGCCCAAAATATTACGCAGGCCTTTAGTGCTGACTTATCGACGGTCTTATTTGATGATCAGGCGGTGGCAAAATGACTAGTATCTCAGTTTTTATCAGTGTACTAGGGCGCTATGAATTTCTGCAAAGTGCATTATTAACAGCGGTTATGGTCGGGATAATGTCAGGAATTGTCGGTAGTTTTATTATTTTACGCGGTATGTCATTGATGGGGGATGCGATTTCGCACGCTGTTTTACCAGGGGTTGCTATTGCCTATATGTTAGGGATTAATGTGTTATTGGGGGCTTCAGTCTTTGGTATTTTAGCAGCACTCTTAATTGGATTTGTCGCAACCCATAGTAAAATTAAAACGGATACCTCAATTGGGGTTGTTTTTAGTGCATTTTATGCGCTCGGGTTTATCTTAATTTCACTTGCGGAGAGTGCTACAAATTTGCATCACATTTTATTCGGTAATATTCTTGCTGTGAGTGACCAAGATATTATGACTACTGCGATTGTTCTTGGGTTAGTGATCCTATTTGTTTCATTTTTCTTTAAAGAATTATTGATTACTTCATTTGATACAACTTATGCGCAAACGTATGGTTTAAAAACACAGGTCCTACATTATGGCTTAATGTTGGTTTTAACGCTTGTAACGGTATCGGCATTGCAGACGGTAGGGATCATTTTAGTGGTGGCGATGTTGATTACGCCGGCGGCAACTGCCTTTTTATGGACAGATCGGTTAGTGGTGATGCTCTTTTTAGCTGCTGGAATTGGTGCGTTAGCGGCAATTAGCGGGCTGTACTTTAGCTATACGTTGAATTGGGCATCTGGCCCGGCAATTGTTTTGGCAGCAGCAGTCTTATTCGCGTTTTCATTTATCTGCTCGCCCAAGCAAGGGTTTCTTAAATGGCATCCAAGGAGGTCAGTAGAATGAAAAAAATGGTAATCACCTTGATGGGCGTTTTATGCTTAGTCGGAGGCGTGTATGGGTTGTTAGACTATCGTGCCCAAGTAAGACAATTTCAGACTAGGCGACAGCATAAATTACGAGTGGTCACGACCAATTCGATTCTGGAAGATATGGTGCATAATGTTGGTCAGGAACACATCGAACTTTACAGTATTGTTAAGCGCGGGACGGACCCGCATGAATATGAACCGCAACCTACTGATATTGCACAGGCGACTGATGCGGACGTGATTTTCCATAATGGGTTAAACCTGGAAACCGGGGGTAATGGTTGGTTTAGTAAGTTGATGAAAATTGCCCATAAGCAGTTTGAAAAAGATGTCTTTGCTGCGAGTAAGGGGATTGAGGTTCAGCATTTAACCACGAATAAAAATGAACCTGATCCACATGCGTGGTTGAGTTTAGCCAATGGGATTCAGTATGTTGAAAATATTACGACCGTGTTGCAAGCTAAGGATCCGGCGCATGCAGATGCTTACCGGAAAAATGCGAATCGTTATCGTGCGCAATTACGCCAACTACACCGACAAACGCAAGTCAAATTTGCTGGTATACCAACTAAACAACGCGTATTAGTAACTTCAGAAGGAGCGTTTAAATATTTTGGGCAGGCCTATCAAGTTACCCCAACATATATTTGGGAAATTAATACCGAATCACAAGGGACCCCTGAGCAGATGCAAGCAGTACTCAATAAAATTGCGACTGCCGATGTTAGAAATCTTTTCATTGAAAGTTCGGTATCCCCGAAATCAATGGGAAAAGTTGCCCAAGAAACAGGGTTGCCGATTTATGCGAAAATTTTTACGGATTCTCTCGCTACCAGTGGGCAGACCGGTGATACTTACTATACAATGATGCGATGGAATATCAATCAAATATACGCTGGCCTAGTCGGCTAATAAAAGGGACCACAAAATTAATTTTGTGGTCCCTTTTATTAGTTAGCCTTCTTGAGGACGCGAACGTCTTTGATCAAAGGCAACTAAATGCGTATTCGGTCTTAGGAATCGCTGCCGATAGTAGCGATACTGTGGGGTAAATGGGTGTGTTGAGGTTGGTTGCCATGGTTTTTCATGCCCGCAAAAATGGACAAGGGATGGTGCACGTCGCGTCTCAGCAAATTGTTTTTTCAATTGTTCAGTTGGCGGCGTGATGGTCTGCATCAAAATATTAGTTTGTGCATTCCATTGTGGGTGAAGATGGATCCAACGGTCATGTAAAATCGCATTTAAAGCATCTTGATCATGGAAACGTAATTTTTCGGGATGCTGATTAATAAATGTGAGGACGCGTTCGACAATCTGATGCTGACGCCATTTCTTTAGATTCATCAACATCACACCAGAGTTAAAGTAGCGCGGGCTTTGGTAGGTGATTGCCATTTTTTCAAGGCGCTGGTGAAAGCCGGCATCTTCTACCGCCGCTAGGAACGACTGTCCCAAATCAATGTCCCATAAGCGAGCTAAGTTAGTGACGCATAGAGCATCACAGTCGATATATAAGGCGCGGTCGAGTTGCGGGAGGACGTTGGGAATTAAAATGCGGTAGTAAGCTGTCTTCAAAATACGGTCGCTTTCAACAGTATTAGCTAAGCATGATTCATCGACTGTCACGAAGGTTAAATCAGCATCGAAATGCCCAACAACTTGTTGTAAAACCGCTCTATCGCGAGCAGTCAGGTGATCTTCCATGACATAAAATGCATAGCGCCTGAAAGAATCATTATGATTCAGAATCGAGGCGTACAAGATTGCTAGGGTTTCGACAAATTTAGAATTGGTGGCCGATACGATGTTGATAGCATCGTGCTGAGCGTCACGCACCTGATTAAAGCGTGTCATATATTGGTTTAAAAAAGGGTGGGCTTTTAAAGTGTTCCACGGTTTTTCATGAGTGGTGAAATGGACAATTGCTGGCTGTTCAATTGCTTGATCAAATAACTGTGCATATGTCGGATTAATCGGCGCATGTCTTTTAAAGATTAAAGAATTTTGTACATTCCACTTAGGTGCTAGCAGTTGTACCTGTCCAACGAGAGTTGCATTCAAGGCATCTTGGTCATGGAATTGTAAGCGATCGGTATGCTGCTTGATGAATTGGAAGGTTCGGGTAGTTATTGCAGCTGCTTGCCAACGAACGGTATCAATTAACATGACACCAGAATTGAAATAGATGTTATTTGATAATGGTGGTTTAATACCGAGCCGACGTAAGGTGAGTGCTTGGCCTGGATCGATGACAGCGCCAACGATATGCTGTCCTAAAGATGTGTCGTACAGTGGTGTCAGATCGGCTTGGACGAAGACGTCAGCATCTAAATACAAGACGCGTTCAATGCCTTTATCCAGTAAGTACTGCGGGGCTAAAATCCGGTAATAGGCAGTCTTATTAATGTGGTTACTTTCGGGGAAGCGCGCGAATAGTTGATGATCAACGGGGATGAACGCAACATGATGTGGCGCATCAGTAATGCTTTGAATCCGAGTTTGAGACTGCACAGTGAGGGCATTATCGAGAATAAAAAAATTAATCATTGTCAGCGGCGAAATGTGTTCAATCACAGATTGCATCGCAACTAATAACGGATTAACGTAAGCTTCATCGGCGGCAAACATGATATTAACGGTTTTCATGATTATCAATCCTTTCTGAAATGACAAAAAATGGACACAATACTTTAGATTGATTTAAGCAAGTTCAACAACTCTTTGTAAAGGTAAATGATTATGGAATTGATAATTATTTTGTAAGCCAAATCATTGCACCTCGGTAAAGGAATATTTTATAGTGAGGCTAAAGAGCACTGGGATCACTTTGATCGCCAAGTCATTAATGAGGAGGCTGCACCAATGATTTCACGCATATTGCCGATTAAAAAAGGTTATAATTTCCGTGAGTTAGGCGATTATCAGACGCTTGACGGTCGTCGGATTAAACAGCAGCGCTTATTTAGAACGGGACATTTAGCTCAGCTCGATAAACATGATTTAATGCTTTTGGCCCGGTATCCAATTACGCAGGTGGTTGATTTTCGTTCGCCGTTGGAACGTAAGCAAGCCCCAGATAAAAAAATAGCGACCGCCACGTATGAATCAATTCCAATTTTTAAAGAAGATGCGACCCAAAGTATGGCGACTGAAGTGGAACTGTATGAACGGTACACGAATAATCCACTCGGTGGACAACAACAGATGCGGCAGGTTTATCGGGATATGGTGCAAGATCCCTATTCAATTTTAAAGTACCGGCAATTTTTTGAACGATTATTAACTGAAGCCCATCCAGAGCAGGCGTTTCTTTTTCATTGTACCGGTGGTAAGGATCGAACTGGGATGGCTGCTTATTATTTATTAAATGTATTAGGTGTTCCTGCGGCGACGATTCGCTATGATTATCTGTTATCCAATACTGCATCTCGGGAACATGTTGCCGCACGTATCAAGGCATTGCGGCAAAAGGATGCCTCAAGTGGGTTTCTAAAAAGTATGCACGCCCTGATGAGTGTTGATCAATCTTATCTCCAAGCTGCCGAAATCTTAATTGATCAGGAATATGGCTCAACCCAAGGCTTTATCCGCCATGCATTAGGACTAACCCATAGCGATATTGAGCAGTTGAGAGCGATCTATTTGGAATGAGCGGATTAGTTTACGAATGCTTGTTGAACTTGATACATTGAGGAAGAACCAAGGTCTTTAGGTATTTAAAAACTGCATTATGAAAGGATGATTATTATGTTGCATTGGTTATGGGTTTTAATTGTTGGGGCTTTAATCGGAATTATTGCTGGGGCTTTGACGAGCCGCGATTTACCGGCGGGATGGATTGGTAATATCATCGGTGGACTAGTCGGAGCTTGGCTGGGTCAAGCGTTATTTGGTAGTTGGGGACCGCAATTAGCCGGGATGGCATTAATTCCATCCATTATCGGGGCAGTGATTGTGGTTTTCGTTGTTTCATTATTGATGACACGCAAAAAATCCTAATCTAAAAGGGGCGGACACCATGAATAAATTAACTAAAGTGGTGATTAGTTGCGCCAGTTTATTAGGCTTATGTCAGGTGGCATGGTTTATTGCGCTGATCTATCCGCTTCAACAATCTGATCAGCCTTTTATGCATATTAGTTGGCTGCCTGGACAGTGGGTTGGTAATTTAGGCCTTGGGTTAGGCCTGATTAGTGGCTTGATTTGTTTATACTTACTGTTATTGGCACTATTTAGTGCACCCGAGAAACGGCAAATGATCATCAAGACAAATAAGGGACAATTAGCACTTTCGCGAAAAGCTGTCGAAAAGACAATTGCCCACTCAATTATTGAAAAGCATCGCTTAAAGGATGTCGTGGTTCAGGCTAGATTTACTGGTCGGCAACCCAAGGTAACAGCCAATATTCAAGCACTAACTATCGATCACAACGAAATTGATCAACAAGCGCAAGCGGTTAAGGAAACCGCGCAACAAGCACTTCAAACAGTCTTTGAGATGCCAATCAAAGCGGTGAATGTGAAACTTTCACCATCAATTAATTAGTCAAGTGATGTGAGGTGAGATAAATGAAACGTGCTTATTGGGGCTTTGTTGCTGGGGCAATCCTGGCAGCCGTTTGGATTGGGATGGGTTTTATGAGCCTAATCTTAATCATCATTGCCGGATTATTGGGCTATATTGCAGCAAGTTTAACGGGTTCTAAAGAAGATCTAGAAGGATTTAGATCACAAGTTAACCGTGTATTACGGCAAGATAAATAGTAAGGGGTGATCCAAAATGGTAGCGCAAGCACATTTAGATGAAGTTCTGCTCAACAGTAAGCTAACCTTTGAAGATGCAGTTATTGCTAAAATAGCTGGTAAAACCGCCCAAAATATCGATGGGTTACTATCAATGAATGGTAATTTCTTCAGTGATATTGCTGATCGTTTTAGAACTGACAGCGATCCGACTAAAGGAATCAGCGTAGAAGTGGGTGAAAAACAAGTTGCCATCGATATGACAGTGATTTTAGAATACGGGCGGAATGCCCGCGAAATTTTTGAACGATTAACGACAGCGGTGACTGAAGCGGTAGAATCAATGACTGGTCTGAGCGTAATTGAAGTTAATAGTCATGTCAGTGATATCATGACTAAAAAGGAATGGCAACAACAGGCTAGTAATCCACAGAAAAATGATTCTGAAAAACGGGTTCAATAAAATATTAACAAAGGATGGTCAAGATCATGGATAAAGCAAACAAACCAGTGGCCCAACATACTGATTCAATTGAACAAGAATTGAATTTTTCTGATAGTGTAATTGAGAAAATTGCTGGTCAAACGGTGCATGACATTGATGGTGTTTTAGAATTGTCAGGAGGCATGATGCATCAGTTGACTGACCGTTTCAGAGATCAAACGGATTTAACTAAAGGCGTCGATGCCGATATTGATAACCAAGATGTAACTATTGAGCTGGATGCAATCTTGGAATATGGTCAGTCAGCACCCACTATTTTTGCACAGGCAACGGAACGGATTGCAAAGGCGGTCCATCAAATGACGGGCTTGAATGTCACCAAGATCAAAATGAATGTCGCTGACTTATTAACGAAGAAAGAGTGGGCAGCTAAACAAGATGCACCCAAAAAAGACCAATCAAAGGCTTGATCTTCGATTTTAATAGCAGCTAAACAAAAAGTAAGGGCTTGATTCCAAATTTTATTTGGAATCAAGCCCTTACTTTTTAATTTTCCTTATAAAAAACTTGCTTTGGAGTGTACTCCAAGGTCTATAGTTCAATTTACAAAGCAAGTTTCAGGAGGAAATAGCGATGACTAAAAGGATCATTATGTATTTTTCGATGAGTGGGGCGACGCGGCAGGCTGCGCAAGAATTACAAAATTTAACAGCTGGCGAATTATTTGAAATCAAGCCTAAAATACCATATCCAACGCATTATGAAGATTATACCGCAGTTGGGAAACAACAACTTGATCATCAGATTGAGCCTGAATTAAAGGTGGTATTACCCTCTTTAGAGGGGTATGATTTAATCTTTCTGGGTTTTCCGACATGGTGGCAACAACCCCCAATGATTATCCATACTGTATTGAATGATGATGAATTAAAAGGAAAAATAATTGTGCCATTCACAACAAGTATGAGTAGTGGGATTGAAGATTCAGTGACCGTCATGCGGCATTTAACTAAAGGATCCGATTTAAAAATTGAAGATGGGTTTCGTTATGACCCTGACAAGCGTCGATTTGTAGGCAAAACAAAACGATTGAATTTAATTTAGAAGAGAAGGTTGAAACTTTGAAAAAAGAAACGAAATTTGGCGTTGTATTATTTGTTATTTTATTTTCCTATTTTTTGATATTAATGGATAATTCAATTATCTTTACCAGTACAGTGAAAATAGCAAGCGATTTAAAAATGAATCCAGTCACATTATCTTGGGTCTCGAATGCCTACACGATTACCTTTGGGAGTTGCTTACTATTAGCCGGCCGATTAGGTGATTTAATTGGTCGCAAAATGATATTTGTGATTGGTCTATTTATTTTTGGCTTTGCTAGCATGATGATTGGTGTGGCTGATTCACCAATGATGATGATCAGTTTTCGAGCCGTACAAGGGATTGGTTCAGCAATTATTGCGCCAACGTCACTAGCCTTATTGATGGATTATTATGACGGACAGATGCGTACTAGAGCAATTGCTTATTACGGCGCTACGGCTGGGATCGGGTCAAGTGTAGGCTTACTTTTAGGGGGTTGGCTAACCAGTACGATATCTTGGCGAGCAGGCTTTTTAGTGAACGTTCCTTTTGCATTCTTCTTATTAATACTCACCTTATGGAAAGTTAAAAATACAGGTACGACTAAACAAAAAATTGATTATATGGGAGCAGTATTATCAGTTATTATGGCAGCGCTGTTTGTTTATGGAATTACTAGCAATAATTTACTTTTAATTCTGATTTCACTTTTAATAGCTGCATATTTTGTATATTACGAAAGGAAATTAGCGTATGCATTAATTCCTATGACCTTATTTAATAATAAAATTCGAACAGGATCTTATATTGTTAGGTTTTTATTTATGATGGCGATGCTAACATATTGGTTCATCTTGCCGCAAATTATGCAGACAATGTATCACTTCACACCATTGCAATCAGGGATGGGATTTTTACCATTGACGATTATTAATTTTATTGCCGCTCTATACCTCCCTAGAATAACTAATAAATTTGGCAATAATAAAGTGATGTTACTCGGACAAGGAATTTTATTATTAGGTATGGTTATTTCTTTGTTTATTGATCCTAAGTCAGGTTACTTATTAACTATGGGCTTGCCAATGATTTTAACTGGATTGGGTCAAGGATGGTTATTAGCGCCTTTGACGGCCGCCGGAATTACTGATGTGAGTGCCAAAGAAGCTGGTGCTGCATCTGGGATGACGAATGTTGTCCATCAATAGGGGGACCGGTTGGTCTATCGATAGTAGTAATATTTAGCGCAAATATTGCAAATATGACGCAATATTATCAAATCGTAATGGCCTTTATTTGTGGCTTTTTGATTGTGGGATTTTTAATTTTACTTTTGATGAATAAATCAGTAAAAAATAGTAAATAAAATTTGACTTGGAGTGTACTCCAGGGTATTTAATGGAGTTAATAAAGGAAGAAGGATAATGATGACCAAAAAAGTATTAATTATAGCTGCTAATGGACAAATTTCTCGTTTAGTTGAGGATCGGTTGTTAACTGAAAAAGAATTTGAAGATGTTGAATTAACTCTTTTTTTAAGAGACAAGAGTCGTTTAAGTAATCTTGCTAATAATCCACGCGTTACGCTTATCGAAGGTGATTTGGATAGTGCTAGTGATATTAAACGAGCTGTAAGCAATCAAGATATAGTTTTTGTTGGAGTAGTCGATCATACGCGTGATAATCATCAAACTCAAAATATTGTTACTGCAATGAAAGAAAATAATGTTAATCGAATAATTTATACCAACGTTTTAGGGATTTACGGAGAGGTCCCAGGTGAATTTGGCGCATGGAATGAAGCACAAATTGGGAGTGGTTTATCATCAGCATTGCGTTCTGACGAAATTTTGGAAGAATCGGGATTGGATTACACAACGCTACGTTTACCCTGGTTAAATGATCGTGAAGTTAAGTATGAAATGACACACAAAAATGAAGCCTACGTCGGCGTTTCAGGATCTAGAAAGAGTATCGCAGATGTTGTCGTTAAAATTATTACCAAGCCAGAATTTTTGAATCACGACAGTGTCGGAATTGCGGATCCAGATACAAAAAATCAAAATCGACCAGTTTATTAAAATCGGAGATAGCTATGAAAGTAAGTGAAGCAAGTCAGTTAACGGGTGTTTCAACAGATACGATTCGTTATTATGAAAAAGAGGGACTAATCCCAATTATTGACCGAAATGACTCTGGTAATCGGGAAATCGACGAGAGAATTATTCGGCGGATTACGTTTGCAAAGCACATGCGATCAGCAGGAATGTCTATTAAAGCCTTGAAACAGTATGTAGATTTAGTGGATGACACAGAAGATAATACTGCTAAACAAAAAGCAATTTTACGTGAGCAAGTAGCTGATATGGAAGAGCGACGTGATGATATTCAGTTTGCGATCAATCATCTGAATTATAAGTTAGAACATTATGATGATCATATGAAAGAAGCTGAAAATGAGTTACGCGAATTAGAAAATAAATAAGTTCTATTTTTTATAATAATAATGTTGACTTAGAGTGTGCTCTAAGTAATATAGTATGAATTATTCAAAGAGTTAATCATTTGAAGTTTTATTATAAAAATTTAAGGAGTTAAATTATGAAAAACGAAGCAATTAAAAATGGCGTAATTTTTCCAATTGGAGAAAAAAATGATGCCTATGCACAATATTTTGTCGGTCAAAGTTACTTACAAGGACTAGTCAATGATCCAGCGGTTAATGTTGGCGTTGGCAACGTCACTTTTGAACCAGGCTGTCGCAATAATTGGCACATTCATCATGATGGCTATCAAATCCTGTTAGTTACAGGTGGCAATGGTTGGTATCAAGAAGAAGGGCAACCAGCTCAATTTTTAAAAGCTGGGGATGTTGTTGTGACCCATGATGGTGTTAAACATTGGCATGGGGCTACAAAGGATAGCTGGTTTACACACGTTGCCATCACAGCTGGCACACCAGAATGGTTAGCACCAGTATCTGATGAAATTTATAATAATTTGGAGGCCTAGTTATGGTAAAAAAACAAACAGCCGGTAGAGATAATTTAGGTGAGTTTGCCCCTAAATTTGCTGAATTAAATGATGATGTATTATTTGGACAAGTATGGTCAAGAGAAGAGCAATTGTCAGCTCATGATCGCAGTATGATTACAATTTCAGCATTAATTTCTGGGGGCAATCTTGAACAATTACCGGCCCATTTAAAAATTGGTCAAGAAAATGGCATTACCAAAGATGAAATCAGTGAAATGATTACTCATTTAGCATTCTATGTCGGTTGGCCTAAAGCCTGGTCCGCCTTTAATTTGGCGAAAGCAGTTTTTAAATAATGGACCGCAGTCAAGTGATTGTGCACATGTATACATCCATTGATGGAAAGATTGATGGTCCCCACAGTAGTTTAGTGTCAGGCAATTATTATTCTGATGAATTATTTGAGCTTAGTAATGCAGATGCCAATGGCCGAGAAACGATTCAAATGTATGCTGCTCAAGGGAATTTAGACTTAAGTCAATTCGCTGGAAAAGATATCGAATATGAAGATTGGATACCTAATATCCAATCTGATACGTGGGCAATTTCATTTGATCGAAAAGGTAAATGTGCTTGGGAAAGAAACTATTTTGAATATAATGGACACAAAATGCATGCAGTAGAAATAGTTACTCAACAAGCTAGTAAAGAATATTTAGCATTTTTGCGTTCAATGAATATTCCATATATTGTAAGTGGAAAAACTGAATATGATTTGCTTGATGTTTTGATTAAATTAAAAAAATATTTTAAGATTGAACAGTTGGCAGTTTGTGGGGGCGCTGTAATTAATGGAGCGTTTTTACGCGCACATTTAGTGGATGAAATTTCATTGGTTGTTGCACCACATGTGAATGGAAATTCACAAAAAAAATCAATATTTGATACATTTGGAGAATATATGGACGACACTTTCAAATTCAATACGATAAAAGAATTAGCAGATGGCGGAATCCATATTACTTATAAAAAAGAATCGGCTAATTCATACGAAAAAGGCAACTATTTTGGCACTGAGCTATGATATGAAACATAATAAAAAAACATCTCACTTTTAAGATTTAGGATTATTAATCTTAAAAGTGAGATGTTTTTTTATTATGGGGTAAACTACAAATTTAATCCGTATAAATTTGTAGTTTTTCAATAGCGGGTTGTAGCTGCCTTTTTAGCATTTACGTTGACATAGAAGCGACAATAATAAATTTTCCAAGCAGTAATATAAGCAAAAGTTTGGTATCACGATGACTCAGTCGCCAATTTGTTTTGGTCGTTTATTATTCTCAATATATGGATTAAAATTTTGCTTTTTATAGTATAATGATAGACGATAGGAAGTTAGAATATTTTGAGTAATTGATGGAGGACAAGCAAGTGAAGAAAATATTAAGAGTAGTCGGGATTATTATTGTGGCTTTAGTCTGTATTTTTCTGTTTACATTTCGAAACGAATTAAAGACCTTGACCCAGATTGAAAAGGTTAATAATTATCCATTCTATAAAATGGATTATGCTGGCGATTATGGGTTAGATGAATTACTAGAAAATGGTGTTTCAAGTGATGCCGAGCTCGCTCAATTTGCAACTAAAAAGCTATTAAAAGGGATCCCTATCAAAATTAAGGTGCCCAATTTAGGTTGTACAACCTTTAATGTCGAAACCAAGGCAGGTGACCATTTATTTGCTAGAAATTTTGATTTAACTAAAGATCCAATCATGGTTGTTAAAACCCACCCTAAGAATGGTTACAAAAGTATCTCAATGGTTAACCCTGGGATTATTGGTGTAAAAGATGGCAATATCGCTAAATTATCTAAAAAAGTCATGTTGTTAGTTGCTCCATACATTCCGCTAGATGGGATGAACGAAAAGGGAGTGAGCATCGCCGTCTTAAGACTTCCAGATAAACCAACCAATCAACAAACTAATAAAACGGATATTACAACGACGATTGCGATTAGGATGGTTTTAGACCGTGCAAGTAGTGTTAATGAGGCCATTAAGTTATTAGAAAAATATGATATGCATAGTTCGGCCAACACGGCCTATCACTTCCAAATTGCAGATAAACAGGGGCATAGTGCAGTTGTTGAATATGTTGATAATCATTTAAAAATCTTATCTTCTAAGAAACAACCACAAGTTGCGACTAATTTTTATCTTTCGCCTGGAGCACAGTATATGGAAGGCAATGGACAGGATCGATATGCAAAGGTTAAAAACCGGTTAAAGCAAAAGGACAATACGCTTTCTACAGCACAAGCGATGTCACTCTTACAAGAAGTTCACATGGAAAAAAATGCCAAGAATCAAATGGAAACACAATGGAGTTCAGTTTATAATCTAGATCAAAAAACAATGACACTTGTAATTGGTCACAATCTGAAAAATAAATACACGTATCAGCTTAAATAAAACCAAGTGAAAAAGCCCGCCTATATCATTAGGCGAGCTTTTTTGCGGCGATGGGACGTTTTGCTATCCTAGCTAAAAATTAAAATTTGCGCCGGGTAAACTTAAAAATGGCATTCAGATAATCACCGCTTTAGGAAATCTTTTCTTCCTTCATCACTTATTCGATTTACTTCTGAAAAATGAAGCCACTGCATATTTTCTGTCGGAATCCCGACGTCATGTATAGAAAGCTTTCTATCTCACTTTTTATTAAAGTCTCTTTTTCAGCATAAAGCTAGTTAAGCAAGTCACATTGATAATTGTGACCGAAGTAATGGAAATAACAAATACTGGAAAAATTTGCCAACATAAAGATGTGAGATAACCAAGTAGAGTTGTAAGAATAAAGGTTACTACGACACCTTTATTGGCAATTATTTGATTGTACTGATTAGCAATTGAAAGACCAATGTAGAATAAGACAACACCGCCATAAAGACAAGTAATCGCAAAAAATGGTTGAGCCGTTTCTTCACTGATAAATTTGAGCGCCACAGTGAAAAAACTGATCCCAAATAGAATAAAATAATGAAGATAAATAATCAGATTTCCCGTTTGTTTATTCTGGCTTTCGTCAATCATGTGGTCAAATTCAACAATATAAGTGAAAAATAGACTAACAACACTGATGAAGATGAGGAGGGAGTAGATTGTAAAATTGTCCTGCGTGAAATAATCGGCAATCCCCACAATTGTCTCGCCGAACATCAAAATAATTAGCGCAGTCAGTCGTTCTAGGAGATGAGCGAAGATGATTGGGTGACGCCGGGTGTACTTACCAGTAAAAGCCGGAAGAATCCAACCAATAATAATCCCAGTTAATGCGATGATAGTTCCTGTGAAATTACCCAGAATACCACCAATTAAAAGAGTAATTGTCCGTAATCCGAGAATGATTGCAAATGATTTTGAAATTTGGCGATCAATCTTTTTTGTTGATTGAAAATACACAATAATATATTGAAGACAGAGTGTTAGTGAAAGTAGTCCAGCCGCAATAAAAAATGTTACCAAACGATGATCAAAAGCATTCGACATATAAAGGATAATTGCCATATCAATAAAAGAAAATGTGGTATTGGTCCACGATGATTCACCATAGCGATTAGTAAAGACCATTTGAACCATCCATGAATTAATAAAGACAACCATCACTAAAACAAAAATTGCGAGATTTATGGGACTAATAATCCCGTGATGGAGATGGTGGATAAGGGTGATTGCGCGCGAAATCATATAAACAAATACAAGATCATAAAATAATTCAATTAGTGAAACGCGCTTAGTTAAAATAGTGTTCATAGTAAGGATTCCTCTTAGGTCTTTATTTAAATTAATACGATTAGAAAAATAATCTAGCTATTTTCTTTATTATAAAGCAATGGATATTGAATTTGAGTATTTTTTTATTAATACCATCAAATTCAATAATCAATAATTATTGAACGACCTAAATAAATTGCTTGCTATAGGAGTAAAAAATCACAACAGCATGGTAATTAAAAAAGCGCTAGCGGCTTATAATCAAGGCCGTTAGCGCTTTTAAGCGTACATTAATTTTGAATTAGGTTAGTTGGACCGTGTGGGCGGGATTGCTACTTTAAGTTGTCTAATAAACTACTTAATGCAGGCTGGTCGCCTAACTCATAAGTCTTGCGGAAGTTTTCGATTGTTTCTTGGTCAAATTGATGCGGATCTAGTGGCATAAACCCAGTATCAACGGGATCAACATTTCTAATCTTGGCATCCAAGACAATTGGTTTTGTATTCCCATTAGCTTCTAGGGATTCGATTGTTTCAAAGGCGGTTTTTAATGATGGAAGATCAGTAGCTGTTAAGCCAATTGCGCCCATGTCTTGCGCAATGTGTGCCCAGTCAGCGCCTACTAAATCAATTCCATAAGGCGCCTGATTGGCTACCAGCTTTTCATGTTGAATGAAACCGAGTGATTTGTTTTCTAGAACGACGTTGATTACAGGTAGTTGGTACTTAACTTCGGTGAGTAAATCTTGCATTACCATTGAATAACCACCATCACCAGAGATGCTATAAACTTGGCGATCGGGATAACTTAATTTACCCGCTAACCCGGCTGGTAAACCATAGCCCATCGTTGCAAACCAACCAGAAAGAGTCAGTTTTTGTTGTTTATCCATAGGGATTTGACGAACAGCCCATTCAGTATTGTTCCCAACGTCTAGGCCAAATACAGTATCGTCTTTAGAGTGGGCTTTAATGGCTTCGATTACACTTTCGGCTCTTAAACCTTGACGATCATCTTGTGCTAAGCCGTGCAACCAATTGTTCCAGTTTTCTTTATCTAATTGAGCCGCTTTTAACCATAAACTGGTAGGCATTTCAATTTGACGCGCTAATATTGCTTCTAAGAAATCTTTAGTATTTGCAAGAATCGTTAAATCGGCATCATGTTGTTTGCCTAAATCTTCAGCTTTATTATTAACTTGTAAAACTTTAACTCCTTCTGGCCAGAAGCGAGCAAACGGGAAGTTAGCTCCAATGAATAGAATTAAATCGGCACCTTGAGCAACTTCGAATGCGGGTTTGGTTCCTAAGCGACCCATAGAGCCCATAAAGTTCGGGTGATTAGTTGGCATAATACCAGTTCCGGGGACTGTCGAAACGACTGGTAGTTGATATTTTTCAGATAATTCCATAACTAAGTCTCTTTGCCCAGCGGCCCCTTTACCAATCCAGAGGACGGGATGTTTAGCAGCTTTTAATAATTCGACAGATTCATCAATTGCGGCATCACTAATCTTAATGGCTACTTGATTGCGATAAATTTTAGCCGTTTTAAAAGGTTTGTAATCAATTTCTGTTCCGGATAAATTATCTGGAATGATAACGACAGCGGGGCCCTTATGGGTATAGGCTGCGCGAATGGCTTCATCAATTACATAAGGAATTTGTTCGGCACTGACAACTTGTTTATGGAAAACCGCAACATCGATAAACATGGGGTCTTGGTTCATTTCTTGGAAAAAGTTTGTATTCATTACATCAGTGCTTGATTGACCGACAATGGCAAGGACCGGTGCATGGTCCATTTTTGCATCATAGAGGCCATTGAATAGGTGGGTGGCCCCAGGACCAGCTGATCCAAAGCTAACTCCAATTTTGCCAGTTAACTTAGCGTCTGCTGAAGCTGCTAGCGCACCGACTTCTTCATGCCGGACTTGAATATACTTAATTGCGTCACGTTCTTGATATAGTCCGTCGACCGTGTTGTTAATTGAATCAGCGGTAATTCCATAAATATGATCAATATCCCAACTTGCTAAAACTTTTGCTAATGCTCTTCCTGCTCTCATCTTTGTCATAACATATCTCCTATACTTTTACTTACTTTTAATAAGTTAGTCCTTTATTTAACTTCTGTCAAGAATCTTTATTTTTAGAAGTATCAGCGAAAACTATTTTTGAAGAGCATTAGCGAGTGAATTCTGATATCCATCAAATTAATTACTTTGTGAAATTTTGGTGTAAATTTCAAAAAAAATAGCGTCATAAAATTTTATTAATCTCATAAATAACGATTATCTTCAAAATATTGACAATCATTGATCGGCATATTTTCATTCAAAAATTGCATGTTTTCATAAAATTAGAACGGTTGCTACTTAATGATTAAATCGTTTAGTGAACGACAGAAAACAAGCGTATTTATTCTTAAAAAAGGCCTATAAGATAATTTTTTAATCCTTAGACGCATTTTTCATTTATTAGCTAGTGACTGTGACTTATTTTCATAACTTAGATTAGTTGCAAAAGTATGGGGGAGATTCTAATAATTAGTATTATTAATTTGTCATATATAAATAAAAATAATTGCAGTTTTTAGAATTAGTGATATGATGTAGTAGGTTAATAAGTTTGCATATTAATCAAGGGCGTTATTAATGTTATTTTTTTGGGAGGAAACTACATTGAATAAACGATTTGTTGGGATCATTAGTGCATTGTTACTAACGAGTCAATTGGTCGTCGGGATTACACCGGCGTTGGCCATTGATAGTAGTGACGATAAACAGATCCAAAGTTTTCCAACGGGGAATTTTCAAGGGGATTTTACAATTGATCCTCAAAATAAAAATGTTGATGCTGGTCAAGATGTTAACTTCAACATTAATCTTAAAGCAACTGGTGCGGTAACGAAATTAACGAACGTTACTTTGAAAATTACATTACCGCTTAGTGCATATGTGACTTTCACACAACCGTTAGAAAGTCTAAAAATTAACGGAATAGCACCGACGTTTGACCAAACAACCAACACATTGGTTTATCAGTTTAGTCAATTGCCAACTGGCTCGGTTGCTAAAGTAAAATTACGGTTAGGTACCGTTAATGGGGCCTTTACAAATAATCAACAGTTACAAGTTAAGGGACAATTAGCCGCCGACAGCGATAAGGGGAAAGTTACAACGATAACCGATGGAGCAGTTAATATACTAGCGACTAAAAACCTTTCATTAATCAATAAATTTAAATCAATTTATAAATCAGCAAGTGATGATACGCATGATAACCCAGCTATTGGTGATGAAATATTGTGGAATGTCGGCATCGGTGCCCCTAAAAAGATTGAAGGTTCCGTTTTCTTGAAACCAGGCACGCCAATTAAAGCGACCTACGATATTGATCCAACTTTAAGTTACACGAGTATGGCCGATAAAAGTGCGCCACAACCAACAATTTCGAATGATGGTAAGACCCTTACTTGGAGTTTTACAGCACCTTCTATTAGTGAACAAGAAAAGAATCAGGATTTCTTTAATCAAGATTTAAGTTTAATCCTTAAAGTAAAAGATGATCCAAAGAACGTTTTTAAACAGGCTAAGAATACGTTACGCGATGTATCAGCTACTTTTAATGATGGTGAGCTTTTCAGTCCAGCTGCAGTTGATGGTCAAATCACGATTTCACAATCTGATCCGACGACCTTACCGCCGAATGTTGGATCCGGGGGATTCACTTCACCTCATTTTGGACCGGTCGACGCTTATGGTGCCCTTGGTGATACGAGTCAATTTCCAGACATCTCGGTTAATGATGATGCAACATTAGGGTTTGGTGTACAGCCAGGATCATTATGGGCAACCTCAGGGGATTCCGACTTTATTGCCTATACAATTCATTACAAAGTTGATCCACATCTAAATATTAAACGGTTTTATACGGGGAATTTTGCCTTCCATCCTAGCAATAAGTTAGGTGGTTCAAATATTCCCTTAAAGAATCAGCCGCATTATTCATTTAATGTGCGCTATGCTGAGGATGACGACGATACACCAACAACTGATCCCGATAGTGACGGGAAAGTTACTAATCCGGATACAAATGAAACTGTTAAGTACGAAGCAGCTCATCGGGATAACTGGCATACGCTAATGGCTGATGTCCCACTTGGAAAGTGGTTAACGGCTAAAGATTTGAATATTCCTGCTGGCAAACATGTCAAGGAAGTTATGTTGCATTTCCATCCGGCTAAAGGGACAGAAATGAAACGTAGTTGGGATGGTAAGACTTATACTGCTACTGGTGATGAAAACGGATTACCTAAGTATTATGAAGCAGATGTTTCCGGGGGTACCGGAGCTAACTATGCCGACGATAATGACCTTTCCTACTTGGATAACTGGGCACCAGCCGGGATGTCTAATACAGACCGATTGAAATTTCAAATGACTCCAGACAAAGGTTATGTCGGGCACGTCCAAAATAGTATGTATATTAATTTTAGAGGTAGTACTGCAGCTGGTTATGCTACTTGGCAGGGCAGTGAATATGACTGGAATCATAAATATAGTGCATGGTCAAAAGTATCTGGACCACAAGGCGCTAATATTGTTAAACCAGTCGAAGGAATCAATCGAGTTGTCAAAACCGGGGTTCAATTTGATCAATTAACAACTCGTAGTGATGGTTCAAAAGTTGTCGAAGTTGGTCCTAATACTGTGACAACGAATGTTGAGAATACTGAAACTTCCAAAAATGATATCACTGGTACCACAACGAGTTATGTCTTGTTACCTAAAGGCGTTCAATATAGTACTGATCAATTAGAAAATGAGACAACCAGCTCGCTGGTAACCGCTAATTATAAAGGAACTGGCCAGAGTCTTGTGAAGGTCACGTATGATGCGAACTATGTGAAACCCGGAAACAGAGTGACGAGTACTTTTAAGGTTGAGGTGACAGATAGTATGTCAACCGCACCAGAATTAAAAGTTTATAGCTTTTTAGACACTGATAATTTTTCAGTTCCTGAGAT
>NZ_AYZB01000021.1 GCF_001436415.1 Latilactobacillus graminis DSM 20719
CAACGTATTATATGTTATCATGCACAGAATTAAATAACAAGCCTTTTTTAAACTTTATTATTTTGAATTGCTAGGTAATCAGCCATTCATTTCTTGTCGCGACAACTTTTATATATTACCAAGATTAACAGGTACGGTCAAGCATTTTATTTAAAAAGCTTTGAAAAGTTATCAATAACGTTCCGTCGTTATCAATAACCCCCAAAGCTTCTAGCGATTCCTATTGTTTAATGAGTGATTCAACATCCAAAATCTTGTCAATCCAGTCGCCTTGATAGAAGTCCTCTTCATGGGTTACTAGCAGAACCCCGCCCTCAAATTCCTGAATTGCTTTTCTGAGCGCACTCTTCGTATCATCATCCAAATGGTTCGTTGGTTCATCTAATAGAAGAAAGTTGCTTGATGTTAATAGTAGTTCTGCAATCTTCACTTTCGATTGTTCACCACCGCTGAGTTGTTTTAAAGGCTTCATCGCCTCTTCAGCTGTTAATCCTGTTCGCGATAAAACTTGGCGTAGTTCTTTTTGCTTTTGATCGGGGTATTCGCCTTGCAGATATTGTAATGGTGTTGCCATATTATTCGGCCACTTCAAATCTTGCTTAAAATAACCAAACCGCACCGTACTTGCAACTTCAAAATCGCCACTGATGGCCGGAATTTCTTTAATGATGGTTTTAATCAGCGTTGATTTTCCAATCCCATTAAAGCCTTTCAAAACTACCTTTTGTTCACGACCGATTGAGAAATTCAATGCCGGTAGTAACGCGCGATCATAACCAATCTCCAAATCATTGGTCGTCAATAGAATCTGACTAGCTGTTGCATGATACGGAAAGCGGAAGTTGGCTTTCACCCGATTACTTGGTGGAGTCAAAACATCCATATGCGCCAATTGCTTCTCACGACTCTTGGCAATTGTTGAGCGCGAACCGGCTTTATACTTGCGGATATAGGCCTTCGTTTTTTCAATCTTCTTTTGTTGATTCTCATAGGCCTTTAGATAACTTGCCTTATTCTCTTCTTTTTGCCGGAAGGCTTGTTGCAAAGTTCCTGTATACTTGGTAATCTTACCGAACTCGATATCGGCAATGCAGGTTGTCACGCGTTCCAAGAAATCATAATCATGGGAGATTGTGATAAAGGCACCTTCGAAATGGTTAAGATAATCACTTAGCCAATCAATATGGTTCGTATCTAAATAGTTAGTTGGTTCATCTAGTAATAACATATCGGGTTCTTCTAATAGTAGTTTCGCTAAAATAATCTTCGAACGTTGGCCCCCACTTAGTTGCGCTACATCATGGTCCATCCCTAATGCATCAATCCCCAAACCAGTTGCTACTTGCATCACGCGCGTATCAATATCATAGAAGTTTTTAGCTTCAAGGAGTTCTTGAATCACACCGGCTTTTTCAAGTAATTGGTCATCTAGACGCTCCGCGTAGTCAGCATAGTACTGGCTCATTAATTGTTCCTTAGCATATAAATCAGCAAACGCCGTCTTCAAAAATTCGAAGATTGATAACCCTGGGGCTAACTGTGCATACTGATCGAGGTAACCAATCTTGAGGTTCTTTTGCCACGTCACCTTACCCGCATCTGGTAGAATGGCCCCCGTTAAAATGTTAATTAAGGTACTCTTACCAACCCCGTTTTGACCAGTAATTCCCATATGCTCACCCTTATTAACTTGAAACCCTGCGTCGTCATACAGTTGTTTATCTAAAAACTGCTGCGTTAAGCCTTCGACTTTTAAAATACTCATTGTTGATTCCTACTTTCTTTCCAAATAAAAAACAGAGGTAGCATCCGCTACCTCTGTCATGATTACAATCATTGACTATCGACCACTTCATCTATGGTCACTACCCAAATAAACCACTGTCACCAGGCGTTAAATCTAGCAGTGCCCTATAGATGACTTTTAATCAATATTAGGCTCTGCACGATGCGTCATCTTCAAATGTACAGAGCGAAGCTTCATAATCAGTGGTCGTTCAATTAACATGTAATCGCACCTTTCAGTAAGTTAGTCTTATCCTAACACAGAACACTCGTTCATGCAAAAACCTTAACTAACCCGCTCACGCAACTTAGCCAACAACTGCGCCCGTTTACGGCGAGGAATGATTAGCCGTAATTCGCCACGGACTATTGGGTAGTCCTTAGCACGCCCTTCCATCAGTATTGCTAAATTCTGACTTGTGAGCCCTTGTTTTGCTACTTCGGCTTTAATCATCTCTGTCAAATACGTACTATAGAAAGCATTAAATCCCACGTACCCGCCTAAAAAGAAACTGATCAGAATTGAAACCCATAAATTGAGTTTCAAAATCGGATTCAACACTAACATTCCACAGATAAATGCAATCACCATTGCCACAAATCCTAAGATAACTGTATGTCTTGGCGCATCTTTCATCTGTTTCACCTTCTTAATCTTAATAAGTGCTTATGAACTACCTATATTATACCTAATACCGTCCAGGATACGCACTAAAATCACCTCGCTTGCCGCTAAAAGCCAATAAAAATCACCAAACAGTCAACCCAGTTTACTAAAAAAGGGATCCACGCGATTGTAAAAATTGTGTATATATTGTAACTTCTTCTGTTTTTATCTCCGTAAACAGTCTAAAATTGAAGTAGTGCTTTTTGAAAATATATAACAATATTAAGAAGGATAATTGAATTTATATGAAAAACATTGTTTTGAACATTCGAGATTTTTTCTTAGATGACAAACTACTTTTAGCTGCAACTTTAGCGGCCATCGTCACCTCATTTTTCAATCGACCACAACTTAGTTACGTTAATTTCCACGTAATCGTCAGTGTCTTTTGTATTATGACACTTGTTCAGGTCTATCAACGTCTACACGTGTTGGATTACTTCGCCCGCGAATTAATCATCAAAAGTCATTCAAAACGGGCATTAATGCAGATGTTATTAGCCCTAACATTTGTCGGTGCAATGTTCCTGACCAATGATATGACGGTCCTAACCTTTGTTCCATTATTCATCTTAATTGCACGACAACTTGAATTTTCACCAATTTTACCAGTGACTTTAATCACTATTTCAGCCAACCTTGGTTCTTCTTTGACTCCATTTGGCAGTCCACATAATATTTTCCTCGTTTCGTTTTACCATATGACGATTAAACATTTCTTCGCATATTCAATTCCCGTCTTAATTGTCAGCGTCATTATGCTGACTGCTATGACCTTCCTTTTTCCAAAGGAACCAATTAAGCTTCATGGATTACATCCTGTTGAAGTTGAGAAAGGTCCGCTTTGGTATTTCGTACCATTAACGGTTGTCGTTTTTCTCGCAGTATTCTCACTAATTCCATTATGGGTGACACCCATTCTGGTCATCATTGCCATTTTAGCGTTTGATCCGAAATTATTCAAAACAGTCGATTATGGCTTGTTACTGACATTCTTCTGTTTCTTCATTGCTGTTGGGAATTTGAGCCATATCCCGACAATTGCCACATTTATGCGTTCAATTGTGGGCACTGCTAAACAAACGTACATTACTGGATTGATCAGTTGTCAATTGATTGCCAATGTCCCAACTGAAATTCTACTCTCAAGTTTTACCAACCACAGTCACGCAATGTTCTTAGCTATTAATATCGGTGGGGTCGGCACGATGTTTGCCTCGTTAGCCAACTTGATTGCTTACAAACGTTTCAAGAAAGGCTGGGGCAAAGACCTTGGTAAGTTCCTCGTCGTTTTCACTGGCATGAACTTCTTATTCTTAATCATATTAGGGGTATTCGGCTATTTCCTCATCTAATTCTTAAAAACAGGGCAACGATCTTAACGGTCGTTGCCCTGTTTTTTTCTATTTTGATAAAATAATGAATGGTAGCATTCCCATCGGCGCCTTAGCAACAACCAACGCAATCGTGATGGCCTTTAATTAAACCACTAACTTTTACAAATATATGACTAACATGACAAACTACCCCATTTCTGTAATGCAACTGCTACTTAATTGACATACAGCATTGCTATACTCTCCTAGTTCCAAATCTTACCTAGGAGTGACGCTTTATTACCAATAAAAAACCATTCTTGTTAACTATCGGCCTTATATGGTTGATGCTAATTACAACGAATATCGCACGTGCTGCATTAACTAATGAAACAGCACCAGAAACGAACCATCCTGTCCAAAGGGTCATGTCATCGAAAGCCATTGAGCAATTCACAGGGCACCCTGCCCAAGCAGCTGAAACATCGTTGGTCAAACACGCAACTATTCTACCAACAGATAAACCGGTTAACTGTCCGATTCATCCGGATCCCGATGCCGCAGAAATTAAGGAACCAACGCCCGCCCCTGAGCCAGAACCAGTTGTGGCCCCAGCACCTGCCGAACCAACCTTAATCGATAAAGGGACCTTCAAATTAACCTTTTATGATCCCGCAGTCCTTGGCGCAACAAGCATGCCCGGCGGAATGTACGCCGGAGTCGCTGCGCACTTGGGCGTTATCCCCCGCGGCTCACAAATCAAGATCACATTAAGTACCGGTGAAGTATGGTACCGTGTTGTCAACGACACCGGAACCTTCGCCGCTTCTAACTCACAACAATTAGACGTCGCAATGCCAAATTGTGACATCCCCTCTGCCGGTGTCTTAAATGCCAACGTGCAGATTGTCCAACCTGCTTAATTTAAAAAAAGCCAACCATTCAGATATTACTTGGATGATTGGCTTTTTTGATGTTCAATTTAGAAATAATCCCATAACATCGGTTTCGTATGACTAAACGCGGCACTGAGTTGGGCAATTTTCGGCTGAGCCCCTTGCACATGACCATAATGGGCTTGACTCTCAAGTGAACGATACCCCAACATCGCCTTAGTTAAATTTTGAATCGTAACGGTGATGTCTGCGGTCCCCGTTGCCAACTTTATCACCGTGGCTTGGCCTGCATGAATACTCAACTGCCACAAACCGGCATTCGCAGGCAAAAAATCATCTTGGATGGCAATCGTCGTTACTGGCAATTCCTGCACTTGATAAGCATACTGTGCCAAAAAGTCAGGCAACGAAACAATTCGAGCCATCATATACGGAACGGTCGTGGTTTTCACAATTGTCGGATTTGGCAGTAAATCAGCTAGCGACTCAGTCAGTGCACTCTCATACTGAATCGTCGCATAAGCTGATTGATGTTTCAAAATGAAGTTTATGAGTTGTGTTTGGCTCGCAACAGTCGAAGTCATCAGCTCTTGAATTACAAACGTACCGACTTGTCGCGAATAAATCAGATAACCGGCAACCGCTTTTTTACCATCTAAATCAACCGCAACTTCCCAATCACTGTGTTTCATGGCATCGTATTGCCACCACCAATCAGCACGTTGAATACCACCAGCCTGATTGTTCGGATGATGATTAAAAAATGCACTAATTAACGGAATGGCTTGTGCTAGCGACATCCGAACCACGCGACCAACACTCGGCGCGAATTTTAACCGTGGTAAATCTGCCGTTTGAATCTCAAAAATGGTCTGTTCAAAAACTTGTTCATAACCAAACCGCCGATAAAATCCATATGCAAACGGCGCCAAATAAGAAAGCGTAATTCCTGTTGTTTGCATATCTTCAAATGCTAATTGCATTAAGCTCGCAATGCTTCCTTTGCCAGCAAATTCGGGATAACTAGCCACATACCCAATACCGCTCATTTTAAATGTTTGCCCGTTAAGCCGTACATCAAAGGGCGTCGCCAGTAAACCGCTGACTAAGCGATTATCTTCAAATACGCCAAAACCAGTACTATGTGTATACAATTGTTTAAAAAAATGTTGACGTTGGACACTATCAACTTTATTAAAGGCGTATTGTGCTAATGCATAAAACGCTTGTTCATCTGTTTTCATTAACTTTCGTTTTTCAACCACTACTCATTCCTCCTACCGTACTTACCTTTCACTATAAGTGAGCATGCAGTAAGATGCAAGCGCCATCTACTTGATAAAATAGCGTTTAAACCATAAAAAAAACGGCCACTTTGAAAGCAGCCGTTTTTTTATGGTGAAACTACAGATTATTAGGGAGGATTACTTTGTTAATGAAATTGTCCGAAGTTGTTGCGAATTCACTAAAATCCGCCGCATTAATTCATGAACCGTAAAACGATCAGTTGGCGCATAGTTCAAGATCAAGATATGCACAGTTTCCTCACACTTCTCAATTACCTTACCAATATACGTCGCCGACATAATTTCGTTTGACTGACCACGTACTAGATCACCAACTTTAATCGTCATATACTATTCACCTCGTCAAATTATTAACCATGGTTATAGTATAACGAAACCGCTTAATAAAATCAAACGATAACTTATTAACTTAATTATCCACGCTTTATAAATCTTCCGTAACTTACTTATTTTTTAATTTTACGATAGTCAGCATCATAATAACGACCTGCTTGAATATCTTCAATCATACCATCATATGGTGCTTCGCTAATAACATCTTCATTATTTTGACCAGCATCACCCATGTAGGTAATGGTAGCAAATTCAGGGACCAACATCTTAGGATATGTTTCATACTTTTCACGTGATTCTTCCATCAATGCAATATGGTCATTTTGATAAGTAACTGTAATTTCTGGATGTTCTTCGACCCACTTAGGGAAGAAAATCATTCCGTGTAACTTATTTTCGTTTGGTACAAAGTCTAAAGCGACATCTGTCCCTGTGGGTTCTGTCCAAGTAATCTTGAAGACCCCATCAGTTAATTTAACAATATTAGCTTCTTGATCACGTACCCAACGGCCAGCAACCATCCCACCATGAATTCGATAATCAACAGTATGATCATTTTTTGCATACCATTCATATTTCCAACCATTATCGTAAGTGTAAATAAAGTGTGTCCCTAAAAAATCTTCTAATTCTTTAAATTGTTTTGCCATTCTAAAAACCTCCATATCATGTAATTAATTACATGTTTTTATTTACTTGATAAGTGTACTGCATTCATTATTTTTTGTCAACTTTAAACCCACAAAAAAAACAGCCAGCAAAAGCTGGCTGTTTTTGGTTATTCTAATTTAGCTGATAATTGATGTTTTACCGCGCTTTTCAAAATAAATGGCGCTAAAATCGTGGTGATGATAATTACGAAAATAATTTCTGAGTAGTAAGCTGCGCTTAACAGCTTTGCACTATACCCGATTTGAGCAATAATCAACGCCATCTCACCCCGAGAAACCATCGCTGCACCAATTATATAGGCATCCTGCCATGAATTTTTCATCCAACGTGCTCCAAGACCGCTTCCGATTAATTTCGAGAGCACAGCTAATAGCGTCAAAATCGTAATAAATAAAATATGTTGATTCAAATTCTTCAAGTCCATCGACAAACCAATGCTGACAAAAAATACTGGAATAAATACAGTATAGCCAATTGGTTCGATATGTTGATTAATTTCAGTCTTATACGGAGTCTGTGAAATCGCAATGCCGGCAAAAAATGCCCCCACAACGGCACTTAGGTCAACAGTTTCGGCAAGCCAGACAAAACTAAAACAAATAATTAAAGCCGTCGTCGCACTTGCATATGGCATCAGTAGCCGCTGACTTAAATGCATTACAAAGGGCACAACCCATTTCACACTAAAGTAAACAGCTACCATAAATAGTGCTTGCAACAATAGACTCAAGCCTAAACTCATCTGTGGCGCACTATGCGTTGCGAGTTGCGCACCAAACAAACTGGTTAAAACACTCAGAATAATCACGGCTAATAGATCATCGACCACTGCAGCTCCAAGAATAATTGTGCCTGCCTTACTCTCCAAAACATTCAATTCGCGTAAGACTTCGACTGAAATGGATACCGAAGTTGCTGCAAAAATCACTCCTATAAATAAACTTTCCAATTGGTTAATCCCAAATGCTAAGCTCATTCCATAGATACTCATTACCGGTACAACCACCCCTAGCACTGCGACGACCAAACTGGGTGTAAAATACTTCTTTAATAATGTTAGATTACTCTCTAATCCGGCGATAAACATCAATAAGACGACCCCTATCTCGGAAAACGTATGAATAAAACTGTTCGCATGTAAAATCCCAAGTAAGGCAGGTCCAAGAGCAATCCCGACGAGTAATTGCCCAATCACGGCTGGCATTCCAATCCGTTTACTAATATGACCTGCTAATATAGTGCTAATTAAGATAATTGCTAAAGTTGCCATTGATTCATTTCCTTTCAATAAAAAAAGCACACCAAAATCCCCTTCTACCACCCTAAAGAAGGAAATCTTGAATGCGCAATGCTTCAACCGAATTTTTAAATTTATTTCCTCATAGTATCATACAAAGAATAAACAGACAATCAAGAACATTAAACGCTTTTTTAAAACCCCTGTGCGATCCATTGTACTTAGCAAAATTTTTTTACTTGTTTAATATTCACACTACAAAACTCGTCCTTTCGAAAGCCTTTTTCACTAAAAAAAGGCCTTGGCAACCGAACCACTCACTTTATTCGAATCGGGCGTTTCGATTGGCGCCGGCTTTTTAAATCCTGATCATTACTGAATGTGATAAAATCATTCGTATCCTATGGGCCAAATAGCAGCTCTAAAAATCGAACAAAAACGTGTTGCTTTCAAAATTTAAGCGTAACACGTTCTTGGATTAACACCCATTATAGTCGACTGATTATTTCTTCAACATTCTTAATTTCCACCGACATGGTCCCATCGGGGTGGTTGATAAATGCAAATAAATCTGGATTCTGATAAACATCAATTGGTACACTTAGTTCAATTCCATTGGAAAGTTTGAGTTTTTGTTTGCTATATTTTTTCTCGGCAATTTCCCGAACAACGGGTGAAATAGGTGCTACTTCGGCTGGCACACTCGCTGTCATTTCAGCTTTAAATTCACTTTGTGCCGAGATATTACCCTTAAAAATCTTAGCTGCCATCTGATTAGTATCGATTTCACCACTCGTTTCAAGCGTTTCATAAATTGCCTCTTTAACATTGGCGACCACATCGTGTTTAGCAACTTCAAACTTTTTCCCGATTTTTTCGGCAGTTTTTTTAACAACTTTTACATTTTCTTCTAGCGATGGTGCTGGTTCACTTTCAATTACATGCGTCGACATATACACCATCTTTTCACCAGAAAAAAGATACTTTTTCTCCACGAGTTCAAAACTATATGTTTGAAGATTTATTGTGAATCCTTCATCTACCTTTTGTGTCTTATTCGACAAGATTGATTGGTGAATAATGAGCTGATTCATGAGTGGCCCTTCTTCAGCGTTCACATAGTGGGTGAACGCTTGATGATAATCGATTTTTAAAAAAGCTAAGTAAGCTTGCGCATCTTGTTCGTATAACACGACAAAAGCATCCGCACTCGGAGCATCATCACTTTTTTGATAGACTGCATACCACTTCTCCACTAATTGTTGACTAGCACCAACAAAATCACTCGTTACTGCCTGCAAAAATGTTGCTAATTCAGCATCGTGTCGCAATACACCCGTTTTACTCTGGGCTGATGATAGCTTCTTAATTTTGTTGGTTAAATAATCGCGCGTATTACCGTTAGTCAGATCTAACCCTTGTTGCGAATAAACCGGTTCACCTAAATCACGATCAACTACTTGTAGAATTGCTTGCTTCAAATAAATATCCATTGTTTAACATCCCATCTATTTAGCGTGTAAAATATTGTGCACCTTCAATTGTATGAAAGAATATAACTGCTTCCACCATCTCATGATTAATACTCTTTAAAAATGGCCATTCTCCACGCAAAACCCGCAGTGCGGTCTTTGGTCGGGATAATTCACGTTCAAAATTGGCTTGAATTTGAACCGGTGTATCTTTAAAAATATGCGCATCATACAAATACCGCGCATACGCCGTAAAAATCTGTTGTGCCTGATCAGTTTTAATCGCGCCATAAAGTTCGCGCAGTGTTTGTAGGCCATAAGTCATTAGACTGGCTAACATCAATGAACCATTTTTCATTTCAACACGTTGTAAGTGGTGAATTAAATTATCCCAGAACTGATTGTAGGCATGAATTTCATCTTTTTGAAGATAGGGCGCCACATCAACTACAAATGGATACTGCCAATTTTTCGCGTTCAAATATTGCGCAGTCCCGATATAAAATGTGTAAGGAAAGTTGAAATAGATGCGCGTTAAATCTTTAATAAACCATTCATTTTCAATCGTATCATAGCGCTGGCCTAAAATCGCCTGGACTTGCATAACCACGGTCGGGTCTTGTGTATTATTTTGTTTTGTTAACATAAATAATTGCTGCCACGCTGAATCTGTCAATAAATCTGGTCGATAATGCTTAATCTGTTTAAGCTGAACTGGCGCAGCGTTCAGCGTATATCCGCCATCAAAAGGTTCATCAAGCAGCTGGATTGTCTGTACAAAATGGCCGCCCAATGAATGACCTAACCCATAAATCACGGTTGCTGGATTAATGCGACGTACACGCCGCACAACATAACGGGTAAACCGACGTGCAAGTTGTAGTTGTTCATCATTGTCGGTATTACCAATCAACATGGCGTCGATATTATACTTCCAATCCTGATAACTTTCACGCACGTAATGATCAAGCCGTTGGGTAAACGACTTAATGCGTGGATCATCCATTGTCCCTTCCGTCCCTTTATACGAAATATAGGTATAAGCTTGCTGATTAATTGTGATATAGTAGGCAACCGCTGAAAATCCGGTTTGCCCCGCATTGGGTAAAATCGTCCGGGCATCATAATGAATGACCGCTTCGGCCTGTTGATGCGCATGGATAAACACCAGATACTGCACATAGTATTGCAATTCTTGTACGTTAAAATATTGATCCAAATAATTGAGCGCCATCATATCCATCCTAAATGCCCGACTTGTAAATGGATCATCATAAACTGGACCAGGTTTACTAATCGCTGCCACCTTTTCTGGCGCGCGATGGTATAAATAGGCCAGTATTTGTTTCGTTAGCACACTACTCTCATTAATTTTTTCATTTTGCAAATTGACAATCAGCTGTTTCAACCGATTAATTTTACGCCGGCGCTTAAACTGCGGACTGGTCTGAATAGCTGTCAAACTGGCTGCATCTAACGCTTTTAGACGTCGCAACTTACCCCATAAATATGAATCAGATCTGGCGGTTGCTAATAACTGATTTAATAGTTTGGTTTTGCTTGCCTTTAATTGTTGATAACTAAACTCTAAACGATTATTGCGCCGTAATAAGGCCTGGGATTGCTCCCGGTCAAACGTTAACGGCACGTCTAGATGGGCTTTGAATAATAACCTGCCCAAATCATCATAGACCTTAACCAAACGAAAGAGCGCTGCGATGATTGCTGTCGTTCCCATTTGCCTCACTCCTTATGTTTATGATACTTCTATTATAAAGTATCTTACTCAAAAAAGCTGAGACAAAATCGTCTCAGCTTAAATGCTTCTTTAGCTGTCATTACTGCTTAGGTATCCTGCTGCGAAAGCACTTTTTTGCACTTATTTCTGCACTTCGCTATCCTCCACAAAGAATCGGCTACGTCACTCATTCACGGATTTAGGCGAATACTTAAAATCAACCAGCTTCAAATACACTCTGTTCTATGCAGTAATTCTTTTGACCACAGCTTGGACACACGAGCTGTCTTGTCTTTGGCGTGTGGCGGGCAAAGAGCATTTTGCGTAAACGAGGTTTGAAGACGGTCTTGCAATTGGGGCATAGATAGACTGTTTCTTGATAGTAGAATGTCGTCACATAAATGACCATCCCAATGATGCCTGGCACGCCAAACCACATTGGCCACCAAATTCTGCTTAGAAAGCCGAGAACTAATAACCCGATTTCCACCCCATCAATCAATAAGCCCCATATCAGCATTCGCCGGTGCAATCTTTTCAATTGCGTTGCTTTAGCCATTGCGTCTTCTATGGCGCCGATCGTTATTTCAACAGGTACCGCGCTAGTGGTTTGAATCGATTGCAGCACAAATTGCAATGCCACTTTCTGGTTAGCTAAGTCCGTTTCTTTTTGTAACAACTGATTCAGTTGTTGTTCGACCAATAATGCTAGTGTATCCGTTGAAGCTTGACTGGCCATCACTTTTTGAATCGCCTTCAGTGAAAAGCCCAACTGCTTGTAGCCTAGAATCACTTTTAACGTCTGCACTTGCGCATCCCCATACAGCCGCCGGCCATTTTCAGTTAAGCTTGCCGGCTTCAACAAATCGGCCTGATCGTAGTATTGCACCGTCCGCACCGAAACATTACATAATTTAGCGAGTTCACCTGTTGTATATTGCGCCATAGAATATCACCTCCATGCTTTGATACTAGCTGATGACGTAACGTCACAAGCAAGTATCAAAACATTATTTGCTTAAACTTTTATTTACTCCCCTTTAATGCGCCCAATCATATCAATCCTTTTTAGATTGTGGTGCGTCATCCTCATAACAATTATTGAAAATAGAATCGTCATAGCCGCTGCAACCAGGTAGCCACTAGCTGGAATAATGAGTGGAAAGGCCGCTTAGTCCAATAACGCCGCGAGGTCAGTAATTTACCAATCCCCCAAGCCAACTACAATACCAACAAATCACATTTTCTCGCACAATAGAGTCAGTCACCTCTTTGTCGAAAAAGCCTGGCACTTTAATCGTTGCTAGTTCACGTCTCCTCGCTGAAACGTTGATGCTAGTAAAGTTAAATACGATGACAAACGCTAGAATATCCGATAACCGATGACAATAAAACTAATTGGGTCTAAATTAACACTAGTCGTTGTCCGCTTAGTCGCTTGATCACTCATAAACATCGCTGCACCCACTTCCGCTGTCTGTTGCAAACGTGTCGCCTACTGTTTTTCCTGCTTGGCGGGCCCCCATCGCACAGTTTTTCGGTAATGTTGCTGCTGTTCGTGAGGGGTTCTTAGTGCAATTTTGGCTTGATCGGCAACTTCACCAATTGACGTCTTTAAGCAAAATCCAGCGATCCCTAAGATGGTCAGCACTGTCGATTTTCCTGCACCACTTGGCCCAAGAATCACCGCTAACTCACCTGCATTGACTGTAAAATTAATATCGCGCTTGGCCACGATAGTCGTCTCACCCATCTGATAACGCTTGGCGACACGGCGCACATCAATTAAACTCACTGCGATCATTCCTCTATCCATTTAACCGGTTCCATTTTACTAGTTTTATTATCGCATATCCGAGCTTACACGACACAAAAAGACAATCAGTAAACTGATTGTCTTTTGTCCTCATTAAAGATAAAGGTGTAACCGGCGCTTCTGCCTAAAGTACCCGCCGACACCGACTACTATCCCAATAGCAGAAAACCAGATGGCCAGGAATAAATTCGCAGTCATCGGTTCATGTTTTAAAAAGGGGATCAGTACAGTTAGCCAAATAAACATGCCAACAGCCCATGTCACACCCCGAACAATAGAGCGCTGCTTTAATTGCCGAATTGCTACTTGATAAGCTTTTCGATCATAGAATTCAGTCTCATCAACTGTTGTTTTTCTAATCTGATAGGTCGTATATATTGTATTAAAACATTGCACGACAATTAAAAAAATCGTCCCCAATGTAACTTGCCGTCCTTGATAGAAGTCCCACACCAAACTAATCATCATCAATACCGAAAGTAGACTATACGTTAATATATTTGCCTTCACTAAAATCTGGCTGATGGTTGCTTCCTGCCGCTCGTCACGCGCGCCGAGATATCCAATCTGTTGTTTTACTAACCATTCTTCCAACCGCTTAATCATCGTCGACCACCTTCCAAAAGAGCGTATTTAAATCCGTTCCTAAGACTTGCGCTAATCTGATACACAAGTCTAATGAAGGGTTGTACTTGCCATTTTCAATTAAGTTAATCGTTTGTCGTGCAACCTTTGTACGCTTAGCCAATTCAGTTTGGGAAATTCCGATGGCCTGACGATACTGGCGAATACTATTCATCACGAACCTCTTCTTTGTCACATATATATGTCTATTCTTAGTTTAAAACGTTTTCGAACAATTGTCAATTATATATGACAATTCAATGCAAAAAAAAGCAGCGTCTGCCGTTTCGTATATCTAATTTAGAGTAAACCCTTGTTTTTTCAAAAAGCTAGCCACTGCTGGTCGCCGTACTTCACTAAAGAAGGCCGTATTCTTGGTCGACCAATCAGTTTGCTGTTGATTACGCCCACGATTAGCATAATAATTTTGCATTTGTTGATCGTATTGCACTAGGTTGGTTGCCTGATGCACATCATATTGATTTTGAGCGACTTGATTAACTTGCGGCAATCGTGGTTTAACTAGATTTTTAGTCTTTGGGATCCCGACCGTTAACCCAAATAGTGGGACGGTATAGGCGGGCAACCCCAGTAGTTCAGCGACACGCGCAATGTCGTTGCGAATCCCACCGATATAACAGATGCCTAAGTCTAACGATTCGGCAGCGACTGCCATATCCTCTGCTGCAATAGCTGTGTCGACCGTTGCGACTAATAAGGCTTCCATATTTTGAATGCCAGCTAATGAATGGCCCGCTTTTTCTAAGAGTGTGGCTTGCCGGTATAAGTCCGCGACAAAAACATAGAAGGCCCCCGTCTGCTTAACGTACGCCGCGCTTTGAGAAATCGTCGCAATTTCATCACGAATCGCAGCATCAGTCACTTCAATGATTGAAAATGCCTGAACGAAATTCGAAGAAGACCCACTTTGAGCTGCTACAATGAGTTGCTGCTTCACTGTCATGCTAAGGGGGGTTGCCTCGAAATCGCGAACTGAAACATGGTGTTGCATTTGATCTATTAAGGATGACATATTGAAACTCCAATCGCTTTAAAATAAGTTGTCTATATCATAGCGCGCCACATCAAAAAGGGCTAGGACAAATTTGCCCTAGCCCGAAAACGTGCTTTTTGTTGCAACAACTCCCGCTTAAGCTAAAATCCGGAGTCATCCTAAAACCTGGATTACTGCGGATTTTGTCTTAACGCTCAGTTGCTACCCGCAACCAAACGCACTCTGCTCTGAAACGTGCTTTTCAAAAGCATACTGCTGCGTTTAGCTACACAAGGCGAATCCTCACAGTATAACCGCTTTTGACGCACTCTGTTTTTTACCAGTGGATTTCATTAAAAATCTTGGGTCCTTTACGCATCTTTGTGCGATCATTTTTAGCAACGTCGGTTTGTTTTGATCTACCGCCGCCTTTTTTCTGATCAATTAGTGCTTGCATTTTTTCTTTTTGCGTCAATTTTGGTGTTTGTTTTTCACTCATCTTCTGACTCCTCAATTTTCTACATCCTATAAGATTAGCATAGAATTCAAAAAATGCCTAACCGTTATTTGGATAGTGCCGGAATCAAGCGCTTTAGCACTTTACGTACAGAAAATGGTTTTTTCCGTAATCAACTGACCATCATGGACAGCAAATGATTTGTAGAATCGTTTTTGCACAAATTACGTGCCTTTTTGAGTTACCACTTCTTGGTCTAAAAATGAGATAATTTTTCCCCACAATCCCGTGACAAACTGACGCAAGATAGCCACCGTGATTATAAATTTCCCGGGCAATTGTTTGTCATTCTGGTTTATCAGGAAGATGTCACATCACACAATGAACACCATTTTAGTAAATCGCTGCATAATCAGCTGGATTGATATCGCTTGGCTTAAAGCGTTGCACATAATCCGACTAGATCGGTGGTCCCTTGATAACGGCAATTAGTACTTTGAGCAGTTGATTAGCCTCTCAAAAATTAGTGATGTGGTTTTATTAATTCATTTGGTCCTTATTCTGTCAATTGAAAAATAACTACTTACGCCGTAACAATCCAAACAGCGTTCTGAATTGGTTTTTGAACGAAACCACATCATTGAAGATGTCTTCGCCATCGTTTAACATCTTCACCGTTAACCAGCCAAGCGCTTCGGTAATCGACATTGCAACAGTCGCATTCACCGCGGCCCCACTGACGGTTCCAACAACTGGCACTAATTTTAGAATATTGCCGACCGCACTCCGCCCTAAGCCAACGAGCACCAACTCTTTCGACAGGCTCTTGCCCAAACTGGCCGACCAAGATTGGCCGAATAGCTTGTGCAAGCGCGCCATCATCATTAATTGAACCGGCACCAACAAGAATGCATCGGAAAACGGAATTGGTGAACAGCCAATAATTGCGGCTGTGACTGATGCGGCATGAATGATGTTGTGTGCCTTTTTGCGCATCTTAGCATCCACACCGACTAAGAAGTTTTCGAAGACCCCATCAAACTGGGTGCGACTCTTGGCCATCGTCTTTTCCGCCAAGGCTTTGGACTGGTTAAAAGACTTCGCGATCACCGCTGCCGATTTTGGGGGCAACTTCTGCAAGACTTCTGCAAAAAAAGAATCAAATTCTGGATTTCGTTCACCATTCACTTGTTGCTTATCAAACCGTCTCTTCATCATGCCACGCTCCTCATCTGATTGACTACCATCGCTACTTTAAAGCGATTATATAATATTGAACAACGGTTAGTCTATCGAACGAAAGACTGACTTTTTAAAGAATCTCCCAAATCCCTTCTTCAAACGTCGTCACCTTAAATTCTGGGAACCGTTCCTTAAACTTGTCTGAACTGAACAGATTATCTACTTCATATCTAGGTAGGAGTTCTTTCAATTCCTTTAGCGGTTTGCTGAAACAACTACCGAAGTTGGACTGTCACGTTTGACCAAAAGTATCCGGCGTGTTGCCGATTAACGCCATCTTATCAAGCAACCGCTGCACCATCTCCGCCCGTATAACAGCTTTGCCCCCAACGGGTTCAAAAGGACTTGTTTCTGTCTGGAGCGTACTATTTTTCGCATACATATACGTATTACCGAAAAAGACGAGTTTCGTCTGATGTGCGATGCACGCGTTAGTGACGTTGGTCATCATAATGTAAAATTATACTTCCCACATCTCTGAATTCATCGGTAAGCCAGCGGTAAAATAAACAATCTCACTGCCTTCAATCGCATGATCAGTTTGGGCGGCGGCGAGTAAGTTTTCCGGAAATAATTGATCGTCTACATTCACTTTTTTCGGATTCCGATTGACCAAGCGAATGTCCGTTGCAAAGTCTTTTTACCGTTGTTTTTCGATGACTGCCATAATCTTTTCCAACAGTGTTTTTAATTGATTGATTGATTGATTTCGCCGAGTTTATGTTGCAAGTAATAATAGTTCTTCGTGTCTTCACGTCTAAAATTGACCAGATTGGCTTCCTTCAACACTTTTAAATGGTACGACACTGCCGGACGTGACAAATCCGATGCCGCCATTAACTCTAAAATAATACTCTGCCGTCTCTCATTCCCAAGTACCGTCAAAAGGGATCAACTCAGCAAATCTCTTTTTAATAGCCTTCATTTCATCCATAGATTAATCTCCGGTTTCGTTTTAATGGTTCATAAATTTGAACTATTAAACCATTGATTTGAATTTTTTGTCAACAACTTCAAATCAAAGCAACAAAAAAGCCCCACTCATTACTAAGTGAGGCCTTGCTTTTAATGATTCCCTTGTGTAATGGTTGTAATACTCCCCATATCATATCGATGTCGTGTGGTTGAGTATTCAAAAGGCATCCCGTTTTGTAGAAAGACTGTCTGGGTAACTTGCAAGACAGGCTCGATTGGTTTGCAGTGCAGGTACTCTTGATCCATTTGATTCGGTTGATCTGCACTAATTCGCCGGTAAGCCACACCAATTTTTAGATTCAATGTTTGCCCTAAATATTCATAGATTGATTTTTTTAGCACCGTGTCTGTTAGTTCCCCTAAAATCTTAGCTGGCATAATCGAATGCTCAATGCTATACGGTACTTCGTTTAAAAAACGTAGTCGAACAACGTCATAGACCGCTTCTGTTTTAGCCAACTGAAGCTTTTCTTGTTCTTCTGCATTCGGTAATCGCAATTCATTCTTTAGAATGTCGCTCTTCACAGTGGCCTTCCCAGCAAACAGCTTAGTCGTCCCCACATATTGATTTACAGTCGCATCTAATTGTGATAGCGCGGAGACGTTTGATTTGATAAACGTGCCCCGTCCTTGTTCACTATAAATGAGGCCTTCATAAGTTAGCATTTCGAGTGCTTTTTGAATGGTCATTCTCGATGTTTCGAATTCTTGGGCTAACTTCTTCTGTTCAGGAAGCGGGCCATCAGCTGAATATTGTCCTTCTAAAATTCGGTTGCGAATCGTTGCCGCAATATCCTTATACTTTGCCATAGTAACCACCTACCATTTGATATGGTTATTATAGCATATCCAGATTCTGAATATTAGATGTTCAAATTATAAAATATGACTTTACAAGTTACATTAAAAGCGCTATCATAAAATCATTCAAGTGATGGAGGTACCACAATGACATTAGACAAGCATTTTTTATGGGGTAATTCTGTATCAAGTATGCAAAGCGAAGGTGCCTGGGATACTGATGGCAAAGGGCTATCAGTCTATGATGTTAAACCTGAGACAGCTGATTTATCGGATTGGAAAGTGGGAATTGATGAATTCCACCGTTATCAAGAAGATATCGATTTAATGCAACAGATGGGCATGAACTGCTATCGTTTCCAAATTTCATGGACGCGCATTTTCCCAAATGGTGATGGTGAAATTAATTTAGCGGGTTTCGATTACTACGATCGATTGATATCAGCTTTGCTCAAAGCCGGCATTGAACCCATGATTTGCCTGTACCATTTTGACATGCCTTTGCATCTTGCTGAAAAATATAATGGTTTCTCAAGTCGGTATGTCACACAAGCATTCACTAAGTTCGCTAAGGCTGTCATTGACCGTTATGCTGGGCAAGTCAAATATTGGTTAAGCTTTAATGAACAAAATGGTTTTTTCTTTGAACCTGGCTTTGATAATACTGGCTTTATCAATGGTGAACGCGACTTATTAACCCTTTATACGATCGCTAATAATACGATGGTCGCGCATGCTGAAATCGCCAATTACTTACACGCCCACTACCCTAATGACCAAATTGGTGGGATGTTAGCCTATCAAGAATTCTATCCTGCAACCAGTCATCCCCAAGATGTCTTCGCTGCTAGAAAAGCATCAGAATTTATCAACCAACATTTCGTCGACGCCTTTACAAAAGGTCACTATTCAGCCGAAGTACTGCAATATATGCAAAACCATGACTTAATGAGCAGTATTCAGCCTGGTGATTTGGCGTTAATTGCAAGTCACCATAATGACTTCTTAGCGTTCAGTTACTACTACACTGTCGCACTCGATCACACGAAATTAACACCCGACACACCACCTAATTATTACATGCGCGATGCGAGTGTCCCTAATCCTTATTTAGAAAGTAGCGAATGGGGCTGGCAGATTGATGCCCTCGGTTTTAGAAACGTCTTAACAAAACTTTCTAACGAAACTGGTCTCCCCATCTTCCCCATCGAAAACGGGATTGGCATTCGCGAAGAATCGCTGAATCATGAAATGATCCAAGATGACGAACGGATTGCCTATCACCGCGACCATATCCAAGCTCTAAAAGACGCAGTTGATGAAGACGGCGCTCACGTTATGGGCTATCTTGGTTGGGGGTTAATCGACATCCCAAGTTCAAAAGGTGATATGAATAAACGCTACGGCGTCATTTATGTCAATCGAACCAATCACGACCTCAAAGACCTTGCTAGAATTCCAAAGGCTAGTTTTTATTGGCTGCAGAAAGTAATTCAATCTAATGGTGAACAATTAGACTAAAAAAAGTGCGTACAAGCTTGGTCAACTTTTGAGCATTAGCCTAGTGAGGCGAATAAGCGACTCAGTCGGTTGTTTAGCTCGCGTAGCTAAGCACGGAAAGTTAGCTTGAAAAGCACGTTAAAAGGAGTTTTTTCTATGCTTAAACAAGGAAGTCGGCGACAAAGATTTATTGATCAGTTTACAAATATCGCCTTTAAGATCGGGAATCAAGTGCATTTGCGTTCATTACGTGATGCCTTCGCGATTATCATGCCACTATTTATCCTCGCAGGAATTGGGGTGCTTGTGAATAACGTTGTATTCCCATGGGTCCTCCACGGCCAAATGCTAACCAACTTTCAATACTTCGGCACTTACATTACCAATGGGACTTTGAACGTTGCTGGGCTATTACTCGCACCCACAATCGGCTACTGTTTAGCGCGTAATAAGAATTACGTCAACAAAATTTCCGCGGCTGTCATGGCACTGGGGACTTTAATCATCATGATGCCTAACACCGTCCCTGTCACACCACTAGCTGCCAAGAAAGCCGTCGAAGTTTCCGGCGTCTTAACTTTCCAAAACGTCGGAACAACCGGGATGTTCGCCGGCATTATTATTGGTTTAGTCGCAACAGAACTCTTTATGACCCTCTCAAAACTTAAAAAGTTACAAATTAACTTGAGTGATGCCGTCCCATCAGCTGTTGCTGGTTCTTTCAACACAATGATTCCTGCCCTTATTACAATGAGTCTGTTTGCGGCACTTGCTGCGATTTTAACGGCTGGTTTCCACACTGATCTCATCACTTTAATTACAAATGTGATTCAAGAACCACTCCGGCGTGTTAACACAAGTTTACCGGGTCTCCTTCTGATTTACGGGACTGGTAATCTCCTCTTCTCATTTGGAATTCATCAAGCTGTCATTAACGGTACTTTATTGGATCCAGTCTTACTGATCAACATGAACAAAAATATGGCTGCTTATGCAGCTGGTCAACACATTCCTTATATCATCAATAACGTATTCCGCGATACATTTGGGATGCTTGGTGGTACCGGTAGTACTATTTGTTTATTGATTGCAACCTTGCTCTTCTCGAAATCACGCGCTAGTCGTGATATTACAAAGCTATCATTCGTCCCAAGTTTATTTAACATTAACGAACCTGTTATTTTCGGTTATCCAATTGTCTTCAACTTTGCGCTCATCATTCCATTTGTCCTAATGCCAGGACTTGGCATCAGTATTGCCTACTTCTTCACCGCAATTGGCTGGATGAATCGGGTAGTCGTCATGGTACCTTGGACCACACCACCATTACTCAACTCATATTTAGCAACCGGCGGCGATTGGCGCGCCCCAGTCATTCAAGGTTTCACTTTAATCCTCGGCGTTTTAATCTATTGGCCATTCCTGAAGATTAGTGAACGGGTTGCGGCAAAACAAGCTGAATTAACGCAATAATTAAAAAAAGAATTCAGAATTTTCTGACGAAAATTTTGAATTCTTTTTTGTTTAAACGATGACTTTAGCCCTTCCTTGGTCTTATATAGCCGGAGCAGGCGTAATCACTTGTAACTTACGTTCTAAGAGTTGCATCTTCAATGGTGACTTGGCGCTCGGATCACCATCGATGCGAGTTTGCACCCGCTCCTGATTATCAGTAGTAATCGTGATTTCATTGGCTTTAAAGTAGGTCATCCCGGGAATCTTTTTAAAATTGCCCGTTAAGAAATAAGGGAGAAACATTACTGACCGTGCTAGCGACATTTTCGGCGCAACGAAGACGTGGAAATAACCATCATCGGGTTTTGCTTCAGGATTGAAGTTGGTAAATCCCCCAACGGAATTCGTGAGGGTCACCAGCAAGAATTGCGTGTCTTTTTGCCAGTGCCGATTAGGCGTTTCAATCGTTAACGGATAATGTTGATGCTTGGCCAATGCATGGATCCCTTTGCTTAAAAAAGCGAACAGCCCCCACTTTTGCTTTTCACTCTGGGTGACGTTTAAAGCCGCATCCGCCAAAATCCCCAGTGTCATTGTACTAATCAAGTAATCATCGTTCACTTGCCCGACATCGAGTGGGCGCATATGAACCTGCTGCAGATTTTCAATCGCTTGATCAATATCCAACGGGATTTGTAAAACCCGCGCCAAATTATTAACGGTCCCAGCAGGCACAATGCCTAAATACGGCGGCTGATCTAACGCTGCAAGCCCACTAACGACTTCGTTAATGGTCCCATCCCCGCCGACAGCTACCACCACATCAAAGTCTGCCCGCGCCGCTTTTTTAGCTAAGTGCGTCGCATCTTGCGGTCCTTCAGTCGGCATCAGTTTAACCTCGTGATGATTCTTGATGAGTGCTTGCTCAATTTTTTGACCAACCGACTCACCATTGTTCTGACCAGAGTGGGGATTATAAATAACGGCATACCGATCCATAAGAAAAGCCTCCTTCGATTACTCTCAGCATAGCAAAAATCCCTCTAATATACATTAATAGTGTATTAGAGAAGCTCAAATCAAAAAAAACACCCCACAACTTTTGGTTGTGGGGTGTTTCGCAAAACCGAATAATATCGAATTGATATTAACGTTTTGAGAATTGTGAAGCTTTACGAGCTTTCTTAAGACCTGGTTTCTTACGTTCCTTCATACGAGGGTCACGTGTTAACATGCCAGCGCTCTTAAGAGCTGGACGGAAGTCAGGGTCAACTGTCAATAGGGCACGTGAAATACCGTGACGGATTGCACCAGCTTGGCCTGAGAATCCACCACCTTTAACGTTTACCAAGATATCATAGCTATCTGTCGTTTCAGTAATTGTTAAAGGTTGTTTCATATCTAAAATCAAGTTAGCAAATGGAATATAATCAGCAACATCTTTGTTGTTGATAGTGATTTTACCAGTACCCGGTACTAAACGTACACGTGCTACTGAGTTTTTACGACGGCCTGTACCGTTATAAGTTACTTGAGCCACTATAGTTTCCTCCTTAAATAATATCCGTAATGTCTAAGACTTCTGGATTTTGTGCTTGGTGTTTGTGTTCGCCACCAGCGTAAACGTGTAACTTCAAGAATTGATTGTGACCCAATGAATTCTTAGGTAACATCCCTTTAACTGATAATTCAATTAAACGTTCTGGATTGTTTTCACGCATTTCGCCAGCTGTTCGCGTCTTCAAACCACCAGGATGGTTACTATGATGGTGATATAACTTGTCAGTTGCTTTATGACCTGTTAATTTAATTTTTTCAGCGTTAATGACGATGATGTTGTCACCGGTATCAACGTTAGGTGTAAATGTTGGTTTATTTTTACCGCGTAAGATAGAAGCAACTACAGTTGATAAACGACCTAATGCAATATCTGTTGCATCGATCACATACCATTTACGCTCTACTTCGCCTGGTTTAGCCATGTAAGTTGTACGCACGATTTATTCCTCCAATATTCTGTGTTTGTTTGACACTCAATAAGTTCCGGGGCCTATCGTGGGGCAAACAATACCAATTACTATAGTATCGTAATTCCCCAATTAAGTCAATTGAATCTCAATTATTTCCATCGGTTTTGTAATAAACTTTTTTAAGATACAAACCGCTAGCTGGTGCAGTTGATCGCGCTTGTTGGCGGTCCTTAACTGCATATAGTCGTAAAAAATCATGAACATCGCGCCGACCATTACCAATTTCTAAAAGGGTCCCAACTAAGATACGCACCATATTATATAAAAAGCCATTACCGTAAAATTCAAAAACAAGTTCATTTTCAACCGAGTCATGCATAACAGTTGCATCATAAATAGTGCGTACTTTATCCTTAATCACCCCGCCAGAGGCCGCAAAGCTAGTATAATCATGCGTGCCAATAACATCTGGTAAGGCCGCTTTAATCCGTTCAATATCAATCGGATAGGGATAATGCCCGGTGTACCGTCGTTTGAATGGATTTGTATAATGACCAAGATCAACCCGATATAAGTAGCGCTTGCCAATTACTGAAAACCGAGCATGAAAATCGGCATCTACTAGTTGGCTATCCATAACCTCCATATCAAGGGGTAAAAGACTATTTAAAGCACGCAACATGCTAATGGCGGGTAATTCATTCGGATAATCGAAATGGACAACTTGCCCTGTTGCGTGGACGCCAGCATCCGTTCGACCAGAACCATATACCTGAATACTGGCTCCCTTACTCATCTTGGTCAGTGCCTTTTCTAATGTGCCCTGTACCGTTCGCTGGTTCGGTTGCACTTGAAAACCAGCAAAATCAGTCCCATCATAAGCAATTGTCACTCGATACCGTTGTGTCATCTTATCCCTCTTATAGCTAAAATGTAGTACTTCTATTCTAAATAACTTTTTAAAAAGTAGCAATCTTTTTATGACCGCCGAGGCTTAAAAAATAATTTTAATATGAAAGTGCTCTAAATACTGTATAATTGTTGTTAGATATATAAATAAGGAGAGTTGTTCAATGAAGTTCGGATATGCGCGTGTTTCATCTGCCGGGCAAAGTCTAGCAACCCAGATTAATCAATTAAAAGCAGAAAGCTGTGATGCTATTTATAGTGAAAAATTTACCGGAACAACTGTCGATCGTCCAAAGTTCAATGCACTTTTAAAACGCGTGACATCCGGTGATACAATCGTTGTCACTAAGCTTGACCGTTTCGCTAGAAATACCAAAGAGGCACTTGAAATCATTCAGGAACTCTTTGAAGCACGCATAAAAATCCATATTCTAAATATGGGAATTATCGAAGATACTCCTTCTGGCCGGCTCATTTTTACCCTATTCAGTGCCTTTGCACAATTTGAACGTGATATGATTATCACAAGAACACAAGAAGGTAAGCACAATGCACGGATCACCAATCCTAGTTACAGCGAGGGACGTAAATTAACCTACAGCGACGCTGACATTCAAGCTGCTTTTAATATGCGTGAAGCTGGGCTTACATACGATCAAATCAGTTACCAGACTGGTATCAGTGCGTCAACGTTGAAACGACGCTTCAAGAAAAATTAGTACCCAAAAAATAAGGGATAATCAACCAGACTGGTTTGATTACCCCTTTTTGTATTATCTTAAGAAAATCAGTGCAATTGTCAACAAACCCATCAGAATAAACGCAACAGTATCTTTTGTCCGCCATTTTAAAATCCGATACTTGCTGCGACCTTCGCCGCCTTGATACCCGCGCGCTTCCATCGCAGTTGCTAAATCATCAGCTCGATTAAAGCTGCTAACAAATAGCGGAATTAAAATCGGCACAATAGCTTTCATTTGTTGGAATAAATTCCCCTCACCAAAATCAACCCCGCGTGCTCGTTGAGCATCCATGATTTTAGTTGTTTCGTCCATCAACGTCGGCACAAAACGTAGCGCAATCGAAAGCATTAACGCCACTTCATAAACGGGAAAATGAACGACTTTTAGCGGTTTAAGAATTGATTCAATCGCATCTGCCAAGGAAAGCGGCGGCGTCGTTAGTGTCAATAAAGTAGACATGAAGATAATCAACACAAAGCGCATAAAGATATAGGCGCCATTTATCAACCCATATTGCGTAAGTGACAAAAAGCCCCACTGCCAATAGACATGCCCGCCTCGTGTGAAAAAAATCTGTAATAAGACGGTAAAGAGGATCAGCCATAGCAGCGGTTTAACCCCCTTAATAAAGAAATCAAGTTTAATTTTTGAGATGCCAATTAGAACCAGTGTAAAGACTAGCAACAAAGCATAGGCCTGCCACGTTCTCGCTAAGAAGATAATTCCAATATAGTAAAAACTAGCCAATAACTTGGCCCGTGGATCCATGCGATGCAAAATTGAATCTCCAGGAATATACCGTCCAAGAATGAGTTTATTCATGTGCCCGCCCCGCCTTCTTCGGTAATTGTTCAGCTAGTAAAGCTGCCAATTCGTGTTCCGTCAGTGGCACTTGATCAAAGATAAAACCGCGGCGACTTAACGCTTGTGCAAATTGCGTGGTAGTCGGTAATCCTAGTTGTTTTTCTGTTAACCAATCCGGATCAGCAAAAATTTCGCGTGGTGAACCCGTTTTAGCAAGCCGCCCATGTTCCAAAACAATCACATTATCAGCATAGTTGGCGACATCATCCATTTGATGCGTCACCATGACAATCGTCATGCCTTGTTCAATATGAAGTTTCTCAAAAAGACCCATCATTTCACGCCGACCAACTGGATCGAGACCCGCTGTTGGTTCATCCAAGACCAACACTTCTGGCTGCATCGCTAATACGCCGGCAATTGCCACGCGGCGCATTTGACCGCCCGATAAATCAAAAGGTGATTTGTCAATCACATTAGCGGGTAAACCGACGAGTTCAATCATCTCTTTTGCACGTGCAAGTGCTTCGTCTATAGGCACGCCAAAATTCTGTGGACCAAAAGCAATATCTTTTTGCACCGTTGACTCAAATAACTGGCTTTCTGGAAATTGAAAAACCATCCCGACCTTTTGGCGTATCGCCTTTAAATGTTTATTATTCGTCTCAGGCGTAATTTCCCGTGTTCCAATTTTAACAACACCACTCGTTGGCTTTAAAAGCGCATTAAGATGTTGTAACAGCGTCGATTTACCGCTACCCGTATGACCAATCAAGGCCGTGTATGAGCCACTGGGAATTGTGACATTGATGTCTTGTAGCCCCACTCCTTGAAAAGGCGTACCTGGCTGATAAGTGTAGCTTACATTTTGGAATGTAATGTCCATAAATAATCAACCATCCTTTCCGTTGTCAGGTAATCTGTAGGCATTTCAATCTGCAGTTTATTCAATGCTGCTTTTAACTTCTCTGGATATGGAACATCTAATCCTAAATCCAGTAAACGTTGGCCATACGCAAAAATATCAGCCGGTGTCCCTTGATCGTAAACTTGCCCATTATCTAATATAATAATTCGATCCGCACTGGCAGCCTCGTCAATATCATGCGTAATTGATAAAACCGTCATATTCGTTTCTTGTTTCAATTTATGAATCGTTGCCAGGACTTCTTCACGCCCTTTAGGATCTAGCATGCTTGTTGCTTCATCGAGAATCAAAATCTCCGGTTGTTGCGCAATAATCCCGGCTAAGGCGACTCGCTGTTTCTGACCACCTGACAACCGACTTGGTTCCCGTTTTAAGTAGTCAAGCATGCCAACCCGCTTCACAGCCTCCTGGACACGTTCAATCATTTCTGGTCGTGGCACTCCTTGGTTTTCCAGACCAAAAGCAACATCGTCTTCAACTGTAGCACCCACAAATTGGTTATCCGGATTTTGAAAAACCATTCCAATTTTTTTCCGAATCGACCAGACCGTATCTAATGCCAACGGTAAGTCATCAATCATTACTGACCCTGACTGTAAATCTAACAGGCCATTCAGTGATTTGGCAAAAGTACTCTTGCCACTGCCATTATGACCAATAATCGCGACCCATTCACCAGCGTTGATACTAACAGAAAGATTGTTCAAAGCTAAATGCCCATCAGATTGTGGATATTCATATTTTAACTGTTCAACTTGAATTATTTTTTGCTCATCCATGTTTAGTAACCCGTATTTTCCTTGGAATAAATGCCTATTGATAATCGTATCAGTACACATTTAAAAATTAAAAACCTATTCCCATTTTATCATATATTGAAACATAACGCCTTTGTTAGTTATTCTTTATCGCAAAACGAAAATAACAAAAAAACGTCTAACTCCGCTTAAATCCAGAATTAGACGTTATTATGTAAATCATTAATCGATGAAAGCCATCCTCTGGTGCTAGCATGACTTTAGGACTAGACTCGGAATGTCTCCACCATCATAGCGCCCTGTCTCATCGATCAAATGACCTAAATTATTTTGTGATTATACAAGTTCAATAATCACCATTAATGCACCGTCACCACGACGAGGGGCTGTTTTAAGAATACGTGTGTAGCCACCATTTCTTTCAGCATAACGTGGAGCAATGTCACTAAATAATTTTTGTAATGCAGATTGAACGATTACAGCATCGTCTTCTTCACGAATATCAGCTACTTCATTACGAACGAATGCTGCAGCTTGACGACGAGCATGTAAATCACCGCGTTTACCTAAAGTGATCATTTTTTCAGTTGTTTTACGAATTTCTTTGGCACGAGCTTCAGTAGTAATAATACGTTCATTGATAATTAAATCTGTTGTCAAATCACGTAACATTGCCTTACGTTGTGAGCTAGTGCGACCTAATTTACGATAACTCATGAATGGAGTCCCTCCTTCTTATCAGTTTATTCTTCTGTGCGTAAGCCTAAGCCAAGATCAGATAACTTGTTCTTAACTTCTTCCAACGACTTGCGCCCAAGATTTCTAACTTTCATCATATCTGCTTCTGATTTGTCAGTTAACTCTTGAACAGTGTTGATGCCAGCTCGTTTCAAACAGTTGTATGAACGAACTGATAAATCCAACTCTTCAATTGTCATTTCAAGCATTTTCTCTTTATGTGTCTCTTCTTTTTCGACCATGATTTCAGCATTTTTTGCTTCATCAGTAAGATCTACAAAGATTGCCAAATGCTCTGTCATAATCTTCGCAGCTAAGCTAATAGCTTCTCTAGGACTGATGGAACCGTTTGTCCAAACATCAAGTGTTAACTTGTCGAAATCGTTACGACGACCAACACGTGTACTTTCTACTTGATAGTTGACACGACTGATTGGGGTATAAATTGAGTCGATTGGCAAAACACCAATTGGCATATCGTCTGACTTGTTTTGATCAGCAGCAACATAACCACGGCCTTTTTTAACTGTCATTCGCACGTGAAAATTGCCGCCTTCAGCTACTGTACAAATATATTGATCAGTATTTAAGACTTCAACATCATCATCCGAAATGATATCAGCAGCAGTAACTGTTGCCGGACCTTTAACGTCGATTTCAATTGTTTTGTCTTCTTCAACATGCAATTTAAGTGCTAATTTTTTAATATTCAAAATGATTTGTGTTACGTCTTCTAAAACGCCATCAATCGTTGAAAATTCATGTAAAACACCATCAATTTGAATATCTGTGACAGCAGTACCTGGCAAAGAAGCGAGTAGAATACGGCGTAAGGAGTTACCTAAAGTCGTACCATAGCCACGTTCAAGTGGTTCCACAACGAATTTACCGTAGTTAGTACTTTCATCAACCTTTGTAATGTTTGGTTTTTCAAATTCGATCATTCTTATCTTTTACCCCTTTCAAAACGAGAAGTGTTTATACGTGAACACGTTTCAGTTTGTCTCAAAATGAAGCGTAGCCCAGACTAAACACGACGGCGTTTTGGAGGACGAGATCCATTATGAGGAACTGGTGTAACGTCACGAATAGCAGTAACTTCTAAACCAGTTGCTTGTAATGAGCGAATTGCAGCTTCACGGCCAGAACCTGGTCCCTTAACAGCAACTTCAACAGATTTCATACCATGTTCCATGGCTTCTTTACCAGCAGCTTCTGCAGCCATTTGAGCAGCAAAAGGTGTTGACTTACGACTACCTTTGAAGCCTAATGAACCAGCAGATGACCATGCAACAGCATTCCCATTGGGATCAGTAACCATCACAAGAGTGTTGTTAAATGTTGAATGAATATGCGCAACACCGGCTTCGATATTTTTCTTCACACGACGCTTACGTGGGGCATTTTTCTTGTTTGCCATAAATTATAACCTCCTTTTACTGATTATTTCTTCTTGCCTGCCATTGTAACTTTCTTGCCTTTACGAGTCCGTGCGTTATTCTTCGTGTTTTGACCACGAACTGGTAATCCACGACGATGACGCATGCCACGATAAGAACCGATTTCTTGTAGACGTTTGATGTTCAAGCTAACTTCACGACGAAGATCGCCTTCAACTTTAACCTTATCGATTGCTGCACGGATCTTATCTTCTTGATCCGGCGTTAAATCACGAGTACGGACGTCTTCTGCGACGCCAGCATCAGCCAAGACTTTAACGGCAGTTGTATTTCCGATACCGAAAATATAAGTTAAAGCAATCACAATTTGTTTATCACGTGGTAAATCCACACCTGCGATACGTGCCATTCTTGCACCTCCTGCTTAATTAATATTAACCTTGACGTTGTTTATGTTTTGGATTAGCTGCGCAGATAATCATAACGCGGCCTTTTCGTTTGACAACTTTACAATGTTCACACATTGGTTTTACTGATGGTCTTACTTTCATATCGACTGACCTCCTTGATATGATCCTTACGTCTATTTAAAACGATACGTAATTCGTCCCTTAGTCAAATCATAGGGTGACAATTCAACTGTCACACGATCACCAGGTAAAATTTTAATATAATTCTTACGAATTTTACCAGAAACATGTGCCAGAATAATGGCCCCATTTTCAAGTTCTACTTTAAACATTGCATTTGGTAAAGTATCAGTTACTTTACCTTCAATTTCAATGACGTCATCTTTTGCCACGCAAAAGTACCCCCTTGTGGTTGTGAAAATTCATACAGAAAAATGGTGAGCGCTCTCCGCCTCACCGTTAGTGGTCATACCGAGATATTATATCACAAGTATTAAATTTTTAAAAGCACTGAAATTTCTGTCATTAATAACTAGTCAGGCTTTTACGTGAACAATGACCATAAGATCACTTGAGTTGATGACTAGTCTTTAATAGTATCAAGTACTTTTTGAACGGCAGAGAACACAGCATCAATTTCTTGATTTCCATCTACCGTATAAAGTAGGTTTCGTTTTGCATAATAATCTAGTAAAGGTGTATTCATTTCAATATTGACCTTTAAACGATTCTTAACCGTTTCAGGTTTATCGTCTTCTCGTTGGAAGAAAACATGTCCGCCACAACGATCACATGTGCCTTCCACTTTAGTTGGATGATAAAGTTTGTGATACGTTGCACCACAATTTTTACAAATAAAGCGTCCTGATAAACGATCAGCTAAGATTTCAGGATCAACATCAATGTTGATCACTCCATCTAAAGGCTTACTTAATTTATCAGTAATAGTCGCTAAAGCATCCGCCTGATCAAGAGTCCGTGGAAAACCATCAAGAAGATAACCTACACTAGTGTCTGCTTGTGCAAGACGTTCCTCAACAATTCCGTTTGTCACATCATCTGGTACCAATTCACCTTTATCGATGAAAGTCTTAGCTTTTACCCCAAGTTCAGTTTGATCTGCCATCGCAGCACGAAACATATCACCAGTTGAAATATGTGGAATATGATAAGCGTCAACAATCTTTTCAGCTTGCGTTCCCTTACCAGCGCCGGGAAGTCCCATTAACATGAGATTCATGTCTTTGCCTCCTATTTAAAACCAGGATTCAATCTTTTAACCCGATAATTATTTATCGAATAAATCCAACGTATTTACGCTTCATAAGTAACCCTTCAAGTTGACGTGTACTTTCTAAAGCAACACCAACCACGATTAGTAAACTCGTCCCACCTAAACCAATTGATTGAGGTAAGCCACCGAGGTTTGCCGCTAGTTGTGGTAATAATGCAATTACCCCAAGGAACAACGCTCCAACAGTTGAAAGTCGCATCAATACGCTAGACAGATACTTCTCTGTCCCTTTACCCGGCCAAACGCCTGGAATATAACTCCCCTGTTTGGTCAGATTCTCTGCCACTTTTTCAGGGTTGACCTGAACAAAGGCGTAGAAGAAGGTAAAGAGAACAATGAGCACCGTATAAACAATCGAGCCCGTCACAGTCTGCATACTAAAGATATTTGATAATACTTTAAACCAAGTATCTGTACTATGACTAGACTGGAAGGCCATTAAGATCGTTTGAGGTGTCATAATAAATGAACTAGCAAAAATAACCGGAATCACACCTGCAACATTAACTTTCAGTGGTAGGTAACTATTTTCACCTGCACCAGCTTCACGACGTGTGTATTGAATCGGAATCTTTCGATTTGCCTGTTGAACCCAGGTTACAAAAGTGACAATTATTAGAATCACAATAATTAAACCGATGATGAATAAAATTCCTTTCCACATATCACCTTTTGAAGCATTCAAGACTTGCTCACGGAAGATCTGATAAAGGCCGCTTGGAAGGCGCGCAATAATCCCCGCAAAGATGATCATTGATACGCCGTTACCCAAGCCTTTATCGGTTATTTGTTCACCCAACCAAGTAATTAACATCGTACCACCGGTTAAGATAATTCCAATGCTAACAAAGGTCTTAACCCCTGGATCTTTAACCAAACCCATTTGACTGAGTGAGTTAAAACCAGCGGTAATCCCAATCGATTGAATAAATGCCAAAGCGATGGTTAAGTAACGTGTCACCTGGTTCAGTTTACGTCGTCCAACTTCACCTTGCTTGCTCCATTCAACAAATTTAGGCACAATGTCCATTTGCAGCAATTGCACCACAATTTGAGCAGTAATGAATGGCGAAACTCCCATTGAGAAGATTGAATAGTTTGCCAAGCCGCCCCCACTAACTGTATCAAGTAATGGGATCAACCCGGTCGATCCCAACTTAGTCAATGCTCCGGCATTCACTCCTGGTACCGTAATTTGCGCGCCTAAACGATAAACGATCAAAACGCCTAAAGTAAACAAAATTTTACTACGAATTTCTTTTACTTTAAATGCGTTTTTGAGTGTCTTTAGCAATTAAATCACCTCAATTGAACCGCCAGCAGCTTCTACAGCAGCTTTTGCAGCTTCAGAATACTTGCTTACCTTAATGTTCAATTTTTTGTTTAATTCACCATTCGCTAATAATTTAACACCTGATAATTCATTTTTAACAACGCCTGCTTCAATTAGAACAGTTGCAGTAATTTCTGCACCGTCTTCAAAACGATTTAAATCATTCAAATTAACAACTGCATATTCTTTACGGTTGATATTTTTGAATCCACGTTTTGGCATCCGTCGGAATAAAGGCATTTGCCCACCTTCAAAGCCTAAACGAACCTTACTACGGGCTTTTTGGCCTTTTTGACCACGACCTGCAGTCTTACCAGTACCTGAAGAAGTCCCACGGCCGACACGTTTGCGAACGTCACGAGCACCTTCATTAGGTTTCATTTCATGTAATTTCATTATTGTGCGCACCTCCTTGCAATATATGTTGAAATTAATCTTTAATTTCTTCGACTGTTACTAAATGTGCGAGTTTAAAAATCACGCCACGAGTTGCAGCATCATCTGGTTTGATTACAGAACTATTTACTCGGTTCAAGCCAAATTCTTTGACCATTTTACGTTGTTCTGGAAGACGATGAGCAGCACTTTTTCTTAAAGTAATCTTTAATTTAGCCATGTTCAGTTATCCTCCTAGTTTTGTAAGCTTTCTACAGATACATTACGTAATTCTGCAATTTCTTCAGCAGTCTTCATACGAGTTAAACCGTCAATTGTGGCCCGGATAACATTGATAGCTGTTTTGCTACCTAATGTTTTACTTGTCACATCATCGATTCCTGCTAATTCCATAACGGCACGAACGGCACCACCGGCAGCAATACCAGAACCTTCAACAGCTGGTTTTAATAGAACACGGCCAGCGCCGAAGCGACCAATAATTTCATGAGGTAATGTTGTTCCGACCTTAGGAACATTGATAAGATTCTTTTTAGCGTCTTCAACGGCTTTACGGATTGCTTCAGGAACTTCTTGTGCTTTACCTGTCCCGAAACCAACGTGACCGTCTTTATCACCAACGATTACAATTGCTGCGAAACGTAGACGACGTCCACCTTTAACAACTTTTGTAACTCGGTTGATTGAAACAACGCGATCTTCTAAATCTAAATGAGTTGGATCAATGTAAGTCATAAATGGTTTTCCTCCTTATTAGAATTCTAGTCCGTTTTCACGGGCAGCTGTAGCTAAAGCTTCGATACGACCGTGGTATAAGTAACCGCCACGATCAAAAACAACAACTTTATGGCCGGCTTTGACCGCACGTTGTGCAACCAATGCACCAACTTGTTGTGCTTGTTCAACTTTAGTACCCTCTACTTTTACTTCTTTATCTAATGTTGAGGCACTTGCTAGCGTCACACCCGCTACGTCATCAAAAAGTTGAGCGTAGATGTTTTTGTTAGAACGGAAAACGTTCAAGCGTGGGCAGTCAGCAGTACCAGAGATCTTGCCACGAACGCGAGTATGGCGCTTTTGACGTGTCTTATTCTTGTCTGGTTTTGTAATCACAATTTTCACCTCTTAATATCATTTAACAGCCTAAGCTGCTTTATTTACCAGTTTTACCTTCTTTACGGCGAACATATTCATCAGTATAACGAATACCTTTACCTTTATAAGGTTCTGGAGGACGGACATCACGAATTTCAGCTGCGAATTGGCCAACTTTTTGTTTGCTAATACCGCTAATAATGATGTTTGTATTTGATGGGACTTCAACTGTAATACCTTCTGGCGCTTCCATTTCAACTGGATGTGAATAGCCAACGTTCAATACTAAAGTTTTGCCTTTCAATTGAGCACGGTAACCAACACCGATAAGATCTAATGTTTTCTTAAAACCTTCCGTTACGCCCAAAATCATATTGTTTAAGTTAGCACGCATAGTACCGTGCATTGCACGATCACTTTCGCTATTACGTGTGAAATTAATAAGGTTACCTTCTTCGTGCATTTCAATCACAGGACTGAAATGACGTGTTAGTTCCCCTTTAGGTCCCTTAACTGTGATGTTTTCACCGTCTTTAGTAACGGTAACACCTGCAGGAACTTCGATTACTTTTAATCCGATACGACTCACGTTATGACACCTCCTTATTTTAAGTTTAGATTACCAAACGTATGCGAGTACTTCGCCGCCGGCAGCCTTTTCACGTGCTTCTTTGTCTGTTAAGACACCATTACTTGTTGAGATAATTGCGATGCCCAAACCGTTTAATACCTTAGGAACATCATTAGCTTTAACGTAATTACGTAAACCAGGTTTTGAAATCCGTTTCAAACCAGAGATAACACGTTCGTTATTCTTGCCATATTTCAAGAATACACGGATGATACCTTGTTTGTCGTCTTCAATCACTTCGTAATCGCGGATAAAGCCTTCGCGTTTCAAAATTTCAGAAATTTCTTTTTTCATACGTGAAGCAGGGACTTCTAATGATTCGTGATGTACCATATTGGCATTCCGAATACGTGTTAGATAGTCTGCGATTGGATCTGTCATGACCATGTGGAATTAACCTCCTTATTGACTCTTTATAATTACCAGCTTGCTTTTTTCATGCCTGGAATTTGGCCCTTATGAGCTAATTCACGGAGGCAAACCCGGCAAAGCTTAAACTTACGATATACAGAATGTGGACGTCCACAACGTTCGCAACGTGAATATTCTTGTGTTGAAAATTTTGCTGGACGATGATTCTTTACAACTAAAGACTTTTTAGCCAAGAAATTGACCTCCCTTTTTATTTAGCAAATGGCATGCCAAATTGTGTTAACAATTCGCGTGCTTCTTCGTCAGTATTTGAAGTTGTTACAATAACAACATCTAAGCCACGAACGCGATCTACCTTATCATAATCGATTTCAGGGAAGATCAATTGTTCGCGTACACCTAATGTATAATTACCGCGACCATCGAATGACTTTGCACTAACACCGTGAAAATCACGAACACGAGGTAAAGATACGTTAACTAATTTATCTAAGAAATCGTACATTCTTTCGCCACGTAAGGTTACTTTGGCGCCAATTGGCATCCCTTCACGTAAACGGAAACCAGCAATTGATTTCTTAGCCTTAGTGATTAATGGTTTTTGACCAGCAATCAAGCCTAATTCTTCAACAGCTTTGTCCAAGTTCTTAGCGTTTGAAACAGCATCACCAACACCCATATTAAGTACGATTTTTTCAATCTTAGGAACTTGCATGCTTGATGTATAGTTGAATTTTTCGATCAATGCTGGTGTCATTTCTTTAACATATTTTTCTTTTAAACGGTTAGTCATGTAAAAAGTGCCTCCTTTCCCCAAAAATTATTTATCGATTGATTCTCCAGTTTTCTTTGACACGCGTACTTTTTTTCCATCGACAACTTTGTAACCTACACGAGTAGCTTCGTTGTTTGATGGATCAATTAGCATGACGTTTGAAGCATCGATACTTGCCTCTGTATCAACAATCCCACCATTAGGATTTTGAGCGTTTGGCTTAACGTGCTTTTTAACGGTATTGATACCTTCAACAAAAACCCGCCCTTCTTTGGGCATTGCTTTGATGATTGTACCTTCTTTACCTTTATCTTTACCACTGATTACTTTAACTTTATCACCAGTTTTAACGAACATTGATATACGCACCTCCTTGGTTGTCTGTAATTATAGAACTTCAGGCGCTAAGGAAACGATCTTCATGAAATCATTGTCACGTAATTCACGTGCAACTGGTCCAAAGATCCGAGTTCCTTTTGGAGTCTTGTCATCATTGATGATAACAGCAGCGTTTTCGTCGAACTTGATGTAAGAACCGTCTACACGACGAGCTCCTGACTTAGTACGAACGATAACAGCCTTGACAACTTCACCTTTTTTGACAACGCCACCTGGTGTTGCCTGTTTAATTGTTGCAACGATAACATCACCGATGTTAGCAGTCTTGCGACCTGAACCACCTAAAACTTTAATAGTTAAAATTTCGCGGGCACCGGAGTTATCAGCAACCTTAAGACGACTTTCTGTTTGAATCACTTATAGGTCCTCCTTCCGTCACTTATATATTGAGTAACGATTTAGATAATAACTGCTTTTTCAACGACATCTAATAAACGGAACCGTTTGGTACGTGACAAAGGACGAGTTTCCATAACACGCACAACATCGCCAACTTTTGCTTCGTTGTTGTCATCTTGTGCATAATATTTCTTCGAATATTTAACACGTTTACCATATTCAGGATGTGTTTTATAAGTTTCAACCATGACAGTAATTGTTTTATCCATTTTGTCAGAAACAACACGGCCTTGGTACACTTTACGATGGTTACGACTTTCTTCGCTCAAAGTAAATAGCTCCTTTCCATTTATTATTTGTTAAGTTCTTGTTGACGTAATACAGTTTTAATCCGAGCAATGTTCTGACGAACTTGCTTTAAGCGGGCGGTATTTTCTAATTGACCGGTAGCTTGTTGGAAACGAAGATTAAATAACTCTTCTTTGTATTGGTGTTCTTTTTCAAGCATTTCAGCAGTGGTTAATTCAATAATATCTTTAGCCTTCATTTGACTCGCCACCTACTTCCTCGCGTTTTACGATCTTAGTTTTAATTGGCAATTTATGTGATGCCAAGCGCAATGCTTCACGAGCAACTTCTTCAGATACGCCACCGACTTCAAACATGATCTTTTCACGTTTTACAACAGCAACCCATCCAGCAGGAGCACCCTTACCTGAACCCATTCGAACGCCGACACCTTTTGCGGTGTATGATTTGTGAGGGAAAATTTTAATCCATACTTTCCCACCACGTTTCATGTAACGAGTCATGGCAACACGAGCAGCTTCGATTTGGCGGTTGGTAATCCAACTTGACTCTAAAGCTTGTAGCCCAAATTCACCAAAAGTGACTTCTTTACCGCCTTTTGCAGCACCGCGCATCTTCCCACGGAATTCACGACGATGTTTTACACGTTTAGGTACTAACATGTTTATTTCCCTCCTTTCGTATTATTGTTGGCTTTATCAGGTAAAATTTCGCCCCGATAAATCCAAGTCTTAACTCCTAATTTACCGTAAGTAGTCATGGCTTCATCCCATGAATAATCGATGTCAGCACGTAACGTATGCAAAGGAACAGTTCCTTGTGCATGAGTTTCGACACGTGACATGTCAGCACCATTCAAACGACCGGCAACTTGGGTTTTAATTCCTTTAGCCCCAGCGCGCATTGTTCGTTGCATAGCTTGGCGTTGAGCGCGACGGAAAGCAACACGTGCTTCCAATTGACGAGCAATGCCTTCACCTACTAAGTGAGCGTCTAAATCAGGTTTCTTAATTTCCACAATGTTGATGTGTACTTTCTTACCTGTTAAGTTATTTAATTCTTTACGTAGATTTTCTACTTCAGAACCGCCTTTACCGATGACCATACCAGGTTTAGCAGTATGGATTGAAACGTTAACGCGATTTGCAGCACGTTCGATTTCAATAGTAGAGACAGATGCGTCAGCTAATTTTGTGTTGATATATTTACGAATCTTAAGATCTTCGTGTAAGAATGTTGCGAAATCTTTTTCTGCATACCATTTAGCGTCCCATTCACGGATGACGCCAACACGAAAACCGGTTGGATTAATCTTTTGACCCACGCGATATCCCTCCTTATGCTTCTTTTTCTGATACAACTACAGTGATGTGACTTGTACGTTTGTTGATTGGTGATGCTGAGCCTTTAGCGCGAGGACGAAAACGTTTCAATGTTGGTCCTTCGTTAACATAAGCTTCTGTAACGACCAAGTTTTCTGCATCTAAGTCATAATTGTGTTCTGCATTAGCGATAGCTGATTTCAAAACTTTAATTACGACTGGTGAAGCAGCTCTCGGTGTAAATTCTAAGATTGCAATTGCTTCTGCAACACTTTTGCCTCTGATCAAGTCGACTACCATCCGTACTTTACGGGCTGCCATGCGAACTGATTTAGCACTAGCTGTTGCACTAGTAATTTGATCTGCCATTGAGATTCATCCTCCTTTCTAGCGTGCTTTTGTTTTCTTATCGTCATTTCCATGACCATGGAAAGTTCTGGTTGGTACAAATTCACCTAATTTGTGGCCTACCATATCGTCTGAAATGTAAACTGGGACGTGTTTCCGTCCATCATAAACAGCGATTGTGTAGCCAATAAAGCTAGGGAAAATTGTCGAGCGACGGGACCAAGTCTTGATGACTTGTTTCTTTTCGCTGTCAGCTTGTGCTTCAATCTTGTTGAGCAAATGTGCATCTGCGAATGGCCCTTTTTTCAAACTACGACTCATTATGAAACCTCCTTCGAATAAAAAGTTCAATGTGACTGTTTAAGCCGCATCGGCTTTAGACCTGTTCAATTGGAATTGATTATCTTGATTTACGATGACGAATAATAAGTTTCTCTGAACGAGCCTTACTACTACGAGTCTTCTTACCAAGCGTCTTCTTACCCCATGGAGACATAGGAGAAGGACGTCCGATTGGTGCTTTACCTTCACCACCACCATGTGGATGATCGTTAGGGTTCATTACAGACCCACGAACTGTAGGACGAATACCCATCCAACGTTTACGGCCAGCTTTACCAATCTTGATTAATTCGTGTTGACCGTTACCAACGGTACCAATCGTTGCACGACATGTAACTAGGATCATACGTGTTTCACCAGAAGTTAACCGGACAATTGCGTACTTACCTTCTTTACCTAATAATTGAGCTGATGTGCCAGCTGAACGAACCAATTGGCCACCTTTACCAGGTTTTAATTCGATGTTGTGAATCAGTGTACCATCAGGAATGTTAGCTAATGGTAAAGCATTCCCAACTTTAATATCAGCGTCCACACCAGATTCAACGACCATGCCAACTTCAAGGCCCTTAGGCGCAATGATATATGATTTGATACCGTCTGGATATTGGATTAACGCAATGTTTGAAGTTCTGTTTGGATCGTATTCAATTGACTTAACAGTCGCTTTGATACCATCTTTGATACGTTTGAAGTCGATAACACGGTATTTTTGCTTATGACCGCCGCCACGATGACGAACGGTGATATGACCATGTGCATTACGACCAGCAGTATGGCTTTGGGATTCCAACAACGTCTTTTCAGGGGTTGTCTTTGTGATCTCAGCAAAATCTGAGCCGGTCATATTACGACGACCATTTGTGGTTGGTTTGTACTTAATAATTCCCACGTGTATACCCTCCTATAATTATTCTTATTCTATTTAAATATTGCTTAATCTTCAAAAATCTTAATTTCTTTTGAATCAGCAGTTAAAGTAACGATTGCTTTACGGCGTTTCTTAGTATAACCGGCATAGCGACCTTGACGTTTTAACTTACCACGAACATTCATGATGTTGACGTTTTTAACGTTGACACCAAAGATTTCTTCGATTGCATAACGCACTTGTGTTTTATTGGCACGAACATCAACATCAAATGTGTATTTCTTGTCGTCCATTGCAGCCATTGAATTTTCAGTAACTACGGGGCGTAAAATAACATCGCGTGCTTCCATTATGCAAGCACCTCCTCAATTTTAGAAAGAGCAGCTTGAGTAAGGATTAATTTTTGGTTGCCAACAACGTCTAATACGTTGATACCATCAGCAGGAACAACAGTTACGTTAGGTAAGTTGCGCGCTGATAATGCAGCAAAATCATTTCCATCTTCAAGTACTACCAGTGCTTTAGTATTAACGTCTAACTTGTTAAGTACTTCAGCAAATTCTTTAGTTTTAGGTGCGTCAAAGTTGAATGCATCTACAACAACTAAATCATTGTCGATAACCTTTTGTGAAAGTACTGACTTGATTGCAAGACGACGTACTTTACGAGGTAATTTGTAGCTGTATGAACGAGGTGTAGGGCCAAATACGGTACCACCACCACGCCATTGAGGTGAACGGATTGAGCCTTGACGAGCACGACCAGTACCCTTTTGACGCCAAGGTTTACGTCCACCACCGCGAACAGCTGATCTGTTCTTAACAGCATGTGTTCCTTGTCTTAATGAAGCCCGTTGCATGATGATTGCATCAAACACAACGTTTTCGTTCGGTTCGATAGCCCAGATTGAGTCGTTTAATTCAACGTTCCCATTTTGGCTACCATCTTGTTTAAATAATGTTACGTTTGCCATTGGTAAAATCCTCCCTTCTCAGATTATTTGTTACGAGCTTTAACCGCTGTTTTAATTGTAATCATTGAGTTTTTAGCACCTGGCACGTTACCTTTAACAAGGATAACGTTCTTTTCAACGTCTGTGCTTACAACCACAAGGTTTTGAACAGTACGTTGGTTGTTACCCATGCGCCCAGGTAATAATTTACCCTTGAAGACACGGTTGATAATCGCACCCATTGAACCAGGACGACGGTGATAACGAGAACCGTGACCCATAGGCCCACGTGATTGTCCGTCTTTTTTAATGTTACCTTGGAAACCATGACCTTTCGTTACACCAGTAACGTCAACGACGTCGCCGGCTGCGAAAGTATCAACTTTGATTTCTGTTCCTACTTCGTAATCTCCTAATGCGACATCTCTGAATTCTCTAATGAAGCGCTTAGGAGTAGTGTTTGCTTTTGCTACATGACCTTTAGCAGGTTTGTTTGACAAGACTTCACGTTTGTCTTCAAAGCCAACTTGGATGGCTTCATAGCCGTCTGTTTCATTTGTTTTAACTTGTAAAACAACGTTTGGTGTTGCTTTGATAACTGTTACGGGAATTAATTCACCATTTTCAGTGAAAACCTGTGTCATACCTACTTTTCTACCTAAGATTCCTTTTGTGGTCATGGTAACACCTCTTTTCTAGTATTTTTAAATTGGTTGGTACGAATTAAAGCTTGATTTCGATATCGACACCACTTGGTAAGTCAAGTTTCATCAATGAATCAACTGTCTTAGGTGTAGGGTTAACAATATCGATTAAACGTTTGTGTGTCCGCATTTCGAATTGTTCACGCGAATCTTTATGTTTATGTGGTGAACGAAGTACTGTATAAAGGGTTCTTTCAGTTGGTAATGGGATTGGGCCAGAGATAGTAGCACCTGTTCTCTTTGCTGTCTCCACAATCTTATCAGCTGATTGATCCAAAATACGGTGTTCGAATGCTTTTAAACGAATACGAATCTTTTGTTTTGCCATGTTTTTCCCTCCTTCGTCTATTTTAAAAGTAGACTAGCTCCGTGAAAATTTTCCGGCACGCCCGCCCATGGCAAAGCGGCCGGGTGTGTCGCAACCTCTCACATCTTAGCTACTCGATAATCTTTTGATTATCATAGTGCACACTCCTACTATAGAAATAGCACTTTATCTATCTTACAAGAAACAGCCACATAACGCAACCTTTTTTTGCTGTTTTATCAAAGTTTTCTCCGGCGTTTGTATAATCGTCATACCGAACATTATACGTGGCATTTAGCGCTTCTTTTGATACACTAAGAGCAACTTAAATCTCTTATAGGAGGCCACTACCATGTCCCATCGTGCACTTTTAATTATTGACTACACAAATGACTTCGTTGACCCAAACGGTGCTCTGACAGCCGGCAAACCCGCCCAGCAAATCGCTCCTGTAATTATCGAATTAGCTAACCAGTTCCTAGTAGCCGGTGATTACGTCATCTTACCGACTGACTTACACGGCAAAGATGATTCATTTCATCCAGAGGGCACCCTATTCCCACCACATAATCTAGCTAATACTTGGGGCCGTGAGTTTTACGGACCACTAGCTAGCTGGTACACCGAACACCAAACCAATCCTCACGTCTACGCATTTGCAAAGAATCGCTATTCAGCCTTCGCTAACACAAATCTAGATAATTTCTTACGCGAGCGCGAGATTAGCGCGTTAACACTGACTGGCGTTTGTACCGACATTTGTGTGCTCCACACTGCAGTCTCGGCGTATAATTTAAATTATCCACTAACGATTCCAGCTGCTGCCGTCGCAACTTTTACACCGAACGGGCAAGAATGGGCACTCGCGCATTTTAAAAACAGCCTCGGAGCTACAATTATCTAATTTGACTTTTAACGATCATCTGCTATCGTAATTAACGGGACAATATACCCATTCCATATAGAGGAGATTCTTTTTATGTTAAAAACAAACACAGCAATTGTGCTATCAATGGCGGTATTCGCTGCTTAGATAGCCAGTGCCGCCATTATTTCATTTAGATCATCATGAAATAACACACTGGAGGCGCATCATCATGCAAACACAACAAACAGCTTTTTTAATTTTTCAAAGCCAAGACCATTACAAAGTCCTACTCAATCATCAAGAATTAACCGCAACAATCAGCGGTCGGTACCGCCACTTGGCAGAAAGTACTAACGACCTGCCCGTTGTCGGCGATCAAGTGACCGGCGTGATCTATGATACGGATTATTTCCAAATCCAAGGACATCATCCCCGGCACACGCTTATTCAACGACACAACAGTAATAAGCAACAACGGATTCAAACTTTAGCGGCCAATGTTGCAACGATTTTCATCGTAACATCCGCCAATCAAGAGTTCAGCGAAGCGCGCTTACAACGCTATTTGACGATGGCTTGGGATAGCGGCGCAACACCGGTGATTGTTTTGAGTAAAACCGATTTAGTCAGCCACTCTGAGCTAACAACCTTTCTTGACGCCATTGCACGCGTGACATTCGACAGCGTTCCCGTCATCACAACTGACCAGACGACCTCGAATGTTGTAGCGGCTTTTAAATCATATTTAATAGCTGATCAATGGGTGACATTTGTCGGCTCATCCGGCGTTGGTAAATCAACCTTGATCAACCAGCTCATTAAAGAGCCTTCCATTTTAACGAGCGGCATTCGCGCTGACGATGATAAGGGGCGCCACACAACCACCAATCGACAAGCCTATCAAACTGCTAGCGGGGCCTTCATCGTCGATACTCCTGGCATGCGCGAACTCGGCATGACAAGTAGCATGTCTAAGGCACTCAAGACAGTCTTTACTGATATTGAGACGCTCGCACAGGACTGTCGATTCAAGGATTGCCAGCATCAAAGCGAACCCGGTTGCGCCGTACGAGCCGCAATCGATGCAGGTTCATTAATGCCTGAACGGCTAGCTGATTTCAATAAACTGGCTATCGAGGCGGACTATAGTCAACTATCCGCCCGCGAAGTCGAACAAGCAAAGGTTAAACGTCTGATGGGCAGTTTGAAAACACGTCCTACAAAACAAAACTAACTCAGTAAGCTGTGCCTAGAAACACAAAAAGGGAGTTACGACAAAAGTGATTTTTTTGTCGTAACTCCCTTTTTTTGGAGCAGCAGATATGAAAAAGAGTTTGAGTTTTTGCCAGGGCGGTGGCAAATCGAGTTAGCGGGGATTGAACCCGCATGAACCAGTATTAGTAACTAGCAGAGACTTATGCCTTCAAAAATAAGTCTTTGCCAATGACCAGAGAACCATTCGCTGTTCTTGGGAGGAATTTCAAATGGGCTGGCTCGTTTTACCATTAAACTATAACTCATTGGCGATGCTTTAGTTAGACGGATTCTTTAGGGAGGAATTGTCTAATGAAAATCCATTTAATCTTGCTTTTCAAGGTAACTTTTTCCGCCTAACTACGCGAGGACAACGATCACCTTCGTCGCTCATTATCCTCGCTATGTTATGCTCAAAAGCTAACCACCTTGAAAAGCATTTTTACTTTTTCAGATTATTTCTTGAGAGGAATTCATCTGATGTATACAGAATACCAACCAGTTATGAATTAAATATGAACTTTCATTTACGAAACTTTAAAATCGTGTTTTGCGCACCAAAAAAGGACTCATCAAAATGACGAGTCCTTTCCCAATTGAAACAATCCGTTAAGATTAGCGGCTTATTGGCCACCGTTCTTCTTGATGATTTCTTCTTGGATGCTCTTAGGAACAGCTGAATAATGATCAAATGTCATTGTAAACGTCCCACGGCCTTGTGTAGCTGAACGTAATGTTGTTGCATAACCGAACATTTCTGATAATGGCACCATTGCATTAACAAGTTGTGCATTACCACGTGCTTCCATCCCTTCAACGCGACCACGACGTGCAGTAACTTGACCCATGATATCACCAAGATATTCTTCAGGGGCAATTACTTCAACTTTCATGATTGGTTCCAGAATTTCAGCGCCAGCTTGTTTAGCAGCATTCTTCAATGCCATTGATGCAGCAATCTTAAATGCTGATTCATTTGAATCGACATCATGATAACTACCATCATATAACTTAGCTTTAACGTCGATCAATGGGTAACCAGCTAAGACACCGTTTGCCATTGATTCCTTTAAGCCTTGTTCAACTGATGGAATGTATTCACGGGGAACAACACCACCGACGATAGCGTCTTCGAATTCGAAGCCTTTACCTTCTTCATTAGGTGTAAATTCAACCCAAACATCACCATATTGTCCTTTACCACCGGATTGACGAACGAATTTACCTTGTGCAGATGCTTGTTTCGTGAATGTTTCACGATAAGCAACTTGCGGTTCACCAACTTTAGCAACCACTTTAAATTCACGTTTCATCCGGTCTACCATGATATCCAAATGTAATTCACCCATCCCAGAAATAAGTGTTTCACCGGTTTCAGGATTAGTTTCAGCCTTGAATGTAGGATCTTCTTCAGCAAGTTTTTGTAAAGCAAGATCTAACTTATCACGGTCTTCTTTCGAATCTGGTTCAATCGAAACTTGAATAACTGGATCAGGGAATTCCATTGATTCCAAGATTAGTGGATGATCAACATCAGTTAAGGAATCACCAGTTGTCGTGTTCTTCAAACCGATTGCAGCAGCGATATCCCCTGAGAATACTTCGGGAATTTCATTACGGTGATTTGAATGCATCTGTAATAAACGACCAACACGTTCACGCTTATCTTTTGTAGCATTCAAGATATATGAACCAGATTGCAATGTACCCGTATAAACACGGAAGAATGTTAAACGACCAACGAATGGGTCAGTAGCAATTTTAAATGCTAAACCAGCAAATGGTTTATCATCGCCGGCCATCAATTCAACTTCTGAATCATCAGCTGGGTTTTTAGCGTTATATGGACGTACGTCTAACGGAGATGGTAGGTAATCCACAACGCCATCCATTAACATTTGAACACCTTTATTTTTGAAAGCTGAACCAGCGAAAACTGGGAAGAATTTCAAATCAATTGTTGCTTGACGAATAGCAGCTTTCAATTCTTCCTTAGTAATTTCTTCGCCTTCTAAATACTTGTTCATGATATCATCATCAACATCAGCAACCGCTTCAACTAAATCAGCGCGCCGTTTTGTAGCTTGTTCAAGATAATCAGCAGGTACATCAACTGTATCCCACTTAGCACCTAATTCATCTTCATCATAAATATCGGCTTGCATTTCAATCAAATCAATAACGCCTTCGAATTCATCTTCAGCGCCAATTGGCATTTGAACAGCATGTGCATTAGCTTGTAGCCGATCTTCCAATGTGGTCATTGAATAATCAAAATCCGCACCAAGTTTATCCATCTTGTTAACAAAGACAATCCGTGGCACACCATAAGTAGTTGCCTGACGCCAAACATTTTCAGTTTGAGGTTCAACCCCTGATTGTGCATCTAGAACAGTGATGGCACCATCTAAAACACGCAGTGAACGTTCAACTTCAATTGTGAAATCAACGTGTCCAGGTGTATCAATGATATTAACTCGATTACCTTTCCATTCAGCGGTTGTAGCAGCTGATGTAATTGTAATCCCACGTTCTTGTTCTTGTTCCATCCAATCCATTTGCGAAGCCCCTTCATGGGTTTCACCGATTTTATGAATTTTACCAGTATAGTATAAGATACGTTCTGTGGTAGTTGTCTTACCAGCATCAATATGGGCCATGATACCGATATTACGCGTTTTGTCTAACGGAAATTCACGTTTATTTGCCATAAGTGAATATTACTCCTCTCGAATATTAAGCTATATACAACAAGAGGCCATTATATGATTTGAATACATATAACAGCCAACCTTGTTAATCTTACCAGCGATAATGTGCAAATGCGCGGTTGGCATCAGCCATTTTGTGTGTATCTTCACGTTTTTTAACTGCAGCTCCCGTGTTATTGGCAGCATCCATGATTTCACGCGCAAGACGTTGATCCATAGTATGTTCCCCACGTAAGCGAGCGTAGTTAACTAACCAACGCAACCCCAAAGTTGTCCGGCGTTCTGGACGAACTTCAATTGGCACTTGGTAGTTAGAGCCACCGATTCGGCGCGCTTTAACTTCAAGCACTGGCATGATGTTGTTCATAGCTTCTTCGAACACTTCTAATGGTTCATTACCAGTTTCTTCTTTAATAATATCAAATGCATCATATAAGATTGATGACGCAGTACCACGTTTACCGTCAACCATTAAGCGGTTGATTAAGCGTGAAACCAATTTAGAATTGTACATTGGATCAGGTAAAACGTCACGTTTTGCAACATAGCCTTTTCTTGGCATCCTGATAACCTCCTCAAGATATTTAAGTCCTTGAAGTAACACACAGTGTCATTTAAACTTCAATCGACTTTTTCAAATTTTTTTGTGTGTTATTTTTTAGGTCTCTTAGTACCGTATTTAGAACGACTTTGCATACGACCGTCAACACCGGCTGTATCTAAAGCGCCACGGATAACGTGATAACGTACCCCAGGTAAATCCTTAACACGGCCCCCACGGATAAGTACAACACTATGTTCTTGTAGGTTATGACCAATCCCAGGAATATAAGCTGTGACTTCGATTAAGTTAGATAAACGCACACGCGCATACTTCCGTAAAGCAGAGTTAGGCTTTTTAGGTGTCATTGTCCCGACACGCGTAGCAACCCCACGTTTTTGTGGTGCTGGATTATCTGTAGCTTTTTTCTTCATACTGTTGTAGCCAAAGTTTAATGCAGGTGCATCAGACTTTGAAGTTCTTGATTTACGACCCTTACGTACCAATTGGTTAATTGTTGGCATTTGAAGGTTCCTCCTTCCTTGATCTGAAAGTTATTTTTAAATTTTAAGTCCACACATCCAGGTGGTTCTTTTTTTACGATAAAAAAATGGCAACCTAAATTGCATGAATTGTAATGCATTTTTAGACGTCAGTCAGCATGTCTGAATATCAGAAAACTTCCGTAAAAAGCACAACTACTAGAATAGCATGCGTCTGATAGAAAGTCAATGTGTTAAAAGTTAGTTTTTCAGAAAAAAAGCGCCCTTTTTCCCGCAATTTAATATAGTAAGGAGGACTGGCGCATGTTACTTTATTTAACCATCTTTTATGCTGGCGCTTGCTGTGCATCATTTTTGTCAGTTTGCGCATGGCGCTTGCCACAAGGACGTTCCATTGTTGCACCGCGTTCGCAATGCGACAATTGTCATCAACAACTCGCCTGGTTTGATTTACTACCGCTGATTAGTTACCTAATCTTACAAGGTAAGTGCCGCACATGTGGTAAATGGATTAATTTTTATTTTTGGGGTAGCGAATTCAGCGGCGGCTTATTAGCCTGCTTTTGTTGGAGCCATTCTTGGTCACTAGCAACAATCTATTTACTTGTGTTACTTTTTGAAATGAGTCTTGTCGATCTGTTCCACCGTATTCTCTATCCAATACCAATGCTGATTGCAATGGCGCCTCTTTTTTATCATTACTGGTCACAAAATTACTGGTTAAGCGCCTGTTTAACAGGGATTATTTTCTGCGCCTTCGCTAATTGGTCGGCCGGCTTTGGTTTAGGTGATGCAGAACTAATAAGCATTTTGACCCTTTGGTTGGGATTCGAGGCGATCCTACAAGTTTTGTTAGTTGCCTGTTTAAGCTGCTTATTGTTATATGGCATTCGCCGAACCTTATCAAAACCTTGTAATTATCAGATTCCATTTATTCCATATATTTTAGCTGGTGTCGTCATGCTATTAGGCCACGGTATTTGTCCATAATACAAAAAGAAAGCCATATTACAGGCTTCCATTTAGTTAACTTTTAAACTTTTTCAGTTATTAACACTGATTCCACAAAAAATTTACTTCAAGCTGTGTTGATATTCAATCGCTGAAGCGACCGTTATTGCGTGTGGTCAATTGCCTTGATTGAAATACCGCATAATACAGTAATCTTAATTTTGCGCCGACGCATTATAAATCCTGATTAGCTTCAAAATGAGGTAATCAATCGTTGTATGTTTTGAATCACCGTCGTATCACTGATCTTGCAATACCGAGTTATCAATCCTACTAAGGTCGTTAATCACAATTATTATCTCCCTAAAATTTAAGCATGAAAAAGGAGCCCCCGCAGGGGCTCCTTTTTCAGTAACTTTAATGACCACGTCTATTCTTTTGTTTCTGCTTCTTTCATCTGCGCTTCAATATCACTGATTGAGTAAACATTCTCCGATACAGCACCGACTGTCTTAGGTTCCATATGACGATATTTCGCCATACCAGTACCAGCTGGGACAATCTTACCGATGATTACATTTTCTTTCAAACCAAGTAATGGATCACTCTTACCACGAATTGATGCATCCGTTAAGACCCGCGTTGTTTCTTGGAATGATGCGGCTGATAAGAAACTATTTGTTTCCAATGATGCTTTAGTAATCCCAAGCAAGACAGGACGACATGTAGCTGGCACCCCACCGCTAATTAATGTTTCGTGGTTACGATCCGTAAATTCGCTAATATCCATTAATGTACCAGGTAAGATTTCTGTATCACCTGGATCCATAACTCGAACTTTACGCAACATTTGACGAACCATAACTTCAACGTGTTTATCGCCAATTTCAACCCCTTGCATGCGGTAAACCTTTTGAACTTCATGCAAGAGATAATTTTCTGTTGATAAAACGTCACGTACTTTAATTAATTGTTTAGGATCGACAGAACCACCCGTTAACTTAGAACCGCGACGAACCATATCACCTTCGTTGACGATGACGTTGGCTGTGTAAGGCACACTATATGAACGTGTATCTGTTTCACCTTGAACAGTGATCTCACGCGTATGTTCGGCAGGGTTTTCTTCCACCGCAACAACTTCACCAGTTACTTCAGTGATGGTTGCAAGACCTTTAGGATTACGCGCTTCAAAAATTTCTTGGATCCGAGGTAAACCTTGTGTGATATCTTCACCGCCGGCAACCCCACCGGTATGGAAGTTACGCATGGTTAATTGCGTACCAGGTTCACCGATTGATTGTGCCGCGACAGTTCCGACTGCTTCTCCAACTTCAACTTCTTCACCAGTAGCCATGTTACGACCGTAACATTTCTTGCAGACACCATGTTTTGTGTTACATGTGAAGACGGAGCGAATAGTAACTTCCTCGACACCAGCATCAACAACTGCTTGAGCAAGCTGTTCATCCATTAATTGATTCCGTTGAACCATCACTTCACCTGTCGTTGGATTAACAACGGTCTTCATTGCACACCGCCCAACAAGACGATCATATAACGGTTCAATTAATTCATTACCTTCGCGAATTGAATGGATTAAAAGACCACGATCTGTCCCACAATCTTCTTCACGAATAATAACGTCTTGAGCAACATCCACCAAACGCCGCGTTAAGTACCCAGAATCGGCTGTCTTAAGTGCCGTATCAGTCATCCCTTTACGGGCACCATGAGTTGACATGAACATTTCCATAACAGAAAGGCCTTCACGGAAGTTTGATGTAACTGGAACTTCCATCATCCCACCATTTGGAGCAGCCATCAATCCACGCATCCCGGCAAGTTGGGTAAAGTTAGAAATGTTCCCACGAGCACCAGAATCAGACATCATTGAAATTGGGTTGGTTGGATCAAACGCATCTGTGAGTCGTTGTTGAATATCATCTTTAGCATCGTTCCAGATTTCGATAACTCGTGCATGGCGTTCTTCATCTGTAATCAGACCACGTCGGAATTGTTTAGAAACCGTCGTAACCTTCTTATGGGCTTCATCAACAATCTCTTGTTTTTCAGGTAATTGTGGCACGTCTGCAACCCCAACTGTTAAACCAGCATGGGTCGCTTGAACGTAACCTAAGGTCTTCATATCATCCAATAAGTCAGATGTCCGTTGAACCTTATATACCTTGAAGACTTGCGCGATGATATCACTTAAGAAGCCTTTCTTAAATGGTAAGATCACTGGGGCACTTGAGAGGTAGTCATGAATATCTTCACCGTTGTCGATAAAGTATTTGTCTGGCACACCGTTCATCAAGTTATCGGTTGTCGGTTCATTCAAATATGGGAAGCCAGTTGGCATGATTTCGTTGAACATCACCTTACCAACACTCGTTACCATAATCTTGTGACGTTGTTCGTCAGGGAATGGGCGATTGTCCATATCTGCAATTGATAATCCAATCCGACTGTGTAAATGCACATGACCGGTTTGATAAGCCATTAAGACTTCGTTTGTATCTTTGAAGATCATGCCTTCGCCAAGACTCCCTTTTTGTTCAAGTGTTAAGTAATAGTTTCCTAAAACAACATCTTGAGAAGGAGTAACAATTGGCTTACCATCTTTCGGTGCCAAAATATGATGTGCAGCAAGCATTAACATTCTTGCTTCTGCTTGTGCTTCATCAGATAAAGGTACATGAATTGCCATTTGATCCCCATCAAAATCGGCATTATAAGCTTCACAAGCTAGCGGATGGAGACGAATTGATTTACCATCAACCAAGATTGGTTCAAATGCTTGAATTCCAAGTCGATGCAAAGTAGGTGCACGGTTCAATAGAACTGGGCGTTCCTTGATGACATCTTCTAAAACATCCCAAACATCATCATCTTGCCGATCAATTTTACGTTTAGCATTTTTGATGTTTGAAGCCATCTCGCGTTTCACTAATTCATGCATCACGAATGGTTTGAACAATTCAAGGGCCATTTCACGAGGTAAGCCACATTGATAGAACTTCAATGTTGGGCCAACATCGATAACGGAACGGCCAGAATAATCAACACGCTTACCAAGTAAGTTTTGCCGGAAGCGGCCTTGCTTTCCTTTCAACATATGCGAAAGAGACTTCAATGGGCGGTTACCAGGCCCAGTAACTGGACGACCACGACGACCATTATCAATCAAAGCATCGACGGCTTCTTGTAACATTCGCTTTTCATTTTGAACGATAATACTTGGTGCCATCAAATCCAATAATCGTTTCAAACGGTTGTTGCGGTTGATTACCCGACGGTACAAATCATTTAGATCAGAAGTGGCAAATCGGCCACCTTCTAATTGAACCATTGGCCGTAAATCTGGTGGAATCACGGGAATCGCATCCATAACCATCCATTCAGGGTTATTCCCCGATTTACGGAAGGCATCTAAAATATCTAAACGCCGAATTGCGCGGGTTCTCTTTTGGCCTTGTGCCGACTTCAAATTTTCTTTTAATTCAGCAACTTCGCCTTCAAGATCGACATCACGTAACAATTCTTTGATCGCTTCAGCGCCCATCTTAGCGTTGAAACGATTACCATATTCATCTAATTTTTCACGGTATTCACGTTCGGTCATCAATTGTTTTTTCTCAAGGGCGGTATCCCCTGGATCAATCACAACGTATGATGCGAAGTAAATAATTTCTTCCAAAGCACGTGGGCTCATGTCTAAGACAAGTCCCATGCGGCTAGGAATTCCCTTAAAATACCAGATATGGGTTACTGGCGCTGCAAGTTCGATATGTCCCATGCGTTCACGACGCACTTTTGACCGTGTAACTTCCACGCCACAACGATCACAGACAATTCCCTTATAACGAATTCGTTTATACTTACCGCAAGCACATTCCCAATCTTTTGTGGGTCCGAAGATTCGTTCATCAAAAAGGCCATCACGTTCAGGTTTTAAAGTACGGTAGTTGATTGTCTCCGGCTTTTTAACTTCACCATACGACCAACTACGAATTTTATCTGAAGATGCTAAACCAATTTGCATACTTTCAAATTTATTGACATCTATCAAAGGGCCGACCTCCTCATAATTTATCGCACGTTTTATTCAGCAGAAGAATCTCCCGCCTCAATATTTGCTGCTTGGGCTTTTTCAGCTGCTTCTTGTGCTTTTTTAACTTCTTGCTCTTTAGCATATTTCGACAGTGCATCGACGTTTTCAACATCATCATCGTCGTCCATATCACGTAGCTCAATTTCTTCGTGGTTAATATCGAGCACCTTCATGTCTAATCCCAATGATTGTAATTCTTTAACCAATACGCGGAATGATTCCGGTACACCTGGTTTGGGAATTGGTTCACCCTTGACGATTGCTTCATATGTTTTGACACGTCCCACAACGTCATCTGACTTATAGGTTAAAATTTCTTGTAAGGTATAAGCAGCACCATAGGCTTCAAGAGCCCAAACTTCCATTTCACCAAATCGTTGACCACCAAATTGTGCTTTACCACCTAATGGTTGTTGTGTAACTAGTGAATATGGTCCGATTGAACGGGCATGAAGTTTATCATCGACCATGTGCGCTAATTTCATATAGTACATGACGCCAACTGAAACCCGTGTATCAAACGGTTCACCCGTCCGACCATCATATAGAATACTCTTACCATCTGAAGGCATATTGGCTTCACGAACAGCATCCCATAAATCTTTATCGCGGGCACCATCAAAAACCGGTGACGCAACATGAATGCCTAAGTTTCTTGCTGCCATTCCGAGATGTAATTCAAGTACTTGACCGATGTTCATCCGCGAAGGAACCCCCATCGGACTTAATAAAATATCAACTGGGGTACCATCTGGCATATACGGCATGTCTTCTTCAGGAACTACGATTGAAACTGTCCCTTTATTACCATGTCGTCCAGCCATCTTATCGCCAACTTGAATCTTACGCTTCTGAGTAATATAAACACGGACCATCATATTAACACCTGGTGATAATTCATCGCCAGCTTCGCGTGTAAAGATCTTAACGTTTTGGATAATCCCGCCACCACCATGTGGTACTTTCAATGATGTATCGCGAACTTCACGCGCTTTCTCACCGAAAATAGCATGTAATAGCCGTTCTTCAGCTGACAATTCAGTGACACCTTTTGGCGTTACTTTACCAACTAAAATATCACCATCTTTAACTTCAGCACCAATTCGCACGATCCCAAATTCATCAAGATCTTTTAATGAATCTTCACCGACATTTGGAATTTCACGCGTGATTTCTTCAGGCCCAAGCTTAGTGTCACGAGCTTCCGATTCGTATTCTTCAATATGAATTGAAGTATATAGATCTTCTTTTACCAAACGTTCTGAAAGCACAATCGCATCTTCATAGTTATACATATTCCAAGTCATGAAAGCAATCAATGGATTTTGGCCTAAGGCTAATTCACCTTTTTCCATAGCTGGTCCATCAGCAATGATTTCGTCAACATCAACGTGATCACCTTTAGCCACGATTGGTCGTTGGTTGTAGTTTTTACCAGCATTTGAACGTCGGAATTTCATTAATTCGTACTTATCTAACGTGCTGTCTTCACGACGAACGCGAATGACTTTTGCATCAACATATTCAACTGTACCCGCATGCTGAGCTAATAAAGCAATCCCCGAATCGTGGGCTGCTTTATATTCCATCCCAGTCCCAACAAGTGGTGCATGTGGATCAACCAATGGTACCGCTTGACGTTGCATATTTGCACCCATCAAAGCCCGGTTTGAGTCATCATTTTCCAAGAAAGGAATGCAGGCCGTAGCGACAGCAACGACTTGCTTAGGCGAAACATCCATGTAGTCTAACTTATCAATTGACGTCTCGATATTCTCGTCCTTATAACGTGCCAAGACTGTATCGTCAACGAATGATCCGTCATCGTTTAACGGTGAGTTGGCTTGCGCAATGACATAATTATCTTCTTCGTCAGCTGTTAAATAGTCGATCTTATCCGTAACATCATGAGTATCCCAACTAACACGGCGATATGGTGTTTCGATGAAGCCATACCGGTTAACAACAGCGTAACTCGCCAAACTATTAATCAAACCGATATTAGGACCTTCCGGAGTTTCAATTGGGCACATCCGTCCATAATGGGTATAGTGAACATCTCGAACTTCATAACCGGCACGATCACGAGTCAAACCACCAGGTCCTAAAGCAGATAGACGCCGTTTATGCGTCAATTCGCCAAGGGGATTGGTTTGATCCATAAATTGAGACAATTGTGATGAACCGAAGAATTCCTTAATTGAGGCCACAACTGGGCGAATGTTAATCAACTGTTGTGGTGTCACAGTGCTTGTGTCTTGGATTGACATCCGTTCACGAACTACCCGTTCCATCCGTGATAAACCAATTCGGAATTGGTTTTGTAACAGTTCACCGACTGAACGAATTCGACGATTTCCTAAATGATCAATGTCATCCGTTGAACCAAGGCCCTCTTGTAAGTTAAAGAAATAGTTCATCGAAGCGATGATATCAGCAGGAATCACATGCTTAATTTTGGCATCAATATGGCCATTACCAATCAAATTGATTTCTTTATCAGGTGTTTTTTGTGAATAAACTTTAATGACTTGAAGGGTCATTGGCTCTGGTAAGACACCTTCATCGGATGGTTGATAAGTAACCGTCTTGAAGTCTTCTTGGTCTAAATAAGGTGCCAAAGCATCCATTACTTGACGATCAACAACCGTATCTTTAGCAGCGATCACTTCACCAGTATCTGGATCAGCCAATGTTTCAGCCAATGTTTGTCCTAATAAGCGCGTCTTCAAACTTAACTTTTTATTAATCTTGTAACGGCCAACGGCAGCTAAGTCATACCGTTTGGCATCGAAAAAGCGAGCATAAAGTAAAGAACGTGAGCTGTCAGCTGTCTTAGGTTCGCCTGGGCGCAATCTTTCATAGACATCCTTCAACGCTTCTTCAGTTCTTGATTCATCAGTATTCTTATGAATATCTTTTTCTAGTGTCAACATTAATGAATCATTGTCACCTAAGATATCAATAATCTCTTGATCAGAACCATAGCCCAAAGCCCGGATTAAAACGGACATTGGGATCTTACGGGTCCGATCAATCCGGACGTATGCAATATCCTTGGCATCTGTTTCAAACTCTAACCAGGCACCCCGATTAGGAATCACTGTTGTCCCATAAGTTGTGCGACTATTCTTATCAATAGCGCTATTGAAATAAACGCCCGGTGACCGAACTAATTGTGAAACAATTACTCGTTCAGCACCATTAATAATAAAAGTCCCTTGATCAGTCATCAATGGGAAATCCCCAAAGAAAACATCTTGCGATTTAATTTCCCCAGTTTCATGGTTAGTTAGTTTCAAAGTGACGTGTAATGGTGCTGAGTAGTTGGCATCGTGTTGTCGCGCCTCTTCAACCGTATATTTAGGTTCAAGAAGTTGATAATCAACAAATTCTAATGATAAGTTACCAGCAAAATCGTCGATTGGCATAATATCATCAAACATTTCTCGAAGTCCTTCGTCTAAAAACCATTGATAGGAATTAGATTGAATCTCGATCAAGTTTGGTAGTTCCAGCACTTCTTTAATCCGTGAGTAGCTTCTACGAGTACGATGTTTACCGTAATTCACTAAGTGTCCTGCCAAATTGTTCACCCCTCTATAAGTTTACCGCAGCCCTAATATTACAAAATTGTGACAAATATTAAATAAATATTACATCGTCATTTTTAGGTAATTTTGAGCAGAAAAAAAACAAAAACAGTTATTTTAAGCTGATTAAATCAAGCTAACTATTTTTGCTTTTCATGAATATCGTACTGGACAATAGATCAATACGATAAATTTTCTACGGATTTTTGCAGTTAATGTATACTATACTTCTTTTACTAAGAGAAGTCAATTATTTGTCTTAAACAACTGATTCATAATTGAAATCACTTCAATCCCATTCTATTCTATTCTATTCTATTCTAAAATAATTCAACCCCTTCAGCACAGTAATTTACATATTAATCGCATAGTCTTTTCACACTATCTTTATTCAATCTTTTACAAACTCGTGACTGATCATTTACGTTTTTTACATGAATCAGCAGTCAATCTTTACACACCGTCTCTATACTAAACACGTACCTTTAAATCAGTTTTTAGGAGGAATTTCTATGAAGCCAATCAGTAGGGGAGTACTCACAGTTGGACTAGCCACCCTTTTGTTAACCGGTTGCCAAAAGCAAGTATCCCGATCAAGCCATACGCAGCAGACCAAAATCACCGTAGTTGGTTCAACTGCCTTACAACCACTCGTCGAACAAGCTGGCGATCAATATCAACAGAATAATCCGAAAATCAGCATCACTGTTCAAGGTGGCGGTTCTGGGACTGGTTTAACCCAAATCAACGCCGGAAATGTCACCATTGGAAATTCGGATATTTTTGCTGAAGAAAAATCAGGGATCGATGCACAAAAACTCGTTGATCACAAAGTAGCGGTAGTCGCCATCGCCCCAGTAGTTAACAAACAACTTGGCATTAAGCAGCTTACAGATGCGCAACTAGTTGGCATTTTTAAAGGTGCAATTACCAATTGGCAAACCGTTGGCGGCCCCAACAAAGACATCACTGTTATCAATCGGGCCCAAGGTAGTGGTACCCGGCAGACCTTTGAAAAATTGGCCCTTAAAACTGATCAAGTCATGGTCAGCCAAGAACAAGACGCATCTGGTACTGTGCAAAAAATTGTCGCTCAAACACCTGGTGCAATCAGCTACCTCGCCTTTCCATACATTAAGGGTAACTTACGTGCCATTAAACTAAACAACGTTCAGCCAACTGAAAAGAACGTTACAACGAACGCATGGCCAATTTGGTCTTATGAACACATGTATACCAAGGGAGCTCCAGATTATCAAGCAGCACAGTTTATTCACTTCATCCAGTCAAAAGCCGTTCAAAAAACCATTATTCCGAAACTAGGTTACATTCCAATCACCCAAATGAAAATTGAACGTCAAGCCGACGGTACGATTCAAGATCGTTAAATCCCAGATCAATGCCCAAAAAACAAGGCATCAGACCAATGGTCGGATGCCTTGTTTTACGGTACACACAAGCTAACCACATCTAAATGATTACCCGCAGTAAATTTTAAACAGTTATTTGGTCACCTTTACTTGTGATCGTAATCTTCCCTTTAGTAGCACCAATTGTAACTGGAACCCCCATCGCAATTTCCCCAGCAAGTAGCGCCTCACTCAATTGATCCTCCACTTGGGTTTGTAGGGCACGCCGAATTGGACGCGCACCATATTCAGGATCAAATCCGGCTTTAGCAACAACATCCATCGCTGCTGCAGTCATCTTAATTTGAATCCCCTGCTCTGCTAGGCGGCTAAGAACATTTTTGGCCATTATCTTCACGATTTTGCGCAATTCAGGCTGTGTCAAGGAATGGAAAACGACTGTTTCATCGATTCGGTTTAAGAACTCAGGCCGGAACGCTTTTTTCAATTCTTCCATAATCCGCCCCTGCATTGCTTGATAATCAGCCGTTACATCTTTAACCCCAAACCCAACCGATTTATCATCGCGAAGAGCGGTAGCACCCAGATTAGATGTCATAATCATGATTGTATTCCGAAAATCAACTTTACGGCCTTTAGAATCCGTTAAGTACCCATCATCTAAGACTTGCAGTAAAATATTAAAAATGTCTGGGTGTGCTTTTTCGACTTCATCAAATAGAATAACCGAGTACGGTTGATTACGAACTTTTTCAGTTAATTGCCCACCTTCTTCATAACCAACATACCCAGGTGCGGCCCCAACTAAGCGACTAGCACTGTACCGTTCCATGTATTCGGACATATCAACCCGAATCATGTTATCTTCAGAACCAAACATTGCTTCTGCTAAAGCTTTTGCCAATTCCGTTTTACCGACCCCGGTAGGCCCCAAGAACATAAATGAACCGATAGGTCGTTTAGGGTCTTTCAAACCACTCCGAGCGCGGCGAATTGCACGTGAAACTGCCGAGATAGCTTCCTCTTGCCCAACAACTCGCTTGTGCAAAACTTTTTCAAGCTGCATTAACCGTTCGCTTTCCTTACGTTGTAACTGAGTTACCGGTACACCTGTCCATTGGGCAACAATTTCGGCAATATCTTCAGCTACTACTTGAATATCGCTACGTACCCCATTTTCTTGCTCAGCAGCTTGCAATTTTGCAATTTTAGCCTTAACTGTACTTTCTTGTTCATAAATCGTGGCTGCTTTTTCAAAATCCTGAGCACGGATAGCGGCTTCCTTATCTTCCTTAAGGGTTTGGCGTTTTTTCTCTAGTCGCTCTAATGGCGTCTTTTGATTGACCGCATCTAAACGAACTTTGGCTGTTGCTTCATCCATTAGATCAATAGCTTTATCTGGTAAGAATCGATTTGTAATATAGCGATTTGATAAGACAACCGCTTCATGCAGCGCTTCATCAGAAATAGAAATTCCATGATGTGCTTCGTAGCGTGGACGCAATCCCTTTAAAATTTGTTCGGCATCTTCTGGTGTCGGTTCATTGACCGTCACGGTCGCAAACCGTCGTTCTAAGGCCGCATCTTTTTCAATATATTTTTGATACTCGTCCAAAGTGGTGGCCCCAATCAATTGTAATTCACCACGTGCTAATGCTGGTTTGAGGATATTAGAAGCATCAATTGCCCCTTCAGCGCCACCTGCACCAATGAGGGTGTGTAATTCATCAATAAAGAGAATGACTTGGCCATCTGCATAAATTTCATCGATAATCTTCTTTAAACGATCTTCAAATTCACCACGATACTTCGTCCCAGCAACCAATGAACCCATATCGAGCATCATGAGTCGTTTTTGCTGCATATCACTTGGTACGTCACCTTTGACAATCCGCTGAGCAAAACCTTCAGCGATTGCCGTCTTCCCAACCCCAGGTTCACCAACAAGCACTGGATTATTTTTAGAACGCCGCGCTAAAATTTGTACAAGTCGCCGCACTTCTTCATCACGGCCAACAACTGGATCAATTTGATTATCGCGCGCTAGCTGTGTTAAATCACGTGCTAGTTGATTCAGTGTTGGGGTACCGGCTTGATCTGCCTTGTTTTTATTTGCTTTAGCTCGTTTTTTAACCGTTGCTGCGTCAACTCCCATTTTTTGGAGTAACAGTTGCCGTGTCTTCGCTAAACTCAATCCTAAGTTCAACAAAATCCGAGCTGCAATAATGTCATCATCCCGTAAAAGCGCTAATAATAAATGCGCCGTACCGATTTTAATAGAATTAGTTTGTTGTGCTTCGACGCGAGCAATATCAAGTACTTGTTTGGCTTTAGGTGAGTACGGCAAATAGCCACCAATGCCAGAAGCGATGACCGCATCGCCATATCCGGTTAAACGTTCAATTTCTTCAAGGACATCGGTTGGGTTCACACCTAATTCGCGTAAGGTAGTCCCAGCAATTCCTTCATTTTCTAATACGATTGCTAATAGGAGATGTTCCGTTCCTAGTGCATGGTGATTAAATTTCTTTGCTTGTTCCTGCGCCATCATTAAGACGTTCTTCGCACTTGGTGTAAATAGATTATTCATGGATAATCCCCCACTTTTTACTTAATTTCATATCTTAGTCGTTCTAATACAGCAATTAGTATTTGCGCTCTAAGTTGCTCTTCTAATTGTTTATTATTAACCGCTAATGTCTGTGGACTCATTGCTGCTAATATCAAATTGCCTTCTTTTTTTGACAAAATTTGTTCATCATATAACTTCTGGATGATTGCTAAAGTATCTGCTTGTGAGATTCGTATGTCGATATTTTCAATTAACGCCTCTAAAAAATCACGATCATCAAGAAATTGAACTTTAACAATCCGAATATACCCACCACCGCCACGTTTACTATTAACAACATAACCACGTTGTTCAGTAAATCGGGTATTGATGACGTAGTTAATTTGGGATGGTACACAATTAAAAAGTTTAGCAATTTCAGAGCGTCTGATTTCGATTTGCTCATTATCAGCCAGTATCTTCTTTAAATAAGCCTCGATAATATCTGAGATATTCTGACTTTGCAAGTCATATCAGCCCCTTCATTCAGTTTTTACGTTTTTGCATACAACATTAAAAGTTTAACTTTGACTAACGTTGACTATCATTATAACGATTATTATCCGAAATTGAAAGTTTACTGACTTTTAGTATATAATTGTCCCCACATATAAAAAAAGACTTGTCATCAACAAGTCTTTGAGAATCGGGAAAACAAGATTTGAACTTGCGACCCCTACGTCCCGAACGTAGTGCTCTACCAAGCTGAGCTACTTCCCGGAAACTATTTCACTGCGGATACAAAAAAAGCGGAAGACGGGATTCGAACCCGCGACCCCCACCATGGCAAGGTGATGTTCTACCACTGAACTACTTCCGCATCTTTTATTATCCTTTTTGTATCCAGTCGGGAAAACAGGATTCGAACCTGCGACCCCCTGGTCCCAAACCAGGTGCTCTACC
>NZ_AYZB01000022.1 GCF_001436415.1 Latilactobacillus graminis DSM 20719
ACCTTGAATATTTAGCGTTATTCCAAGACATTCGCGATAACGGCGCACAATCGTTTATGGAAAGTGGGGATTTAAACTAATGGCAAATATTTCATCAGCACAAGGACAAATTGTCATTAATGAAGAGCTGTTGCTAAATGGCATATACGCGGTAAAATCCTTTTTAAATTTGGTATCTTTAAGCGCGAACTACGTTGATTATGATACCTATATTGATTATGAAGATAGCATGTATTTACTTGAAGAATCAGTAGAAAATGTGTACGAATTATCAATAGAATTTAGTGGTACAGGACGTTGGGCGTATACAAACAATATAGAATGTTTTTACCAAATGTTGGAATACGTAGCAAGTCAATGTCATTGTGAGACAGAATTCAGAATCATGTTTAATTATTTCCATAAGTGTGGTATTCCGATAGAAATAAAATACGTGGATATGGAACCAGGTGCCGAACTTTATTATGGTGCAATGCTTGAGATTTTACCGTACATCAACGCAGAAGGCGAAATTGATACAATGACGAGAGAAGGCGGAGGAGCGTGGAAGAAATGATTAAT
>NZ_AYZB01000002.1:0-71293 GCF_001436415.1 Latilactobacillus graminis DSM 20719
CGTGGGTTCTTAAAGCACAACAAGGTGGTTATGAAACACTCGTTGATAATCGCGGTTCAGCATATACATCAAAAATGTTTAGCCGCTATCTTGATCAATGTGAGGTGACTAGAAGTATGTCCCGACCAGGGACACCGTATGACAACGCCCGATGGAGCGTTGGTGAAATGAATTTAAGCATCGATGGATGGCACGACATCCAATGCCAAAGACCTATCAAGAACTAATGAAATTGGTTGAAGCAGGAATCGAATATTTTAATCACTATAATCGTTCAACACAAAGAAACGGCCTTACTCCAGATGAATACTGGAATAAAGCCGTTTAGAAACATATTAAATTTTATATTATTTCATCCGTCAACTTGACAGGGCCTAGTACAATATGACAACTTGCATTAAAATTTTTTTATTTTTATTCTTCTTCTTTGGTGTAAAATTTACATCTAGCTATATTAACTATACCCCCCTACATGACTTCTTTTTACCTCCAGAGATGCCGATATATTCACCATTAAGTATGATAAGCAGTGGATTTCAATTTCTAGTGATATTAGTATATTTAACGTTTGATTCTGTTTTTACAAAGCCTTAGAATTAAAAGGGTTATTCTTAAAAAATGGTTTAAGGTAAACTGTTTTTTTAGCTAATACAGCCGCTGCAATATAAGGGAGAAGAGCAGCTAATATTGCAAAAAAAGCTCCAATCTCGACCCAAAAGTCAACCAATATAAACCAATTAATACACCCAGTCGAATCTTTTCTGCATCAGTTTCTAAGACTTTTAGAGCATCATTACCGGAAAAGTGGCCATTATAAATTAAAATTTTATAGGTTACTGTACAATCAAACGGTAAATTATCATACTCTTTATGCTTTCCTCCATTGTAATCAAAAGACCACTCGTCGTCATTGTAGCACTATTCTTAACGCCGCCGTTAGCGATTTTGGTGCCAATTAAATATTCTTTACCAAGCTCGAAATCAATGACATCATGATTTGTCCACCTATGTTTGACGGTCTATTTTTAGGATTTAGCTGATGTTCAGTCGGCATACTTACTTCACCGACTAATGTAAATTCGATAAGTGAGTAAAAGGCGATTCTTAAAGGTGAATCGCGCTAAGTTAATGGTTGACTTGAAATCGCTTAAATTCTATAGTGATAGTACGCACGAAGTGAAAGAGAGTGGAGGTTTTACCAATGGCAAAGAAAATGATTCTTGATTGTGATCCAGGCCATGACGATGCCATTGCCATGATGTTAGCGTATGGCAATCCCGAAATCGATTTAATGGCAGTGACAACAGTGGCTGCCAATCAAACGTTAACGAAAGTGACACGTAATGCCCTCGCAGTCGCGACAATGATTGGCATGCACGATGTACCGATTGCTGCCGGTTGTTCGCGACCATTAATTGAAGAAATTAAAGTGGCAGCTGATATTCACGGTGAATCTGGCCTTGATGGGGTTGTTTTACCCAAACCAACTGTCGAACTTGAAAAAATACATGCAGTTGATTTAATCATTGATTTAATTATGAATCATCCAGCTAAAACAATCACATTGGTGCCAACAGGTGCGTTGACCAACATTGCAATGGCGGTGCGCAAGGAACCGAAGATTGTGGAGCGGGTTAAAGAAGTTGTTCTCATGGGTGGCGGTTATCACGAGGCTAATGCGAGTGCTGTGGCCGAATTTAACATTAAATTTGATCCAGAGGCGGCTAAGATTGTCTTCAATGCAGGCTGGGACGTCACGATGGTCGGCTTGGATTTAACGCATCAAGCGTTGGCAACGCCAGATATTGTTGCAGCAATTGAAGGGATTCATACTGAAACGGCTAAGTTTGTGGTTGATTTGTTAACCTTTTTCCGCGATATGTACAAGAAGGGGCAAAATTTTGATGCGCCGCCCGTTCATGATCCATGTGCGGTGGCCTATGTGATTGATCCGACGGTAATGACGACTAAGAAGGTTCCAGTTGACATTGAACTCAACGGGACACTAACTAGAGGGATGACGGTTGTAGATTTCCGGTATCCAATTCCTGAGAATTGTCACACATCAGTAGCGGTTAAACTGAATCACGATAAGTTCTGGAGACTGGTGGAAGACGCCATTCAAGCGCTCGGTTAAGACACTAAATATCAGTAAAGAAGGCGGTATAAATGTATCAAGCATTAGAAAATCGGTATCAAGAGATGCAATATAATCGGGTAGGCCATTCCGGCTTGAAATTGCCAGCCATCTCATTGGGATTATGGCATAATTTTGGTGAAACAGATAAAATGGCGACCCAAAAGGAAACTATTTTTGGCGCTTTTGATATGGGAATTACCCATTTTGACTTAGCTAATAACTACGGGCCACCAGCAGGCAGTGCCGAAGAAAATTTCGGCCGTATCTTGCATGATGATCTGTGGCGCTATCGTGACGAGATGATTATTTCATCGAAGGCTGGCTACTATATGTGGCCCGGTCCTTATGGTGAATGGGGTTCTAAGAAAAATATTATCGCTAGCTGTAATCAGTCGTTAAAACGACTTCAGTTAGATTACGTCGATATTTTCTATCATCATCGTCCAGATCCAGAGACACCAATTGAAGAAACGGCGCAAGCCTTAGATTTATTGGTCCACCAAGGTAAGGCGTTATATATTGGCATTTCGAATTATTCGGCGGCACAAACCAAGGCAATTACTAAGGTTTTTAGAGCACTCGGGACACCATTTATTATTCATCAACCACGGTACAATATGCTTGATCGATGGATTGAAGATGGCCTAACGGATGTATTGGCAGATGAAGGATTAGGTGCGATTACGTTTAGTCCGTTGGCACAAGGCTTGTTGACCAATCGGTATCTTAATGGCATTCCGGTTGATTCACGAGCAGCACGTCCGGACAGTCCATTCTTATCGCCAGACCGGGTTGACCAAACAATTGACACTGTTCAAAAATTGAATCAGATTGCAAAACAACGAGGTCAATCACTGGCTGAAATGGCCCTTGCGTGGAACTTACAACAACCAACCGTTGCAAGTGTGCTAGTGGGTGCATCACGTTTGAGTCAACTTGAAGATAGTGTACACGCGCTCGATAATTTAACGTTTTCAGCTGAAGAACTAGCTGCGATTCAAAAAATAGTATCATAATCAAAAAGGGACTAAGACAAATTACTTTGTCGTAGTCCCTTTTTGATAGATTTGGGAAACTATCGGTGAATTACAAGAAAAACTTAGGAATCAGCTTACTTTTTAAGGCTTTATCAGGTGCTGTTTTTTTAATTGTGACGGGGAGTATTCCACTGTGGACGTTATGGAAAATTGAAATCAGTAATAAGGCGCAGACGAAAATTAATGGGAAGCCAGCAATCACACAAACCGCTTGAATTGTTTTAAAACTACCAACGAGAACAATGCCCAGTGAGAATAGAATAAAAATGACAACCCAAGCCATCCGGTTCCAGCGGTTTGGTTGCTCACCGAGTTTGAGTTCCAAGCTAGTGAAAGATGATACGATGAAAGCAGACGAGGAAATTGTGGTAGCAAGGAAAATGAAACACGAAAGACAAAAGATGGCTAACATAATAATTTTAAAAGGCAAGGTGGTGATGACTGCAGCAATCACAGTCGCCTGACCTTGGGTGTTTAATAGATGGACAAGATCAATTTGCCCAGAACGCTGTAAGAAAAGTGCGTAGCCACCAAGAATGGCATAAAAACTCATACAACTAATGGCACCATAAGTTGCCATGCCAAGTAGTACCTGACGAATGGTTCGGCCGCGCGAAATTCGCGCGATGAACAAGCCCATAACAGGCATATAAGCCAACCACCAACCCCAATAAAAAAGCGTTTGATGTTGTGCGAACGCGCTGTGTGTTCCAGTTTGGTTTAAACTTAAACGACCAAAATTACTAAATAAATGAAAGATATCGTGCCCTTCAGCACCAATTAACTTTAGCGTTGGGCCGATAAATAAAACGAGTAGTAAAAAGCCGATTGCGGTGTAAATATGCCAAGCGCTTAATTTTTTAATTCCTTTGTTTAAACCGGCATAAACCGTGAAGGTAAATAAAATCAGTAAAATACCAAAAAGGGCTAATTTCAGCCAGATAGTATCATCGAGGCCGGTCATGGTACTAAGGACTTTAGAAATCACCGGGATTTCCATACCGATGGATGAACCAATGCCGCCCATAATCCCAAAAACGACGGTGAAATCGATTAATTCACGGAGAATTTTTTTATAAGGTTGTGGACCCTCTAATAAGTCAATGGCAGCACTTAAACGTTGGACCCGGATTTTTTTAACATAGATGGCATACCCGATTGCAATTGTTGCTGTTGCAAAAATCATCCAAGCCATCGGGCCCCAATTAAACTGACCACAAACGTTGGCATAGCGATATGCTGCAGCAGAAAAGGGCTTTGCACCAAATGGGGGATTTTGTAAGTATTGCAAGGGATCAGTCGTACTAAGCATTAGGATGCTGGCATCAATCCCAGTTGCAAAAACCATACTTCCCCATTGAAAATCATTATATTCTGGGCGTTCGTTTACTCGGCCAAGTCGAATTCGGCCATAGCGACTAAATCCTAACCAAATTAGGAAAATAAAATTAATGATATAAATGCCAATATAAAGCCATTTAGAATGAGTCGTCATCACATCGAGTAATTGTGAAATCGACTGTTGAAGCGTGTCACCCCCCAACATTAGTAATGCGGAGACAATCCCGAACAGTAACATCGTGGGGATGAAGACGACTTTATCAACATTCTTGTGCTTTAAAATAATAATCCTCCTGAATTTGTTAAAGTCTGGGCTGCATCAAACAAAAAACGCCTATCCAATTGGTCAACTGACCACCTGTACAAGCGCGTAATTATAACGTATACAAATGAAGAAACAGCCTAACTTAATTTACTTCTTACTAACAGGATAGCACTTATCGCGAATTTGTTAAGGGGGGATTACGGCTGGGCCAAAGTTAACCAGTTGAGATAGTCCTGTTCGCGGTTGATTGCGTGCTCTAAAATGAGATAGTGACCATAGTGATTGTCGATTTCTGTTGATTGGCTGAAAAGTGTTTGCCGTCGAGCAAGTAAGTGGTTTAGCTTGGCTTGATGTAAACTTGTTTGTTCAGCGAACATGGCATCGAGATGGTTGTCTTTTTTTGATTCGATGAAATATAATTTCAAAATGAATTCGTCTTTACTAGCGAGGATTTCACTGGTTGGGGAGTAACGCCATTCGTCAAAAAAATCAATGCCACTTGCGGTGATTGAATACTGCTTCTTTTTTAATTTTTTTCCGGCAATCAATTCAACGTGAGTGATTCGATCAGCCTGTTCGAGCCGTTTGAGTTCAGGATAGATTTGGCTGTGTTGGGCTTGCCAGAATTCACCGATGTCGTCTTCGAAGACGCGTTTTAAATCATAACCGGTTTTGGGCGACTGGTTTAACAGCCCGAGAATTAAGTATTGGAGAATATTTTTTTGGGCCATAATAAAGTGCCCCTTTCTGTGAAATCAACTTATATTCAGTATAGCATAGGCCGGTCTCGAAAAATGGTTACTTTTTATAAGTCTTTTTAATTGCATTTCATAGATAGTTGGCGTAGGCTATTTCAATCGGGTATCTAATCAGATAGAAGTGCGTTAAGAAAAACAGTGCATTCAAGCACATGAAGAAGGGGTTTTAACAATGGCAAAAAAATCAAAAATTGCAAAATTAGCAAAACAACGCGCACTTGTCGCAAAATACGCTGACTTGCGGGCAGAATTAAAGGCAAAGGGCGATTACATGGCCCTTTCTCAATTGCCTAAGGACTCTAGCCCAGTGCGTTTACGTAATCGGGATGCGATTGACGGTCGTCCAAGAAGTTTCATGCGGCAATTCGGCATGAGTCGTATCAATTTCCGCGAATTGGCCCATAAAGGCCAAATTCCCGGCGTTAAAAAAGCGAGCTGGTAAGCCGACCGACTGCTAAGAAAAGGCGGCTATTTTCCGCGGATTAGCTAAACTGTCTATGTGGCTAACGAAATAAAGCGCAGAACGTTGCGAATTAAAACGGACGTTAAAGAGGTCGACTTGCGGCCTCTTTTTGTCTGTCTTGAAGCAAGTCTGATTATTTGATATATTGTTAGGAATTGTTTAACAAGTTGACGATGAAATCAATGGAGGTGATTAGATGAATTATTCACAGTTTATCCAAAGCGCAACTGTAAGTGGCTAAAGACGTTTTTCAGCAGATTAAATTAAGTAGGAGTTTTAAAATGAAAAACGTCTCAAAAAAAAGCCCATCGATGCTATTGATGGTTGTATTGGTGGGATTTCCCCAAATTAGTGAATCAATTTTTACCCCTGTATTACCGCAATTAAGCCGAGCATTACAGGTCAGTGCCCAAACTGCACAATTAACGATGAGTATTTATTTCATCGCCTTTGCGGCCGGTGTTTTATTCTGGGGCTGGTTATCCGACCAAATTGGGCGGCGCCAGGCGATGTTACTGGGAATTGGGGTCTATTTAATTGGTAATTGTGGGCTATTGCTTGCGCCACAATTTTGCTGGTTAATCCTTGCACGCCTCGTTCAAGCCTTTGGTGCGAGCGTTGGTTCAGTCGTGACGCAAACGATTATGCGTGAATCCTTTAGTGGTGTTCGTGGGGCGCAAGTCTTTGCTAAAGTGGGGGCAGCAATGGCCTTGGCACCAGCTTTAGGACCGCTAATTGGCGGATTGGTGCAAACATATTTTGGTTATCGGAATGTCTTTTCAGTATTAATCATGATGGCAGTAGCTGCACTTTTATATGCAGGTGCTAGTTTACCGGAAACACGCGTTGTGACAACGGGACAAGTCAATGGGTGGCACGTGATAAAGCGTTTATTGACTGATCGAACGGTTTGGATCTACGGTTTAGTAATTAGTGGCATCAATGGGATTTTGTTCAGTTATTATGCTGAGGCGCCGTTTATTTTTATCAGTCACTTCCAAATGAGCACGGTGCAGTATGGTTGGCTCGGGATGGTGTTGGCGGCCGCTAGCATCATTGGGGCAATGACGACAAATTACGGCGCGCCCAAGTTTGGGGCAATCACAACCGCTAAAGCCGGTTTGGTTGGCGCGTTAATCGGTGGGATTGGCCTAGTGGTTGCGAGTGCTGCGAACCAATTGTGGTGGATGGTTGGTTTAATCTTCATTGTCTTTTGGGGGTTGAACACGACTTTGCCAGTCGTCTTGAATTTAGCGTTAGTTGGTTATGAAGATGTGATTGGCACGGCAAGCGGTTTGTTTAGTTTCGGCTACTACCTAGCAATCAGCGCTTTGACGTATGGCATGAGTCTATTGCACACGGGATCGATTAGTCGATTACCGCTGTATATAGTCATGATTGGCGGCGTGATGGCCCTGATTTATGGTTTAGGAATTCGTTCAAAAACAGTTTAAAAATAAAAGAGCTAGGCCAAAAGTAATCTTTGGCCTAGCTCTTTTTTTAGTTGTACATTTAACTTTAGTTAAAATTAATCGGCATATAATCAGTCGCTACTTTTTTATGTTAAACAACTTTAGCAATTGTTTCAATCAAATCGAAGAAGCTATCGGCATCAATATCGTAAACAAGTTTAGCAAGACGTCCGTTTTCAGTTAAGAAAGTGCGCCCACCGGCAATTCCGTTTGGAATGACATCACAACGAATGGTTTTTGTTTTGCCGATGGTCAGATTGAGTAGGTAGCAAGTGGTTAAGACGTCCCATAGGTAATAAGTCGAGTTCGTTTTAAAGTGGACGAGTTGTGGCACAAAGGTGTAACACGTTCCAAGGAAATCAATTAGGGGATTAGCGCGCTTGCTAGCCCAACGTTGGCGAATTGCTGGAGTGAGAGGTACGTTATTGGTACTTTCAAGACTGACTAATTCAATTGGAATTTGCGTGTCAAAAACCACTTTAACTGCTTCGGGATCCCAGAAGGCGTTCCATTCAGCAGTGCCATCAGAATCGGGTTCTGCGACGTTGCCGTGTTCAAGGAAAGAGCCACCCATCCAGAGTAGTTTTTCGATTTTATGCTCAATACTTGAGTCAATCGCCAATGCCCGTGCTAAATCGGTTAGTGGGCCGGTAAAAACTAGCGTAACTGGTTTGGTAGCCTGAGTGAGTTTGGTGATTAAATCACAATGCGCCACTTCTTTACTGAGAGAGGTCTTAATCTGACCGGATTCATTCAAAATTGGTAATGCATCGACTGAATAGGCATCGCTTCGCCATTCCTTAGGAAATGGATGAACAGCCCGTGAATTTGAAGCAGCCACTGTTAACCGGTCTGATTGTTCTGAAAAGGTATCAATAATTTTGCGACTGGCGCTAACGGCTGGTTTAATATACGAATCGGCACCGATTACGTTAAACTTCAGTGCAGCGACAATTTCAGGCCAAGGTTTCATGGCGTTAGCCGCAATGATTTTTGGTAAGTGGCATCCAATTGGTACTACTGGCGCGGCAATTTTCTTTGGCTTAGCGCAAAGCTTACCAATAATCGGAGGCTATATTCCGGTTTTAGCCAATGTGGATAGTGTTTGGTTCCAGATTGCGCCATACGCAATTACGATTATTATTCTAGTGATTTTTCTCGGTAAAGCGGTGGCTCCAACAGCAGATGGGGGAAATTATATTAAGAGTCATTAAAAAGCAATTTAAAAAGGCCAACACGAATTCAGTTGTGTTAGCCTTTTAGATGCGACAATGAACTTAATTTTAAATACAATTTATTTGAGTGCCCTTGATTTGAAATTGTTGCTTATGATTAATCAAATTTCTTAAATTGATGGTGCTAACATCAAGCACAGTTAATACTAAACATAAGCTATTCTAAATAATCTGTTTTTAATTGCTTGATTTCTGTAGGCCTGAGAGCCATTACTTGGGTCAGGTAGTTATCAATATTACCGTATGCTTGATTAATGGTATCGCGGACGATTGCTAAATTGGCCGGTGTAATACGCTTAGCATTCATAGCAGCGACTTGGCTATCGTTACTTGAAATCCGGGTTGGCGTGGTTGAGTCGAGACCTAAGACCGCATTTGAGAGGGTATAGTCAGCTAAGATTGTATCCCAACCGACGCCAAGTGCGCTTAGAATTAAGTATGTTGCGACGCCGGTTCGATCTTTACCGGCTGAGCAGTGATAAAGCACGGCACCATTGGTATCATGGTTATTTAAAAGGACGGTGAATAAATCGCGATACGCGGCCTGGGCATGCGAGTCAGTGACTAATTGCTGGTACATCCGCTCCATACTTGATTGTTCGGGAGTAGCAGGCCTTTTTTTACTAAAAAGGTGGATTAATCCTTTTTTGGATGGCTTTTTAGGGGTATCATCGTGGTCGGTGAATGGAAATACCGAAAGACGATGATAAATTAGTTGACTGTCATCAAATGGATCGGGTGCGACCTTAATTTCGTGGCGTGAACGGAAATCGACATCGTAAGCAACACCATAGTTCAAGAGATTTTCAATATCAGTTGCAGTTAGTGCGTTTAGACTACCAGAACGTAATAATTTATGCCATTTAACAGTCTGGCCGTCGACAGTCCGGTAACCACCTAATTCACGCAGGTTATAACTTCGCGTTAAATCTAAAACCCGTTGTTGTTCTCGCATGACAATCCATCCTTTGTAATAAGTTATTTCTATTGTATAACGAAGTCACGCGACATGCATCTTTATTTTAATGTTCGGAATTAAATTAAATGTAATAATGAATAAAATAATTTTTTAATAAGAGCTTATTGACGTTTATGGAAAAATCTGCTAGTATTTTAACAAATTTTAAACTGGTTATCGATTGGATATAATGCGAACAATTGGTAGGCTGGCGGTTGATTTAGTTCATAAATTGGAGGAAGATTATGTCTGCATGGGAATCAAAGTTTACAAAAAAAGGGTTTACGTTTGATGACGTCTTATTAATACCTGCGGAGAGTCATGTACTCCCCAACGAGGTCGATTTAGGTGTGCAGCTTGCTAAGAACATTAAGTTAAACACACCGATTATGAGTGCTAGCATGGATACCGTTACAGAAGCACCCATGGCAATCGCTATGGCGCGTCAAGGTGGGTTAGGCGTGATTCATAAGAACATGAGTATTGAACGCCAAGCAGATGAAGTTTTGAAAGTTAAACGTTCAGAAAATGGAGTCATCATTGATCCGTTTTATTTAACGGCAGATAAACCAGTTAGTGCAGCTGAAGAATTGATGGGAACCTACCGGATTAGTGGGGTTCCAATTGTTTCTAACCTGGAAGATTTAAAACTAGTCGGAATTATTACCAATCGTGATTTACGCTTTATTGCTGATTTTTCAGTTGAAATCGGTACGGTTATGACGCGTGAAAATTTAATCACAGCACCAGTCGGGACGTCATTAGTCGAAGCTGAACAAATCCTCCAACAGCATCGCATCGAAAAATTACCATTAGTTGGTGAAGATGGACGCTTAGCAGGCTTAATCACGATTAAAGACATTGAAAGAGTGCAAGAATTTCCACATGCTGCTAAAGATCAATATGGGCGTTTATTAGTGGCGGCAGCCGTTGGTGTTACCAGTGATACTTTTGAACGGGCTGCTGCGTTGCTAAAGGCGGGTGCAGATGCGATTATTATCGATACAGCACACGGTCATTCAGCTGGTGTTCTACGCAAAATTAGTGAAATTCGGGAACGCTTCCCAGCGGCAACCTTGATTGCTGGGAACGTTGCTACCGCTGAGGGAACCAAGGCTTTGTATGAGGCTGGCGTCGATGTGGTTAAAGTTGGAATTGGTCCGGGTTCAATTTGCACGACGCGAATTGTAGCTGGCGTTGGTGTGCCACAATTAACCGCTATTTATGACGCTGCAGGTGTAGCGCGCGAATATGGTAAGACAATTATTGCCGACGGTGGCATTAAGTATTCTGGCGATATCGTGAAAGCTTTAGCAGCTGGGGGGAACGCCGTGATGCTTGGGAGTATGCTAGCTGGTACTGATGAAGCACCAGGTGAATTTGAAATTTATCAAGGTCGGCGTTTCAAAACTTACCGTGGTATGGGGAGTTTAGCGGCTATGGCCCATGGTTCATCAGACCGTTATTTCCAAAGTGGTGTTAACGAAGCCAATAAATTGGTACCAGAAGGCATTGAAGGCCGTGTCGCAGCTAAGGGCGCTTTAAGTGATGTCATCTACCAATTACTAGGTGGTTTACGTTCAGGTATGGGTTACGTTGGGGCAGCTAACTTACGTGATTTACAAGATAACGCACAATTTGTGCAAATTTCAAATGCGGGGTTAACTGAGTCACATCCGCATGATGTTCAAATTACTAAAGAAGCACCGAACTATTCAGCACGCTAAAACGGATCGTTCAATCTAGATTTAAGGCAAGCATGATATCCGCCTTAAATCTTTTTTTATGGTTAAATAGTCAGAATGGATTTAAAGAATTCTTTAACCCTAAGTAGGAAATTGTTTGTTACAATGAAAGCGAATCAGACAAAATGATGTTAGTTAAATTAAATGAGGTAACGATTATGAAAATTTTAATTGTCGACGACGATAAAGAAATTGTTGAATTATTAAGTATTTATGTTAAAAACGAAGGATATGAACCCATTCAAGCATTTACGGGTAAAGAAGCGCTGACTAAAATTGCCACAAATCCGGATATTGATTTGATGATATTAGACATTATGATGCCTAATATGAGTGGGATTGAAGTTATCAAGGCGGTTCGTAAGGATTCGCAAGTCCCGATAATTGTGGTTTCGGCGAAGACCACCGATATGGATAAAATCCAAGGCCTGTTAACTGGTGCAGATGATTATGTGTCAAAACCTTTTAACCCACTTGAAGTGATGGCCCGAGTGAAGTCATTGCTCCGGCGAAGTCAACAACAAGTTGCAAATGAAGTCCCTGATGTATTGGAAGTTGGACCTTTAGTGATTAAACGAGATTCACATGAAGTAACGACCATCAATCATAAGCAAATTCAATTGACAGCCCTTGAATTTGGCATTTTATACCTACTCGCTAGCCATCCGAACCGTGTTTTTTCAGCAGATGATATTTTTGAACGGGTTTGGAAACAAGAAAGTATTGTGTCAGCTAAAACAGTCATGGTACATGTGAGTCATTTGCGCGATAAAATTGAAGAAGCAACCGATGGGGAAAAAGTGATTGAAACCGTCTGGGGTGTAGGGTATAAGGTAGAAGTTTAATGGCTGACTATCAAGAAGAAAAGAATCTGCAAAAAATTGAATTGACCGCCAAAGAAAAGAGTGAACTTTTTGCTGAGGGGATTATTACAGTTATCTTATTGTTGCTATTGAACCTGTCTATCATGGTGTTACTACAACAAGCAATTGTGAATAATCCGCAACTAAGGGGCGGCGTGTGGATGATTAAAAATGCCATTACAATCGGCCCTAACGAATGGCATATTTGGAGTTGGCAAAATTGGTTTGTGATCTTAATGGGAGTCGCCGACTTATTGGTTGTCTATTGGCGGCTTATTCGGCGTTATCATCAAATGCAGATGTGGCATGTTATTGACGAGTTACATTACATCGCAGATGGTCATTTAGAACATCGAATTAATTTGCGGGTGAATCGGGATTTACAACGGGTGATTGACAGTGTTAATACGCTCGTTGATAGTACGGTCCGATCGATGGAAGAAGAACGTAAAATTGAAAAAAGTAAAGATGAGCTGATTACCAATGTTAGCCATGATTTGCGGACGCCATTGACGTCAATTATTGGTTATCTGGGTTTGATTGAAGATAATCAATATCAAACGAAAATAGAATTAACAAAATATGCCCATACTGCTTTTGTGAAGGCACAACAAATGAAGGTACTGGTTGAGGATTTATTTGAATATACAAAAGTTCGGCAGACATCAACGCCGCTTACTAAGACCACGTTTGATATGGAGCAGATGTTAGAACAATTGGCCGCCAGTTTTGAACTGGAAGCCAATAAAAAGGGCATGCAAATTAGCGTTGTTTGTGATCCTGTACCGCTAATGATGGAGGCAGATACTGAAAAATTAGGTCGTGTGTTCAATAATTTAATTGCCAATGCCTTGAAATACGGCAAAGGTGGTAAACAGATTACATTAGCTGCTGAAAAAATTGGTCAAGAAGCAATTATCAAAGTTTCAAACGATGGTCAGCCGATTCCAAGTGATTCATTGAATCAACTCTTCGATCGGTTTTATCGAGTTGAAGCTTCACGCTCGCAAGAAACGGGTGGGACTGGGTTAGGTTTAGCGATTACTCAAAGTATTGTGGCATTACACGGTGGCTATATTTATGCCGATTCAACGCCAGAATTAACCAGTTTTGTGATACACTTACCATTAAAGCTAGGTCGGCGGATTGATTCTCAAACTGCTGCCGTAAAATCACTTAAGGAGTAATATTGTGTTTAAAAAGTTAGTACAATATGTAATGGTTAGCCTGTTAGCCCTTGCCCCAGCTAGTGGCCTATTAAACGTTCGGTCGACCAAAGTAGTAGCCGCGACTACCACCATGGCTGCGCCGCAAATCAATGCCAGTGCAGCAATTGCACTAGACCCAGCAACGGGCCAAGTATTATATGAACAAAATGCAGAACAAGTTTTGCCGATTGCTTCGATGACGAAGATGATTACTGCCTACATTATTTTAGAGCAAATTAAGCAAGGAAAACTAACTTGGACACAGACTGTTAAACCAGATGGGCTGATTTATCAGCTTAGTCAAAATCGGGATTTAACAAATGTGCCCTTACAGGCGGATGGGCAGTATACTGTCAAGGCGCTCTTTCAAGCGATGATGGTAGCATCGGCGAATGATGCTGCGATGATGTTGGCTAATCAAGTGGCCGGTTCGCAGCAGAATTTTGTCAATTTGATGCGCCAAAAAGTCGCCGATTGGGGGATTAAAGACGCGCAACTGTATTCAGTCTCGGGATTGAATAACCAATTTCTCGGTAACGAGGTCTATCCGGGTAGCCCTGCTGATGCTGAAAATGAAATGAGCGCTATTGATGTGGCAATTGTTGCTCAGAAGTTATTAGCTGATTATCCTGAAGTACTGGTGACAACTAAGCAAGCTCACTTTACCTTTGGCGCTCAAACGAGTGATGAAACGGCGATGTCAACGTGGAATTTGATGTTACCGGGTGAAAAAAATGCGCCCCAAGGCTATGTAGTTGATGGTTTAAAGACCGGGACAACTGATAAAGCGGGTGACTGTTTTACTGGAACGGCTACCAAAGATGGTCAACGGATTTTAACTGTTGTGATGCATGCTAATGGTGACGACACAGGGCGACGCTTCATTGAAACTAACAAATTGATGCAATTTGTTTTTGATGGCTGGCAAGCAAAACAATTGGTGCAAGCTAACCAAAAGGTTAAGGCTTATCAAACTGCAACAGTTAAATACGGTCGTCAAAAGACGGTTTCACTGATTACTGATAAGCCGATTTTCATGTGGGTTCCCAAAACGACCACGGTGGCCAATGTTAAGTGGCAATATCAAGTGGTAAAAGGTGGTATTCAACGACAATTAGTTGCACCAATTAAAAAGAATTTGCAAGTTGGACGCATAACGCCTCAGTTACAAGGGGTCACTAATCGTTACATTGGAAAGACGCCGCAATATACGTTGCGGACCAAAGTAAATGTGCCAAAAGCCAATTTATTTGTATTAATTGGTGACGGAATTCAAGAATTTTTAACTGACTTATTTTAATAAGCAAACGACCGCGGCAATTAATTTTGACGCGGTTTTTAATTCCTGGAATTTAAGCGTTTTGAGCGCAGAATGTTGGAAGCGTGCTATAATTAGAATCATTCATAAGGATTTTGAGGAGGACGAAAATGGCTTTAACATTAGATGCATGTACGTTAATTTTAAAAGAACATCACTTGTTAAAAAGTGTTGCACTGAATGGTGATCCAACGTTAAATATGACTGGAATCGCATATGATTCACGGCAAGTGACTGCAGACACACTTTTTTTCTGTAAAGGAAATTTTCGTCCCGTCTATTTAACAGATGCAAAAGAATTAGGAGCTGTGACTTACGTTGCTGAAAAAGCGTTAGTTGAAGGTAACGGAATGAATGCTTTAATTGTTACGAACGTTCAAAAAGCGATGGCGGTTTTATCAGCCGCTTTTTATGATTACCCACAAGATAGTCTATTCATTGTGGCTTATACGGGTACTAAGGGCAAGACTACGGCGGCTTATTTTACCCAATCCATTTTACAAGCTGCTACTCGCCAGAAAACGGCACTTTTTTCAACCATCGATCGCGTCCTAGGGCCCAAGCCAGTCGATCGTTTTAAATCGGATTTAACTACGCCAGAGAGTTTAGATTTATTTCGGGACATGCGCAAAGCTGTTGAAAATGGTATGACACATTTAGTGATGGAGGTTTCGTCACAAGCCTACAAGAAAAATCGGGTATACGGGCTAACCTTTGATGTCGGATTTTTCTTGAATATTTCACCGGATCATGTGGGCCCCAACGAACATCCCAGCTTCGAAGACTATTTGCATTGTAAATTACAATTATTGGTCAACTCACGGCATTGCGTGATTAATGCACAAACGCAATATTTTACAGATGTATATGCGGCTGCAACGGCTACAACTGACGCTAAATCGATATACTTATTCGCCGAAGCGGACTATCAGTCAGACCAACCAGTTACGATCGATTTTCGTTTTGAAAATCTGGAAACGGGCTTAGCAGAAAGTCGATTTAAAATTACAGCGGCTTCTACAAAAGCAATTCAGCTTGGTTTATCAGGGAGTTACCAATTACGCTTAATTGGCGATTTTAATGAAAGCAACGCAACGGCAGCAGTAATTGGTGCCGGATTAGCGGGTGCCGATTTAACCAGGGCGCAACAAGGTATTCGCGATTTGCAGATTCCAGGTCGGATGGAGACCTTAGCTGTACCAGGTCACGGACAGGTATATGTGGATTACGCGCATAATTACGCCAGCATGAAGGCTTTGTTGAGTTTCTTACAAAAAGAGTACAAGCAACCACGCTTGTTAGTAGTGGTCGGCAGTCCTGGCGATAAAGGTGTTTCGCGACGCGCTGGGTTTTCGCAAGTATTAAATGAATATGCGGATCGAGCGATTTTGACGACCGATGATCCGGGATTTGAAGATCCTGCGGCTATTGCAAGCGAAATTTTAGCTGGGATTGATCAGCAAAAAGTTGTCACGACAGTTGAAATTGATCGGGCCGCAGCGATTGAACAGGCCATTGTGGAAAGTAAACCGGGTGAAATTGTTGTTTTAGCAGCTAAAGGTGCTGATGCTTATCAAAAAGTACGTGGTGTTGATACACCGTATCCAACTGATATGGTTATTGCTAAACAAGTTGCAGCGCGCTTAGCCAATTAAAGAATTCAGTAAGGATATTTTAATCTAATTGCTATTTTGATGTGGGTCTCGTAGAATGAGCATGAAACAATCGGAATTGGAGGGATGATTATGAAAAAGAGAGTTGCAATCAGTACAATTTTAGTATCAGGGTTATTGCTGTTGGGTGCTTGCAGCCAGAATGGGACAGCTAATCAAGATGCAAATGCTAAGCAAAGTTCAACGACGGCCAGTATTAAGGCACATGCTAGCAGTGTTGCAAAACATGAAAGTGAACGCGCGGATAGTACGAGTCAATTAACAGCTAGTTCTAAAGCGACTACGACATCCGCGGCAGCAGTTGAATCCGCACAACAAAGCGCATCAACAAGTAGTGCTGCTCCATCATCAACTACCACACCGGCGACCAACAGTGATAGTCAAACGACTGATCAATCAAGTAGTAGTACAGTAACCGCGGATACTACCTCACCACAACAGACGGTAGCAATCGATGGCAATCAAGCCATTCAATTAGTGGCTCAGCAAGTTGGAAGTCAGTTTGGCTCAACGGCATCATTTTTGAACAATGGCTTAATTACCCGCGGAGGCCGCCAAGGCTATTTAATTAACATTTATGTACCAAATGAAGATCAACCCCGCGCAGGCTATTTTGTTGTGCAAGCAACCGGCGCCGTGGAACAAATTTGGTAATAATGGAGTACAGGTTTAAAATGAAGCGTGTCCGCAAAAATTATTTTGCGGACACGCTTTTTTAAGTGGCTTCATGAAAAAGATTGACAATCATGAAGACGCATGTGAAAATATTTTAAATAAAACGTAATAATTACGATTTGGAAAAGAGGAGAAAAGATGCATAAAAAAAGTTTGGGAATCATGGCAGGCATTTTAATGTTAACGTTACTAGTCACTGGCTGTGGTCAAAATAAGGAAAAGAAAACTGGAATCCAAGTGGTTTCGTCACTTGATTTTTATGGCGAAGCGGCACAAGCTGTTTTAGGCAAGCAGGGCCATGTAACGGCGATTATTAATAGTCCTAGTTTAGATCCGCATTCATATGAAGCAACTACCAACGACGCCAAATTAGTGGCTAAGGCAGATGTTATTATTGAAAATGGTCTCGGATATGATCGGTGGTTAAATAAACTGGTTAATAGTGCCCAGTCTGATACCCAAACTGTGTTGACCGTTAGTCAATTAATGAAGCGAGCAGATGGCGCAAATGAACATTTATGGTATGATTTAAAGACAATGCCAGCGTTGACTAAACAACTTGTGCATCAATTTAGTAAACGAGATCCAAAGCATAAAGCAATTTATGCCAAAAATGGGGCCATCTATCTAAAAAAATTAGCGGCACTAGATGCCCAACGACAACAATTACAGGCTAAAGCCAAAGGCCAACAGGTGGCCGCCAGTGAACCTGTTTTTGACTATGCTTTAGAAGAAATGGGCTATCAAATTGCCAACCGCCACTTTGCAAAGGCCATCGAAGACGGTACCGATCCATCACCAAGCGATATTACCAAGTTGCGCCATTTGATTAGGGAACAGCGCATTGCTTTTTTAGTGGTTAATAAACAAGAAGAAAGTCCAATTGTTAAACAGCTGCACGAATTAGCAGACAAAGAAGGGGTCCCAGTTGTTCAAGTGACCGAAACTTTACCTGCTAAACAGACTTATTTGACATGGATGCAACAGCAATTTAATGCAGTTAGAAAGGCTCAGGATTTAAAATGACAGAATTAGTAAATGCCCAACATTTAGGGTTAGCTTTTAGCAATCACCAAGTGCTAAAAGATCTCAGTTTTACAATTGAACGTGGTAGTATGACCAGTTTAATTGGCCCCAATGGTGTTGGGAAAACGACCTTGGTTCGTTTATTGATTGGGAACTTACAACCGACAGAAGGCCAGTTAGTTATCAATCCTGATCGACAGCATCTGAACATTGGCTATGTACCACAGTTTAGAAACTTAGAGGCAGAGTATCCGTTGTCCATTCGTAGTTTTGTGAGTTTGAATCAATTAGATCGCCGTTTACCTTGGAAGACGCGTAAGGAGCGCCAAGCGCTTGATCAAATTTTGGCGCAAACCCATTTAACGTCGTTACAAAAGACAACCGTAGGTAACGCTTCTGGTGGGGAAAAACAAAAAGCTTATTTAGCACAAGCTTTAATTAGTAAACCTGATTTATTAATTTTAGATGAATCAACAGCTAGTTTGGATATTGAAACCAAAGAAGAGGTCATGGCGCTGGTCGCTGAATTGAATCGCGAATATGATTTGACGGTTATCTTTGTGACGCATGATTTAGAATTGGCACGTAAATATACTGATCACTATCTATTCTTAAAACACGACCAATATGAAGCGGGGCCAATGACTCAGTTGGATCCCAATCTGGAATTAGACTAGAGCGGAGGGGAAACGATTGTTAACTTTTGATTTTATGCGGCATGCTTTTGTCGCTAGTACTTTTATTGCCATTACGTGCGGCTTAATCGGAGTATTTGTCGTTGCACGGAACATGTCATTTTTGGCGCATACGTTGTCTGAAATCGGCTTTGCTGGGGCTTCGTTTGGTGTTTTTATGGGCATTGCGCCGTTAAATGGGATGCTATTATTTACGTTACTGAGCTCGATTACGATTGGCCAGATGAGCGCTAAAGAATCACGCCGTGAAGCTTCTATTAGCGCGATTTCAAGCTTGTTTGTTGGTTTAGGGATTCTTTTTTTATCGCTTTCAAATCGTAATGCAAGTTATGCTACCAATATTTTATTTGGTTCAATTATTGGCATTAGCTTAGCGGATGTCTATCAATTAATCATTTTATCTGGGGTCATTATGCTGGGATTGTTATTATTCTATCGATACCTAGTCTTTGATTCATATGATCCCATAGGCGCGCAAGCGCAAGGCTTGAAGACGAATTTACTATCAATCTATTTCTTGATTTTGTTAGCCGTCAGTGTCAGTATTGCTGCTCAGATTGTGGGCTCGTTACTGGTGTTTATCTTAGTTACAATTCCAGCTTTTATCGCGAAGTATTTCGCTAAAAGTGTACCTGGCATGCTAGTAATTGCAGTTGGGGCTGCCTTATTAGGGGTTTGGCTCGGTTTATGGTTTGGTTATTTAACCAACTGGCCAGTAACATTTTTTATTGCAATTATTGAATTTGGCTTTTATTTCGTTGCTTTGGTATATCATCGTAGCCTTAGTCGTTAAAAAATGAACCATTCTCGTCAAGTAGACAGATGATTTATAAAAAAATAAAATATAAAAAAGTCGTATATTTTATACGGCTTTTTTATATGACAATTTCTAAAATTAATTCGGACAGAAAATTCAAAGCAATCTCTTATCATGCTGAAAGCACAGCTTAATGTCGATACACAACGAAAAGCTTGTGGTTGCCATTCAATTTTAACCCCTGCTAAACAATGCCCGCTTGAAAATCATTTACGCTTAACATGGTCACCTGAAATGATTGCTGATAGGGTTAATTTTGAACCTGCTGCGAATTTTTTTAAATATGAAATTCTTTTGTTCATAAAATACGCCTCTCTGGGTAGACACTTTTATAATTCAAGTGTCTACTTTGAGGGAGTATATCATAATTGATGAGTGGCCATTTTAATTTAGTTTTGTTAGTAGTGTTTCGAGCTGATTAAGGCGTTCTTCGAAAACGGTAAAGGCCCGTTTGAGGTAGGCGGCACTAGTCATATCAACGCCAGCTTGTTGCATGATGTCGATGGGATACGCAGAGCTACCAGCTTTTAAATAGTCCAAGTAATGGGTAAGAGCGCCCGGTTGTTTCATTGTGATACCTTTAGCCAATGTGGTTGCGGCTGCAAAGCCCGTTGCATATTGGTAAACATAATAGTTCATGTAAAAATGTGGAATACGGGCCCATTCAAGCGCAATCTGTGAATCGTTAACAACGGCCGGACCATAATAACGAGCGTTAATGGCCGCGTATTGTTTGGACATGAAGGCGGCCGTTAGTGGCTGACCATCGGCGGCTGCTTCGTGCATTGCGTGTTCGAATTCAGCAAATTGGGTTTGGCGGAAAACAGTTCCTTTAAAACCGTCCAAGTAGTAGTTCAGTAAATAGGCTTGAACTTTAGGGTCGGTTTGCGTTTGCAATAAATACTCGGTTAATAAATTTTCGTTGGTCGTTGAGGCAATTTCAGCTACGAAAATGGGGTAGTCACCGTAGACGTATTTTTGATTTTGACGCGTTAAAGCACTGTGGACACTGTGGCCAGTCTCGTGAACCAATGTGTACAAGTTATTTAAATCATCTTGCCAATTTAATAAAATAAATGGATTTGTATCATAAGCACCGCCAGAATAAGCGCCACTACGCTTGCCTTGATTTTCGCAGACGTCGATTAAGCGATTGTTGAAAATGTGTGTGACTTGTTGGGCGTAGTCCGGTCCTAAAATGGCGAGCGCTTTTTTAGCGGTTGCTTGTGCTTGTTCATAGGTGTAGGTGAGCGCCGGTTTTCCTAAAAGAGGTGTGTAAAGGTCAAACATGTGTAGTTCCGATAATTTAAGTTGTTTTTTGCGGAGTTCAGTATAGCGATGTAAGAGCGGTAAATGTTGATTTACTTGATCGACCAAGGTTGTATAGACGGATTCTGGAATTGCTTTAGGTGCTAGTGCTGCTTGGCGGGCACTATTGTAATGATGAACTTGGGCCAAGTAATTGTGTCCTTTAATTTCAGTGGCGAGGGTTGTGGCAAATGTATTTTTGAATTGGTCATAGGTGGTGTATAACGCCGTGAAAGCTTGTTGACGGACTGTTCGATCTGTTGATTGTAGGAGCTGACTGTAAACGCCGTCTGATAATTGTAATGTTTGACCCGTTTCATCAGTTACATCTGGGAATTGTAAGTCAGAGTTATCCAAGACGCTGAAGGTTTGACTTGCCGCCCCGAAAATATCGCCAGCAGCGGCCAGTAGTGCTTCTTCATGGCCAGATAGCACGTGGGCCCGGCTATCTGTAATAGTTCGAATGAAATGGCTGTAATCAGCTAGATCAGGTGTTTTAGTAAGCCAGTCAGTTAATTGTGCAACAGGGATGGCAAGGATGGCGGGTTCTAAAAAAGCAGCAGCGGCTGAAACTTCTGCCGCCAGTGCATCTACTTTTGCCTGGTATCCTTGATAGGTTGCGTTGGTAGTATCTTGGTCATTTTTCATACTGGCATAAACGTAGACCGTTTCAAGCTGGCGAAAAATGGCTAAGGTTTGTTTAATGGTCATGAGCAGCTGGCTAGCTGTTGTAAATGGCTGATCAGGTTTCTCTAACATGGGTAATTGGGCCTGCACACTCTGGTAGGCAGCTTCAAAAGCAGCATCGTTTTTGAAAATTGTCGTTAAGTCCCAAGTTAGGCTTTCTGAAAGTTTATCACGTGAGGGTAATTGTTGAATTGACATTGGGAACCTCCAATAAATAAGACTAATTACCTACATTTTAGCATAAAAGCATCTAGAAAAATGGTGTAAGCGACCTGATGAAATTATTAAAATTATGTAACTTTTCCCAAAAGACGTTGTTTAGCATGATAATTCCGCTATAATAGCAACATAATATTATTACTACCGGTGCTATACATATGAGAAGGGAAATACTTATGCAGAATTCTAAATTTTTCGGATCACGAGAGGCAAATTATAAAAAAAATAAAAGACATCGCATAATGAAAGTTTTGATTTTAATGCTAACGTTAATTCTTTTTGGTGGCGGGGCCTATGCCTTAAGGATTAGTAATCAAGTGAAATCGGCAGCCAATAAAATTTACACACCAACAAACAGTAAAAAGACTGCTAAAACAATTAAAAATAAAAAACCATTCGCCATTCTACTACTAGGGGTTGATACTGGTGCTGAAGGACGACTTGATAAGGGCAATTCTGATACGATGATTGTGGCGACAGTTAATCCGGAGAAAAAAGAGGTTAAATTAGTCAGTATTCCACGCGATACTTTAGCACAATTACAAGGAGCAGATCAGTTTAACATGCAGAAGATTAATGCGGCCTATAACGTTGGTGGTTCTGATATGGCAATGAACACGGTTGAAAAAATGTTCGATGTGCCAATTAATTATTACGTTACCGTTAATATGGGTGGCTTATCAAAAATTGTTGATGCTGTTGGTGGCGTTGATGTTGAAGTGCCATTTACTTTTGAATGGAACGGAAGTGAATTTACTAAAGGTCAGATGCATCTCAAGGGGAAGGCAGCGCTTGATTATTCACGGATGCGCTATGATGATCCAGAAGGTGATTATGGTCGTCAAAAACGACAAAAGCAAGTCATCACCTCGATGATAAATTCTGCGGTTTCCTTTAAATCACTGACAAATTTTGAATCAATCTTAGATTCTTTATCGGATAGTGTCGCAACTAACTTGAGTTTTGACGATATGGTGGCCGTTCAGGCCAACTATCGGAGTGCCGCGCAGTCAATCAAATCAGATGTTCTGACTGGACGGAGTGCGGATATTGAAGGTAGTTCATACCAGATTCCAACCAATGAAGAAATTCAACGGGTTTCAGATGTTTTACGAACATCATTAGGTCTGGAAAAGACAACAATTAATAATGCTGAAATTAAGCAAAATAATTTAAACACCTATTTTACGGGGGAAGACAATCAACAAGAATTTACGATTTATCCCAAAAATGTGTTGGATGGTGAAAAGAGTTCTACGAACACGATTCAAGGGACAACTGGTAATGGTACTGATACCACAGTTGGGGGTAATACGGCAAACACCACGAGCACTTGGCAAAACCAACAATCAACCAATCAGTGGAATGTGGGCTATTAAAATGCGTTTAAAATGCGTTGGATCTTACTTTGATTCAACGCATTTTTTGTAAAAAAATGGTTAACTTAGACAGATCCAAGGAAACAAACGGTCAATATGTTAGGCGATAAATTAGTTGTGTTAAACAAGTAATTATTAATGAAATTAGGGCGTTTACATTTATCAGACAGCACTGTATTATTTAAAGCGATACAAAAAGACGAATGAAGGATGTGGCGTGTCGTGTATTTGCTTGTAAATGTTTTGGGGTTACTGATCTTTATTGGAGTCGGCTTCCTTTTTTCAAAGAAAAAGAAAGAAATCGATTGGCGTGCTATCCTAATCATGTTGGTGATTAATTTAGTGCTTGCGTGGTTTTTAACGAGTTTTTCAATTGGTCGGGAAATCGTGTTAGGGGCTGCCAACGGATTTAATTGGTTGGTGCAAGTCGCTTATACCGGAATTGCATTTGCATTGCCAAGTTGGGTCAATGTGAAACAAATGGATTTCGTAGCCAGTGTGTTGTTACCAATCCTGATGATTATTCCATTGTTCGATATCCTAACGTATATTGGTATCTTGCCGTGGATCATTAAATGGTTAGGTCGGGGTCTAGCTAAAATTACGGGGCAACCCAAATTTGAATCATTTTTTGCTGTTGAAATGATGTTCTTAGGCAATACCGAAGCATTAGCGGTTTCCAGCTTACAACTAAAACAAATGAAAGCAGAACGAACATTAACCCTTGCGATGATGTCCATGAGTTGTGTCACAGCTTCAATCATCGGGGCTTATACACAAATGATGCCGGGCCAATTTATTTTAACGGCAATTCCGGTCAACATTATTAACGCCATTATTGTTACTAATATTCTAAACCCAGTGAAAGTCACACCCGAAGAAGATACGATTGCTAAAATGGGTGGTAGTGGTTCGGCGGCGGTTGAAGCAACTGAAATGGTTGAAGGCAAAGTGGAACGCGAACCCTTCTTCTCATTTTTAGGTGATTCAATCTTAAATGCCGGAAAATTAGTTTTAATCATTACGGCCAACGTCATCGCCTTTGTTGCATTGGCTGCTTTGATTGATAAGGTTTTGCAATTAGTCAATCCATGGATTACGCTTGAACATTTATTGGGGATTGTTATGTTTCCATTTGCATGGCTAATGGGACTCGATGTTAACCATGCTTTCGAATTTGCACAATTTATGGGCACCAAGTTGGTTACTAATGAATTCGTGGTGATGGGGAAAGTACAACATTCAATCGGGAGTTTTGCGCCACATTATCAAGCTGTTTTAACGGTTTTTGTAACTTCATTTGCTAATTTCTCAACGGTTGGAATGATTATCGGGGCGTTCAAAGGACTAGTCGACCGTGAAAAGAACGATATGATTGCCAAAAATGTTGGTTATATGCTGTTATCAGGGATCCTAGTTTCACTTATGTCTGCAGCAATCGTTGGGTTATTTGTTTGGTGATTAAAACGGAGTAATAATGAATAGATATACGTGGCTTAAACAGTTGTGACGCAGCGATTCAGCATCTAAATTAATTGAATTAAGTTAATTTAAAATAAATCCTTGACAGGAAAAATGGCTTGTGATATATTGTGGTCATTATAATAAAAGTAGCCATCGATAAAGTATTTAATTTTACGATCAATTACAGAGAGAGTAGCCTAGCTGAAAGCTACTTATTGATTACCAGTTGTGACAGCTTTTGAGGCTTGGATGAAGATCCCGCTAGCAGATAGCGTTAACAACAGCTGAAATTAAAGGTGGTACCGTGCGTAAAGCACCCTTGTCGGAAGACGAGGGTGCTTTTTTTATTTATAATAAATTGTATTTAGAGGGGAATGTTGGGTATGAGAACGAGAACAACGTATTGTGGATTAGTAGGAGAAGCATTAATCAATAAAGAAGTTGTTTTACATGGTTGGGTTCAAAATCAACGTAACTTTGGGAACTTAATCTTTGTTGATTTAAGAGACCGAGAAGGAATTGTTCAATTGGTGTTTAATCAGGACACTGATGCGGCAATTTTCCAATTAGCAAGCGAGTTAAAAAGCGAATATGTTGTTGAAATCCAAGGAACAGTAATGGCTCGTGATGCAGCAACCGTTAACCCAGACATGAAGACTGGGAAGGTTGAAGTCATCGTGAACGACTTAGTAGTCTTAAATAAGTCAGAAACGCTCCCCTTTGAAATTTCAGATAACAACACTGCATCTGAAGAGGTTAAATTAAAATATCGTTATTTAGATCTTAGAAGACCAGAAATGCAAAAAGCAATCAGAACTCGCTCGGCAATCACGCGGGCAGTGCATAACTATTATGATAATCATGGTTATTTGGATATTGAAACTCCTAATCTAACAAGTTCGACGCCGGAAGGGGCTCGTGATTACTTAGTACCTTCACGAGTTTACCCAGGTAGTTTTTACGCATTACCTCAATCACCACAGTTATTTAAACAATTATTAATGGCTGCTGGATTTGATAAATATTATCAAATTGCACGTTGTTTTAGAGACGAAGATTTACGGGGTGATCGTCAACCAGAATTTACGCAAATCGATATTGAAACGACATTCTTATCAGACGTTGAAATTCAAACTGAAACCGAAGGTCTATTCAAGCAAGTTATGAAGGACGTAAAAGGGATTGATGTACAAACACCATTCCCAAGGCTGAAATGGCAAGATGCAATGGATAAGTATGGTTCAGATAAGCCTGACTTACGGTTTGATATGCAAATCCAAGATATTTCAGATGTTGTTAAGGGTTCTGAATTCAAACCATTTGCTGAAGCGGCTGGCGAAGGCCAATTTGTCCGGGCAATTGTTGTGAATCATGCAGCTGCTAAATATTCACGTAAAGATTTAGATGCGCAACAAAAATATATCGAACGGTATGGCGCTAAATCGTTGTTATGGGCCAAATACAATGATGGTGAATTGACTGGTGCAGCCGCAAAAGGTTTAGCAGACGTTAAAGCAACATTAGTTGAACGTTTAAATTTAACCAATGATGACTTAATTTTAATTGTTGCTGGTAAATTCCAAGTTGTTTGTGATAGTTTAGGTTACTTACGGAAACAATTTGCTAAAGAAATGGACATGATTGACAAGCATCAATATGCTTATGCCTGGATTGTCGATTGGCCATTATTTGAATACGATGAAGGCTTTGGCAAATGGATTGCAGCACACCATCCATTCACACGTCCAAGAGATGAAGATATTCCATTGTTAGATACCGATCCTCATAAAGCACACGCAATTTCATATGATATCATCTTGAACGGTTATGAATTGGGTGGGGGATCACTCCGGATCTTTGATCCAGATGTTCAACGGAAAATGTTATCCGTACTAGGCGTATCACCAGAAAAAGCACAAGAACGTTTTGGACACTTATTAAACGCTATGAAGTTCGGGTTCCCACCATCAGGCGGTATTGCAATTGGGTTGGATCGTTTTGCGATGTTACTTGCTGGCCGTGATAATATCCGTGACGTAATTGCTTTTCCTAAGAATTCACGGGCGACAGAACCAATGACTAATGCTCCGAGTGAAGTTACAAAAGAACAATTAGATGAATTAGGCATCGAAGTTATTCCGCAAAACAAAGACTAAATAATGCATATCAAGAGCATTATGCAACAGTAAAGGAGAATTTGAATGGAAGACATGTTTACAATTTTAGGTGGTATGGGAACAGCGGCAACAGAAACCTTTGTTCATATGATTGATGAATTAACGCCGGCCAAAAAAGACCAAGACTATCTAAACTATATTGTGTTTAATCACGCAACAATTCCGGACAGAACAGCCTATATACTTGGCAATAGCACCGAAAATCCATTGCCAATTATGCTAAAAGACGTTCAGCAAATGAATTTATTATCACCAAAGTTTATGATAATGACGTGTAATACGGCGCATTATTTTTACGATGAATTACAAGCAGCCGCTGATTTTGATATTATCCACATGCCAAGAGAGACAGTCAAACATATGCAAAAAAATATTCCAGGGCTAAAAAAAATTGGGGTTTTAAGTACAACCGGTACTCGTCAAGCTGGGATTTATCAAAAAGCTATCGAGGGTTTTGGTCTTGAAAGTGTTGTTCCAAATCAAGAAATTCAAGATATGACAATGAGCTTAATTTATGATGACATCAAAGCAACTGGCAAGTTCAGTCATGAAAAGTACAAGAATATCGTGGATACGATGCTGAATGATTATGACTGTGATGCTGTCATCTTAGGCTGTACTGAATTGAGTGTCGCCCAGGAAGAATATCCCTTGTATACCGAAAAAGTAATTGATCCAATGAAGGTCATGAGTCAAAATATCGTCGATGGATTGTACAATTGAGATAAACACGCGACTGTGCTGAATATTAATTTGGTTAACAGCGCACGTTAAATTTTGGTAAACATTAATGGACCATCAGCTACGCCATCTAGCTAAAATGTTATACTAAATAACGTTAAAAACTGATATAGAAGGTGAATAGCATGCAAGCAAATGGCAAAAATTTTACGCCCATTTTATTAGGAAGTGATTTTAACGTCTATGGAATGGCGCGATCATTTTATGAGATGTATCATGAACCAGTAAAGGCTTACGCAAGTAAGGAATTAGCACCCACTCGTTTTACAAAAATTGTCGATTTAGAAATTTTACCAGGGTTTAGCGAAGATCCGGGTTTCATTACTGAAATGCGGCGTTTGAAAGAAGTTTACCGTGATAGTGATGGCCCTGTGATTTTGATTGGCTGTGGTGACGGGTATGCTAGTTTAATTTCAGAACATAAGGCTGAATTAGAAGATGTTTTCGTTTGTCCATACATTGATCACAAATTACTAGAAGATTTAACTTATAAAGAAACTTTCTATGAAATCTGTGAGAAATACGGATTACCTTATCCAAAAACGAAAATCATCACAAAGAAAATGGTTGAAGAAAATAAAGTTGAACAACCATTTGAATATCCAGTTGCTTTAAAACCAGCTGATTCTGTTGAATGGCTTGACGTTCAATTTGAAGGCCGTAAAAAAGCTTTTACCATTAAATCTGAAGCTGAGTTCCAAGATATCATGAAAAAAGTTTACGATAATGGATACCAATCGGATATGATTTTGCAAGACTTCATTCCAGGTGATGATAGTCGGATGCATGTGATTAACATCTACGTTGATCAATATCACAAAGTTAAGATGATGTGTTTAGGCCATCCATTATTGGAAGATCCAGCACCAGCAGCGATCGGGAATTATGTGGCGATCCTACCTGAATATAACGAACAAATTTATCAGCAAATCCAAAAATTCCTCGAGGATATTAAGTATACTGGTTATGCTAACTTGGATATGAAATATGATGAACGGGATCACACTTATAAATTGTTCGATATTAATTTACGGATGGGTAGAAGTAGTTTCTTTGTTACCTTGAATGGCTATAATTTAGCACAATGGGTTGTTAAAGATTATGTGACCAAAGATCTTAAAGACGAACCGGTTGTCTGGGCGAACAAGGATGATGAAAATCCAGCACTCTGGATGGGTGTTTCCGCTGATGTTTTTGAAAAATATGCGCGCAATAACGAAGAAAAAACAAAAGCTATGGCGCTCATTAAGCAAAAACGTTATGGGACAACCTTTGAATACAGCAAGGATATGAATTTTAGACGTTGGTTATTAATTAAATGGATGTTGCATAATTACCGTAAGAATTTCAATAAATTCTTCAAAGAAAATAAAGAATAAGCAAAAACGGCGAACGGTTATTACCAGTTCGCCGTTTTTTTGTTTTTAAAAGATACGAAAAAAATGTTACATTTGCAATAATTAGAGCACTGTTATTAAAAAAATCTCATATTAAAGCGGATTAAATGAGAAAAAATTATCTTTAGATAAGAAATTTGCACAATTTATTTATTTCGGTCGCTAGTCTATGTTAAAGTATATTTCGCATGCGATTGCTATTGTACTAAATAAATAAAAAGGTGGAAGAATAATGGAATCATTAGATATTGAACAATTAAAAGGTATGTCAAACTTCGAAGTTGCTGCCCTTTTCTTGGAAAATTCAGAAAAAAACACAATGCACAACACACCGATTAACGTTGGTCGGGGGAACCCAAACTGGATCAACACACGTGCACGTTTAGCATTTAACAAAATTGTTGAATTCGGTATTGACGAATCAGCAAAAACAATTGACGAAGCAGACGGTGATATGGCTGGCTACGTTGAAAAAGAAGGCATTGCACAACGTCTTCATGATTATTTAGATGCAAGCGACAAAACTGATAAATTTATCTTAGATTTCTTAGCATATACTGAAACCAAGATGCACTTAAATCAAGATGATTTAGTTCATGAATTTGTTGATGGCGCTATTGGTAACCATTATCCAGTTCCTTCAAGAAGTCTTGTTAATGTTGAAAAAATCTTGAACAAGTATCTTGAAGTATCGCTTTATAATGGTGAAAAATTAGCTGACCATACCAATGTTTTCCCTACTGAAGGTGGGACAGCAGCTATGGTTTACTTGTTCAACGAATTAAAAATCAGTCACATCTTAGAAGCAGGTGACACGATTGCAATCAATACACCAATCTTCACACCTTACTTACAAATTCCTGAATTAAGTGAATTCAAATTAAAACAATTTGATGTTAGTTCAGTTGAAGACGATAACTGGCAAATGCTAGATGCTAAATTTGAAGAATTGAAAGATCCTTCAGTAAAAGCATTCTTCGTTGTTAACCCAACTAACCCAACATCACGTGCCTTTAGTCAACATGCTTTAGATAAAATTAAAGAAGTTGTTGCGGCTAACCCAGAAATTATCATTATTACTGATGATGTTTATGGGACATTTGTTAATAATTTCCAAACAATTTATTCAGTTGCACCAAAGAATACTTTATTAGTTTACTCATATTCAAAACTTTATGGTGCAACAGGCCACCGTTTAGGCTTAATCGCAACTCACGAAGATAACGTCTTTGACGAAATCATCGCAAAACGGACTGCTGAAAACGCAGCTATCAAAGAAGAGTTTGAAAAACGTTACTCATTAGTAGTTGCTAACCCATTAGACATGAAATTCATTGACAGAACTGTTGCTGATAGTCGTGAAATTGGTTTGTATCATACTGCTGGTCTTTCAACACCACAACAAGTCTTGATGGCATTGTTTAGTTTAACGAACTTAATCCATGAAGGCGAAAAAGATCCATACATTGAAGCTTCTAAGAAAGTTGTTGACGATCGTTACAATACATTCTGGAAATCAATGGGAATGGAAGGCGACCATTCAGCTGAAAATGCAGAATATTATACAGTATTTAACATTTATGAACTTGCTGAAAAGAAATATGGCAAAGACTTCCGGGATTACTTTGAAAGCAACTTTAGCTACCTTGAATTTGAAGGCGAATTAGCCGGCAAATACGGTGTTGTCGTTATGGACGGTGCTGGTATGGGAACTGAAGAAGGATACTTACGGGTATCATTGGCTAACCAACCAGCTGAAAATTATGCTATCACAGGTAAACGTATCGCTGAATTATTAGCTGAATACTATGATAAATTTCAACAAAAATAAAAATTAATATAATATTAAGGTGGTTTTAAACGATGAATGCAATTGGTCATTTCCTTGTGGGAACTCCTGTGTTTGCTATTTTCATTTGTTTGGCATTAGGTTATTTATTAGGTAAGTTAAAAATCGGTTCATTTACACTTGGCGCAACAGTCGGTGTTTTAGTAGTTGCATTATTAATTGGACAATTAGGGGTCTTCACTCGTGATACGCTTTTGGGTGATATCTTCTTCGACTTCTTTATGTTTGCAATTGGTTATCGTGTTGGTCCGAACTTCATTTCAAGTATGAAGAAGTTTGGTGCCAAGATTGTTTATGCAACATTAATTTTCTTAGTATCAGCATTTATTGTTGCTTATGCATGTTTCAAAATGTTCCATGTCGGCCCCGGAATCGCAGCTGGGATTATTGCCGGTGGCTTAACACAATCGGCTGTAATTGGTAGTTCTTTAGAAACAATTTCTAAATTACAAATTTCAGATCACTTGAAGACTTTGTACTCTAACCAAATTCCAATCGTATATGCTTTGACATACGTATTTGGAACAATTGGGGTTTTAATCTTCTTACGTGATATCATGCCAAAATTAATGCATATTGATTTAAAGAAACAAGCTGTTAAAACAGCTAAGGAACTCGATATGATTCCTGTTCCGGTAGTTGTTGCTAATACGCATTTCTATACAATTAATGATGGCTCATCATTAATTGGACAAACTTTAAGTGCCATTAACGCTAAATTTGCTAAAGGTTTAGTTGCTGCTGGTTTGAATGATTCTGCTGATATGGCAGCAGTTATCAAGGCTGGTGATGTACTCGCAATTAGCGGTGGAATCAATGAAATTGGGCGTGCTGTACAAGAATTTAACTTGCTTGAAGTAACGGGTAAGACAAGGGCCTATGTTTCAAAACAAGTTGTTTTGAAGAAAAACTTTGCGACTGATGTTCTAAAAAACGCGCAAGACAAGGGTGTTTTAGTTGCAACATTGGCTGGTGACGTAATGGATCCAGCACAATTCAGTACTTTAAAACCTGCTGAAAGTGTTACATTAGTTGGTCAAAAAGATGCCGTTAGTGGGGTCCAAAGCCAATTAGGGCGTCTACGTGCGACTGAAAGTGTGATTAACTATTCATGGTTTGCCCTTGGGATTGCTTTAAGTGCTGCTCTTGGGATGGTCGGGACTAAAGTTAGTGGTGTGCCAATCGCCTTAGGTGGCGGGACTGCTAGTTTGATTGTCGGATTAGTCCAAAGTATTTATCGCGATAAACATGCTCATATGGATACTATTCCTGATGGTTTATTGGAATTCTTCCAAAGTATTGGTTTGAACTTATTTATCGCTACAGTTGGTCTATCAGCTGCAAAGACGTTTATTAGTGCAATCCAATCCATGGGTGTTTCAGTGCTATTAATCGGTGCGGTGGTTGCCATCTTGCCACATATTATTACTTTTGTAATTTGTTATTATTTGATGAAGATGGAACCAATCTCATTGATTGGTGCACAAACTGGTGCTGATACATTGTCAGCTGCTTTGAATGACATCTCAGAACGTGTCGGTTCTGACGCTGGTCCATTCTTTGCTGCTGCTGTTGCACCGGCGTATGCTATTGGTAATATTTTCTTAACTTTAATGGGACCAATCTTTATCGTGTTACTTAGCAAATAAGTAATATGATCGGACACCGTGGAAATGTATATTTCCACGGTGTTTTTTTGATGATAAACAATCAATCTTTTATTATTATCCCGATGGTTGGTAGACGACTTTGCGGAATCATGTATAATAAGCTTGAGATAAAATGTTTTATAAAGGAGTTTAGCATGGCCGATTTAGTTTATCAGAACATTATCGCTGACCTAAAAAAAGCGATTAATGCGGAATCCTTTCCCAGTATGAAGCTGCCCGATGAACGAACATTAACCGAGCATTATCAAGTTAGTCGTAGCTCGGTCAAACGGGCCTTGAATGTGATGGCTAATCAGGGCATTATTTTTAAAAAGCGTGGTTCAGGGACCTTCATTAATCCGCTTTATTTGAAAGGTGGTTCATTTTTTAATTACAATGGCTCTAACTTAGGGGTCACTGATAGTTTTAAAGCGGAGAATCGAACACCAGGAATTAAATTATTAGATTTCCAAGTGATTAAACCAAGTGCAGAATTACAGCGTGATTTGTTTTTGCAGCCAGATGATTTCGTTTATGAAATTAAGCGCCTACGTTTATTTGATGAAGATCCTTTCATGATTGAAACTGGTTTCATTCCAATTAAAGTCATGCCTGAACTAACAGAAAAAATTGTGTCGAGTTCTATTTTTAATTACTTAGAAATGACCAAAAATCAAGAGGTAACACGTGCATTTCTTTCGATTTTTGCCGAGCCTTCAACCCGTGATGATCAGATGCAACTGAAGTTGAAATCAACTGAACCAGTCGGTATTATGGAAGGGATTTTCTTTCTAGACGATGGGACCCCTTTTGAATTTTCAACGATGCGATTACATTATCAATATATGAAATACAACACATTTGTTACAGTTAGCGGTCGCGAATAGACCGCTATTTTTAATTTTTAAAAATTGGTACGACCCAATTATTAAAATGGTTGACTTTTTAAAAAAGTTTAGTATGATAGAGGGGTAGTCAGAAACAATAAAGTTGCAAAAAAAGTAATGAACTCATAGAGTGAAGTTATCAAGAGCTTTTTAGAATTTAAAAGGGGTGCTATTAAGATGACAGATTATTCAAGCAAAGAATACCTTGCTAAAGTTGATGCATTTTGGCGGGCAGCAAATTATATCTCGGTTGGACAATTATATTTAAAAGATAACCCATTATTACAACGTCCTTTGGAAGCAAAAGATGTTAAAGCGAAACCAATTGGTCACTGGGGTACGATTGCAGGCCAAAACTTCCTATACGCACATTTGAATCGCGCAATTAATAAATATAGTTTAAACATGTTCTACATTGAGGGCCCAGGTCATGGTGGCCAAGTAATGGTTTCAAATTCTTATTTGGATGGTAGTTATACCGAAATCTATCCAGAAATTTCGCAAGATCTTGAAGGAATGCAGAAATTATTTAAGCAATTCTCATTCCCAGGCGGGGTTGCTTCGCATGCGGCACCTGAAACACCAGGCTCCATTCACGAAGGCGGCGAACTTGGTTACTCACTTTCTCATGGGGTCGGGGCGATCTTAGATAACCCAGACGTAATTGCAGCTGTTGTCGTTGGTGATGGCGAAGCCGAAACTGGTCCGTTAGCGGCATCGTGGCTATCAAGTACATTTATCAATCCGAAAAATGATGGAGCGGTTTTACCAATCTTGAATTTAAATGGTTTCAAGATTTCGAACCCCACGATTCTCTCGCGAAAGAGTGACGAAGAATTAACGCAATACTTCGAAGGTAATGGTTGGGAACCAATTTTTGTTGAAGGTGATGACCCTGAAAAGATGCACCCAGCAACTGCAGCTGCAATGGATGAAGCAATCGAAAAAATCCAAGCAATTCAAAAGAATGCACGCGAAAACGGTGATTCATCTCGACCAGTATGGCCAATGATTGTTTTCCGCGCACCTAAGGGTTGGACGGGTCCTAAGACCTGGGATGGCGTACCAATCGAGAATTCATTTCGGGCACACCAAATTCCAATTCCAATCGACAGTGCGGATATGCAACATGCCGATGCTTTAGTTGAATGGATGAAATCATATCGCCCAGAAGAATTATTTACAGAGGCAGGTCAATTAAAACCTGAAATCGCAGAAATTGCACCTAAGGGCAAGATGCGAATGGCTGCTAACCCAATCACTAATGGTGGGATTAATCCAAAACCATTACGCTTACCAGATTATCGTGATTATGCTGTAGATAATTCAGAACACGGTAAAATTGTCGCCCAAGATATGATTGTTTTAGGTGAATATGTGCGTGATATTATTAAAGATAATGATCAAAATAAAAACTTCAGAATCTTCGGTCCTGATGAAACAATGTCAAACCGGTTAAACCACATTTTTGAAGCGACAAACCGTCAATGGATGGAACCAATCAAAGAACCAAGCGATCAATACTTGGCAACAGAAGGCCGGGTCCTTGATTCACAATTATCAGAACATCAAGCTGAAGGCTGGTTAGAAGGGTATGTGTTAACTGGTCGTCATGGTTTCTTTGCAAGTTATGAATCATTCTTGCGCGTTGTGGATTCAATGTTAACTCAACACTTCAAGTGGTTGCGTAAAGCGGATGAACAAACATGGCGCAATAAGTATCCTTCGTTGAATGTTATTGCAACTTCAACCGTTTTCCAACAAGATCATAATGGGTATACGCATCAAGATCCCGGGATTTTAACTCACTTAGCTGAGAAGAAACCCGAATTTATCCGGGAATATTTACCAGCTGATGCTAATACACTGTTGGCTACGATGGATACCGTTTTCCAAAGTCAAGAGAAGATTAACTTAATTGTTTCTTCAAAACACCCACGGCAACAATGGTTCTCAATTGATGAAGCAACAGTTTTAGTTAAGAATGGGTTGAAGATTATTGACTGGGCAAGTACTGATCAAGATGCTGAACCAGATGTTGTGATTGCTGCCGCTGGGACAGAACCAACGCTTGAGAGTTTAGCGGCTATCTCAATCTTACACAAACAATATCCTGATATGAAGATTCGTTTCATTAACGTTGTTGATTTATTGAAACTTCGTTCGCCTAAAGTGGATCCTCGTGGTTTAACAGATGAAGAATTCGACATGTACTTTACCAAAGACAAACCAGTAGTCTTTGCATTTCATGGTTTCGAAGGCCTAATCCGTGATATCTTCTTTGATCGTCACAATCATAACCTTCATGTTCATGGCTACCGGGAAAATGGTGATATCACAACCCCATTTGACATGCGGGTCTTAAACCAAATGGATCGTTTCAGTTTATCCAAAGAAGTTGCAGTTGACGTGCTTGGCGATCAAGCTGGCCAATTCGCACAATCAATGGATGATATGGTTGCAAAACACAACCAATACATTCGCGATGAAGGAATCGATTTACCAGAAGTTGAAGAATGGCAATGGGAACCGCTCCGTTAAAATGGTGGTTAGAACAGATTGGCGTAAGCCAATCTGTTTTTTTATGGATTAGTGGTCTCTGAGCCTTTATTTTTAGGCATAATAACGGTAAACTAGTAGACAAGTATAATTTTAGAAAGAGGCGTTTTTTTATGGCAAAAAATAAAATCCGAGTGCGGTATGCGCCAAGCCCAACAGGTCATTTGCACATCGGAAATGCGCGAACTGCATTATTTAACTATTTATTTGCACGTCACAATAAAGGGACTTTCGTGATTCGGATTGAAGATACTGACACGAAAAGAAACATTGCTGACGGTGAAAATAGTCAGTTAGATAACTTGAAGTGGCTAGGCATGGATTGGGATGAAGGCCCAGACAAGCCGGGTGATTTTGGCCCTTATCGTCAATCAGAACGTCGCGAAATTTACACGCCTTTAATTGAAGAATTAGTGGCTAAGGGATTAGCTTACGAATCATACAAAACAGAAGATGAATTAACTGCAGAACGGGAAGCGCAAAAAGCAGCCGGCGAGGCACCACGTTACATTTATGAATATGAAGGTATGAGTGATGACGAAATTAAAGCTAGTCAAGCGGCTGCTAAGGCAAAAGGCTTGCAACCAGTTGTTCGGTTAAGGTTACCTAAGAATCACGTTTATAAGTTTGATGACATCGTAAAGGGTGAAATCAGTTTTGAATCAGATCGTTTAGGTGGCGATTTTGTCATCATGAAACGGGATGGCATGCCAACTTATAACTTTGCCGTGGTAGTGGATGATCACTTGATGGAAATCACACACGTCTTGCGTGGGGATGATCATATCGCTAATACGCCAAAACAATTGGCTGTTTATGAAGCTTTTGGCTGGGAACCACCAGTCTTTGGGCACATGACATTGATCATCAATACTGAAACAGGTAAGAAGTTAAGTAAACGGGATGAATCAGTACTGCAATTTATCGAACAATACCGCGAATTGGGTTACTTACCAGAAGCGATGTTTAACTTCATCGCCTTATTAGGTTGGTCACCAGTTGGTGAAAGTGAATTGTTTAACCGGCAAGAATTTATCAAGCAATTTGATCCTAAACGTTTGAGCAAATCACCAGCTAGTTTCGATCAAAAGAAACTTGAATGGGTGAATAACCAATATGTTAAAAAAACGGATGCCAATAAGATTATGGATCTTTCGTTAGCTAGCTTGATTAAAGCGGGTAAAATCGCTGAAAATCCTGATAGCAAAACGATCGAATGGGCCCGTCATTTGATTGCGTTATACCAAGATCAAATGAGCTACACAGCTCAAATCGTTGAAATGGCAGATGTTTTCTTCGAAGAACCGGAACAATTAGACGCTCAAGCGCTTGAAGAATTAAATAACGAAACAGCCCCCGTTGTTTTGAAAGAATTCAGCGAACGCTTGAAAGATTTGACATTATTCACAGCACCACGGATTATGCAAATTATTAAAGGTATTCAAAAGGATACCAAGATTAAAGGTCGTCAATTGTACATGCCAATTCGAATTGCGACAACACGCGAAATGCATGGACCATCATTACCAGATTCAATTGAATTATTAGGTAAAGACCGAGTTTTAGCACATCTTGAAAAAACGTTAGCTGAAATTAAATAGTTGATTAAAAGGCACCGTAAATTTAATATGTGACCATCCCCTGATTGTTAAAGTAAAAGCTTTAACAATCAGGGGATTTTTTATGCCCAAGAATTCGAAAAAAACTAAAATTAAGGCGCGCTTGAATATAATTTAGGTGGATTGAGCAAACGATAAGTGAGAAGGTAATCGCATTAAGAATCGATTAAATAGACGTTTGTTACTGAATTCGACTCTCTAAAATCAATAAAAAGTATCTGTTGAACCTATCATGGATTTATATAACAATGAAATATTAACTTGCAGTATTATAAGCGATAGTCCAAATCTTGAATTTTTTTTAAAGCTATTAGAAACATTGTTGGAAATACTGCCTAAAACAACCTGCAAACAATTGCTACACACTGATCAAAGTTCATGGCAATTTAAACTTAAGAAAGCTTGCATAACAACAAATATGTCTTGTCGAGCGACTTGTCTAGAGCATGCTTGTATTGAAAGCTATTTCAATCAATTAAAGGCTAAGGCAAACAATTTACAACAATCCAAATGAAAATAGGCGGCACGTTACCGATAAAATATCGACAACGTGCCGCCTAGAAAAGACAACTAAATATTTACTTTAACACCTCATTGCTGATGGCCTTTTTGGCGGGTACGATCAATTTCAGTACGAATTGCTTGAAAACTTTGTTCAGTTTGAGCCCCATTAGTAACAGCGACCATCATGAAGAGGCTGTCGACGATACTGATTTGGGCAATCAACGCATGGAGTGCTTCAGCTCGGTAATTGGTTTCTTCTGAAATTGATAGAAGTGTGACATCACCTAAATTGGCGAGGGTTGAATTGCCAAAACTAGTAATTACAATTAGTGGGACACGTCGCTCTTTTAGAATACGAGCGATCTCTAAGGCATCTTTATTTTGACCACTATGTGAAATAATAAGTGCACAGTCTTGTACTGTCAACTGAGTCGCTTGCATTAATTGGAGATGGTAATCCTGATTATAGACAGTTGGAATGGTCGTTCGTAAAAACTTGTGATAACCGTCTTGGGCAACAATGCCGGAAGCACCTAAGCCAAAGAAGTTTAGCCGTTTAGCGTGATTGATATAGTTGACTGCTTGTTGTAATTGGGCATCGGTCAATAAAGAGCGGGTTGCTTTTAGTGCATTGGTATTGGAGGTAAAAATTTTATCGGCCATTGTAAGATAATTATCGGTACTGCTGATTTCATGAAAGAGTGGATTGTCGGTTGGCCGCTGCTTAGCCAGCAAAGCCATTTTTAATGCTTGAAAATTGGCAAAAGTGAGAGCTTTAGCAAAACGTGAAATTGTGGCGGTCGAGACTGCACAATCTAGTGCTAACTCTTGAATAGTTAAGCTTTGATCAAAATGATCGGTTTTTAGAATATAATCTGCAATTTGTTTGTACTTTTCACTTAAATTTGTATAGTATGCACGGAGCAAAGAATCGATATTTTGTGGCATTGAAAAGCCCTCCTAATAACAATAGTATACCATAGAACCATTATAAGAAAAATATTTTCTTGTAAAGGGTTGATAAAAGAAAATAATTTACATATAATGAAGTTATTGATTACCGGTTATGTGAGCTGGTGGATAAGGGGATTAGTAAAAATGAAATTAGCAATGATTGGTTTAGGGAAAATGGGGATAAATTTAGTCGCTAATTTACGGCGCAATGGGCATGAAGTGGTGGCGTTTGATCTGAACGAGATAGCAGTCCAAGAAGCAACACGTTTAGGGGCCTTGCCAGCTAGTAATATTGATGATGTGTTGTCTCAGTTGCCACATCCTAGTATTGTTTGGAGTATGTTGCCAGCTGGTAAACCGACTCAAGCAACAATTGAAACATTGGCAACTAAACTGGCAGCTGACGATATCGTCATTGATGGCGGTAACTCATTCTACGAAGATTCTAAACAACACAGCAGCTTATTGGCTACTAAGGGAATCCATTTTTTTGATGTTGGAACCTCTGGTGGTATGCGTGGCGCGAATGCTAATGGGAATTTCATGATTGGTGGTGATAGTAGAGAAGTCTTCAAGCAAATTGAACCGATTTTTAAGGATATCGCGCAAGAAGATGGTTACCTGTATACGGGTAAAGCTGGTAGTGGGCACTATCTTAAAATGGTTCATAATGGGATTGAGTATGGGATGATGCAATCAATTGCTGAAGGATTTGATGTATTATCGCATGGTGAATTCGAATATGATAACGAAGCAGTGGCTAAAGTTTGGCGTAATGGTTCTGTGATTCGGAGTTGGTTGATGGAACTGGCTGAGGCAGCCTTTGCGAAAGATCCAAAATTAGAAAGTTTGAAGGGGGTTATGCATTCGTCAGGAGAAGGCAAGTGGACGCTGGAGGAGGCTTTGAAGCTACAAGTTCCAACGCCGGTCATTGGTTTGTCATTGATGATGCGCTATCGTTCACTTGAAGATGACACTTTTACCGGTAAAGTTGTCGCAGCCTTGCGCAATGAATTTGGCGGCCATATGGTCGATAAGCAATAAGATTTTAACCTGTTAGGTAGTCAATAAATATCACATAAACGAGGTAATTATGATGAAACATATGATTGGTGTGGATATTGGAACAACCAGTACAAAGGCAGTTGTATATGATTTGAAAGGAAACGTAAAGGCTTATGCCAACGTTAGTTATCCTTTATATCAAACTGTTCCGGAGATGGCAGAAGAAGATCCTGATGAAATTTTCAACGCGGTCCTCGAAGTTTTGCGGCAAGTTATGCGTAAAGGAGACCTTCAAACTGGTGAGTTACAAGGCGTCAGCTTCTCAGCGGCAATGCATAGTCTAATCTTAATGGATGCTAATGATCAACCGCTAACACGGGCAATTACTTGGGCGGACAATAGAGCCGCTAAAGCGACTCAAGAATTGAAGACCAGTGGTTTAGGACAAGAAATTTATCAGCATACTGGGACCCCAATTCATCCGATGGCGCCCCTTTCGAAGTTAATTTGGTTAAAAGAAACACAGCCTGAATTATTTAAGCAAACACGGCAATTTATTGATATTAAAACATATATTTTCCAAAGATTATTTCATGTTTATCAAATGGATTATTCAATGGCTTCAGCAACTGGCCTATTCAATATCTTTAACTTAGATTGGGATCAACAAGCACTTGAAGTAGCGGGGGTTATGCGAAATCAACTGCCAACGTTAGTGGCAACCACTGACTATGTGACAGGAATCGATCCGATTTATGGGGAATTAACTGGGATTGCTGCAGAGGTTCCGTTTGTGTTTGGCGCTAGTGACGGTGTCCTTTCAAATTTGGGAGTTAACGCGATTGATCCCGGTGTCGTTGCGGTAACCATTGGTACAAGTGGTGCGGTTCGGGTAGTTGTTGATCATCCGGTGGTTGATCCCAACGGTAAGCTATTCTGTTATGCCTTAACCAAGGATAAATGGGTAGTTGGCGGACCAGTCAATAACGGGGGGATTGTTTTCCGGTGGGTACGCGATCAACTTTTTGCGCCTGAAAAAATCACCGCAGAGCAAATGCATGTTTCAACGTATGAGATTTTGACACAGATTGCTGCCGAAATTCCAGCTGGTGCAGATGGGCTCTTATTTCATCCTTACTTAGGTGGTGAGCGTGCACCAATTTGGGATGCCGATGCGCGGGGCTCTTATTTTGGTTTAACTCGGCAACATACGCGTGCGCATATGGCACGCGCAGCTCTTGAAGGGATTGTGTATAACTTATATATGGTGATGCTGATGATTGAAGGTGTCGCGGGAAAGCCTAAGAGCATTCAGGCAACTGGTGGGTTCTCCCGTTCTGAATTATGGCGCCAAATGCTGGCTGATATTTTTGAACAAGACGTGACGATTCCTGAAAGCTTTGAAAGTTCTTGCTTAGGTGCTGCGGTTTTAGGCATGTATGGATTAGGCTTAGTGGATGATCTATCAGTGGTCAAAGAGATGGTGGGCGTCACTAATGTCCATCATCCAAAAGAAGCTAACTTTGCAGTTTATCGCGAGTTATTACCGATTTGGATTCGGTTAACTCGGGCGTTAAATGCTGAATATGGGGCAATTGCTGATTTTCAGCGTAAACACATTCAACTTAAATAAAGTGAGTTTGAGATCTGGGTAGGTCGGTCGGCCCAGTGTTTTAGCATTAAATGAAAGCGCAAACAAAACGAAAGAGGGTAAAATTATGGCATTAGTAGTTCTTTTATTGGGGATTATCTTATTACTTGTTTTGATTATTCGGTTTAAAATCAATACATTTATCGCTTTAGTAGTAACGGCAATGGTAGTTGGTATGGGTTTGAAAATGCCGCTGACCGACATTGCCAACAGTGTTCAAAATGGGATTGGTAGTCAACTTGGCGAATTATCAATTGTTTTTGGTTTTGGAGCCATGTTAGGCCGATTGGTTGCCGATGCGGGGGGCGCCTTTAGAATTGCGCACACTTTAATTAAGCTATTCGGTAAAAAACGCCTGCAAATTGCGATTGTATTGGCTTCATTTATCATCGGTATTGCGTTGTTCTTTGAAGTTGGGATGGTTTTGTTAATTCCAATTGTTTTTGCAATTGCAGTAGAAGCCAGTGTCCCAATTTTGTATCTTGGCATTCCAATGGCTGCTGCGTTATCAGTAACGCACGGGTTTTTACCACCACATCCTGCACCAACGGCAATTACTGCAGCCTTGGGAGCTAATGCGGGGCATGTTTTATTATATGGCATTTTAATTGCAGTCCCAGCAGTCATTATCGCCGGTCCATTATTCACTAAGATTGCGCGCCGCCTAGTCCCAGATGCATTTGCACGGCAAGGTAATCTAACCGCACTTGGCCCTCAGAAAACCTTTAAACTAGATGAAACTCCTGGTTTTGGGATTAGTGTATTGACCTCATTATTCCCAGTTATATTGATGGCAGTGACGACAATTTACCAAATGGCCTTGAATGATGGTCGGTTACCGAAAAATCCAACAATTTTAGATTCGATTGTGGGTTTTATTGGAACCCCGGCGATAGCGATGACGATTTCATTAATTGTTGCGATGTATACGATGGGGTGGGCACGTCGGATTAAAACCCCAGATATTATGAAAACAATTGAAGAAGCGGTTAAATCAATTGCTATGTTGCTCTTAGTCATCGGTGGTGGCGGGGCATTTAAACAAATTTTGATTGACGGTGGCGTTGGCGATAGCGTTACGCAATTGTTTGCACATGCCAACTTGTCACCATTATTATTAGGTTGGTTAATTGCAGTTGTCTTACGAATTGCTTTGGGATCAGCCACGGTTGCCTCATTAACAGCAGCCGGCCTTGTATTACCACTAATGCAGTCAGCAGGAGTCAACCCAGCGTTAATGGTGCTTTCAATTGGGGCCGGTAGCTTAGCAGCATCACACGTGAATGATGCTGGATTCTGGATGTTCAAGGAATATTTTGATCTAAGTGTCAAAGAAACACTTGCAACATGGACCGTCTTAGAAACTTTGATTGCTATTGTTGGCTTAGTCGGCGTGTTGCTATTAAGTTTAGTCGTCTAAGTTACATTAAGAAACGTTGGCTGTTCATAGCAGCCAACGTTTTTTGTTATTTAAGTCGTACTAGGGTTTTACAAGTAGGTTTAAGAAAGTTAGATTAACAATTTTTTAATCATGTACGAGGACAACGCTAAATAGATATGATAGAATAGTAAAGGATTAATTTGAACACTGGAGACGATCAAAGTTAGGTCATCCTAAAATCAAAGTCATTGAATCCTAATAGTTGAACGACTCAATCGAAGAGAAAGAGGTACTTATATGGATAAGAAGCAGCGAGAAGATTCACAAAAGGGTGAACTTAAACAACCGAAGCATGAGAAATTTATACACTATGCTGATGGTACGAGTCTTGAAGAAATTAACAATACGGTAGCAATTCCCAAGAACGCTGGTTTTTGGCGGACATTGATGGCCTTTATGGGACCTGGTGCATTGGTGGCCGTTGGCTATATGGATCCGGGTAACTGGATTACGTCAATTGCCGGTGGGGCACAGTATGCATACACTTTAATCAGTGTTATTTTGGTATCAAATTTAATTGCCATGTTGTTACAAGCAATGGCGGCACGTTTAGGAATTGTCACCGGGATGGATTTAGCGCAGATGACACGGTCTAAAACGGGTAAGAAAATGGGGATTTTTCTCTGGATTGTTACCGAATTAGCAATTATGGCGACCGATATTGCCGAAATTATTGGTTCGGCAATTGCTTTGGAATTAATCTTCAATATCCCGCTACTTTGGGGTGTCTTGATTACCGCATTTGATGTCTTACTTTTATTGCTCTTGATGAAGCTTGGCTTCCGGAAAATTGAAGCGATTGTGGCGACTTTGGTCGCGGTCATTTTATTCGTCTTTTTGTATGAAGTGATTTTGGCCCAACCAAATATGGGAGACGTTATGCGGGGCTTTGTTCCAAGTACGCGCATTGTGACGAATCAAAAAATGCTGTTCTTAGCATTAGGAATCGTTGGCGCAACCGTTATGCCACATAATCTTTATTTGCATTCCTCAATCGCACAAGCACGTCAATACGATCGTAACGATTACGCAGAAAAGAAAAAAGCAATCAAGTTTACCGTGATTGATTCAAATATCCAATTAACAGTCGCATTCATTGTTAACTGTTTACTTTTAGTTTTGGGGGCGGCAATGTTCTTTGGCACGAATAGTGACCTGGGACGCTTTGTTGACTTATTCAATGCCTTACAAAATAAAGCTATTGTTGGTAGCATTGCAAGCCCGATGTTGAGTTTGCTCTTTGCGGTAGCTTTATTGGCCTCTGGACAAAATTCAACCATCACTGGAACGCTTTCGGGACAAATTGTTATGGAAGGTTTTGTCCGCATGAAGATTCCATTATGGGCTCGCCGGGTGATTACCCGTGGTTTATCAATTTTACCGGTTATTATTTTTACGGTTTATTACCATGGAAATGAAGCGCAAGTTGAAAACCTCTTGATTTACTCACAAGTCTTCTTAAGTGTAGCATTACCCGTTTCGATGATTCCTTTGACACTTTTTACAAGTGATGAAAAAATCATGGGGCCATTTGTCAATCGGCCGTGGGTAAAATATACGGCTTGGTTTGTGACCATTGTTTTAACTGTTTTAAATATTTATTTAATTCTACAAACGATTGGCCTGGTCGGCTAATTAAAATTACGCGTTAATCCGTCAATCGATGCGGATTAACGCGCTTTTTTGTGAGGTATGCTAGACTAGAGGTATGGTATTATTTGGAGGGATTTGATTGTTTGAAGTGACGAGTTTTCATATTATTATTCGGTTATTGCTAGCTACTTTGATTTCGGGAATCATTGGTTCTGATCGCGAATATAAGAACCGACCCGCAGGTATGCGGACGCATATTCTCGTTTGTATTGGTGCTTGTGTGATTGCGATGATTCAACAAGAGATTGCTGCTCAGAATGTTCAGTTTGCTTTAGCGCACACTGCAATCAGTACCACGATTCGTTCCGATCAAGCTCGATTAATTGCCCAGGTAGTTAGTGGGATTGGTTTTTTAGGCGCTGGGACGATCATTGTTACCCGGCACAAAATTCAAGGTTTAACCACGGCTGCATCATTGTGGTCGACTGCCGGATTGGGATTAGCAATCGGAATGGGTTACTATCAAATTGCAATTATCAGTGCTGTTTTTGTAATTTTCGTAATTGTTTTCTTGAAAAAGATTATTCACATTAATACTTTGAAAAAAATTGAAATTAAGTATAAGCATAAATTGGAAACTAAAGAATTCATTCAGAATTATTTTGAGCAACATCAGATTCAGATTCGAGATGTTAATTTTTCAGTAACGCAAAATGAACGTGATACGATTTATACCAATATCTACCGAATTGAAATTCCCCGAGAAATGCAATATGCAGAAATCGTGGAAGATATTTCAATGAACAAGAATATTATGACAATCAGAATGGTGAGTGTCTAAAAAGAGTGCGCGATTAAAATTAATTTAATCGCGCACTCTTTTTTATTTAAAGGCAATCTGACGATCGCGGGGCAAAATTAAATTAAGAATGATGGCTGCTAAGGCACAAATTGAGATTGGCGATTCAAGTAAGTATTGAATCATGACTGGAGTAACTTTAATTAGCGATTGAGGCATAATGATGATTGCGATACAGAGGATAATCGGGATTCCGATTATGTACATATCGCGTTCTTGGGTCTTTAATGTCCGGATAACATTTAAGCCGTTGAGCATGATTGTTGAACAGATAATGGCAAATATTCCGCCGATAACTGGTGCTGGAATTGCTGATAAGAAGGCAGCTAATTTATTGAAGAATCCAAAAATGATGAACCAAATGCCTGCTGAAACAAAAACTTTTTTACTGGCAACGCCGGTGATTGAAATAATGCCGGCATTTGTTGCGTAACCCGTAACCGGTGAGCCACCAAGCAGAGCAGCAATTAAGCAGCTAATCCCTTCACCGATGATACCATGGTTCCATTGCTTTTTGCTGATAGGTGAATCGGTTACGGCACTCATTGCAAACCAGGTTCCAGTTGTTTCAGTCATTAACACAGCGTAGATAATCACGAATGTCATGATGGCGGTCATGGAGAAGTGGATGCCGTAATGAAGTGCTGTAAAACTTGGGAGACTAAACCAACTGGCTTCATTCACACTTTGCCAGTCGAAATTACCAAGTACGGTGGCCAAAAGTGTGCCGCCTAATAAAGCGATAATGATTGAACTAACTTTGAAAAGTTTCTGTAACCGTGGGAAATAGATGCCTAAAGAGACACAAAAAATTAAGATGGCAATGGTGATAATGGCCAGAAGCAAGTTCTCATTGATGTTACCTTGCGCTTTAAAAATATTATCTCCTAAGGCAGAAGGCATTAATGATAGGCCAACAACCGTAATAATTGTTCCACCCACAACTTGTGGGACTAAGCTGTTGATAATTTTTTGAAAAAGGCCGGTAATTCCAAGTAAGATTAAAAGAAGTGATCCCACTAATGAAGCACCAATGACGGTCGCCATGCCGCCCGCTGTGGCACCACTGGCAAAGTAAATGCCGGCGATAGCACCAATTGGAACGAAGGAAGGACCCTGTGAGACGGGCATCTTCATAAAAAACTTTGTCTGGAGAATAGTACCAATGCCAGCCGCTAAGAAAGTGGCTTGGATTAAACCGGCCTTAGCGTCGAGACCCATCGCCAAAAGGCCAGCTATAATTACTGGAGGTACGTAAACGTCCATCGCTAAAACGTGCTGCAAACCCAAAAAACCGGCCTCTTGAGTGGAAAGCTGGTCGTCGGGTCCAACCATTAATTTTGAGGATTGTTCATTCATACCAGTTATGCTCCTTCTCGTGGACCAGTTTACCTTGAACGTAGACGGCCTTAATTTGTTGTTTTGTATGCCGGAATAGAAGTTGTTCGAGCTGTTCATCTGGGGTAAGACTCATCAAATGAGGAGGCGCTTTTACGACTTGGAAATCAGCAAGCAGACCAGGTTCGATAGCCCCAGCTTGGATATCGAGTCCGGCAGCCCCACCGACAGTTGCCAGATAGAAAGCACGCTTAACACTAATTCGACTATTGGGAACACCACGCTCAATTGCCGGCAGCCTGTCATCGATTCCATCCTGGCGGATTTGAGAAACTGTTACGGCTTGTTGTAGGTTCGCGTACAAACTTGGGGTGTAGCCCCCGGCAATATCACTACCGAGACCGACCTGAATACCTTGGTCCATTAGTGATCGCGTTGGTAAAACGCTATTGCCAAAATAAGCGTTTGAGAGCGGACAATGGGCAATCGTTGATTGTTCGGTTTTAATGATAGTTTGATCTTCAGTTGTGAGCTGTGTTGCATGGGCTAATACCGCATGTTGATTTAATAAGCCAAATGATTGCAACATTTCTGCATCAGTATGACCGAAACGTTCGCGGACATAATCATGTTCCCAATCACTTTCGCTACAGTGAGTTTGGACGGTGATTTGTAACTCTTTAGCAAGTTGTCCCAGGCGTTGTAAAGTTGCGGTTGTGCAACTAGGAATGAAGCGTGGGGTAATCACAGGTTGAATTAAGCCGCTAGGATAATTATCCTGAATCGTCTGAATAAAGATTTGCGTCTTGGTGACGGCAATTTCGGCTGAAGCATCACGGTAATAATCTGGTGTTTGCTGGGGGTTGTCCATGGCAACACTCCCAATAAAAGCGCGCTGTCCGGCTTGAGCACAAATTTCGGCTAAACGTAAATTGGCAGCATTATGAATCGTCCCAAAATACAAGGCAGTAGTTGTTCCATTAGCGAGCATTTCAGTAATTAAGTCGTGATAAACTAACGTTGCAAAATCCAGGTTTTTGTAACGGGCTTCAAGAGGAAAAGTATAATGATTGAGCCAATCCGCTAAAGGCCGATCAAGGGCAATCCCCGCTTGGGGCCATTGTGGCGCATGGTTATGCAAATCGATAAATCCAGGTAGTAGAAAGTGACCAGGAGCGAGTATGATGAGTTGGTCGTGTTGCTGGGCGGCCGTTAGGTGTGCATTGTATTCCGGGGTGGCCTGATGAACAATCTTAGTGATGTAACCACAATCATTAACTTCAATGAGCGAATTTTCGTGAAATGAACTCGTTTCTGGTGTATAAGCAGAAAAATAAGATGCTTTTAGTGTGATTGACAAACCTTTTGGCCTCGCTTTCCATTAAATGTTCCATAATTATATCGCATGCTATAATGATTTTGAATATAAAATTGTTCGCTTTTAGAAAAAAGAATGATTGCCAATCAAGGCGGAAGTGATGAGCAAAAAACTATCCTAAAAAAAATTAGACTGTTAAAATGAGGAGAATAAGTGATTTGAAAGGATGAGTGTCATGAGTTTAGCAGATGAATTTGTAGAACGGCGATTTATTATTTTTCAATGTCATAAGTGTCAACATCCAGCAATGGAGATTACAACCAAGTCCGCATTAGAGGATAATCCAGACGGTTCGAAAAGATATCAAATTGAAACAACCTGCCCGCGTTGCCAGGCAACTGATCAATTTGTAATCAACGATGGGCAAGAAGGAGAAATCAGCGCGAGTGCAAATAGCGGTAAAATCGCCAAAGTTGCTAATATTAAATAATTCAAAAAGACGCCCACGTTGAAGTGGGCATTTTTTTTGATAAAGTGTATATAAATATGAATATATGAATAAAATTAGCAATAATAGCCGTTTTATTCAAAAAACATTGACATTAAACCTTTAAAATTGTATATTTATGCCAATCAAAACAATTACAAAGGATCTAATTTAAATGGCAAAAACAAAAAAAATTAACGTTCAGGGCCTGGTATTAATGATTTTTGGATCAATTTTTGGCTTTGCAAATACCACCATTGCATTTTATTTGATGGGTTATGCGAGCATAATTTGGTACATCCTAGCGGCTGTCTTCTTTTTTCTACCAACTTCACTAATGTTTGCTGAATTTGGGTCATCATTGAAAGAATCACGAGGTGGGATTTATTCTTGGTTAGAAGCTTCAATCGGAGAAAAAGCGGCTTTCATTGGGACGTTTATGTGGTTAGCTTCATGGATTGTTTGGATGGTTTCAACAGCGGCCAAGGTTTGGGTGCCATTTTCAACATTTTTACAAGGTTCGGACCAAACGGCTACATGGCATCTATTAGGCATGAATGGGACGCAAGTTGTGGGTGTCTTAGGAATTGCTTGGATGTTGGCATTAACCTTTCTTTCAAGCCGTGGGGTTGATAAAATTCAAAAGTTTGCTTCATTTAGTGGGATGGCGGTTGCCTTTTTATTTGCGGCTTTTCTAGTGATTAGTGTTGCAATTTGGGTTAAAACGGGTTTTCACTTAGCCGAACCACTCCGCAGTGCAACAACGTTTGTTAAGAGCCCAATGAGTAGTTATCAAACACCAATTGGTATGTTATCATTTGTGGTTTTTTCAATCTTTGCGTATGCCGGAATGGAGGCAATGGGTGGTGTGACTGATAGTATGGATCGGCCTGAAAAAACTTTCCCCAAAGGGCTTATGATTGCGACCATTTTTATTACCTTGATTTATGCGATTTCAATTTTTATGTGGGGGATTTCAACTAATTGGCAACAGATTTTAAGTGGTGATAGAGCTAATATGGGGAATATCACCTATGTTTTAATGCAAAACTTAGGCTATCAATTCGGTCACGCTTTTGGAACGACAACATCAGTTGCGACACTAATTGGCACAACATTTGCTCGAATTACTGGTTTAATCATGTTCATTAGTTATCTAGGTGCATTTGCAGTCTTGATATACTCGCCTTTGAAGTCATTTGTTTTGGGAACTCCCAAGGCGCTTTGGCCTAAAGGAGTAGCTGCAGTGAATAAGCATGGGATGCCTGAAAAGGCAATGTGGTCACAAGCGCTATTAGTCTGTCTCTTAATTGCCGTTATTTCGTTTGGCGGTAAAGCTGCCGGGGATTTCTATAATGTTTTGACCCTGATGGCCAATGTTTCAACATCGTTACCATATTTATTTCTAGTGACGGCCTTTCCGTATTTTAAGGCACGCAAAGATTTGCAACGACCATATGAATTCTTTAAATCACCGATTGCGATTAAGGCTGTGACCATCGTCGTTGACTTAGTTTTAGTCTTTGGCATTGCTTTTACTATTATTCAGCCAATGCTAGAAGGCCAATATTTGGATGCCTTTTGGATGGTCATTGGGCCCATTATTTTTACGATTATGGCCTTGGCCCTTTATCACCGGTACCAACATAAAATTACTAAAGGATAAATTTCTAGTAGCGTAGTGACTAATTTGGTCGCTACTTTTTTATTTAAATTTTGTGGATTTAAAAATGATTAAGCCTCATTTTAATTTAATATTAAATTAAAAAAATTTGCATTTTTGCAAAGTCTTAAACAAGGATTAATTTGAATTTTAAAGACGACAGTAACGCTCTATCAAATGTTTTTTTACCGATAGGCAGAACAAATAGTCTTGCATTAATATTAAAATGAAATGAGAAAAAATCGAGTTACGTGTAATTTTCACAATAAAACGGTATACTTTTAAAGGTATCTTTTTCGGAAAATGAACTCAAAGGGGGATTCTATGACTGTCAAATTACAAGTCAAAAATCTAACAAAAATCTTTGGTAAACGTGTTGTACGAGCCAAAGAATTATTGAAACAAGGAAAATCAAAAGCTGAGATTCTAAAAGAAACAGGTGCGACGATTGGTGTCGATCGAGCAAATTTCGAAGTTGAATCTGGTGAAATATTCGTCATTATGGGACTATCTGGCAGTGGTAAATCAACGTTGGTCCGTATGATTAATCGGTTGATTGAGCCGACTGATGGTAGTGTATTAATTGATGGCGAGGACTTAATGCAGATTGACAAGAAGGCATTACGAGATGTTCGACGAAAAAAAATGAGCATGGTATTCCAAAATTTTGGGCTCTTTCCTAATCGTACAATTTTGGATAATACGGCATACGGCCTTGAAATTCAGGGAATTGATAAAGTGACTCGAAATCAAAAGGCTAATGAAGCACTCGATTTAGTTGGCTTAAATGGTTACGGGGACCAGTATCCAACGCAATTATCTGGTGGGATGCAACAACGTGTTGGTTTAGCACGGGCACTTGCTAATGACGCAGAAATCTTATTGATGGATGAAGCTTTCTCAGCGCTTGATCCTTTGAACCGCTCTGATATGCAAGACCAATTGCTCGACTTACAAGAAACAATGCACAAAACTATTATCTTCATTAGTCATGATTTAAACGAGGCACTTAAAATTGGTGACCATATCATGATTATGAAAGACGGTGAAATCGTGCAGACAGGTACGCCAGAAGATATTTTGACGCATCCTGCAGACGAGTATGTTGAAAAATTCATTGAAAATGTTGATCGTAGTAAAGTCTATACGGCTGGTAACGTCATGATTCGGCCCACAACTGTGAATATCGAAAAAGATGGGCCACGTTTAGCCTTGAAACGGATGCGTGAAAATGAAGTTTCAACTGTCTATGTTGTGAATAACAAACGAGAGTTAGTGGGGATTATCGATGCACGCGATGTCCTTGAGTTAGTGCGGCAAGAAAGTCGGGATTTACAATCTGTGGTTAATGAAGATGTTCCAACAACAACGGAAGAAACACCAATTGCTGATATCTTAGATGACATCTCACAAACTGGAATCCCGTTTGCCGTATTAAATGACAAACAACAATTACGTGGCATTATTATCCGTGGGGCCGTCCTAGGGGCACTTGCAGGGAATGAGGTGAACCATTTTGCTTAATTTAATGACGATTGCTAAAATCCCAATTGCGGATTGGATGGATCATTTTGTTGATTGGTTGACACAATTTACCGGTTTTTTTAATGGTTTAACGAGTTTTATCGGTGGGATTATTAATGGTTTTCAATGGGTATTTGATTTAATTCCAATCTGGTTGTTTATCATAATTGTTGCAGGGATTACTTACCTTGCTAACCGTGATACAAAAAAATGGGGCCTAATCATTTTTGAAGTGCTAGGCCTGTTATTAATTTGGAACTTAGATTTTTGGCGTGATATGACCCAAACCTTAACGTTAGTGTTAACGTCGAGTCTGATTTCACTGATTATCGGAGTACCCTTAGGTATTTGGATGGCTAAAAGCGATATTGCCCAGGCAATATTTAAACCGATCTTAGATTTTATGCAGACAATGCCCGCTTTTGTATATTTAATTCCAGCGGTTGCTTTCTTTGGTATCGGGATGGTCCCTGGTGTTTTTGCATCAGTGATTTTTGCGATGCCACCAACTGTTCGGATGACAAATTTAGGAATTCGTCAAGTGCCAACTGAATTAATCGAAGCCGCTGATTCATACGGTTCGACCGAATGGCAGAAATTGATTAAGGTTCAATTACCTTTGGCAAAATCAACCTTAATGGCGGGAATTAATCAAAGTATGATGCTAGCATTATCAATGGTTGTAATTGCCTCTATGATTGGGGCTATGGGCTTAGGAACGCGGGTTTACTTTGCTGTTGGCCGAAATGATGCGGGAGGCGGTTTTGCAGCCGGCCTAGCAATCGTCATTTTAGCGATTATTATTGACCGGTTGACGCAAGCTTTGAATCGCCAACGTAAACATTAAGGAGGGATTTAGTGATAAAGAAGAATAAATTAATAGCTTTTTTCACCTTAATGGGGCTTGTGATGCTGTTGACTGCTTGCGGTTCACAGACTAAACCGTATGATGCGCATGAAAAGTTAGGTAGTCAAATTAATTACACGATTACCGGCATTGATGCGGGGGCTGGAATTATGGCCTCGACGCAAACGGCACTGACTAAATATCATTTGGACGATCAGAATTGGCAATTGCAAACCAGTTCAACGGCTGCAATGACCAGTACGTTAGACAAGGCGATTGCCGATAAACGCCCAATCGTGATTACTGGTTGGCAACCGCATTGGATGTTTACCAAATATCCAATTAAGTTTCTAAAAGACCCGCAGAATGTCTTTGGTCAAGCTGAACACATCAATACAGTTGTCCGTAAGGGATTGAAGCAGGATATGCCAGAAGCCTATACCATCTTGGATCGCTTTCATTGGACACCAAAGGAAATGTCGACAGTGATGCTTAAAGTCAATGATGGGGTCGAACCTGAAAAAGCAGCACGTGACTGGATTAAAGCAAATCCCAAACAAGTTGCTAAGTGGACGAAGGACGTTAAAAAGGTCCATGGGACGAAAATCAAGTTAACCTATGTGGCTTGGGATTCAGAAATTGCGTCGACTAATGTGGTGGCGGAAGTTTTACGCCAACAAGGTTATCAACCAACCATTCAAGCAATGGAAATTCAACCCATGTGGGCTTCTGTTGCAACTAAGGCAGCCGATGCACAAGTTTCTGCTTGGTTACCCAAGACGTCTGGTTTATACTACAAGGATTATAAGGGGCAGTTTGAGGATTTAGGTCCCAATCTTGAAGGCGCTAAAGTTGGTTTAGCGGTACCCAAGTATATGACGAAAATTAATTCAATTGAAGATTTAAAAACGAACTAATTCGAAAGACTAATATCGCAGCTAGGCGATGTTAGTCTTTTTTATTTGTCGTCAATTCTCTGGTAGAATGAAGAGATTAAATGTGATGGAGGCGGAGTAGATGTCATTTAAAGCATTTTTAGATTTTATTGAATTACGCACTAAAGTTGGTAGTGTGATTCCCTTTATGGCTGGTTTTTTCTTTACGTTGTATTATTTTCATCAAATTGATCCCATCAATACAGTGTTGTACTTCTGTGCACTGGTGTTGATTGATATTTTCACAACGGGATGGAATAATTACAACGACTTTCATCTCGCAAAAAATGAAACGCTCCAGCAGTCAACCAGTGCGTTGGGCCGGCAAAATATTGCGCCTAAAGTTGCTTTGCGTTGGTTAATCAGCTTTATTGTGACGGCAACCGTTTTAGGCCTGATTCTAGTCTGGCGAACAAATTTAATTGTGTTAGCCATCAGTGTTCTGTTTATCTTAATTGGGATTTTATATACTTACGGACCATTTCCAATTTCACGATTACCGTTGGGTGAGTTGTTATCGAGTCTGGTATTAGGGTTCGGTAATTTCTTTTTGACGGTGTATGTCAACGTTCCGGCGGATCAGTTGGTCGATTTGCGCTTTGATGGACCGTTAATGTTATTTCAACTGAATTGGTTGAATGTACTTTTGGTGTTTGTTGCGAGTTTACCAACGGTCTTTTTAATTGCTAATTTAATGTTGATGAACAATATTTGTGATGCCACAGTCGATTTAGAAAATGGCCGGCACACATTAATCAGTTATATTGGTCAAAAACGCGGCATTCAACTCTATCAACTTAGCATGTACAGTTGTTACGTGGTGATGATTGTCGGGATTGGTTTGAAGTTATACCCATGGCCAGCAGCGCTAGCGTTTGTTAGTCTGCCGACTTTGTTGCGCAATGGGCATGCACTACAAAAGAGTCAGGAAAAACGGGTTGTATTTGGTACAGCGGTCCAGAATCTGATTGTCTTCAACGGTTTTTGGCTCGTGGGAATGTTGATTGGCCTCTATCTTTAAACGAAAAGTCACAGCGGTGGCTTTTTTATTTCAAAAAAGTATTGATTGTATATACAATTTTGATTATACTGTGGTTATTAAAGCGCTTACATATGGAGATGAGAGTTATGACTTATGCAATGATTGGTACTTGGCGAATGGCCTTTGAAGGCATCCAAAAAGCGATGGCCGATTTAAAAAGTGGTGGGCCAAGTACGGATGCAATTGAAACCGCTATCAAAAAAGTGGAAGATTATCCCTTCTTTAAATCCGTCGGTTATGGTGGTTTGCCAAACGCGCAAGGATTAGTAGAGATGGATGCGGCGTTTATGGATGGCAATACTTTTGCAATTGGCGCTGTTGCAGGAATTAGTGATGTAAAAAATCCAATTGCAGTAGCGCGTAAATTAAGCGACGATCACTTTAATAGTTTCTTGGTTGGCGCTGGGGCTTCACAATATGCGATGTTTAACGGTTTTGAAAGCCGCAATATGTTGACTGAACGTGCGCACAAGATCTGGGTGAAACGGATTAAAGAAATTAATGAAAAAAGGCTCAGCCCTTATGACGGTCACGATACAGTCGGCATGGTTAGTTTGGATCAAAAGACGGGAATGGCTGCCGGCACTTCGACTTCCGGATTATTTATGAAAAAACCGGGACGGACTGGTGATTCTGCACTATCTGGCAGTGGTTTTTACGTTGATAGCGAAATTGGTGGTGCAACTGCTACGGGGTTAGGCGAAGATTTAATGAAGGGGTGTCTCTCATATGAAATTGTGCGCTTGATGGGAACTGGTTTATCACCACAAGTCGCTTGCAATCAAGCGGTTTATCCATTTATTGAAAAGTTGAAAAGTCGCTATGGTAAAGCAGGTGAATTCTCATTGGTTGCTTTAAATAAGCAAGGGGAATGGGGCGTTGCCACAAATGTCGAGTTTACGTTTGTGGCAGGTAATCAAGATGCCGCACCCCAGATTTTTATGGCTAATCCGGGCCCAAAACAAACCACGGTGATCGAACCCATTTCAGCAGAATGGCTTAAAGCCTACGCGAAACGGATTAAAGCACCAGTTGAATAGAGGAAGTGGTTGAATGGTTAAGTATCTATACGTTGAAATTGCAGGGGCCTTACGAGATGACATTCAAAAAGGAGTCTATGAGATCCATCAAAAATTACCATCTGAAACGGATTTAGCCAATCATTTTTCAACGACGCGTCTAACAATTCGCAAAGCAATTGATCTACTGGTTAAACAACAAGTCGTGGTACGCGATCGGAATCGTGGCACCTATGTGCTCGCAACACAAAGTAAAATTTCGAGTGGTTCATCTGGTTTAGTTGGATTTACCGAAGCAGCTAAGCAATTTCAATTGGATGTCAGCACGCGGGTGTTAGATTTACGCCGGACAATCGTTTATCCGGACTATGTGGCCTCCAAGTTAGATTTAGCGCCACAAGAGCCAGTCTGGCAGATTGAACGTTTGCGAATGACGGACGGCGAAGCGATGACCCATGAACAAATTTATCTCAAACAAAAAATTCTACCAGAATTAACGGCCCACGAAGCACAAGGGTCACTCTACCGCTTGATTGAGCAAACAGTTCCAATCGGCTATGCCAATCAAGAACTCGAAGCAGTCGTATTGGAAAAAGGCTTAAGTGACTTACTTGAGACCGCTCCGGGGCAGCCTGCTTTTCTAGCCCACACGGTTGCGTATTCAATGGACGGTTATCCAATTCTTTATGATAACTCGCATTATCGTGCGGATAAATACACGTTCCACAACATCTTGCAACGTGAACATTAAAAGGAGGTTTTTAAATGAAAGTGATTGTCTTATTGGACCAAATCCAAGCTGGTTTAGGTGGTAAGGAAAAAGGGGATACCCCTTTAGGTGGAAAAAAATTAGCGATGGGCGCTGCGGATACCCTTGATAAGGTTTTAAAGAAAATGGACTCTGAAATTATTGGAACCTTTTATTGCGGTACTGATTATTATCAGGCGAACAAAGCCGAAGTGAATCGGAAAGTTGCTAAGATGAGTCAGAAAATGGGCGCAGACGTTGTGATTGCGGGACCGACCTATGATTATCCGGACTTTTCGACGATGGCATGTGAATTAGCAGCCACCATTCAAAAAGAAACAACGATTCCGGTAGTTGGACTGACAGCAATCGAAAAGAATGCTGATTTAATTCAACAGTATCAAGATCAAATAACGATTGTGAAGATGCCTAAAAAGGGTGGTACCGGTCTTTCAGATTCAATCGACCACGCATTGCGGTTATGTAAAATGAAGGTTGAAGGCGCTGATTTTACTGATTTTATTAACCAATATTGTTATTAAAAGGAGGCAAAACCGATGCAAAAGAAACTCGAACAGATTTTAATGCCGGTTGCGATTAAACTGGGGAATAATGTTGTACTCCGATCATTGCGGGATGGTTTCTTAATCATTACGCCATTGATTATCGTAACATCGATTTTCTTACTGATTGGGAATTTTCCAATTCCTGGTTGGACTGAATTTTGGAGTGGTATTTTAGGGCCGCACTGGACAGAATGGTTTAGTGCTGTTTCTAATTCAGTGTTTAGTTTTACAGGGTTGCTCGCTTGTTTTGGGATATCCTATGCCTATGGTAAAAACCGAGGGTTACAAGGGATTCATACCAGTGCAATTGCTATTATTTCATTTTTAATTTTGACACCGACTGTTGTCACCGTTGGTAAAAAATCAATCGGTGCAATTCAAACAATGTATTTGGGACCTAACGGGATTTTCCTAGGGATTTTTATCGCATTGGTTAGTGTTGAAATTTATCGTTTTGCGATTAAACGCAACTGGCGAATTAAGATGCCCGATGGTGTGCCGCCTGCAGTTAGCGAATCATTCGATGCCTTACTACCGAGTGGTTTAGTGGTATTAGTTTTCTTTTTAATTCGGATTGGATTTAGTCTTTCAAGTTTTGAAACGGCCTACAACTTTATCTACACGTTACTGCAACAACCGTTAAAAGGTGCTGGCAACTCATTGCCATCTGTGTTGCTCTATAACTTCATCGCGATGTTGCTTTGGTGTTTTGGGATCAATGGTCCAACAATCACCAACAGTGTATGGTCACCAATTTTCTTTGTCTTAACGCAAGATAACTTAACAGCGTTCCAGAAGCACATGCAGTTACCGCATATTTTTACTCAACAGTTCATTGACATTTTCACCACATACGGTGGCGGTGGGAGTACCCTCTCGTTATTAATTGTGATGTTAACTGTCTGTAAATCAAAACGTGTCAAAGAATTGGGTAAGTTGGCAATTGTGCCCGGTATTTTCGGGATTAACGAACCGATTATCTTCGGTTTACCGGTTGTTTTAAATCCAATCATTGCTATTCCATTCATTATCGTACCGGTCTTAAATACGTTGATTTCTGGAATTGTATTCCAACTTGGATGGGTACCGTATACAAATGGCGTTATGTTGCCATGGACCACACCACCGATTATTTCTGGTTGGCTTTCAACTGGGAGTTGGACAGGATCTGTCCTCCAATTATTTGAATTAGTGCTTGGGATTTTAATTTACTATCCATTTATCATGATGATTGATCGGCAATATTTGGCGGAAGAAGCCGAAGCGGCCGGTTTAGATGATGTTGATATTAATTTTGATGAAATTTAATAGAAAGAAGCCATTCTTGTGAAACCAATCAGAGCAGATTTTAAAGCGTTATTTGAAGCACATGCTGATGAGTTTTTAGCGGACTTACGGCAAGTGTTGCGTGTGCCGAGTGTGCGTGGTCCGCAAACATATGCAGCACCATTTGGAATTGGACCCAAACGTGCATTGGAAACCGTGTTGGCGATTGCTGATCGCATGGGCTTTAGGACGGGGCAAGTCGGCAATTGTGTTGGCTGGGCAGAATACGGACCGGATGCAACGCAAGCACCGACGTATTTTGGGGTTCTCGGTCATTTAGATGTCGTGGATGTCGAAGATGATTGGCATTATCCACCGTATGACCTAACGCAAGTGGATGACTTGTTATATGGGCGCGGCGTTTTGGATAATAAAGGGCCACTTTTATCCACCTTGTTTGCACTGTATTTGATTAAGACACAAAAAATAGCCTTTGAGCAACGCGTGCGGATTATTTTTGGTACCGATGAGGAATCAGGAAGTCAGGATATTCCAATTTATTTGGCGGAACATGCCGCACCATATGCCGGATTCACGCCTGATTGCAAATTCCCGGCTGTCTATGGTGAACGCGGGTTATTAGATGTCCAATTAGCGCTGTCGATTACGGATGGCTCTGATCAGCAAATTACGACGATTGAAGGTCAGTTTGCTAAAAGTTATCTTCCGGATCATGCGCAGCTGATTTTGGCCGATGGCACCGTGAGAACTTATCACGGTAAAAAAGCACCAAGCAATGCCCCTGAAATGGCGGATAACGTATTACCGAAATTAGTCGCCGATGCAAGTCAATTAACCGGTCAAACGGGCCAATTTTATCAATGGGTGACCGCTAAAATCGGGACGCAGTCAACTGGGGAAAACTTGGGGATTAATTATCAAGATGAGGCATCAGGAGCGTTACAACTTGCTTTTTATGGGGTATCGATTGAAGCCCACCTGTTAAGGGTGCATCTGACATGTCGTTATCCAATCTCAGTGACGGAAGATCAATTGTTAACTGGGATTAAAGCTGCCATGTTGCCAGGGATGACGTTGACGGTTAAACGGCGTTATCCATCGCAAGTCACTGATCCGACATTGCCATTTATTCAACAACTCTCTGCAATTTATGCGGCAGATACTGGTTTGGACGGCTCGCCGGTCACAACAACGGGCGTGACTTATGCCCGCGCGTTACCGAATATCATCGCGTTTGGCCCATCATTTCCAGGTCAAAAGGGGATTGCGCATAAAGGGGATGAATGGCTTCAATTCAGTGACTGGCAAATGATGATGCAGATTTATTATGATAGCTTGCTCGCAATCGGCGCTGGTAAATAAAAAAGAGTATGCTATAAGTCGGGATATCCTGAGGATTAACCGCAAGGGTATGACTTATAAAATACGTTTAGACTACTAAAGTTCTAATATCAAAAAAGGGGGTGAGACAAAATTTACTTTTGTCTCACCCCCTTTTGTCGTTTAGCGACTTGCTAACGCGCCCATTGGATCCCATGGTGCGAGAACGGTTGGGTGATCGTATTCTTCTGTTTCAATGCGTTTCATTTCATCCGTTAAGAACCGTTTGTTGATCACGATTTGATAAACAAATTCGTCAAACCAACTATCACTCATCACAAAGTAACCTTTGGTCCCAACTTTGTCGCCCCATGAGTTTTCAACCTTCCATTTGGTTGGTTGACCATCGACAAGGTCGACGCCAGTGATGACCATCGCATGGGTCATGAGGCTTTCACCATAATCAAGGCGTTCACCTTTAGAAATTGAGAGGTCCATCCCGAGCATGTCCGCTTTTTGATAAATCTCAATGTCCATGATGCCGAGTTTGCGATCGGATGATTGCCCCACATCGCTACCGAACCAAACGGATTCACCAGCTTGGAGTTGTTTAATCGCGAGTTGTTTGAAAGTGTTGATATCGAGGTTTAAATGCCGGACTTCGCGGCCGCCAACCACGTTGCCCAACATTTCAACGCTGTATAAGTGGTTGTAAGGTTTGTCGGCGGTTGGTGAGTTAATCAATGAAACGTAATCTTCAAGGTTCCAGCCAACGTATTTTTGATAGAAAGTTTGTGGTGTCAGGCCTTTTTCAATATGGTAGTTATGCTCATCGTCGCGGTATTCAAAGTCGAATTCAACGGGTGGTTCGCCCAATGCATAAACGAGCATTCGGTAAACTTCGGTTAACATCGCGTCTTTTTTAGCTTGGATATCGGCTTCACTGAAACCATCGGCCACTAGTTGCCGTAATGTGACAGCATCTTTGCGGAGTTTAAGATTCAAAACACCATTGAGTTCACTCGATTTTTCACTGTTGTAAGTTTCGGGCATCACGGATTTGGGTACGATGCCGTATTTTTCGATGAGGGCGCATAACATGTCCCATTGACCGCCATCTTGTTGTGGGGTAGCCATTAAGAAGTCGACTTTTCGGTCGCCAATTGGTTGGTTCGCAGTCTTCAAGACGTTTTCATAGAAGTAATTTGATTTTTCGAATTTATCCCAGAAGTTGGTGTAATTTTGAGATAACTCGAAATCCTTAATTTTGAATTGCGCTTGAAGGCTGTGGCGCATGGTATTTAATGCGGCGAACATCCAGCAGCGACCAGATTGCTTTTGATTTGAAACGGCACCAGTGTCTAAATCGATTGAAAAAACGGGTGTCATTTTAGCTTTTGACTCGGTGTTAGCACTTGTGGTTAAAAAACCGTTGTTCATAATTGCGTTTTTAATCGTATTGGATTGCGGTGTTGCCTTGAAATCGGCTTTGAATTGTTGAATATCTTTTGCTGTAATAGGTTGAACCATGTGAAAAACCTCCTCTGGAATTTGATGGGTTAAATTAAATTACCCGGTTTGAATGGCGTTATTTTTTTGAAACGTGCTTTTTGAAACTGACTCTTGTGCTTAACTACATTTGTCAAATCAGCGATTGCGTCGCTAATTCGCCAAATTAGGTTAATGCTCAGAGTCAACCCGTTTCAAATGCACTCTAAACGTGTTTCAGCAGGCATATTTCTGCGGTTAGCTACGTTCGGAAAACGATCAACAAGTTGGTCATTCACCAGACTAGGCTAGTCCGCGAAATATAACCGCCTGTTGTCGCACTCTATTGTAGTGCGTCCCATGGATCTAGTTTGATTGGGATTTGTGTGAGTGCGGCCTGTTCTTCTTTTGTGAGGTAGGCTTTTTTAACAATCACTTCGTAAACGTAGTCGTCAAACCAAGCATCACTCATGCTGAAATAACCTTTTGTACCGACTTTGTCACTCCATGTGTTTTCGACTTTCCATTTCGTTGGTTGGTCGTTCACAAGATCGACCCCAGTAAAGGTCATCGCGTGGGAAACAACACCTTGCCGGTAATCGAGCCGTTGGTCTTTGGGCATCGTTAAATCAAAACCGAAGAGTCCAGAATAGTCGTAAAGGTTGCGATCAAGCCAGCCTTTTTGTCGATCCATATCAGCTAGTACGTCATTACCAAACCAGATTGTTTCACCGTTTTGTAAAGATTGGATAGCCAGTTTCTTCAAACGGTCAGGTGGCAAGTTTAAGAGACGCATCGGGTGGCCTTCGACTACCGTGTTTTGCGATGCTAAACTGTAGAGTTGGTTGTATTGTTTATTTGCCTGTGGGCTGCTGACGACTGTGATGTAGTCGTCGAAGTTGCGGTTGAGATATTTTTGATAGAAACTTTTTGGTGTTAAACCGCGATCTTCGTGATAGTTCTGATTATCGTCGCGATAGGCGAAATCAAATGTTTCCACGGGTTCGCCGAATGCGTAGACGCATAGCCGATAGATTTCGCTCAAGAAACCAGTCCGCGTTTCACTGATGAGTTCTTCGCTAGCGTTGTCAGCAACGAGTTGCCGTAATTGAATCGCATCTTTGCGTAGTTTCAAATTAAGCGTGCCGTTGAATTCAGTTGTTAAGTCACTGTTATAAGTTTCGGGCATAACCGACTTGGGCACAGCGCCGTATTTTTGAATTAAAGCCACCGCATTGTCCCATTGGCCACCATCAAAATCGGGACCAGCGAGGGTAAAGGCGACTTCGCGATCGGTAATCGGCTTGTCGGCAGTTTGTAAAATCTTTTCATAAAAGAGGTTCGCCTTTTCGATGCGATCCCAGAAAGATAGATAATTTTGGGAGAGTTCGAAATTTTTAACGTGATATTTCTGCTCGAAATCGTGGCGTAATGTATTTAGAGTGGCAAATAACCAGCACCGCCCACTCTTTTTTTGAAAGCTGACATCACCAGTCGGGAGGTCGATTGAGTAGGTTGGATCAAGGGTGACGGCAGCATCGGGGCGTTGACTAACGGCGTTAATGCCATTCGTCATCACAGCATTTTTAAGCGTCGTTGCTTGTGGCACGCCAGCTAAAGCGGTCCGCATCTTGATTAAATTATCATGTGTAATTTCTTGGGTCATCTAATCACTCCTTAATTTTTGGATTAGTTTAATTCTAGTTGATTAGATGGGAGATGTAAACCGAATAACGGTGATAATTCTAAAAGAATGGTGATTGATAAATGTGAAAGAAAACGATTTATATGAGAGTGCGTGATGTAAAAAAACGAACCGCTGAGGGTTCGTTTTGGAACGTGTTTTTGCCGATATAGCCTAGTTTGCTGTTAAAATCTTCACGCCTTCTGGTGCGCCAACCACGACTTGGTCGACGATGTCTAGGAATAAACCATGTTCAATGACGCCGACTTGTTCGCTGAGCCATGATGCAAGTAGGTGGGGATGTTGGACTTGGTTGAGATGTAAATCGATGACGTAGTTTTTAGAATCAGTCAAGACGAGTTGGCCGTCTTCTGTCATCCGAAATTCTGGGTTTAAGCCTTCTTTAGTCATTTTGTTGAAAACTTGTTGGCTACCAAATGGAATCACCTCGACTGGTAGTGGGAAGCGACCGATTGTATCGACGACTTTTGCTTGATCGACAATCCAAATATTGCGGGTTGATGTGGTTGCGACTAATTTTTCGAATAAATGGGCAGCGCCGCCGCCTTTAATCCCTTGGAAGTTGGCATCGACTTCATCGGCACCGTCGATGGTTAAATCAATGTGGTCGACGTCATTGAGTGCTTTGACTGGAATCCCAAGTGACTTGGCTTGTTCTTCGGTGCGAATTGAGGTGCAGACACACGTTAAGTTCAGGTGTTCTGCTTGCACGCGTTTGGCGAGGGCTTCTACCATGTAAACTACTGTTGAACCCGTTCCAAGTCCTAAAATCATATTATCTTCGACGAAATCCACTGAGCGTTCAGCCGCCATTTTTTTCATTGCATTTTTATCCATCAAGACACCCCTTTTGTATTAATAAATCCATTATACGAAAAAAACGCTTTAATTGGGTGCTTTTTTGTTAAATTTTTAATTAAATCAGTCTTAGGCATTATTCACAGCCGCCGCGGTTTCATGGTATGATAGAGTGGTGTAAAAAGAACCCAAATGGGCAATAATATTAGGAGTTATAGGCATGAAAAAACGCGGTTTTGAAATTGTGACCAAATACCAAGAGGCAGGATTGAGTTTACCGGTGCGTTCAACAGCGCATTCTGCAGGCTACGACTTTGCTTGTGCGGAGGACTTCGTGTTGCCATCAATCTGGCATTACAACTTTGTGCGTTTGTTCCGAATGATTCGAAATGGAAAACCGTTAGTGGATGATGATTTTGAACGCGCATCAAAAACGTTGAAGCCCTTTCTAGTGCCAACAGGGATTAAGGCTTACATGCAAGACGACGAATATTTAATGATCGCCAATCGTTCAAGCAACCCACTCAAAAAAGGATTGATCTTACCAAACGGCGTCGGCATTATCGATGCGGATTACTACGGCAATGATGCCAATGAAGGCGAAATTTTTATCCAAATGGTTAACTTCAGTCCCCGCGATGTCATCTTAAAAAAAGGTGAACGCATTGGTCAAGGCATCTTCATGCCTTACCTAGTTGTTGATGACGAAGTAACAGTCACTACGAAACGAACGGGTGGCTTTGGCTCATCTGGTCGCTAAGTAGTAATTGCCAGTTCACTGAACATTTACAAACTTATGTTAAAATAGAACTAATCTCGATAATGAAGGAGAATCTTTGTGGCTAAAATTAAGACTCAATTTGTTTGCCAAAATTGTGGCTATAGCTCCCCTAGATTCTTAGGGCGATGTCCCAATTGCGGTGCTTGGAACCAAATGGTCGAAGAACGGGAACAACCTGCAGCTAGTGCGAAATCCAATTTCACGATTTCGGGGCGCGCAACAGAACCAGAACAAATTAGTACCGTTAATATTCAAAAAGAGCCACGGATTAAAACGGAATTAAACGAACTCAACCGCGTGCTTGGCGGTGGAGTAGTGCCAGGCTCCTTGATTCTAATTGGTGGGGACCCTGGGATTGGAAAGTCAACATTGCTTCTGCAAGTTTCCGGACAACTCGAAAAGGTTGGCAAGATTCTCTATGTTTCTGGTGAAGAAAGTGCTTCACAGATTAAGATGCGAGCTAACCGACTGAACGTCAATGGTGATCAACTCTATTTATATCCGGAAACCGACATGGGGAATATTCGGCATCAGATTGAAGTTATGAAACCAGATTTCGTGGTAATTGACTCGATTCAAACGATGAGTGAACCAGAAGTGACATCCGCAGTTGGTAGCGTTTCCCAAGTGCGACAGGTAACTGCCGAATTGATGCGGATTGCCAAGACAAATCAAATTACGATTTTTGTTGTTGGGCATGTGACAAAGGAAGGGGCCATCGCAGGTCCCAAAATTTTAGAACATATGGTAGACACCGTGTTGTATTTTGAAGGCGACACGCATCATACCTACCGTATTTTACGGTCAGTGAAAAATCGGTTTGGTTCAACAAATGAAATTGGAATTTTCGAAATGCGGGAAGCTGGGTTGAAGGAAGTCGCAAATCCATCCGAAATTTTTCTCGAAGAACGATTAGCAGGTGCGACTGGTTCAGCGGTGGTGGTTTCAATGGAAGGAACGCGACCGATTTTGGTCGAGTTACAAACACTGATTACTCCGACGTTATTTGGAAATGCGAAGCGGACATCTTCTGGTCTCGATCATAATCGGGTGTCATTGATTATGGCGGTGCTCGAAAAACGAGCGAATCTGATGTTAGCGAATCAAGATGCTTATTTAAAAGCAACTGGAGGCGTTAAATTAGATGAGCCAGCAATTGATTTGGCAATGGCAGTCTCGATTGCATCGAGTTATCGGGATAAAGAAATTCCCCAGACAGATTGTTTTGTTGGCGAAATTGGTTTGACGGGTGAAATCCGGCGAGTTAACCGAATTGAACAACGGGTGAGTGAAGCTGCAAAACTTGGCTTTAAACGAATTTATATTCCCAAGAATAACTTACAAGGTTGGGAGGCACCAACTGATATTCAAGTGATTGGTATGACCACGATTGCAGAAACTTTAAAAAAAGTATTCAACTAGGCATAAGTTGGAGTTAGAGGAGGTTGAACGATGCAACAAAAACGATTTACGAAAAAAGGCGTTCTAAGCGTTGTGTTCATTATTTTGGGAGGTGCGCTTGGAATTACGGCGTTTCCCGTTTTTTGGTCATTAATGCACTTAGAAGACTTGCTGTATCTCAATAACGGTATCACGAATGCCGTTTTAGGGGCCATTATTTTCTATCTATTATTCTTGGTGCTAGCAACGCCAATGTTGAGTGCACTTCATCGCCTTGAAAAAACACTGACGCGACAATCGCCTAGTTTTATTTTATTCGGTAGTATTTTTTCATTAATCGGTTTGTTACTGGCAAACGTTGTTTCGGTTCCACTATATCGAATGCCAATTTTTGTATTGAATACCGTCATTCCCATTCTATTAATGATTGCCTTGGGGTATCTCGGGTTTCGGATTGGCACGACTCGCATGGAAGAATGGCGTCGTTTGATACAACCTAAAAAACGCAATAGCGACGTTTTAGAACGCAAAGTGGGCGATAACTTCCATCGTTACAAAATTCTAGATACAAGTGTGATTATTGACGGACGGATTAAAGAAATTGCCAAAACAGGGTTTATCGAAGGAACTTTAATGGTCCCTAATTTTGTCTTACATGAGTTACAATTAATTTCGGATTCTGCTGATAATTTAAAGCGTGCGCGTGGGCGACGGGGGCTAGATATCTTAAATGACATTCAAAAAGACGAACATTTATCAGTTGAAATGTATGATGGTGATTTTGAAGATTTAACGGAAGTTGATAGCAAACTTGTCAAATTGGCAAAATTACTTGATGGGATTGTCGTGACAAACGACTATAATTTAAACAAAGTCTGCGAATTCCAAAATGTTCCGGTATTCAATATTAATCAATTAGCAAATACGTTGAAACCCGCCGTATTACCAGGTGAAGCAATGAACGTGACGGTTGTTAAGGCCGGTACTGAGCGCCAACAAGGGGTCGCATATTTAGATGATGGCACAATGATTGTTGTTGAAGATGGTCAACACTATGTGAATAAACCATTAGATGTGATTGTGACAAGTGCATTACAAACGGCAGCTGGTCGTATGATTTTTGCCCGGCCGGCGCATCAGCAAAAAGGCCTAAAAGAAAAATAACTGCGTAAAATACTTTACACCGTCCTTAATAATCTGTAATATGAAAATTAGCTGAATCATTAAAATTAATGAAGAGAAGAAGTAGACGATTTCAATTGCTAAGAGAGCTTTCGAACTGCTGGAAGGAAGCCGGTTGGGCCGTTAAAATGCACCTCTGAAATGTCAGACCGTTTTGTGTTTTGACCGGGACACCGTTAACTGTTCAAGGCATTTTTGCAAAGAAAAGTGGAACCACGCTCAGTCGGCGTCTTTTGTTAATTAACAAAGGACGCTTTTTATTTGGAAGAGTGCCCAATAAGCTTACGAATTACCGACCGAGTTGATGAAGTGTCTGAAAAAGCACGTTTAATACCAGAAAGGATGATTATATGTTAACTGTCTATAATACGCTTACGCGTCAAAAAGAAATTTTTAAACCAATTCAAACTGACCATGTGCGGATGTACGTCTGTGGACCAACTGTGTACAATTATATTCATATCGGTAATGCGCGTAGTGCGATTGCTTTTGACACGATTCGGCGATATTTGGAATATCGGGGGTATCAGGTTGATTATGTATCAAACTTTACTGATGTTGATGATAAGATGATTAAAGTGGCTAAAGCAGAACAAATTACGGTGCCTGAATTAGCAGACCGTTACATCACTGCTTTTAAAGAAGATACCAAAGCCCTCAATATTGAAGCAGCTACTCACAACCCACGTGCAACGGAAAATATTCCGGAGATCATTGCTTTCATTCAAGATCTAATTGCAAAGGAATACGCCTATGTCGTCGATGGGGATGTTTACTATCGCGCACGGAAGTTTAAAGCGTACGGGCGTTTAGCTGGTCAGAATATCGATCAACTAGAACAAGGCGCTAGTGAACACACGGCCACCGAAGAAACGTTACGCAAAGAAGATCCAATCGACTTTGCCCTTTGGAAAGCTGAAAGAGGCACTGATATTGCCTGGGATTCACCATGGGGACCCGGTCGGCCAGGATGGCACATCGAATGTTCAGTGATGGCAACTAAGTATCTGGGTGATACGATTGATATTCATGGCGGTGGCCAGGACTTAGAATTTCCACATCATGAAAATGAAATTGCGCAAAGTGAGGCGAAGACTGGTCAGCATTTTGTTAATTATTGGTTACACAATGGTTTTGTGACAGTTGGCGATGATGATCAAAAAATGAGTAAGTCACTTGGCAATTTTGTGACGGTTCATGATTTAATTCAGACTGTCAATCCGCAAGCTTTGCGCTTTTTAATGAGTGGTACGCAATACCGACGCCCCATTCGGTATAGTGAATCGCTCTTAGCAAAAGCGCAAACGAACTTGGATCGCTTAAAGACGACGATGGATAACTTAAATTTCAGACAAGCTACTGCTGAAACAGGTGCTGATACGAATGTTACCAATCAAGCAGCGACTTTAGAAGCAGCTTTTGTGACGGCAATGGATGATGATTTCAATGTTCAAAACGGACTAACCGAATTGTATGAGCTTGCTAAATTAAGTAACCAATATTTGGAGCGTCCAACGGTTCAAACTGATACACTTGCGGACTTAATTGCCCGGTTAACTCGTTTATTGGCTATTTTCGGGGTTGAATTTAAAGCGGCCCAATTGCTGGATGCTGAAATTGAGCGCTTGATTGAAGAACGCAAAGTTGCACGAGCGGATAAAGATTTTGCCCGCAGTGATGCGATTCGGGACCAATTGAAAGAACAAGGGATTATTTTGGAAGATACACCACAAGGAATGAGATGGAGACGCGCATGAAAAATGCTTTACAATTAAATGGAATTGCGTTGGCATACATGGGCGATTCAGCCTATGAGGTGTATGTCCGCGCTCATTTGCTAGAACTCGGGTTAACCAGACCAACCCGCTTGCAACAAGTAGCAACACATTATGTTTCTGCTAAGGCGCAAGCTGCTTTGATTGGTTTGATGATTGATGATAATTATTTGACAGAAGAAGAAATGGCTATTTTTAAACGCGGTAGAAATGCTAAAAGTTATACGAAAGCCAAGAATACGAGTGTCGCGACTTATCGGACTTCAACCGGTTTTGAAGCGGTTTTTGGCTATCTATACTTAACTGAACAGCAAGAGCGCGTCGCTGAATTAGCCCATTGGTGTATTCAACAAGTTGATGCAGGGAGGACCCATGAAAAAAAATAATAACCAAGCATACAAACAAAAGAACAACGAATTTAATAGTCGCCGGACGGCTAAGCCAACGCGGCGCCCAGCTAATAAGAAGATGACAGCACCGGTTGAAGAAGCAGCCGTCGAAGAACAAACCGATTTTGTCATTGGTAAACATGCTTCTTTAGAAACATTAAAGACCAGTGATGCGAAGAAAATCAACAAAATTTTCTTACAAGATGGGCTAAAAGCTGATTTCGTACACGACGTCGTGAAATTGGCGAAAGAAAAACGCCTGATCATTCAAAATGTCCCTAAGAATAAATTAGACTTATTGAGTGACCGGCAAAATCATCAAGGGATTATTTTAGCAATCGCCCCGTTTGAATATGCGAGTGTTGATGATATTTTTGCCAAGGCTAAAGCCCAGGAAGAAGCCCCGTTTATCTTAATTTTAGATAACTTGGAAGATCCGCATAACTTAGGTTCAATTATGCGGACGGCTGATGCAGTTGGTGTCCATGGGATTATCATTCCTAAACACCGTGCGGTTGGGTTAACGTCGACCGTTGCCAAGACGTCGACTGGGGCCATTGAACATATGCCAGTTGCGCGCATTACCAATTTGACACAAGAAATTAAGAAATTGAAGGACCGCGGTCTCTGGATTTTTGGGACCGATATGGCCGGTACTGACTATCGTCAGTGGGATGCTAAAGGGCCAATTGGCTTAATCATTGGTAACGAAGGCAAGGGTCTTTCACCAATCGTTAAAAAAGAAGTCGACCAAACTTTGATGATTCCAATGGTGGGACATGTGCAAAGTTTAAATGCGAGTGTGGCTGCGGGGGTTTTAATGTATCAGGCTTATAACAGCCGTCAACCTTTGGTATAGCCGATGAAAAAGCAAATATTAATTGCGGATGGTTACAATATTATCGGTAATTGGCCAGAGTTGAATAAATTAAAACAAAATGATCACTTAGCAGACGCTCGTGATAGCTTACTCCATACGTTATCAGAGTATCGTAAGTTTCGTGAAATTGAGATTATTTTAGTTTTTGATGCGATGTATGTCCCGGGAATTAAGCAAAGTTATGCCCAGTATAATTTAGAAGTGGTCTTTACTGATGAAGATGAAACAGCAGATAGTTATATTGAGGGTTTGGCGGGCAAATTAATGTCACTTATCAACCAAGTGACAGTCGTCTCCAGTGATCAAGCTGAGCAGTGGACAATTTTTTCGCGGGGGGCCTTGCGGATGTCTTCGCATGATTTTTATCGTGAAATTCAGCGAACCCGGCGGGAGATTGACCACGATGCAAAATATTATCATGATCGAAACCGCCAACGTAATCAACCGTGGAATGCTACCCAATTAGATCAATTGGCCCACTTACGTGATACAATCGGTAACAGAAAAGATGATTAAACGGATGTTCGCTTAATAATTAAGCAATAACTTGGTAAGATGGGGATGTGGGGTTGCGTGAGAGGTGGTTCATTAATGGAATCAGCAAAACGTGATGCAAAATTAATTCAAGCGGTGGTTGAAAATGATTCTGAGGCCTTGGATATTTTATTTAAGGCCTACCTACCGATGGTTTATCGCACCTTTACCCCATATTATATTCGCTTGTTTGATGAAGACGATTGGTTACAGGAAGCACGGATTGTCTGTTATGAGACGTGTCAATGCTATGATCAAAATAGCGGGAAGAGCTTTGGTGGTTTTTATAAACTACGGTTTCACCACCATGTATTAAACCTTATCCGTAAGGAGCTCGCACAAAAACGGCGAATCGATCAACAGTCTTTATTGACGGATTGCTGCCCAGAAGGGAGTGCAGTGGGTGAAGATACCGTTGCTTATTATCAGTCAGCTGTTGAAATGCGAGCTTACTTAGAAACCCTATCGGCATTTGAATTGGTTGCCTTTCGCGTTTTGGCTGGGCAACTGGTACTTGAACAAGCGTGCAGTCAGTTTGATTGTACATTGGAACAGATGAAACGAGCGCAATCACGCTGTCAGACAAAACTGAAACAATTTTATGCTAATCAACAAGTGCCTTAAAAAACGGCAGG
>NZ_AYZB01000002.1:71369-153912 GCF_001436415.1 Latilactobacillus graminis DSM 20719
GTCGTTGGTGCATGGTGTTTTTGATAGATGCGTTGCCCTTTTTGGAACCCAAATAAGATCGCAGTGGCCAGTAAGCCAAGCCAAAGTAAATTAATCGGTAAGAATAAAATAACCATGATCAGACCGGCCACTAGGGGTGCCTCTAAGATAGCACTGCCCATACTAATCGCAATGATGCCAATCACAAAAAGTCGATCGACATGCGGTAGATAGTGGCTGATAGCCATCGCTTGCGTGGTTGAAGCAAACAAAACAGGAAAGATATCGCCGCCCAACCAACCAGTATTTAAACAAATTGTTAATAAAATCAGTTTTAATAAGGAGTGTAAAATTAAAAATCTGACGGATTGAGCTTGCCAAACAGTCGCTAATAGATGAAAATTATGCTGGCCTGAAAATAGAATGGAAGGGGTAAAAATACTAGCTAAGAAAATCATAACACCACCAAAAATAACACGTGAGTGTTCATTAGTCAGTCGAGCTTGAATCACTTTGCGCAGTTGGATCATTGCTAATCGCCAGATGGTGCCTAACAAGTAACCACCAATTAAAAGTGGTAAGAACCAAGCGAGGTCGCTTCTGGTCCAATTTGATTGCCCGATACGAATAATCAGTGACGGTTCTCCACTGAGGATAAAGATAGCGCTAAACCAACCAACGCCATTCAAGAAATAGACTGTGATGCGGATTTGCTTTTTAAAACGTGCTAGTAGTGTTTGCGGGGCGTGATCAAGATTGAAATGAGTTAGGTAGCGATGCGGTGTCGCTAAAATTGCAATGCGCTTGTAAAAAGGTGCTCGACGAAAGGCTTCAAAATGGGCAGCCACATAACGTACCTTGTCTGCTAGCCAAATACTATATAAAAATGTCGAGCTGACTAAAGTTGCTTCCGGCCCTAAGCTAGTCCCACTAACTAGAATCACGGCCGGAATAATCATCTGTAATAGTACATAACGATAATTAGCCGTGCCAGTTTGCGCTAAATCGGCTTTGATTAAGCCGAGACTTTGCGGCAGTGGGCCAAAGTGACGTCGGGTGTTAATGATGATTGCGCCAATAACTATGAGCATCACGATATTTAGCGGTATCCGCCAAGGCGTTGATTGCCAAAAAAAAGTAATCAACGCACTTTGTAAACTATAAAATAAGCCTAATAACACACCAATGATGGCACTGAGCACGAGCCCATACATAAATAAGTAAAAAGTTTTAAAAGGTTGAATCATGATACCTCCTATAAAAAAATATTAACTTTAATTTAAGCATAAATCACGATAAAAGTCAGGTAGTTAAGGCCTGATTCTATGCAATAAAATAACAGGTAGTTAGTTAAAAAATGTGTCGTATCAACAAAATGACCCACAAATTTATTTTTAAATAACATTAATTGACTTTAAAAAAGAAAACGCTTATACTAAAAAAGTAGAAGAAATGAAAACGCTTTTTATAAGCCTTTTATCGCTTTCTAATCAATTAAAATTTAAGGGGTAATTCATTATGGCAGAAAAAACAATCATGTTATGTTGTGCGGCAGGAATGTCGACTAGTTTATTAGTTTCAAAGATGCAAAAGGCCGCTGAAGCACAAAATTTAGATGTAGAAATCTTTGCAACAGGCGCATCAGATGCAGACAATCAACTCGAAGCTAAAAAAATTGACTGCGTCCTCTTAGGCCCTCAAGTGCGTTTTATGGAAGGCCAATTTAAAGAAAAATTGGCGCCAAAGGGAATTGGCGTTGAAGTAATTGATATGAAGGCTTATGGAATGATGGACGGCGAAACCGTCTTGAAACAAGCGTTAACATTGATCGGTTAGATTTTAGTAAAATGGTGCTGACTTCTTTTGAAAGTTAGCACCATTTTTTTATGAAATGATTATGAGTAACTCAATAACTTAACTGCATTTGATGTCTGAATCTTATTTGGCAAAGGAACCACAAAAAAAGGCGAGCAACACAGGTCACTTACCTTTTATCCTAGCTTTCATTTAATGTGGCACACACGGCTAATTTCCAAACGACGTGGGCCTATTTATTGGGTTAGTGCTTCTAGAGCCATCGCTTGTTCTTCCCAGTCGGCCTCTGTTTGGGCAAGCTTGGCTTGTACTTTTTCTAGATCTTGTTGGAGTGCTTGGAGCATGAGCGGTTTGGTAATCACATCAGCCTGGGTCATTTGTTCTTGAATCGCATTGGCTTGGGCTTCTTCTTCTGCCATTTTGGCTTCTAAGGCGGCTACTTCACGCTCTAGTTTGCGTTGGACACGTTGATTTTCCTTGCTTGCTTTGTAACTATCTTGTGCGTTTGCGGTGGACGCCACAAACAAATTATCTTGATCAGCAGCGGCAAAAGCTTCTTCTTCAGCTTTTTTGGCCAGATAATAATCATAATCGCCGAGATAGCGTTTGCTACCGGCCTCGGATAATTCGATAATGCCGGTAGCAACTTGATTGATAAAGTACCGGTCATGGGAAATAAAGAGGACAGTACCATCAAATTCTCGAAGGGCTTTTTCTAAGACTGCCTTACTATCAATGTCCAGATGGTTCGTGGGTTCATCCATAATTAAAAAATTATCGTGATTCATCGCGAGTTTGGTTAGTAACAGACGTGCCTTTTCACCACCACTGAGCTGGGCAACCACTTTCAGAACATCGTCACCTGTAAATAGAAAACTGCCAAGGAGCGTGCGAATTTCTTTTTCGGGGGTCGTCGGATGTTCATCCCATAACTCGTTTAGAACGGTCTTGTTGGGATGCAAATTATGTTGCTCTTGATCGTAGTAACCAATTGAAACATTACTGCCAACTTTTTCGTGACCTTCTATGAAGGGAATTTGGTGCAAAATACTTTTAAGCAATGTTGATTTGCCAATTCCATTGGGACCAATGATGGCTAAGCGTTCTTGCCGATTAACGGCGAAATTAATGGGTGACACCATAATTTTATCCGGGGCATATCCAACTGCAGCATCAGAAACTTGTAAGACTTCATTGCCACTGGGACGCTCACTTTCGAAATGAAAATGGATCTTACCGGCTTCGTTTTGTGGACGATCTAATTTATCCATTTTTTCAAGTTGACGACGCCGACTTTGGGCCTGTTTCGTGGTACTAGCGCGAACGATGTTTTTATCGACGAAGGTTTGAAGCTTATCAATTTCGGCTTGCTGTTTCTCGTAGGCCTTCCATTCGAGTGAACGGTTGGCTTCTTTTAAGGTCAAAAAGTGACTGTAATTGCCGGTATAATGGGTCAATGTATGGCGACTCATATCGTAAACTTCCTTAGTAATCTTATCTAAAAAATATCGGTCATGTGAGACAGTGAGTAAAGCACCAGGATAAGTCTGCAGATAGTTTTCCAACCAAGTTAAAGTCTCGATATCCAAATGATTTGTCGGTTCATCCAAAATAAGGACATCTTTTTTCTCAAGCAGCAATTTAGCTAGGGCTAAGCGCGAACGTTCACCACCAGATAAGGTACTAATTGGCTTTTCAAAGGTAGTTTCTGGAAATTGAAAACCATGTAAGACACCACGAATTTCAGCTTCGTAGCCATAGCCATTGGCCTCTGAAAAGTCGTGTTGGACTTGATCATAACGCTTTAATAAGGCAGTGTACGCTTCACTGGCATGGTCAATCGTGGTGTCGGCAATTGCTGTTTCGAGATCATGCATTTGGGTTTCCATTTGACGTAAATCATCGAAAATGGTTAACATTTCTGCATAAATGGTGCGTGTCGAATCCAGTCCGCTATCTTGGGCCAGGTAACCGACTTGCACGTTTTTACTAAGAATGATTTGACCTTCATCTGGTGTTGTAATACCGGCAATCATCTTCAATAAGGTTGATTTACCGGCTCCATTTGGTCCGACTAAAGCAACGCGGGCGTGGTCTTGGACTTCAAGTTGGGCATTTTTAAAAAGGTAATCGCCGCCAAAACTGCGTGCGACTTGTTGAACTTGTAATAATATCACGGCTAAAAATCCCTTCGTATGGTTTTTTCAAAGTTGAATGATTAATTGGAAGAACTACTGTCAACTATCATAACAGATTTAGTTGATTGACAGGCAAAATTGTAAATTTATTGCTTTTCACAAGAAAATTCAGTATCATTTCAGTATGGTAGTACACTATTTTCACAAACAAATGTAAAAGGAGGTTCCAAATGGTTGAGAATAATATTCCAAGAGCAACAGCTAAACGTTTGCCCTTATATTATCGCTATCTAAATTTTTTGAATAATTCAGGAAAAACTAAAATTTCGTCAACTGAATTGTCTGAAGCAGTTAAAGTCGATAGTGCGACAATTCGGCGCGATTTTTCATATTTTGGTGCATTAGGCAAACGTGGTTATGGCTATGATGTCGCTTCATTATTAGATTTCTTCAAGAAGACCTTGAATCAAGATCGATTGACTAACGTTGCTTTGGTTGGAGTCGGTAATTTAGGCCATGCCCTTTTGAATTATAATTTTAAACAAACCAACAACATTCGCATCAGTGCTGCATTTGATGTGAAGCCAGAAATGGTTGGTACAATTCAAACGGGGGTTCCGGTTTATTCAATGGACGAGATGGTTGAACAATTGAATAATCAACAAATTGAGATTGTTATTCTAACAGTGCCCATTGAGCAAGCACAAAAGGTAACAGATGAGCTAGTGTCCGCTGGCATTAAGGGCATCATGAACTTTACCCCTATTCGAATTTCAGTACCTACAAATGTCCGGATTCAAAATGTTGATTTGGCAAAAGAATTACAAACGTTGATTTATTTCCTTGATAATTACGTTGATGAGCCTAAGCAAGACTAAAATAGCGTTTAAACAAGTGGCGAACCAGTCAGCTCTTTGTTTGAACGCTATTTTTAATGGCTGAAATAAAGCAGTGTGACCATCAAATTCATGCCGGCATGGCTAATAATGGTTGAAAAAATTGAACCGGTTTTGCGATATAGCCAACATAGGAACAGGCCGATTGCAGTATAGATTAATAAATGACCATCCTGATGTAAAAAGGCGAACAGTAGACTCGCAATGATGGCTGCTATAAAATCGTTTAAATGATTAGCCAAGCCGCCGAAAAGCGCTTTGCGGAATGTAATTTCTTCCATTACAGGAGCTGCGATAGTGGTCGCTAGAATTAAAAATGGCTGTTTTTTCATCGAGCTCATGAGGGAAATTGTATTGAGCGATTTGGCCGTTACATGTAAGATGTTTTGTTCAAAGATGCTGGCCAACATTTGCACGAGTAGGGTGAGGACGATGCCACACAGACCCCAGATGAGAATTGACTTGTGCTTGAGTGGCCGTTGCTCAAGTGAGTTGGTTGCGGTACGCTGGTTTAAATAAAGTAACCAAATGGCACCTAAACAATCAACAATGGTCGTCAGGAGAAAAAAGGTTACCGATAAGTGGCCCCAACGAATCAATGCACTGGGGATTAATAGAGTGAGTAGGTAACTAATAATAATGGTCGAGTTTTCTTGATCGCGTATCATGTTGAAGCTCCTCAAAGATGATTGTGACAATAGCTTAGCGTATTAGCACTCAAATTGCAAAAGTGCTAGCATATGACTTGCAATGTTTTGAAAAAATGCTATGATAAAAATTGTGATTAGCACTTAAGATAATAGAGTGCTAAAAAAGTAAAATTGATGGAGGGATTTTAAATGTTAAAACCATTAGAAGATCGCGTGATTATCGCCGTTAAGGACGAAGAAGAACAAACAGTTGGTGGAATTGTTTTAGCTAGTAATGCTAAACAAAAACCACAAACTGGTAAAGTAGTCGCAGTTGGTGCTGGGATATTAACCAACGACGGTAAACGAATTCCACTTGATATTAAGACAGACGATGAAGTTATTTATGATAAATATGCAGGCTCAGAAGTTGAATACGCTGGCCAACAATATTTAGTGCTCCATGCTAAAGATGTGATGGCTGTTATTGAATAATTAAGAATAACAAATAAACAGAGTAATTAAGAATAAAAAATTTTTTTGAGGTGAATAGATTATGGCAAAAGAACTTAGATTTTCAGAAGATGCACGTTCAAAGATGTTGGCTGGAGTTGATCAATTAGCTGATACGGTTAAAACTACATTAGGACCTAAAGGCCGTAACGTTGTTTTAGAAAAAGCTTATGGCTCACCAGAAATTACTAATGATGGGGTGACAATTGCAAAAGCAATCGAATTAGAAGATCATTTTGAAAACATGGGTGCCAAATTAGTTTCGGAAGTCGCTTCAAAAACAAACGACATCGCTGGTGATGGGACAACTACTGCAACGGTTTTAGCCCAAGCAATTATTCGTGAAGGTATGAAGAACGTTACAGCTGGCGCTAACCCAGTCGGGATTCGTCGTGGGATTGAATTGGCAACTAAAGAAGCTGTTAAAAAATTACACGAAATTTCACACCCAGTTGAAAGTAAAGATGCAATTGCTCAAGTAGCTGCTGTTTCATCAGCTAACGAAGAAACTGGTCATTTAATTGCTGATGCAATGGAAAAAGTTGGTAACGATGGGGTTATCACAGTTGAAGAATCAAAAGGAATTGACACTGAATTAAGCGTGGTTGAAGGGATGCAATTCGATCGTGGTTACTTGTCACAATACATGGTAACTGACAACGATAAAATGGAAGCTGACTTAGATAATCCATATATCTTAATTACCGATAAAAAGATTTCAAATATTCAAGATGTTTTACCACTATTACAATCAATCGTACAAGAAGGTAAGGCGTTATTAATCATCGCTGATGATGTTGATGGTGAAGCATTACCAACCCTTGTTTTGAACAAGATTCGTGGGACATTCAACGTGGTTGCTGTTAAAGCCCCTGGTTTCGGTGATCGTCGTAAGGAACAATTAGAAGACATTGCGACATTAACAGGTGCAACAGTGATTACTAGCGACCTTGGTCTAGAATTGAAAGAAACAACCATTGATCAATTGGGGACAGCTGGCAAAGTAACCGTTACAAAAGATGATACAACAATCGTTGAAGGTGCTGGTAGCAAAGATGCCATCGCCGAACGAGTTGAAAACATTAAGAAACAAATTGCTGAAACAACATCAGACTTTGACCGTGAAAAATTACAAGAACGCTTGGCTAAATTAGCTGGTGGCGTTGCAGTTATCAAAGTTGGTGCTGCTACAGAAACAGAATTGAAAGAACAAAAATATCGCATTGAAGATGCATTGAACGCAACGCGTGCGGCTGTTGAAGAAGGCTACGTTGCCGGTGGTGGGACAGCATTAATCGATGTTATCGAAAGTGTGGCGGCCCTTAAAGAAGAAGGCGACGTTCAAACAGGAATTAACATTGTCCTTCGTGCATTGGAAGAACCCGTGCGTCAAATCGCAACCAACGCTGGTCTTGAAGGCTCAGTGATTGTTGAAAAAGTTAAAACACAACCAGTTGAAGTTGGCTACAATGCAGCTAATGGTAACTGGGAAAACATGATCGACGCTGGGATTTTAGACCCAACGAAGGTTACGCGCTCAGCCTTACAAAATGCGGCTAGCGTGGCAGCCTTAATGTTGACTACCGAAGCAGTAGTTGCTGATAAACCGGAAGAACATCCAGCAGCACCTGCAGCACCAGGTATGGACCCATCAATGGGTGGGATGATGTAAATTTAAAGACGGATGCTTAATAATGCGCAGTATTTTCAATCACTTAAGTCATGATGGGCTTGTAGGTCAGATTGTATAATACACGCCAATAAGTATACTGTTAGTAAGCAAACCCAAAACATTACAGTTTTGGGTTTTTTTATTTCATAAAAAATGCGCAATACTATTAATTAATTTAATTTGCGGTATAATATTCATTGGAGGTGTTGGCAATGAATCACCGTATTCATCAGATATTACTGATTTGCTTAATGGTCATGGGCTTTTTTTTAGTGCGGCCGCAGGTTGTTCAAGCAACGCCTGAACAGACACAAACGGCGATAAAAACAGCACAAGATCATTTATCCGAACTAAATAATAATATTAGTAATCTGACTTTAAAAACAAAACAGCTTAATCAACAAATGACGACTAAACAAGCCGATATCAAAAAGAAACAAACTGAATTTAGGCAGACATCCGCTGACTATCAGCAACAAGTTGCTATTATTGAAGGTAATCTCCGCAAATTACAAACTAGCGATAGTAGCCTTAAGCAGAATATGGTTGATAGTTTGCTATCAAGTCAGAGCCTAAGTGAGTTATTTCAAAAAGGGTCAATCATGAATCGTCTGTTGGATGCCAAGGCAGATAATGCCGCTGAAACGGCATCACTAGCCAAGCAAAAGGCTGCACAAAAGGCCGAACTAGAAGCACAGCAAGCCAAATTAGTAACACTATCACAAGCAAATACCCAGGCAATCAAAGATTTGAATCAGCAAAAGCAACAAGCTAATGGCGAACTAACGCAGCTTCAAACAAAATTCAAAAAAGAACTTGCGGCACAAGCAGCTGCACAAAAAGCAGCAAGTGATGCTGGAGCGACTTTAATTACTAGCAACAAAGATTTAATGAATAACAAAATTGTACAAGAAGCGGTTAAGTATATAGGGGTGCCCTATGTTTGGGGTGGGACAACTCCCAAAGGATTTGACTGTTCCGGATTAGTGCAATATGTTTATGCTAAAAATGGGATTAAATTACCCCGAGTCTCACAAGATCAAAGCAAATTAGGGAAAGATGTCCCGCTAAATGAATTACAACCCAACGATCTTTTATTTTGGGGGCGTGTTGGGACTGCCCATCACGTGGCAATTTACATTGGTGATGGCTACTTTATTCAAGCTCCACAACCAGGTGATAAGGTCCGGATGACTAAAATGACTGATTATAAGCCAGACTTTGCCCGGCGTTTATCATAAACACCAAAAGAACTGACAAACTGATCGAGATACTTCGATTAATTTGGTCAGTTCTTTTTTAAATTGTGGTAGTAATTCGCGTGTAACTATAGTAGAATACGTCTTGTTTGAATAAACGGCAATTATTTTTTAAAGTTATTGAAAAATTCAAAAGTCACTGTGTGAATTGCGATGAAGAATGTTCACATGAGGGCTTTTTATGTTAGAAAAATCATTTAAAGGGGTCAGATTGCGATGCAACAGTTAAAACGGATTTTTATCGGGAAACCGTTGAAGTCCTCCGATGAGGGGAATCAAAAATTAGGGCGCTTCAAAGCATTAGCAATGTTGTCTTCTGATGCTTTATCATCAGTGGCCTATGGGACGGAAGAAATTGTCATTGTTTTGACAACCCTTTCGGCAGCAGCGATTTGGTATTCAATTCCAATTGCGGCCTTCGTACTTGTCTTGTTACTGTCATTAACTTTGTCATATCGACAAGTGATCCATGCCTATCCAGGTGGTGGCGGGGCCTACGTGGTTTCCAGTGAAAACTTGGGGAAAAACGCTGGTTTAGTGGCCGGTGGTTCATTGTTGGTCGATTACATGTTAACCGTTGCGGTTAGTATTTCCGCTGGCGCGGAAGCTATCACATCGGCGATTCCGGCCTTATACGGGCATCAAGTTGGCATTTCATTTATAATCGTCTTGATTTTGATGGGAATGAATTTGCGTGGAATGCGTGAATCGGCATCGTTTTTAATGGTGCCGGTTTACCTGTTTGTCTTGATGATGACCTTAATGATTATCATTGGGTGTTATAAAATCTTTACAGGTGCGATTCCATTTCACGCAACATCAACGGTGGGGGCAGTTGTGCCAGGCGTTTCAATGGCACTGATTTTTAGAGCGTTCTCATCTGGTTCATCCTCGTTAACTGGGGTCGAAGCAATCAGTAATGCTGTACCATTTTTCAAGAAGCCACGCGCAACAAATGCTGCGGAAACATTGGCAATTATGGCTGCCATCTTAGGTTTCTTCTTTGCTGGAATCACCTTTTTAAATTACTGGTATGGGATTGTCCCGATTGAAAAAGTAACGGTTTTATCACAGGTTGCCCAACGGACCTTTGGAAAGGGCTTTTTGTTTTATATCGTCCAATTTGCGACGGCCTTTATTTTAGCCGTGGCGGCGAATACCGGTTTTTCAGCTTTTCCGGTCTTAGCGTATAACCTAGCAAAAGATAAATATATGCCACATATGTATATGGATCGTGGTGATCGCTTAGGTTATTCAAACGGAATTATTACCTTGGCAATCGGTTCAATGGCGTTAATTTTCATCTTTAATGGTGATACATCGCGCTTGATTCCGCTTTACGCAGTCGGTGTGTTTATTCCTTTTACGCTTTCACAATCAGGGATGCTTCGTAAGTGGTGGGTTGAACGGCCCAAGAATTGGTTTGGTAAATCAATTGCCAATTTTGTAGGAGCCTTGATCTCATTTGCCATCTTAGTGATTCTCTTTGTTTATCGGTTACCTGACATTTGGCCATTTTTCATTATTATGCCGATTATGATTTGGATTTTCTATAAAATTCATGATCACTACAAGAAGGTGGCGCTTCAATTACGTGTGAGTGCTAAAGAAGCTGTCTTGCATGATTATGACGGTTCAACCGTCATTGTCTTAGTCAGCAATGTGACTCAGGTGACGCGCGGCGCACTCGATTACGCACAATCAATCGGGGACTACGTCATTGCCATGCACGTTTCAACGGATGAGAATCCAGTCAAAGAACGGGAAATTCAGGCTGAATTTAAAGCAGATTTCCCCAATGTTCGTTTCGTTGATGTGCATTCATCGTATCGATCAATTCAAAAACCAATTGTCCGATTTGTTGATATTGTTAGCAAAAATGCACAAAAACGGAATTTTACCACAACTGTCTTAGTGCCACAATTTGTGCCTCGTAAGCCATGGCAAAATATCTTGCATAATCAATCGAGTTTACGACTTAGAACAGCGTTTGCCAATCGCGAAAATATTATCATCTCAACATACAGTTATCATCTAAAACACTAAGAAATGTTTCTGGTTACGTTCAAATTGAAGCTGTTCCTATTATTGTATAACTAGCACAGGAACATGGTTTGAAAAGCACGTTATCAGCCACGTCCACTTCAAAAGGTGAACGTGGCTTTTTTTGTTGTGACTAACTTGGCGCAAAACTTTGTATTCTAGGTAAAAATTGCTACAATAGAAGCTATTAAAGTTAGAAAAAGAACATTAAGGGGCGCGACATGCGAATTTTATTTATTGGTGATACAGTTGGGACGATGGGACAAAAAATGGTGAATGATTATTTACCACTATTAAAGCAACAATATAAACCGCAAGTCACGATTATTAATGGCGAAAATATCGCAGACGGTAAAGGCATGACCCAAAAAGATTATAAAAATCTTTTACAAGCGGGAGCTGATGCGATTACGATGGGGAATCATACGTGGAATAAACGGGACATTCTAGACTTCATCGACGATGCTCCCAAATTAGTGCGTCCTGCTAATTTCCCCCAAGGAACGCCGGGGCAAGGCATGACAATGATTAATGTTAACCAAGCTAAATTGGCGGTTATCAATTTACAAGGGCGTGCTTTAATGAATGAGCTATTAAGTGATCCATTTGTTATGCTAGATGAAATGGTCGCAGAAATTAGCCAAGAAACCAACTGTATTTTTGTGGATTTCCACGCTGAAACAACAAGTGAAAAACTAGCGTTAGCTTGGTATTTAGATGGCCGCATTTCGGCATTGGTCGGAACCCATACGCATGTTCAAACGAATGATGCCCGTGTATTACCGGCAGGAACGGCAGTTTTAACGGATGCCGGCATGACTGGGCCATATAATGGTATTTTGGGTGTGAAACGCGAAAAAATTATTAACCGCTTCAAAACACAGCGATCAGAGCGCTTCGAGTTAGTCACAGAAGGTCCTGGTCAATTGAATGGTTGTTTAATTGAAATCAACGATCAAACGGGTCAAGCTAAAACGATTAAACCCATTCAGATTTCACCAGACCACCCATATACACAATTTTAAAAGCAAAACAGCAAACGAACGTCAATGAAAGAAGATTAACGGTATGCCACAAAAAACAAAAGAAACGCCAATGATGGCGCAATATCAAAAGGTTAAAGACCAGTACCCGGATGCTTTTTTATTTTATCGTCTCGGTGATTTTTATGAACTCTTTAATGACGATGCTATTAAGGCTTCGCAATTATTAGAACTGACCCTAACTGCGCGTAACAAGAATGCGGATGATCCGATTCCAATGTGTGGTGTACCGCATCACGCTGCCCAAAATTACATTGACATTCTCGTTGACCAAGGCTATAAGGTTGCAATCTGTGAACAAATGGAAGATCCTAAAACTGCCAAGGGAATGGTGAAACGCGAAGTCGTTCAATTGGTGACCCCAGGGACTATGATGGATGAAAAGGCTGGTCATGCCAAACAAAACAATTACTTAACGGCAGTGGTTGTTGAGGGTGATCAATTTGGATTTGCGTATACCGATTTATCGACCGGTGAAATGAAGGTTAGCCAAATTGCGAGTTTTGATTTATTACTCAATGAAATGTTGAGTTTACAAACCAAAGAAGTAGTAATCAATCACGATGTCGCAAGTGAAGTCGTTCAGGCGATAGTACAACAACAAATTTTGGTATCATATCAAGCAGATGGGGAAGCAACGGCTGAGGTTAGCTTTGTTTCACAAAACATTGCCCAACCAATTGAATTGGCGGTTATTAAACAACTTGTTTTGTATTTAGCCACGACACAAAAGCGACAGCTTGGACATTTACAGCGAGCGCAAGAATATGAACCGTCGCAGTATTTAAAATTAGATTATTCGGCTAAGATGAATCTGGAATTGACAGCTTCATTACGGACGGGTCATAAGAGTGGCACCCTATTGTGGTTGTTAGATGAAACTAAGACGGCTATGGGTGGGCGTTTATTGAAACAATGGTTAGAGCGGCCACTGTTAGATCTTAAGGCGATTCAAAATCGTCAGCACCAAGTTGCCAGTTTCATGAACCATTATTTTGAACGAACAAACCTACAAGATGCGTTGACGAAAGTCTATGACTTAGAGCGGTTAGCTGGCCGAGTTGCTTTTGGCAGTGTTAATGGTCGTGATCTAATTCAATTAAAGACTTCATTAGAGCAGATTCCGACTATTAAAACAATTTTAACTGGAATTAACGATCATCAAGCCTTTGAGCGGGCTTTAGGACAACTCGATCCAGTTGATGATGTGCGTGAACTAATTGAGACGGCCATCAATCCGGATGCTCCGATTTCAGTAACTGATGGCGGAATTATTCAATCCGGTTATAATCAAACCCTTGATGATTATCGGGATGCGATGTCCAATGGGAAACAATGGTTAGCACAACTTGAAGCTCAAGAACGTGAAGTGACTGGTATTCATAATTTGAAAATCGGCTTTAATCGCGTCTTTGGTTACTATATTGAAGTGACACGAGCAAATTTGGCGGCATTACCAGAGGGCCGCTATGAGCGCAAACAAACGTTAACTAATGCCGAGCGGTTTATCACGCCAGAGTTAAAAGCCAAGGAACAATTAATTTTAGAAGCTGAAGAACATTCAACGGCCCTTGAATATGAATTGTTCACGCAAGTTCGTGAAACGGTAAAGCTCGCAATTGAACGCTTACAAACCCTTGCTAAAGAGGTTGCAGCTTTGGATGTCCTCCAAAGCTTTGCGGTAATCAGTGAAAACTATCATTATGTTCAGCCTAAATTAACTGCTGATAGCCATCAAATTGATGTAGTTGATGGTCGACATCCGGTGGTTGAAAAAGTTCTTGGGCGTCAAAAATATATTCCAAATGCAGTTCAAATGGATGATGAAACGGACATGCTCTTAATTACTGGCCCGAATATGTCTGGGAAAAGTACGTATATGCGACAGCTCGCCTTGACCGTGATTATGGCGCAGATGGGCTGTTTTGTTCCCGCTAAATCAGCTAACTTACCGATTTTTGATCAAATTTTTACACGAATTGGGGCTGCTGATGATCTAATCTCGGGTCAAAGTACCTTTATGGTCGAAATGATGGAGGCCAACCGTGCAATCATGAATGCAACGCGCAATAGTCTAATTCTCTTTGATGAAATTGGCCGCGGAACAGCTACCTATGACGGGATGGCTTTAGCCCAAGCAATTATCGAATATATTCATGATAACGTGCATGCAAAGACGCTTTTTTCAACGCATTACCATGAATTGACAAGTTTAGCCGATTCGTTAACAGCATTGAAAAATGTGCACGTCGGTGCGGTTGAAGAAAATGGTGAGTTAGTCTTTTTACACAAAATGTTGGCAGGCCCAGCTGATAAATCGTATGGGATTCATGTGGCCAAGCTTGCCGGAATGCCAGTGCCATTGTTAAAACGGGCAGACGTCATCCTGGCACAGTTGGAAGATAAACCAAGCGCGCCAGTTACACCGGTCGCTGGATCTGCGAAACAAGTCGATGAGCAAATTTCACTTTTTGAACCAGAAGACACAGCGCCAGTTGATCCCCAGATTGATCAAGTTTTGACTGCTGTGAAGCAATTTGATTTAATGAGTGCGACTCCGTTAGAGGCGTTAAATATGGTATACCAATGGCAAAAACAATTGAATCACAAATAAACAAAAGATGAAAAGGAGACGCTAATGGGGAAAATTCATGAACTGTCAGAAATATTAAGTAATCAAATCGCGGCTGGTGAAGTTATTGAACGGCCGGCTTCAGTGGTCAAAGAATTGGCAGAAAATGCAATTGACGCCAATAGTACTCAAATCGATATTGTGATTGAACAGGCTGGGCTTCAACTGGTGCAAGTCATCGATAATGGTGATGGGATTGAGCCAGATGATGTTTCAACCGCATTTAAGCGGCATGCAACTAGTAAAATTACCACCCGCCAAGATCTTTTTAAGATTCAATCGCTCGGTTTTCGTGGTGAAGCATTAGCCAGTATTGCTTCGGTATCTGATTTAACGATTGAAACGGCTACGGCTAATTCACTAGGCACATTTGCTCACTTTAAAGGTGGTATTTTACAAACACAAAAAACTAGTCCGATTCGACCGGGTACGGCAATTACGGTTCGTGATCTATTCTTTAATACCCCGGCCCGTCTAAAGTATGTTAAGACGTTCCAAACTGAGTTAGCAAACGTCATCGATATTGTGAACCGGCTGGCGATGAGCCATCCACAAATTGCGTTCACTTTAACCAACGATGACCACCTATTAATGAAGACGGCGGGCAATGATGATTTGCAACAAACGATTGCAGGGATTTACGGGGTAACGATGGCAAAACAGCTCTTATCAATTAGTGCTGAAGATCTTGATTTTAAGTTAACCGGCTACGTTTCACTGCCACAGTTAACCCGTGCGAGCCGGAATTATTTATCAATCATGATTAACGGTCGTTATATTAAGAATTATCAATTAAATAAAGCCATTATTAAGGGGTATGGCTCTAAATTGATGGTTGGTCGCTATCCAGTTGCAGTTTTAAATATTCAAATGGATCCATTATTAATCGACGTTAATGTCCATCCGACTAAGCAGGAAGTGCGCTTAAGTAAGGAACCAGCTTTAATGACACTGATTGAAAAAGCAATTTATGGTCGCTTACGGACGGAAAATTTGATTCCGGATGCGGTCCAGAATTTAAAACAGACAAAAGTAGTCGATGTTGATCAATTGCAGATGGATTTAAATCAGATCACCAGCCAACGCCGGAATGCCACTGGGACAGTCCGGCCAGTACACCAAACATCAATGCCAGAAAAAACAATGAAAACCGAGCCAACAGCAACTCAGATTGCCGAAACTGAGACGCCGCTCAAGACAGAACCGACGGCGGATCCGAATTTAAACAGCCTGCCAATTTTTGAACAACCGCGGCAACTCGCACAATGGGATGATAAGTATGCGGCTGAATCGGTGGGAAATCCATTTGGCGAAACAGCTGAGGACAATGAAGTACCGATTGCACGATTCCCAGTGTTGCACTACATTGGGCAGTTACACGATACATTCTTATTAGCAGAAGGTGAAGATGGCTTTTACATTCTTGATCAACATGCCGCCCAAGAACGAATTAAATACGAATACTACCGGGAAAAAATTGGAGAAGTTAGCAACGATGTGCAAAATTTATTAGTACCGCTTGTGTTGGAGTATCCAAATAGCGATGCAATTAAGCTTCAAGCCCGCAAGGAACTCCTAGCGGACGTCGGAGTACAACTTGAAAGCTTCGGCCAAAATAGTTTTGTAGTTCACAGCCACCCAACTTGGATTGCCCAAGGACAAGAAGAAGCGACCATCCGCGAAATGATTGAAACTGTGTTGGAAAATGGTAAGTTAGACATTGCCCATTTTCGCGAAGCAACGGCCATTATGATTAGTTGTAAGCAGTCAATTAAAGCGCATCACCACTTAGACGATGCGCAAGCAAAAGCCTTACTGGCCGATTTGGCACAGACGGAAAATCCGTTCAACTGCCCCCATGGTCGTCCAGTGCTCATTCATTACACACAAAAAGATTTAGAAAAGATGTTTAAACGGATTCAAGACCCACACCAAAGCTGGTCGGGGGAATAATCTAATCTGGTTCCCAAAACGCTTCGTCGCTTGTATGAATCGATTGGATGTGATACAATTTCTGCAAATTAACAAGTAAAGTATGTTGATCGAAGAATGGGAACGTAATGAGACGCTTGAATTTGGTATCGAAGGATTAGTTTGGATTGAAAAGGCTACGTAGGTGGCCTTTTTTATATTTTCGCCCTTTTTAACGGTGCGCCGTTTCATGGTTCGGATTTTATGTTACAATTTAACAAGCAAATATACGTTCTCGTAAAGTAGGTAAAATTATGTATGAATATTTAAAGGGCTTGATTACAGCCGTTAATCCTTTCTATGTCGTCTTAGAAGTACAAGGTATTGGTTATCAGTTACAAGTGGCTAATCCGTATCGTTATGTTGAATCAACGACCGATATCGTTCAAATTTATGTTTATCAAGCTGTACGCGATACGGACATCACGTTATTTGGTTTTTATGATTTAGATGAGAAACAGATTTTTCAAAAACTAATTAGTGTTTCTGGGATCGGCCCCAAGAGTGCTTTAGCAATCTTAGCCAATAGCGATCATTCTGGCCTAATTCAAGCAATTATGACCGATGATGTCAGCTATTTAACTAAATTTCCTGGGGTTGGCAAGAAGACCGCCCAACAAATTATTTTAGATTTAAAGGGGAAACTCGATGATCTAGAACAAAGTGATCATTTGGCTGGTCAAACAGCAATTGATTTGGGGACAACGGGACAGTCACCGGAATTAAATGATGCATTGGCGGCCCTCACTGCATTGGGCTATTCAGCGCGCGAAGTCAAGGCGATTACCAAATCGCTGACTGATTTTAGTGCCCAAACGACCGATCAATATTTACGCGAAGGTTTACGATTATTAATGAAGAAATAAAGGAGGACTAATGGATGGCAGAAGAACGCATTGTTTCCGCGGAAAATGAAGATATTGCAGAGACAAGTATTGAAAAAACGTTACGGCCACAAGTCCTCGCACAATATATTGGTCAAGACCGAGTCAAAAACGAGTTGGCTGTGTATATTGCGGCTGCTCAAAAACGTGATGAGTCATTAGACCATGTGTTATTATATGGACCGCCCGGTTTAGGTAAAACAACCTTGGCAATGGTGATTGCCAATGAATTACAAGTACAGATTCGCACCACAAGTGGCCCAGCAATTGAGCGGCCTGGAGATTTGGTGGCCTTATTAAATGAATTGCAACCGGGGGATGTTTTGTTCATCGATGAAATTCATCGCTTACCGAAAGTGGTTGAAGAATTACTCTATTCAGCGATGGAAGATTTCTACATCGATATTGTGGTCGGACAAGGCCCAACTGCACATCCTGTACATTTCCCTTTACCCCCGTTTACTTTAATTGGCGCGACCACGCGGGCCGGATTATTGTCAGCACCATTGCGTGATCGTTTTGGAATTGTTGAACATATGGCATATTATGATGAAGCCGATTTAGTCGATATTGTGGAACGCTCGGCAGATGTATTTAATATGGCAATTGTTCAAGAAGGGGCGCACGAGATTGCGCGCCGGTCGCGCGGTACCCCCCGAATCGCGAACCGCTTGTTAAAACGGATTCGGGATTATGCCCAAGTTGCCAATCAAGCAGCAATTGATCAGGCAATTGCCGATCATGCGCTGAGCCAATTGCAAGTGGATAACCGCGGCTTAGATAGTATTGATCGTAAGATTTTAGAGATGATGATTGATTATTATCATGGTGGCCCAGTTGGTTTGAAGACGATTGCGGCTAACATTGGTGAAGAAAACGAAACAATCGAAGCCGTCTATGAACCCTATTTATTACAAATTGGTTTTTTAAAGCGAACACCCCGAGGACGTGTAGTGACGCCTGCTGGTTACGAACATCTCGGAATACCCTATTCAGAAAATTAGAAAGAGGTAACACAATGGTTTCAACAGAAGATTTTGATTATAACTTACCAGAAGAATTAATTGCTCAAACACCAATGATTGAACGGGCCGCCTCTCGTTTATTGGTGATGGATCATAAAACAGGCGCACTAGAAGATCAGGTTTTCTATGACATTATCGATGAATTAAACCCCGGCGATGCAGTTGTCATGAATAATACACGGGTCTTGCCAGCTCGTTTATATGGGGTGAAACCTGATACAGGCGGCCACGAAGAGGTCTTGCTTTTAAACAACACGCATGATGATGAATGGGAAGTCTTGATGAAACCCGCACGACGGGCAAAGGTTGGAACGGAAGTTGTTTTTGGAGATGGTCAATTAAAGGCCGTAGTCACTAAAGAACTTGAACATGGCGGCCGGATGATTGAATTTAAATATGACGGGATTTTCATGCAAATTTTGGAAACTCTAGGCGAAATGCCATTACCTCCCTATATTAAGGAGAAATTAGACGATCCAGAAATGTATCAAACCGTCTATGCCAAAGAACCGGGCTCAGCAGCAGCACCGACCGCTGGCTTTCATTGGACAGAAGAACTTTTACAAAAGGTGCAAGATAAAGGGGTTAAACTTGTTTATTTAACGTTACACGTTGGTTTAGGGACTTTCCGTCCAGTTTCAGAAGATAACGTTGAAGATCATAAAATGCATAGTGAATTCTATCGGTTAACCGAAGATGCGGCCGCAACTTTAAATGAAGTTCGCCAAAACGGCGGCCGAATTATTGCTACGGGGACAACGAGCATTCGGACTTTAGAAACCATTGCAACGAAGTTTAATGGTGAAATCAAAGCCGATAGTGGATGGACTGATATTTTTATTAAACCTGGTTACGAATGGAAAGTCGTGGATGCCTTTATTACGAACTTCCATCTACCTAAATCAACGCTAGTGATGTTAGTTGCTTCATTTACGGGACGGGAAAATATTTTGCATGCCTATCAGCATGCCGTTGATGAACGCTATCGGTTCTTTAGTTTTGGTGATGCCATGTTTGTTAAATAATTGATCTAAATTGAAATGGTCGCCTTAATGTATTTGCGAAAAGCAATGGTTGCTGATTTACCGCGAATTTTAGCGATTATCGAGCGAGCTAAGGCGGTTTTAAAAGCCAAGCGAAGAAGGCAGCCCGTGTTTTGTGATCCATCGAATGGCTCTTGATAGTGCTGTGCATGATTTGCGGCTTGATATGCCTCTTGATAATTTAGGCATGCAGCGCAACGTATTATTCAAAAAGTCGGATTTCAATTCCGGAGTGATATTTTGATGATCACCGATCTGTCACCCAAATGAAGTCTACCAACTATTACTGAATTAATAATAATCCTAGAATTGGAGTCGATTGAATGGAACCAGCGATTAAGTATCGTTTAATCAAAAAAGAAAAACATACGGGTGCGCGCTTGGGGGAAATTGTAACGCCGCATGGTACGTTTAAAACCCCAATGTTTATGCCTGTGGGCACGCAAGCCAGTGTGAAAACAATGGCCCCAGAAGAACTAAAAGCGATTGGGGCTGGTATTATTTTATCGAATACCTACCATCTCTGGTTACGTCCAGGAGAAGATATCGTTGAAAAAGCGGGTGGCCTCCACAAGTTTATGAACTGGGATCGTGGGGTATTAACCGATTCCGGCGGGTTCCAAGTATTCTCACTGGCTAAATTGCGTGATATTAGTGAAGACGGTGTTGCTTTTAGAAGCCATTTAAGCGGTGAAAAGCTGTTTTTATCACCTGAAAAAGCGATTCAGGTTGAAAACGCGTTAGGCGCTGATATTATGATGAGTTTTGATGAATGTCCGCCTTTTTTTGAAAGCTATGATTACGTAAAAAAATCAGTTGAGCGGACATCACGTTGGGCAGAACGGGGTTTGATTGCACACCAAAATCCAGCTACTCAAGGTTTATTCGGGATTGTCCAGGGGGCCGGTTTTGAAGATTTACGCCGGCAGAGTGCACGTGATTTAGTTGGGATGGACTTTCCTGGTTATTCTATCGGCGGCTTATCGGTTGGGGAATCCAAAGGCGAAATGAATCGCGTTCTTGATTTCACAACGCCACTATTGCCAACAGACAAACCACGTTATTTGATGGGCGTCGGTTCACCAGATGCGTTGATAGACGGCGTTATTCGCGGCGTTGATATGTTTGATTGTGTACTACCCACGCGGATTGCGCGGAACGGGACAACGATGACCTCGCAAGGCCGCTTGGTTGTTAAGAACGCACAATATGCAGAGGACTTTCGGCCACTTGATCCCAAGTGTAATTGTTATGTTTGCAAGAACTACACACGGGCATACATTCGACATCTGATTAAAGCCGATGAAACCTTTGGAATTCATTTAACGAGTTATCATAACCTATATTTCTTGATTAATTTGATGCATCAAGTACAAAATGCGATTGAACAAGATAATTTATTAGAATTTCGGGAAGCTTTCTTTGAAGAATATGGTTACAATGAAAAGAATAGCCGGAATTTCTAGTGAATCACTGGAAGTTGGTTGGTAAGTCTGATAGAGTTAATGGTAGACAAATTGAAAAGAGGTTTTTTTGAATGGTAAACTTTGTATTAGGCGCTGCCGGTTTTAATCCAAGTTTCTTTGTAATCTTAATTTTAATGGTTGCAATGATGTACTTTATGGTTATGCGTCCTCAAAAGAAACAACAACAAAAGCATCAAGAAATGGTTAATCAAATGAAAAAAGGTGATGCGGTAATTACGATTGGTGGCTTACACGGGGTGATTGACTCCGTTAATACGGATACTAAAATCGTGGTCTTAGACTGTGACGGCGTTTACCTTAAATTTAATTTGAACGCCATTCGTACGGTAACGCCAACCGCTGTGGATGCTGCACCAGTTGTTGAAGAAAAAGGCGCAACACCAGAAGAAGAAACCAAGTAAGACAAGAATTTTAGGAAGCCCATAATCTGGTTAATCAGATTATGGGCTTTTTTTGGTTATTAATAGTGAAAATTTTATCAATTAAGAAGCATATTAATTGGGATAGCTTTCATGATGGCGTTGTATATTGTAATAAAATTCACAAAACGGTTTACAAATAAGTTGGAATGCGCTAAACTAACTTTGTTAAACAAATCACAATAGCTAATGGCATGGAGGAATTGATATGATTAAGAAAGCAGTAGTTGAACCGGTAGTTGAAAATACAGTGACTGAAATCGTCACAGATTTAGTCACACGTGCGCAACGCGCGTTAGCAATTTTGGAAACATTCGATCAAGCTAAGATTGATCACATTGTACATCAAATGGCGATTGCTGGGTTAGATCAGCATATGGCACTCGCTAAAATGGCAGTTGAAGAAACCGGTCGTGGTATTTATGAAGATAAGGCGATTAAGAATATTTTTGCGACTGAAGAAATTTGGCATGCTATTAAGGATAATAAGACGGTGGGAGTAATTGAAGAAGATCCAGAACATGGTATCACAAAGATTGCTGAACCGGTGGGGGTAATTGCTGGAGTAACACCAGTGACCAATCCGACTTCAACGACGATTTTTAAAGCTGAAATTGCAATTAAAACGCGTAATCCGATCATCTTTGCTTTTCATCCGAATGCCCAACACTGTTCGGCCCAAGCCCTCAATGTAATTAAAGCTGCGGCAGTCAAAGCTGGGTTACCAGCGGATGCCCTTTTATACATTGAAGCCCCTAGTTTAGCAGCGACTCAAGCCTTAATGAATCATGAAGGGATCGCGACTGTTTTAGCAACTGGTGGTCCTGGAATGGTTAAGGCAGCTTATTCAACCGGTAAACCGGCACTTGGGGTGGGTGCTGGTAATGCACCGGCTTATATCGAAGCGTCTGCCAATATTAAACAAGCCGTCAATGATTTGATTTTATCGAAGTCTTTTGACAATGGAATGATTTGTGCTTCTGAACAAGCAGTGATTGTCGATGCCCAAATTTACGCGGCAGTGAAGGCCGAATTCCAAGCTCAAGGGGTTTATTTTGCGCAAGATAATGAGTTAGCTGCGCTCAACGAAGCGATTATTGATCCTGATAAAAACGCAGTCCGGCCTTCAATTCCAGGGCAGTCCGCCGCTAAAATTGCCCAGTTAGCGGGAATTGATATTCCAGAAGCAACTCCCGTTTTAATTGCTGAAATTAAAGGGGTAGGGGATCAATATCCATTGTCACATGAGAAATTATCTCCGGTCTTGGCGATGATTAAAGCCCAAAATCGCGAAGAAGGCATACAGCTCTGCGAAGCAATGTTAGATCTTGGTGGGCTTGGGCACACAGCTTCGTTGCACACCACGGATGAAGACTTGCCACTTGAATTTGCCAAACGAATGAAGGCTTGCCGTGTCTTAGTTAACACACCATCGGCGCAAGGTGGGATTGGCGATTTATACAATGATATGTTGCCATCCTTGACGCTTGGTTGTGGTTCATACGGGCATAACTCAATCTCCCACAATGTTTCGACAATTGATTTGTTGAATATTAAGACGTTAACTAATCGGCGCAATAACATGCAATGGATGAAATTACCCAGCAAAATTTATTTTGAGAAAAATTCAGTAAATTACTTAGAAAAAATGGCGGACCTGAACAAGGTTTTTATCGTTGCTGATCAAGGAATGGTTGATTTGGGCTACGTGCGGATTGTTGAAGCTGTTTTGGCGCGCCGTTCTAAGCAAGTGCAAGTACAGACTTTTACTGATGTGCAACCTGATCCATCAACCGATACAATCTACCAAGGGGCCGAAGCGATGAAACAATTTCAACCTGATACTGTGGTGGCCATCGGTGGCGGATCAGTGATGGATGCAGCTAAAGGGATGTGCTTATTCTACAATTCTCAGGATGCAGACTTTTTTGGCGCCAAACAAAAGTTCTTAGATATTCGGAAGCGAACTTACAAATTTCCAAATCTCGACCGCACGAAATTAATTTGCATTCCAACGACTTCAGGAACGGGTTCTGAAGTGACACCTTTTGCAGTTATTACAGATAGTGAAACACACATCAAATATCCGTTGGCTGATTATGCATTAACGCCGGATGTGGCAATTGTGGATAGTCAATTTATTGAAAGTGTGCCGTCTCGCGTGGTAGCACACACGGGAATGGACGTTTTATGTCACGCGACGGAAAGCTATGTATCTGTGATGGCATCAAATTATACGAAAGGACTCAGTTTGCAAGCAATCAAGTTGGTCTTTGATAATTTGCAGGCTAGTTATGCGGGCGATAAGACCGCTAAGGCAAATATGCACGATGCCTCAACAATGGCCGGTATGGCGTTTGCCAATGCTTTATTAGGGATTAACCATTCGCTTGCTCACAAATTAGGCGGCGCCTTCAATTTGCCCCACGGTTTGATGATTGCCATCACGATGCCTCATGTGATTCGGTATAACGCCAAGACACCTACTAAACGAGCACTCTGGGCTAAATATAGTTATTTTAGAGCGGATGAAGATTATGCTGAGATTGCCCGATATCTTGGCTTACCAGGCAAGAATACCGCGGAATTGGTAGCAGCCTATGCTGATGCTGTTACACAATTAGCGAAAAATATCGGCATCAAGATGCGTTTACGCGATAACGGCGTGACGCAAGCTGATTTTGACCGGCATGTGGCTGATTTAGCCGAATTGGCGTATGAAGACAACTGTACGGTAACTAATCCCAAAGAACCGTTGATTAAAGAATTGAAAGGTATTCTCGAAGCAGAATTCTAGCAAACAGTTCAGCTAATTTGTTAGAATAAATGGTTTGAGAAGGCCAACCACAATATTAAGGCGGTGGACTGAACCAAATCAGTCTACCGCTTTTTTGTTGGTTTAAAAGTAATTAATTTTTTAGCCTTTACGGGGTTAAATTAAAGCTTGATGGTATGCAAATTATTGCAAATAAGGCATAATAGAGAATAGACATTCATTTAATTCAGGGGGAACTGAGAAAAGTTTGTCGACAAACTTGATTAAGGACCGGGATGGCAATGACACCCAACAAAGAAGACTATTTAAAAATTATTTTTGAACTTGGTGGCGATGCAAAGAAAGTTACCAATAAGGAAATACTAGCGGGATTGAACGTTTCGGCGGCATCAGTCACGGAAATGGTCAATAAGTTAGTGAAAGAAAATTATGTCAATCACACACCTTACCAAGGAATTCAACTGACAAGCGAAGGCGCCCGCGAAGCAGCCCTATTAGTGCGTAATCATCGGTTGTGGGAAGTTTTTTTAGTCGATAAGTTACATTATCAATTTAATACCGTCCACCCAGAAGCAGAACAATTAGAACATGTGACCAACCATGATTTAGCCGAACGGTTAGCTGACTTTCTCGGACACCCGACGCGATGTCCACATGGTGGCATAATCCCCAATGCCAAAGGTGAATTTGAACAACAAAGTCACATTGCTCTTGAATCGTTACAAGTGGGGGAAACGGCGTTGATCGATCGGGTATTGGATGATAATGATTTATTAAAATATACACTGGAGATCGGTTTATCAGTTGGTGACAGTGTGACATTACAAAAAGTTGGTCTCTTTGAAAGTCCATTGACGGTTTTTAATCACACCAGTCAAACGGAAATCCAAATTGGCCTCAAAGCGGCACAACATATCTTTGTGACGCCACAAAATTAATTTATATGAAAGTGGTGTGAAGGATGCATACAGATTTAGCAGCGCTCTTTATTATTTTTGGGGGTTCTGGGGATTTGGCCCAGCGAAAGCTATACCCCGCATTATTTAATTTATATCGAAAAGGTTATTTAAAGGAACATTTTGCTGTGATTGGTACGGCACGGCGACCATGGACGGACGATTACTATCATGAAATCATCATGGCGGCTTTGGACAACTTTGATGAAGATCAAGCGACCAAAGAAGCTTTTGTAGGCCATTTCTATTACCAATCACATGATGTGACAGATGCCAAACATTATGAAACGCTCAAGGCGTTGGCCAATCGCTTGGATACACAATACGATTTACACCAAAATCGGATTTATTACATGGCAATGTCGCCACGCTTTTTCGGCACAATTGCAAGTCACCTCGGATCAGAAGCACTCCTGACAGCGGATGGCTTTAACCGTTTGATTATTGAAAAACCATTTGGGCGCGATTATGACAGCGCTAGGGCGCTTAACCAAGAATTGACACAAACCTTTGAAGAAAATCAGATTTACCGGATTGACCACTACCTGGGGAAAGAAATGATTCAAAACATTGTGGCTTTACGTTTTGGAAATGGCTTATTAAGCGGCGTTTGGAATAATCATTTCATTGATAACGTGCAGATTACGTTAGCAGAATCAGTTGGGGTTGAAGAACGGGCTGGATATTATGAGACATCCGGCGCTTTACGCGATATGTTTCAAAACCATATCATGCAGATCATTGGCATGCTTGCGATGGAAGTTCCAGTTAACTTCTCGGCTGAAGATGTACAACGTGAAAAAACGCGTCTCTTCAGAAGCATTCAACCTTACTCACCAGCGGAAATCAAGCAAAACTTTGTGCGTGCGCAATATGCCGAAACGACGGTAGATGGTGAAAATAAACCAGGTTACCGCCAAGAAACGAATGTTGCGCCGGACTCACAAACGGAAACGTTTATTGCTGGCAAAGTCATGATTGATAACGAACGCTGGTGTGGCGTCCCATTTTACGTCCGGACGGGCAAACGATTGGCCCGTAAAGAAACCCAAATTAACATCGTCTTCAAGAAGACTGGCGTGAATATTTTCGCAGATGATAAGGCTGATCGTTCAGCAATGGCCCCTGATGTGTTAACGATTTTCGTTGAGCCGGAACAAGGCTTTTCATTAACGATTAATGGAAAAAAAGTTGGACAAGGATTTGCCTTGCAACCGGATCAATTAACTTACCAATACGATCAACAGATGTTAGCGGATAGTCCAGAGGCTTATGAACGCTTAATTTTAGAAGCACTTAATGGAGATGGCACGAACTTTACCCACTGGCATGAATTAGCAGCATCGTGGCAATTTGTCGATGCGATTCGTCAAGTCTGGGATGCAGATTCAGCGCCACTACCAAGTTATTCGATTGGTTCAATGGGTCCCCAAGAAGCGACAGATCTATTGACAACTACTGGAGCCCAGTGGATTTTTGATCCGACGCAAGATAATTAAATTAATAAGTTAGTTAAGTCTGTGTATGAGTGATTCGTACCAGGCTTTTCTTATTGAAAGGCGGGGGAAAATGGCCGAGTTGTTTAAGATTCCAATGGAAAATGATACGAGTCGTAAGATTATTCATATTGATATGGATGCTTTTTATGCATCCATCGAAGAACGTGAACAACCTGAATTGCGGCAAAAGCCCCTCGTAATTGCCCGTAATCCTAGTGATACTGGTGGTAAAGGGGTCGTGACAACTGCCAATTATGTCGCACGACAATATGGAGTGCACTCGGCAATGAGCGCGCAAAAGGCAGCCGAGTTGATTCCTAATCACCAAGCCGTTTTTAAGGCGCCCAATTTTCCACTTTATCAGTCCGTTTCAGAACAGATTCACACGATTTTTCACGCGGTTACCGATAAGATTGAACCGATTGCTTTTGACGAAGCGTATCTTGATGTGACGAAAAATAAGCTGGGCCTGACACATACCATTGATGTAGTCGCCTACTTGCAAAAAGCGATTCTCAAAGAAACCCAGCTCGTAAGTTCTGCTGGGATTTCATATAATAAATTTTTAGCTAAGATGGCATCGGATTATCGTAAGCCAGCGGGTCGGACATTGGTTTTACCAGAACAAGCAATTGCTTTTTTGAGTCGCCTGCCCATCGAAAAGTTCCGTGGTGTTGGTAAGAAAACCGCACCGCGGATGCAAGAATTGGGGATTTTAACTGGTGCGGATTTACTGGCTCAATCAGAAATGATGCTGATTCAAAACTTTGGTAAATTAGGCTACGGCTTATATCGCCATGTGCGTGGGATTGATAATCGCCCGGTCGCCTATCAACGCGAGCGCAAATCAATTGGGAATGAAAACACCTATGGGCAACCGTTGATTAGTGAAGAACAAGTGCAAACTGAATTGAAAAAGCTGGCCATTGAGTTAGAACGGCGCTTACGTAAAAATCAAAAACATGGGTTAACCGTCGTCTTAAAAGTGCGTAATCGGCAATTTGAAACAATTACCAAGCGTAAAACATTCAGTGAATACGTTGGCAAAGCGGCTGAAATTGAAGCAATCGCCTGGGAAATTTGGACGACAATTGGGCATGCAGAAGCCGGCATACGCTTGTTAGGAATTACGGTAACTAACTTGGCACCGCAAACATTCGAAAACATCACGTTGCCATTATATGATTGGGAGCGTGAATAGTTGAGATTTTTTTGTTTTTGTGGGTTAAAACCGATATACTGTTAATGACTATACAACTTTGGAAAAGGTGGTGGCAGTGAGTGGCAACGAAACATGATCAAATTTTAATGTACATTGAAAATTTACCGATCGGTGAGAAAATTTCGGTGCGCTCAATTGCCAAAACACTTGCAGTAAGTGAAGGGACGGCTTATCGCGCCATTAAAGCGGCCGAAAATAACGGCTTAGTCAGCACCATTGAACGGGTCGGGACCATCCGTATTGAGCAGAAATTAAAAGGAAAGATTGAAAATCTTACTTTCGAAGAAATCGTACAAGTGATTGACGGTGAAGTGCTCGGTGGTCGCGCTGGGTTAGATAAACTATTGGATAAATTTGTGATTGGTGCGATGCAAATTGATGCCATTACCCGTTACATTACGCCCAAGTCATTAATGATTGTCGGTGATCGGACAGATGTCCAACGATTAGCCCTTGAAAATGGGGCTGCCGTTTTAATCACCGGTGGTTTCGGGACTTCGGCGGATGTGATTGCCCTGGCCAATGACTTGGCCTTACCGATTTTACAGACAGCCTATGATACGTATTCCGTGGCGGCTTTAATCAATCGGGCCTTGACGGATCAATTAATAAAAAAAGAAATTGTTACAGTGGCTGATATCTATCAGCCACTTGCTGAGATTCGGATTTTACATGCCAACCAGACGGTGGCAGATTACAGGCAACTCAGTACGAGCGCGAAACAATCACGTTTTCCAGTGGTGAATGATCACTTACGACTAGTCGGAATTGTTACAGTCAAAGATATTCTTGATAAGCCGGCAACAATGAGCCTTGAGAAAGTCATGACGAAAGACCCGACCAGTGTTAAAAAATACATGAGTGTGGCCAGTGTTGGACATTCAATGACCTGGAATAGTTTAGAAGTGATGCCAGTGGTCGCCGACAATCTAAAACTAGAAGGAATTATTACCCGGCAAGACGTGATGAGCAACATGCAGACGGTCCAACACCAGCCTCAAGTGGCGGAGACTTTCTATGATCAGATTGTTGAACCGCTACGCTTAAGTTCAACCGCCCCCGATTTTTATCCCATTGCTTATGACTATCAAGTGACACCTCAGATGACGAATAATTTGGGGACGATTTCATTCGGAGTATTAACTGAAGCAGTGGCGGCTGCTTGTCAACAAATGCTACAGACACAGCATCAGCGATATTCGATGATTGAACAAATCAATCTACATTATTTACGTCTGATTCAAATTGATACGCAGATTCAGATTTTACCACGACTACTTGAAATTGGGCGGCGATCAGCTAAAATTGATGTCGATGTTTATGCCAATCACGTGATTGTGGCCAAAGCCATCGTCACCGGACAGCTCTTAGAAAGAGGTTAACCAATGACTATTCCAGAACAAATTATCACGAAAATTGAAACTTATCAAACCATCATTATTCATCGCCATGTTAATCCTGATCCAGATGCAATTGGATCTCAGGTAGGCTTGGCAGAAGTACTCCGTAATAGTTATCCAGACAAGACAATCTATCAAGTTGGTAGCGATACCGGCAATTTAGATTGGCTTGCAAATGCCCAAGCAATTGATACAGCAGCCTATCAAGGCGCTTTGGTGATTGTTACCGATACGGCTAATTCGCCACGAATTAGTGGTGCAGATTACCAGCTAGGTGCTGAGTTAATTAAAATTGACCATCATCCCAATGATGATCCATACGGCGATTTGAACTGGGTATTGCCAGATGCTTCAAGTACATCAGAAGTGATCATCGACATCGTTAATAACAGTGAAGGTCGCTTGCAATTCAATCAAGCGGCGGCCCGCGTTTTATATGCTGGCATTGTGGGGGATACTGGGCGGTTCATGTTTAATTCAACTAGTCCGCACACTATGACCTGTGCGGCCCAAATGATGACATTTGATATTCATCATGATCAGCTTAATCAAAAGATGAATGAAATTACGTTGGAACAAGCAAAATTACAAGGTTACTTATTTGACCACCTTCAAGTCAATGTGCATCAGGTTGCCTACTTGGTTGTTGACCAAGCGACACAAGAACAGCTGCACGTTGAAGCACAACAAGTCCACTCGATCGTTGGGACACCAGGGCGGCTGAAAGGGGTGTTGACGTGGGTCATCTTCGTACAACAAGCAGATGGCACTTACCGCGTGCATTTTCGTTCCAAAGGACCGGTGATTAATGAATTAGCGAAACGGCATGATGGCGGGGGTCATCCGTTGGCCAGTGGTGCTAGAGCAGCCAATCAAGCTGAAATTGACACCATTGTCGCTGAATTGTCAGCCCTTGCGGTCCAATACACACAATAGCAACTGATCCTTTTTTACGGATTCAAATAATAGAAAGCAGGACTTTATGGATAATCAATTTACACAATTTAATCTAAAACCAGAGATCATCGCGGCTTTAGACGACATGCACTTTACAAAACCAACGGCGGTTCAACGGCGGGTAATTCCAGCCATTAATGCTGGTAAAAGTGTGATTGGCCAATCACAGACTGGTAGCGGGAAAACCCATGCGTTCTTATTACCGCTTTTAAATAAATTAGTGCCGGAAAAAGATGCCGTCCAAATTGTGATTACAGCGCCTAGCCGAGAATTAGCTTACCAAATTTATACGGCGGATGAATTAATCACGCAACATATGGATGCGAAGCTACGCATTGGGCGCTACGTTGGTGGAACTGACAAGCAACGACAAATTGAAAAACTCGCACAACATCAGCCGCAAATCGTGATTGGAACACCGGGACGAATTTTAGATTTAATCAAGAGCAAAGCGCTCAAAATCTATACGGCACAGTATTTAGTAATTGATGAAGCGGATATGACGCTTGATATGGGCTTTTTGAAGCCAGTCGATGAAATTGCTAGTCGTTTACCTGAAGATTTACAAATGATGGTCTTTTCGGCCACGATTCCAGATAAGTTACAGCCCTTTTTACAAAAATACATGCACAATCCTGTAATTGAAGAAGTTAAAAACGAAACGGTGATTAGCCCCACCATCGATAATTGGTTAGTTCCAACCAAAGGTAAAGCCCTTAATCAAACAATTTATTCGTTGTTAACTATGGGGCATCCTTTCATGGTGTTGATATTTGCTAATACTAAGAGCAAGGTAGATGACATTCATCGTTACTTACAGGCGCAAGGCTTGAAAGTCGCTAAGATCCATGGCGATATTCCACCACGTCAACGGAAACGGATTATGAAAGAAATCCATAATTTGGATTATCAATACGTTGTGGCGACTGACTTAGCGGCTCGCGGAATTGATATTGAAGGGATTAGCATGGTGATTAATGCCGAAATTCCACGCGAAGATTTAGAATTCTTTATTCATCGGGTTGGCCGGACTGGCCGGAACGGCTTAGCAGGGACTGCGATTACCCTTTATGGACCAGATGATGAAGCAGCTGTGGCTCAGATTGAAGCAATGGGTATTAAGTTTACCCCGAAGACGTTTAAAGATGGTGAATTAGTGACCTCATATGACCGGAACCGACGTAAAAAGCGAGTGGCAACTACTCGTGAATTAGATGTTGGGATGAAAGGCATGGTTAAAAAAGCTAAGCTAAAACGGAAACCGGGCTATAAGAAAAAGATTAAAGCGGCAATTAAACAAGATGCGCAAAAGAAACGCCGTGTTGAACAACGCGTTGAAATGCGTGAACGTAAACGCCAAAATAAGAAACAAAATAGTTAGTTAATGGTTAATCGAGTGGCTGTAGTGTATGAAAATGACTTATAATTACGACATTGGTTAGAACTGGCAGATGTTTCAGACTTACAGTGCCCGGTTGAATGGGCAAAAATTTATCTTTATTCCTGGGTCAAGCTGGCGTAAGTTATTTATCGCCTAGCGGGTGGTTTGCTCAGGCCCAACATGCGTTACCCAGAGGGCAGGAAATGGTCTGGGTCACCAAAGCCGATGTTGTTCGGTATCGCCTTGAACGTTGGCCATCGAAGCCGCGGCTGATAAATCTGGAGTGCCGACCGCATTGGGGAATGCGGTCGAACACCGCGTTTATCGGTCGGTAATTACTGTTACATTGGACTAGTTGACAATCTAGCAAATTTTTTTTATACTTTGAGAAGGTTGGGATATACCCGGTGTTTGACGTTCACAGGAAGACCTTTCTAGACTGAGAGAGGGTCATATAAGACAGCGTGGTGCTCCCCAACCTCCAGATAATTGAATAAACTCATAAAGAGGTTAACGACTAACATCGTTGCAATCAAGGTGGTACCGCGCTTTTGCGTCCTTGGCATTGCAGCGGTGTTTTATTTTTTTGAAGGAGTAAATACGATGAAAAAATTAACGAGTGCGCAAGTGCGCCAAATGTTCCTAGATTTCTTTAAAGAAAAGGGCCATGCGATTGAACCCAGTGCTTCGCTTGTGCCTAAAGATGATCCAACATTGTTATGGATTAATTCCGGCGTAGCGACCTTAAAGAAGTATTTTGATGGCCGCGTGGTGCCGAGCAATCCACGAATTACCAATGCGCAAAAGAGCATCCGGACCAATGATATTGAGAATGTTGGTAAAACTGCGCGGCATCATACGTTTTTCGAAATGTTAGGAAACTTCTCCGTCGGTGATTATTTCAAAGAAGATGCGATTCCATGGGCTTGGGAATTCTTAACCAGTAATCAGTGGTTGGCTTTTGATCCTGAAAAATTATATGTCACTGTATATCCCAAAGATCAAGAAGCTCATCGGATTTGGCATGAAAAAGTTGGTTTGCCAGAAACACATATCATTGAAGTGGAAGATAACTTTTGGGATATCGGCGAAGGTCCCTGTGGCCCTGATTCAGAAATTTTTTATGATCGCGGGCAAAGCTTCAATAATGTTGCTGAAGATGACCCTGAAAATTATCCAGGTGGTGAAAATGAACGCTACCTTGAAGTCTGGAATATCGTATTCTCAGAATTCAATCATTTACCAAATGGCGAATACGTAGAACAACCACATAAGAACATTGATACGGGGATGGGGCTCGAACGATTGGTTGCAATCATTCAAGCTGCCCCAACGAACTTTGAAACGGATTTATTTATGCCACTAATTAATGCTACAGCCGCCTTAAGTCAGAATAAACAATATGGCGCTAATGCGGCTGATGATATTGCATTTAAGATTATTGCGGATCACGCACGTGCAGTGACTTTTGCGATTGGAGATGGCGCAATGCCAGCTAATGAAGGCCGCGGCTATGTGTTACGTCGATTAATTCGGCGGGCAATCTTAAATGGAAAAAAATTAGGCATTAACGAAGCCTTCATGTATCAGTTAGTCCCAATCGTGGGTGAAATTATGCAAAGCTATTACCCAGATGTATTGGCTCAAGAAGAATTTATAGCTAAGGTAATCCGTTCTGAAGAAGACCGTTTCCGGGAAACTTTAAACGATGGTTTACATTTATTGAATCAAGCGATTGATCATGTCAAAGCAAGCGGACAAACTGAAATCATTGGGGCCGATGCCTTCAAATTATTCGATACGTATGGTTTCCCAATTGAATTGACGACCGAGTATGCTGCCGATGAAGGTTTGACGGTTGATCAAGCTGGGTTTGAAAGAGCTATGGCGCAACAAAAATCGCGGGCGCGCAATGCACGGAGTGATGAACAGTCTATGGGAATGCAAAATGAGCTGTTGATGGACATCAAGGTCGAAAGTACCTTTACTGGTTACACCACCCTTGAAACTGAAAGTAAATTAAGGGTAATTTTGCAAGATAATGCACAACAGTCAACGATTAACAGTGGCACAGCGCAACTAATTTTTGAGCAGACACCGTTCTATGCTGAAATGGGTGGTCAAGTCGCAGACCAAGGAGTGATTAAGAATCTTTCTGGGCAAGTGGTTGCTAAAGTGACCGATGTCCAATACGCACCAAACGGACAACCACTTCATACGGTGACTGTTATCGAAGAAATGATCAAGGATGTGCATTATGTATTATCCGTTGACCCGGTTTTCAGAGCTGGCGTAGTTAAAAACCATACAGCAACTCATTTATTGGATCAAGCCTTACGGGATGTCTTAGGTGAACATACGCATCAAGCTGGATCGTTGGTGGAACCAGACTATTTACGATTTGATTTTACGAACCTCGGTCAAGTGACGGACAATCAATTGGCGACGATTGAAAAAATAGTGAATGAGAAAATCTGGGCAGCTCTGCCAGTCGAAACTGTCGAAACTGATATTGAAACGGCCAAAGCAATGGGCGCCATTGCACTTTTTACCGAGAAATATGGGCAGACTGTGCGTGTGGTTAAAATTGGTGATTACTCAATGGAACTTTGTGGTGGGACTCACGCTAGTAATACGGCTGATTTGGGCCTCTTCAAAATTACCAGTGAATCAGGGATTGGTGCGGGCACACGCCGAATTGAAGCAGTGACCTCCAAGGCAGCCTTCAAGTATTTGAATGACAAACAAATCTTGCTAGATGAACTAGGTAGTGAATTAAAAGTTGCTCAAACCAAAGATTTACCGAAGAAGTTGCAACAAATACAAGCTGATTTAAAAGCAGCCCAGAAAGAAAATGAACGATTAAAGGCCCAATTTGCACAACAACAAGCTGGGAATGTTTTTGAAAATGTTGAAACGGTTGGACAATGGCGCTTAGTTGCTGCCAATGCACAAGTGGCTGGCATGAACGAACTGCGTCAATTAGCGGATCAATGGCAGCAAAAACAAATTTCAGATGTCCTCGTGCTTGCCACCGTGGCAGGTGAAAAAGTTAGTCTAATTGTGGCAGTTGCCCCAGCGGCCATTCAAGCAGGTGTCAAAGCTGGCGACTTAATCAAACAAATCGCGCCCCTAGTCGGTGGTGGTGGCGGTGGTCGGCCTGATATGGCACAAGCCGGCGGTAAGAATCCTGCCGGGGTTGACGCAGCTTTAGCCGCAGCGAAAACGGCGTTAGCCAGTATTTAAGTAGGATGCTAGAAATGAGATTCGGATCAATGTAAATTGAGATGGGTCTCATTTTTTAGTAATCAATTTTATGAAATAGGATATCGTTATCTTTCATCCAGATTCGATTAAGAGATGGGAGAGTTGTACTTTATCCTATTTTCGAGTAGAATATGATTGTATAAGTAGCGAAAAGTTGAGGTGTTGAGAGATGAATCTAGATAAAACAGTCCATTTTGATTTTGGTAAAAATAGTCCTAAAAATGTTCATGAAACATTAACGACGGTCTATCAGACATTAGAGGAAAAGGGCTACAATCCTATTAATCAGATTGTTGGTTATCTGTTGTCCGGTGATCCAGCATACATTCCACGCTATAATGATGCTCGTAATTTGATTCGTAAACATGAACGCGATGAGATTATCGAAGAATTAGTTAAAAATTATTTGGATAAGGAAACGACAAAATAATGCGTTTAATGGGATTTGACGTTGGTTCACGAACGGTGGGCATTGCAGTCAGTGATCTATTGGGTTGGACAGCGCAAGGCGTTGAGATTATTCGTATCAATGAAGATGTGGCGGAATTTGGGCTAGAGCGCGTGCAAGAACTGGTTGATAAATACCAAGTGACGGGTTTTGTATTAGGACTACCGAAGAATATGAATAATTCAATTGGACCGCGGGCGCTTAAGGCACAAGAATATGGGGCAATGCTGAGTGAACTTTTTCCAGAGATTCCAGTTGATTATATCGATGAACGCCTAACAACGGTTCAGGCTGAACGCATGCTAGTGGAACAAGCAGATACGTCACGTAAGAAACGTAAGCAAGTGATTGATAAACTCGCTGCGGTGATGATTTTGCAGAACTACTTGGATGCGCATGGTCGCTTAACACAAGGCTAATAAATAAAACAATTAAGGAGTTTTGATGAATGACTGAAGAGAACAAGAACATCCACCAAGATGAAGAACAACAAATTACATTAATCGATGATCAGGGCAACGAGGAATTATACCAAGTGCTCTTTACATTCGATTCAGAAGATTACGGTAAATCGTACGTTTTATTGTATCCAACCAGTGCCGAAGAAGATGAAGAAGTTGATATTCAAGCCTTCTCGTTTACATCAGATGATGCTGGTAATGCGAGCAAAGGTGACCTATTCCCAATCGAAGATGACGAAGAATGGGAAATGGTTGAAGAAGTGTTAAACACATTTTTAGCCGATGATAATCTAAAATAGCATTCGAGTAAGGACTGTACAAGTGATTTCAAAAAAAGGGACCTAACCGCAATTTTAATTGATTGCGGTTAGGTCCCTTTTTTTGCGTGAAGTGAGAAGCTATCCTATAATAACTGTTGTGCTTTTTGGGTATTAATAAAATGTAATTTAGCAAATTGACCCAGATAATCCATGCCACCTTGAGCCAGCAAGTCGGCAGCGATTTGGTTGACTGCTTGATGATTACCAAGCGGAATTTGGCGGCCGGCCTTTTTGGAGAGTTCTAGCATGGATAAATTAGCTTGATGCCGGGCGATGATTGAAGCAGCGGCCACCGCCAAATGACAATGTTCTGCTTTAGTTGCAAAATAGACATGATCACGGAGGACGACCGGTTCATTTTTGAGATAGTTATAATAGACACCACGGGGCTCGAACTGGTCAATTAAAATGCCGTCGGGGCTTGTGGGTTGGATTTTTTGTAAAACTTTAAGAAGTGCAAAATTATGACTGATGGCTTTCATTTTTTCGATATTCATCGTGGCATGCACAGTGTTATATTTTGGCGGCATAATGTTGACAATGTGGTAGGGTAGTTTGGCCATCATCTTTTGGGCCATTCGGTCAATTTGCGCATCGGTTAGTGTTTTTGAATCAGCGACGCCTAATTGATTGACGAAGTCGAGATTGGCATGGCTAACATAGACGGCGGCGATGGTTAACGGGCCGAAATAGCTTCCGTTACCCACTTCATCTGAGCCTAAAACGGACCACTGCGCAAAATTAGTTGGTAAAAGATCACCTTTGGTCGCTTGTGGCTTTGCTTTTGGTCGTTTTGGAGTGACAGGCCCCCATTTGGCAGCCACTTTTTCTGCATTTTGACCTTGAAAAAGGACTTTGCCAGAACGATAACCGGTAATATTCAAACCATTAGCTTGATGGGCGAAAACGGCCCCCGGTGGTAACTGGCGGTTAGTGGCATAATGATTTTGGAGGTTAGCGAGTTGTACGGGTGAAACTTGGATAACTGCTTGCATAATATTGGCTCCTTAATGAAGACTAAATGAAGAGATTTATGGTAAAATTGCTACTTTCCCTTGTTTCATGATAAAATAGTTCAGTTGAACTAGCAAATAAATAATCGGCGGGGATCGTCAGCCAGTGAATCATCTGTGGCTTAACTGTGCTTGCTATGGCGTCATCAAGGCTTTTTAACGCCAGTTTAAACAAAGTAATCTGCTAAAAAATCGGTATTTAAAAAACATGTCACTAAGGGGCTAAGGGGAATTTATGCTAAGTCTAATTATTATTTTAATTTTATTATATGCCATTTATATAGGGACCAGACGTGGATTTATCATGCAAGCAGTCTATACAATTGGGTACTTTATTGTCTTTTGGATTGCCCAAGCGATGAGTCACTCATTGGGACCTAAGTTAAGTCTTATTGTGCCGTACCCATCGGCAATTGAGGATAGCTACTTTGCATTCTTTCAAAAGAGTATTGGGTTATCATTAGACGATGCATTCTATATCGGAGTCGCTTTTGTCCTCGTGATGTTCATCGGGAGTTTATTAGTTCGTTTCAGCGGACTTTTACTGAACTCATTGACTTATATGCCTGGTTTGAAGCGGTTCAATAAAACGATTGGTGGTTTCTTGAACTTTTTGGTTGTCTATATTGGGATTTTCTTACTGCTATATGTTATGGCATTGGTACCACTGGATGGCTTACAAAAAACGTTACGCGATTCAACAGTTGCGCGGGTCATTGTCTTACACACACCAGTGCTAACCTCGCAAGTAACTAGTTGGTGGATTGCCGGTTAAAATGGATTGTACAGTTGGGGGTTGACGGAAGTCGCCCCTTTTTTTAGAAGGAGTTAACGCATATGAATCATAAAATACTAGAAACACTCGAATACGATAAAATTATACAAATGTTGCAAGGCCATGCCATTACGGCGTTTGGTCAAGAAAAAATTGCACAATTAGTACCAGCCAACGACGCCCAATTGATTCAAGCTCACTTGGATCAAACAAAGGACGGAGTAGAGATTGAACGGTTAAAAGGGGGCATTCCCCTACCACAATTGAGTAACGTCCGTCCGCATCTTAAACGAGTTGAAATTGGGGCGACGTTAAACGGCGTTGAACTGGCCGAGGTAGGACGCGTTTTGCGTGCTACTTCAGTAGTGGTTCGTTTTTTTGACGATTTAGCAAAAGATGAACTAGCTTTGAAAGCCTTGCCGGAGCTAATTGCTCAATTAGTAACGTTACCGCAATTGACAGAAAAAATTCGTAGTTCCGTTGCTGATGATGGTGTTGTTTTAGATACAGCTTCAACGAAATTACGCGGGTTACGGACGGGGTTAAAGCAGTTGGAGGGCCAAATTAGAACGCGGATGGCTAGTTACACACATGGGGCAAAAGCTAAGTATTTGAGTGATCCAATTGTCACGATTCGTAATGACCGTTACGTGATTCCGGTCAAGCAAGCCTATCGTGGTCAATTCGGAGGAGTTGTGCATGATCAAAGTGCCAGTGGCCAGACTCTATTCATGGAACCACAAGCTATAATGGAGTTGAATAACCGCCTGCGCCAATTACAAATTGAAGAACAACAAGAAATAGAACGTGTTTTGGCTGAACTTTCAGAAGCCATTATGCCGGAACGGCACAACATTTTGGCCAATGCAGAAGTCTTAGGTCAACTCGACTTTGTCAACGCCAAGGCGCAACTTGCCAAAGAATTGAAGGCAACCGAACCGCTGATTAACTTAGAAAACCATGTCGACTTGAAACAAGCGCGGCATCCTTTAATTGATGCTCAAAAAGTAGTCGCTAACGATATTGCTATTGGGGCTGATTATCAAGCCATCGTGGTCACCGGTCCGAATACCGGTGGGAAAACAATTACGTTGAAAACATTGGGATTAGTGCAAGTGATGGCTCAATCCGGATTATTCATTACCGCGCGTGAAGCGAGTCAAGTCGGCGTCTTCTCGGATATTTTTGCGGATATTGGTGACGAGCAATCAATTGAACAAAATTTAAGTACGTTCTCAGCACATATGGAAAATATTATTCAGATTCTCCAACAGATTGACGATCAGAGCTTGGTGTTACTTGATGAATTGGGCGCGGGTACCGATCCGCAAGAAGGGGCTGCTTTGGCGATTGCCATCTTAGATCAAATTGGGGTAGTGGGGGCCGACGTGGTCGCATCGACCCATTACCCTGAATTGAAGATTTACGGTTACAATCGGCCACAAACGATCAATGCTAGCATGGAATTCGATGTGGCAACGTTACAGCCGACCTATCGCTTATTAATTGGTGTACCAGGGCGCAGTAATGCATTTGATATATCAACGCGGCTCGGGTTACCGGCCACAATCGTACAACAAGCCAAGCAATTAATGAATGATGAAAGCCAAGACTTGAATAATATGATTACCGATCTCGAAAATCAACGGAAGGCTGCTGAAACTGAATACCAGGCCCTGCGCCATGAATTGGCTGAAGCCACTGATTTGCATCAACAGTTATCCACCGCTTATCAACAATTCTTTGAAGATCGCGAAACTGAAATGACTAAAGCCAAAGAAAAAGCGAATACGATTGTCGAAAAAGCCGAAGAAAAAGCTGATAAAGTGATTACCAAGCTTCGTGAGATGCAGCTCAATCAGGGCGCTCAAATTAAGGAAAATCAGTTAATCGATGCTAAATCTGAGTTAGGACAATTACGTCAGCCAACTGCTTTGAAGAAAAATAAAGTGCTTCAACGCGCAAAGCGGCGACAAACTCTAAAAGTAGGCGACGATGTTTTGGTAACTTCTTATGGTCAGCGCGGGGTACTAGTCCGACAAATCGATGCGAAAAATTGGGAAGTCCAAATGGGTATTATTAAAATGAAGATTGCCAACGAGGACTTAGAAAAACAAAAGGTTGCTGAAGATAGTCGGCCACAACGCCATGTGACGACTGTTAATAGTGGCGGTACTCGCCATGTCAAAGCTCAATTAGACTTACGCGGGAAACGTTATGAAGAAGCTATGACGGAAGTCGATCAATATGTTGATGCGGCCTTGTTGGCTAACTATCAACAAGTCACCATTGTTCACGGAAAAGGCACGGGTGCTATTCGTCAAGGGGTCCAAGAGTACTTAAAGGGCAATCGCCAAGTTAAGAAATATGAATACGCACCAGCCAACGCAGGTGGTAATGGGGCCACGATTGTGACCTTTAAATAAGAATCACATTGGCCTGGCGAGTGCGTTATTAATGTTCAACTAATAAGACAGAAAAGTTGTTATTCTTTTGATAAAGGCGTAGTATTTAGGAAATAATAATTGCTTTTGTGCAATTGAATGGGGGACGAACAATAATGGTAGAAGTATTAACGGATAAAAATTATGAAGCAGCGACTGAAAGTGGGGTTGTTCTAACGGACTTTTGGGCGACTTGGTGTGGTCCTTGTCGGATGCAGTCACCAGTGATTGAATCATTGGCCGAAACCAATACCAAGGTTAAATTCAGTAAAATGGATGTCGATGCCAATCCAGAAACGCCAGCCAATTTTGGCATTATGGCGATTCCCACATTAGTTGTTAAAAAAGATGGTCAAGTGGTTGAAAAAATCACTGGCTTCCATGATAAGGCGCAACTGGAAACAATTTTAGCGCAATACACGGATTAATCATGGTAATACTGGCTATTATTGGAACTGTAACGATAATTTGAGCCCAATAAAAGGCTCTCATGAAGTCAGTAATTTACAGCATTGAATGGGCGCTTCTCCAGACAAAAAAGTTTTTGATTTTAGTGAAGAATGGGACAATGCTATGATGGCATTATCTGATAGCGCTCCTAATGGGACGCAGTTCAGGTAATGTTTTTTTTGCGGCGACCGTCGAAATATATTTTTGATGCAAATGTGCCGTCTGGATTACTAGCGAAATCTGTTAATCGCCAGCTTAACTGCGCTAGAGTAATGTTTATGTTGAACCACCCGAAAAAGTCCCGCACTTTAAGATTTATAACTCTGACTCTTAAAGTGCGGGGCTTTTTTATTATATTTTAGATTGTAGACGCAATGCCATTGGCTTTTGTGGGGCTATTTATGTTTGCGGTGCATTTCGCGACGACTGGGTAAGTCGGTCACGCGGGTCCGTGTGTTGTGGGTTGTTGTTTCTGGGGGTAATGGTATTTTGGGTTCATCTGCTTCTGGTACAAATGGGGGTTCTTGAACTGGCTCAGATCGGTCAAAAGGGACTGCTGATTGGTCATTTTTCGGATTTGTAGCCGGCTGATTTGGGACTATGGCGACTTGTGCTAAATCAGTGGTTAAATGAATTGCTGCCATTGGTTCGCTTTCAATTGGGGCGTTTGAATCGGTTTGTACAAAAATCGTTACGGTTTTCTTATTTTCGATTGTTGCTTTGGCTTCGGTCACATGTTGGAGTTGTTGTTCCATACTTTGGGCGATAAAACCAGCTTCTAATTGGAAATCGGGTGTCTCAAAATCGGCAATCCGTGCAACGACAACTGGTCCAGTTAATTCGAAAAAGAATTGTTCTTTCTTTTGTTTCTTAAGTCGAAGGTCGCCGAAATTCATTTGTACAAAGAATCGACTGAGATCCTCACGTGATGCTAATGGAAATTGCAAAGCGAGTTGCTTCCCGGCCCAATAGCTAATAGCGTCATTTTCAGTACCCAAAATAAGGGGTAATAAGATATCTCGCAAGGTTGCCTGGGTCAGATAAGATGTTGTTTGGGGATTTTGAGCGAGTTGTTCATAGCGTGATTGAGTCACAATGGCACTCCTTTATGCAGTATATTTATAATTATATCTATTATACCGCGAAAAGTATTTATTTTTTATAAAAGATTAACGCTAGCTGTGAAACACCGATTGATCTGGTTGTTTTAGTTGAATTTTATATCAAAAAAAGAGAAAATAGAGTTTACGAGTGTATTCTGAGATGAAAAGAGAATTATAACATGCAAAAACAACCCATAGGTTTCATGGATTCAGGTGTTGGGGGCCTAACCCTCTTGAAAGAGGCACTGAAACGGCTGCCAAATGAAGATATGGTCTTCATAGGCGATCAAGCACGCTTACCATACGGTGATAAGCCAGCCGCTACTGTTCGCCAATTTGCGTGGCAGATGACTAATTTTCTAATGGCCCATCAGATTAAGGCGTTGGTGGTGGCCTGCAATACGGCAACCGCAGCAGCTTTACCTGATTTGCAAGCCCAGTTGTCGATTCCGGTGATTGGGGTCATTGCACCGGGGAGTCAAGCCGCTTTAGCTACAACCCAGAATCGACATGTCGGGGTCATTGCGACAACTGGGACCATCCATAGTGGTGCATACGTCCATCAATTAAAGGCATTAAAACCAGCAACACATGTCACTAGTCTGGCTGCACCGACGTTTGTGCCGATGATTGAAGCCAATCAACTCCAGGGGCCAGCAGTACAAGCAACGGTCGACCAAGCGCTTGCCCCATTGGTGGGCAGTGCGATTGATACTTTAATTTTAGGATGTACCCATTTTCCCTTATTAACGGCTGCCATTCAGCAGACAGTCGGTCCGGAAGTTGTATTAGTAGATCCGGCCCACGCTGCGATTGATAGCTTGATCCAAGCGCTTCAAGACCGCGAAGAACTTGCCACAGCACCAACTACCGGCCGATTGCAAACTTACACTACTGGCTCAGTCACTAATTTTGAAACGATTGCGCGGCAGTGGTTAGCACTGCCCCAGTTGAAGGCACAGCAAGTCATCATTAAGGAGGCTAAAAACGATGGTCCGAATGAATAATCGTGCAGAAAATGATGTGCGTCCCGTCCAAGTCATATGGCATTTTCTAAAACAACAACCTGCGTCGGTTTTGTGGCAACGCGGGGATACGAAAATCTTAGCCGCGGTACAACCGACTAGTGGTAGTTTTCAAGTCAGTGGGAGCAGTGTTACGGTGCAACATTTAGACTGGTTGAAGGCCACTTTGCGCCCACTATTAGTCACCGCTGATTTGACGATTACTGTTACCTGTCTTGAAGACGGCGGTGGCCTGTTGGCTGAGCTCTTCAATGCTGCCTATTGTGCATTGAACTTGTTACCAAAAGACCAACGACCACAACAAGTTGCGGCCGCGGTTACTACGGCCATGGTGAATGGCGCATCAGTTGTTGATCCTGACCAAGTAGAGAGTCAACAAGCTACTAGTCTCATGACAATGGTGGCGACTCCGCAAGAACAGATACTGGCCCTTGAACTGAGTGGACAACAGGCGATTAACAGCAGTGAGTTCAACGAGTTGATTTTGCGTGCGAGTCAAGGGGTTACTCGGACGAACGCCCAGCGGCAAGCCGGTTTTGAACGGGCTGTTGAGCCCCCGCTCCCCGTTATTGACACTGATCAACGGACGATTGTGATTGCTACCAAGAATCCAGGCAAGGCACGGGAATTTAACGCCGTTTTCGCTACGGAAGGTATTCAAATTAAGACGTTATTAGACTACCCTGAATTACCCAGAATTGATGAGACTGGTGCGACGTTTGAAGAAAACGCCCGTTTGAAGGCTGACCAAATTGCGGCTTACTTGCATTTGCCGGTCTTGGCTGATGATTCAGGCTTAATGGTCGATGCTCTCGGTGGACGCCCCGGTATTTATTCGGCACGTTTTTCAGGGGATCATAATGATGCTGGTAATAATGCGAAATTACTTTATGAATTAACGGGTGTGCCCGCAGCAGAACGTACGGCCACCTTCCATACGACACTAGTTTTTGCCAAGCCAGAACGGCCGGCCGAAGATTTAGTCGTCGAAGGCAACATTCAAGGCCAAATATTGGGTATTCCGCGCGGCGATAATGGTTTTGGCTATGATCCATTATTTTACGTGCCAGCATTAGATGCTACCTTGGCCCAATTAACAGTTGAACAAAAAAATCAAATTAGCCACCGTGCCAAGGCAATTGAGCAACTTAAGCAAAAATGGCGCGCCTGGATTAAAGCTTAAAGGACCGTTAGTGCGACCAAAGAAAATGGCCTTCGGGCCCGAAAGGACTGTTTAATATGCGTTTTGTTGTTGTTAGTGATAGTCACGGTGATCGTGAGATTCTAGTCCAACTAGTGGCACATTATCAGGATCAGGCAGTCACCATGTTACACTGTGGTGACTCTGAATTAGCAACTGATGATCCGTTATTCACGCACATGACCGTTGTTCAAGGAAATATGGACTTCAATGGTCAATTTCCGGCCAAAACGACATTTAGTGTTGACAATCAGCGGGTCTTCTTGACCCATGGTCATCTGTATGGAGTGAATACCGATTTAACCCATCTGTTATTAGCGGCTCAAGAAGTTCACGCCAATCTCGCTTGTTACGGGCATACGCACCAATTGGATTGTGAAATGCACGCGGGGGTCTTACTCTTGAATCCAGGGAGTATTGCCCAACCGCGTGGCCCGTTTCGAAACTTAAAGGGTACCTATGCAGTGATTGATGTCACGCCTGACCAGTATCATGTCCAATACTATAATCGACAGTTTATTCCTGTATCACAATTGCAATTGACCTTTCAACGTACTTAATTCTAAAGACTATCCAAAGTTTAAGTAGGATGGATGGTCTTTTAGTGTCAGTCTTTGATACAATCAACGGGTACTAACAAGTTGATTGGAGGCTAAGTGATGATTTCAGATGCATTTTCGAATTTATTGTTAGAAAATAAAGAGCATTTCTTAATTCCCGGTGAGGTCGTTGCCAGTGTGCAGGCTAGTAATTCTCTAGAACATGCTTTTATTCTCCTCACAACGGTTAAATATTCGAGTATTCCCGTTTTAGATAATCATTCGAAGTTCAAAGGGATGCTGACGATGCCGCTGATTACCGAGACGATGCTCGGTTTGAACAATCTCAGCTTCGAAAACCTACGCAAGTTAACCGTTGCAGATGTTATGCAAACCGATGTCGTGACAATTAAAGATCCCTATAATATCGAAGAAACGCTGCATCTCTTAGTCGATCATCCGTACTTACCGGTCGTTTCGGATGCCGGGGAGTTCACGGGAATTGTGACACGACGTGAGATGATGAAGAGTTTTAATCGGGTTGTTCATAATATTGATAAAGAGTATCAAATTACGCCACGCAATTAAACACGAAAAGAAGCCCAGCAAGGGCTTCTTTTTTCATTGATTTAAATTTCACAATTTGTGTCATCACTCAATTGTTGAGTGACGTTAATTATTGTAGCAAATTAAAACGCGCAACAGATAAAATGCCTTTACAGAAGCGTTTAAGCATAAAATAATTATCTATATATCACTTAAAAATGATAGTTTATATTAGTTGATTGTCGTAAAAATACATGATATATTATTCACATAGAAAAGTTGCTAATCACATTCTGTAATTAACGGCATATGTTTCAAAAAATTAAAAGCGCACATGGAGGCGATCTATATGATTAAGAGTAGCAAAATGGTTGGTTTATTATTAACATCATCGACGTTGATGGGTTTAATGATTAGTACCGGGGTTACAACGGTTCAAGCGGTCACCAATGAAACTACACAGACCGGACAGAAACCGGCAGCCAATCCCTTACCGGGAGTCGATATCTTGACGAAGGGTTCAACAACCTTCGATGGTTCGAACATGCTTGAAGGGGTTCACCTATCTAATGATTTCTCATTAACCTCTGGTATGTTGCAGATTTCGTATACTGGAACAACATTGATGTCATTGAACATTGATGAAAAGACTGAAACACAAATCGCGATGCCCGCAGAATTTAAAGCTTTAATGAATAAGACGACGGCAGATGGTAAAACATTCCTCGACTACATCGAACCATCAAGTTACTTCTACGCACCCAATAACATCGGTGGGAATAAGAAACATACTTATGAACGGCGTGACATCTCTTATGATCGTGATCGCAATGTGCTTGTTTTCCAAAATCAAGTTGGTTTGACTAGTCTTCTGACAGGTGCCACCTTGGAAGCCCACATCTATATTGATTTAGGGCAAGCCATTACTGACTTAGGCGAACGGATTCCTGATGCATATAATAGTTCCTACTATCAATTCGCGTCAGCAGTGACGTCGATTGAAGCGACGCCAGACTGGGATATCTTAGGTAACTCAGACTCTGCTGGACGGATTAACTGGGATAAATTAGATAAAGGCTGGACGATTATTAATCAAGTACCGACAATTCATACACCTGTTATGGATACTGATACTGAAGTAGTTGGGGGGAATGCGCCGGCTGGCTCAACGGTTAAAATTCGGGCTAATTCAGAAGACGGCCTAGTAATTGGCACTGCGATTGCCGGGGCGGATGGCACCTATATCGCTAATATTCCGCAACAAAGAGCTGGCACTAAACTCTATGTTGATCAAACAACGGCCTTAGGGACTAAGGGATTTGGGACCGCGATAGTCGAACACAATAATGCTGTGCCCAACAAACCGGTAGTCGATCAAATACAAGTTCGGCAAGGCCAAAAGATTACGGGTAAAGTTGGTACACCTGGGAATACGATTCAAGCCGTGGATGCGATTAATGGGAATGAGTATACGGTTGACCTTTCTGAGGATGGCTTAACCTTTTCAATTGATACAAACCAAATCGATTCAAAGAATTTACCAACAATGATTGCCATTACGGAACACAATGGAACACAAGTGAGTGAACCAACAACGGTTATGGTGACTAAGGCTGGTTAAAGAGCAAACAAATCAACAATAGTGATGACTAATCAAAAAAGGCCTCGATTGAGTTTTAACTCAATCGAGGCTTTTTTTTGTAAATTTAGATTAGCTGATATAAGGGCGCAATCGGGCGATAAATGATTTTTTGTGGCTCATGACTCATGAGTTATGACCTATGATTTTATCTCGAAGATAACGACCTGAATGATTTCGTATTTTTTTAAAGAAATAAAAAAATTAACGAACAAAATTTCTATGAATACCGGTAAATAGGTATTCATAGAAATATGTTAACAACAAACAATTTCATAAAACAAACTTGCACGCCATTAACTAATGGTGTAAACTTGTTATTTATTGAGGGGGGCATAACTCATGAGTTGTGAATGCAACTAAGCATGAATGTTTACCACCGGTACATTCAATAAAAAGACTAGCCTTAAATTTTAAGGCACTCAATTAAATGGCACTTGTTATTTATTAAAATTAAACCGCTAAATAAGCATTGAGTTGTTTAAAACGATAATCGACTCGACAGGTATTAGAATTGGGAGGAAATGTGCGATGCAAAAAAGAATCATACATCTGATATTGGCAGTAATGTTCTTAACAGCGACGATGTTCCAGTCACTAGGGGGTGTCTGGGCAGCCACAGCAACTAAACCGACCAACGCTACGTCAAGGATGTCGAAATTGATTAATCCACAGCAGGCACTTGCCAGCACGAATGTTGTTTCTGAGAGTCTAGCCAGTTCATTATCGGGACAATCGTCAAGCCGCAGTGAAACCAGCAGCTCGACAAGTCAGACCAGTGAAGTAACATCTACCAAGGCCAGTTCAAAGACCGCTACCAAGCAGTCAACGGCCCAAAAGGCGACCTCAAGTCAATCAGTTTTGATTCAGCCGCAAGCTGAAGAAATTCTTGATCCGGATAGTGACTATCCAGATTTTTCCAAGACCTTATCCTCACAAGCCGGGGTAACGACAGTCAGTTATGATAATGCTGGTAATGCACATACAGCAATAGCTGATGCTTCCGGTACTTTGGTTCCTGATGATTCGAAGAATGAAATTCCCTATCCATATAATGCTTTTCCTGTTTACGTGCCAGGGGTATCAACTGAAGAAGATCATGGTCAGGCTGCTGAATCGACTGAGGATATTTCCGGTGCCAAGTTAGATAGCGCTAATGATTATATTATGTACAAGAAAGTCATGCTATTTCGGGATAATACCGGTATACAACACTGGATTGACATTAAACAGTCGTTTGTTGGCTTAGAAAAGCATGGTTGGTATAACGACTGGCCACAATATAAGGCTAAAGGTTATATATCTAATTTTCCCAGTGATACGGATAATATATTTATTAATGAGTGGTCTTTTAGAATTGGGAAAGGTAAATATCATGGAGATACGGATTATCAAGATATGCTTGGTATGGCTGGGACATACAACAAGGGTGATGCTTTTAGATCGTTAAGCCTAAAATCGGGCCCGAAAGGCGCGTATATTAATGTTAACCCCACAGCTTATCTCCAATATCGCGAAGTGGCGACGGCTAAGCTGGAATTTTTTGATGATGCAACTGGTAAGCCAATTAAGATTTCTGGGTTTCTAACCGCGGGTGATATGGATCATCGAGATTTCTTGCAGTTTTCTAAAGATAGCCATATTGATAATGTCTATGTTACGAACAATCAGAATTCGCAGATCACACCTAAAGGAACCTACAATTCAGATGCTGATCCATCGACGATAATTACCAATAGCATCGGTAATAATGATTATTATAATTATAATGGTGATTATAGTAAGACTGATTATGGCGGAGATGGCGACATGGGGAATATTGACTTAATTAAACCCGAAGATACGGACGCTTGGACGACCGTCACGTTCCACGATACCGATTCCATCCAGTACGGCATTTCTGATGGGCAACGACTTGACTTTCTAGCGACATCGCTGGTTCCGGTTGCCTTTTCAGCACCCGGAAAATCCGGAGATGGTGATACTTGGAACCAAGACTGGGATGATAACGCGATTAACTATAATGTCGTGGCGACCCTACCGTACCGTGGGAGTACAATTACGAACCCACAAGATACCAGTTTCGCGGATCATACAACGATTAGCACCTTCCATCCGGCAACGAAATTTACTTTAACAGATCCGATTAATCAGAACTTGAAGGTCGACAAAGTTATCATCAAACGAGATGGCCAGACCGATGTCTCTGATCAATTCGAGATTAGTACCGATGGCAATCAGGTTGTTGCAAACGCTAAAGCTGAGTTTCTGAATAACGAAGCCAACTATACCAAGACCTATAATATGACAATTGAGACGTCAGTGGCTGCCGATGCTGACTTAAGTAGTCTTCCGACGGTGACTGCTAATGGTCATACGTACGTAAAAATTGCTAATACCGCTAATTTAGATGTCATTAAAGCTGCAGGATCGACCGAACAAAATTGGGATAGTAACGAAGCATATGGGCATGTTAAGGTGCCTGATCCAATTCGGGAAGTCCAAGATTTGCAACAAACGATTAAGAACGATGATACGCCTAGTGAGGATTGGCAACCAGTCGTCGATAATATCTCGAAGACCACTGGGAACGTTGGTGATCAAATTGGGTATCGCTTTGCATTCAAAGCGAAAACCACGAATACTGCTAGCATCACCGATGCGATGATTAATCAAATTCAAATGAACCCCGACGATGGGCTAAGTGCTCCGGTTGATGATTCAATCAATGTTACAGTCGGTGGTAAGGCTGGTAAAGGGACCTTGGTAAAAACCGCAACTAATGATTACGCAATTAAAATTGAAACGCCCATTAAAGCGGGTCAAGATGTTGTTGTGACCTTCAAACGAACCGCTACTAAAGCCGGGACTTATGGCCAAACTGGCCGTTTGAAGGCTGAGTCGCTTACCGAGCAACCGACTGCCAATGCAACGGATGCAGGTAACTTATTTAATGAAGCGGATATCACGATTAAAGCATCTAAGAATACTGCCTCGTTTGAACAAGACATTCTGAATGCAACCACTAATGGAAAGTGGCATGGTCCAATGGCTAATGATGAGGCTGATGTTAACGCCGTTCCAGGTGATAAAGTTAGATATCTTTTCCGAGTTAAATTAGGAGCGAAAAATACCGACGCCTTATTAAAAGCAGCTATGCAGGATATCGTCATGAACGTCCCAGATGACATGCAATTGGTCGACTTTGACGATAGCGGAACAAAAATTAAGATTACTTATGGTAAAGAGGGGGCAGTCAACCTAACTAGCCCTGACTCGTTTGCCGACTTAAAGGAACTTAACTTCAAGTCACCACTTGGGACCGCGAATGCTTCAAATATTGGTAATTCTGTGTTGCAAGTTGAGTTCATTGCACAAGTTAAATTGAATGCACTAGCCCAAGTCGTTAGCACCGATGCCAATTTATATGCATCTAATTTAGATGGGACTTTGACGGATACTAAGGTTGATAATTATCAACATAAGGTTAAGGCCAACCAATCACGGGTCCACATTATCAATAAAAAACAAGTTAAACTCGAACAAACCCTAAAAAATGAAACTACTGCGGACAATTCAAGTTCTAGTGACCCGAATTATCCAGACCAGGATGGTTACCGCCAAACAACAACCGGGGTTGAAGGAGATGTCATCAATTATCGTTTCAAGGTGAGTGCCGCTGATGATAATACAGGTGATATCACTAACATGCGTGTTAAGGCGATTACGATGAAGAAGCCTGACAAGTTAAGCTTTACAGACCCAGATACGCATCAAGATTATCCATTAGTGGTTAAGATCAGCAAGGCTGACGGGACGGATGTAACGACTGATACTGGTGCACAGTTTAGTACCGATCATCAGACGATTACACTCACGAAGCCATTAAAACCAGGTTACGTAGCGACTATCAATTATAAGATGATAGTTACGGCTAAAATCGACGACAATACAGTCGCTGCTGATAAACAAGTGACAAATGATGGTCAGTTTACGGCTGATCAGTTAACTGAAACTAAGCAAACTGCTGATGGGACGGAAGATGTAGCGGTTGTTGATAATACGCTCCCATTTAATCAAACTGTCCTGAATCTGAAGAAGAGTGATGGTGAAATCATTATTCGGTATGTTGATTTGGAAGACGATAATCTAAGCGAACCAACATACATTTCTAAAGAAGTTGATGCAAAAGGGAGTACCGGCCAGAAACTATCAACGGTTGTTCCTGAACGAGTTGCCCCGAAGGTTATCGATGGATATACAGTTTATGCGGTTACCGAAGACACTGATTTAACGAATGCTAACTGGGCCAAGGCCTATAAAGATGACCCCGTCTTTACTAATAAAGTCCGCATTATCACTTATGGGTATTACAAGCGGATGCTTTCCGTTCAAGCTCCAAGTGATTGGTATTTTGGCAAGCATAGTACGAGTCAAACCGATAGTACTTACTATTTAAAGGATGCCAAAACGCCACAATCGGTCAAAGTTACTGATCATTACGGCGTTGATTCATGGCAACTTCAAGTTTCACAAGATCAACCATTTATTGGTGAGCAAGATCAAGTCTTAAAAGATGCCCAACTCCAATTCAAGAATGGTAAGGTGATTGCCGCGACTGATAATACGACACCTGCTCAAGCATTGACTTCAATTAAGCAATTTAATTTGGAACCTGGTGCTACGGTTAAGAATTTGATGACGTATACGAAGTCTGGTGTTTTCCAAGATCCAGATCTTGACAAAGATAAAAGTAGTGCAAGCAATCGTTACAATCAGGGTAATGGTAGTTGGGCCTATCAATTCGGGAACCCCAACAACGCTGACATCAGCATTGGGCTCCACGTGCCGGAGACGTCCAAACGATATCAGACGTATTATGCAACGATTTTAGATTGGACGTTAACTGTTGCACCATAGGAGGAAGAAAAGCGTGTTTAGAAAACGATTATTAAGAACGATTATTTTAGGCGTTGCGCTTGGTGTGATGGGCGGTTTAACGGTTGCCCAACAAGCCCAAGCTGCTTCTAGTGTTGAGAAAGCAGATTTCGAGATCCAACCTATCATGCCTGAAGGACAAGTTGATACGAGTTTGAATTACTTTGATGTGAAGTTCAAACCAGGGACTACACATACCATTAAAATGCGGGTCCAAAACTTTACCGATAAGAAAATTACCGTTAAGAACGAATTTCAAAATTCGATGACACAAATGGGTGGTGATATGAAATTCCAAACAGCCACTAATGGGTTGGATCCTAGTGCAAAGGTACCATTAACCACGATTGGTGCTGTACGGAAATCTGATCGTGTCATTCACCTCGGACCAGAAGAAACAACGGTCATCCAAGCAACCATCAAGATGCCAGATCGTAAGCTCAACGGCATGATTGCCGGTGGCTGGCATTTCATCGAATACCGAGGTAATAGTACTAAAGATCAGACCATCTCCAGTAATTACGCTTATCTAATTGGGGTTAATTTGCAAGGCTCGCACTATAAGGTTTATCCTGAGCTCAAGTACGCATCAACGAAACCAATTTTGTACAATCGGCGCCCAGCGATGGGGATTAAACTGCGCAATACGCAACCGATGGTCCTGAGAAATGTACATTTCAAAGCAGTTGTTGCCAAACAAGGGCTTTTCGCCGATAAACGCCTCTATGAAAAAACCGGTTCAAGTATTGCCCCCAACTCATCGGTTACTTTACCAATCTCGTGGGAGTATAACAATATGAAGCCTGGTAAGTATACCGTTTCTGTCAAGGTAACTGGTGAGAATCTCTGGAATAAGTTACCAATGTCATGGACGTTCAAGAAGCACTTTAAAGTGACTCGTGCCGCGGCTACGAGCTTAAATAAACGTTCAGTACAACGGCCAACTAACAAATGGTTGTACGTGATGGCTGCTAACGGGGTCTTGTTATTAGTTGCTGCTTACGGTCTTTATCGTGTTATTCGGATTGGTTAGTCCAATGCGTAGATATTGGCGATATGTATTCAGTTTAAGCATGGCAATTGTGCTGGCATTAACGCTTGGCATTGGAGCTGTTCAAGCTGCTAAGAAGAAGAGTACCATCAAAATACCGGCAGCCAATCATGCAACATTTATGGTCATGCCGGAGTTGCCTAAGAACAATCTGGGAGGCGGCCAGTTAGGCTATTTCAATTTACGAGTCAAGCCGCACCAAAGGAGGACTGTTCGGATTAAAGTTTATAATCCGACAGATCGCACGATTAATATCTATGGTCAGGTCCAAGATGCGACCACCAATGATAATGCTTCTGTGGACTATCTTGGATCACGGGCCAACGATCGTAAGCTCTTAAAACAACCCGGTAGCCAGCTAGTATCGGTGCCCAAGAAGACTAGTTTACCGGCTGGTGCTACAAAGCACATTACGATTAAGATTCAGACCGCGGGCCGCTTTGAGGGGACTAAGGCAACTGCGATTAATCTTAGTGCAAACCAATTTCAGCAGCAATCAGCAGTTAAGAATGCTTATCGGTATGCAATTGGCTTGATTCTAAATGGTCAATCAATCCACAAAAAGAATTATAAACAGCTTCAGTCACCGGCAATCAAGACGCGGTTCACTAAAGCCAAGCAGGCGGCCATTAGTGTTAAGCTTAATAATCCTGATTCAATGTATCTAGAGCAAGCCGACATTAAAGTCAAATTACAGAATCAAAAATGGCACTTCATCCAATATAATGCGACGGTTAAGAATGGGAAGATTGCACCTAATACGAGCTTCTATACTGATCTGTTGCTTGGGGGGAAACGATTAGTTTCGGGGACTTACAGCATGACCTTGACGAATCATAATAATCGTTATCGACAGACCTTGCATAAGCAAGTTTTGATTACTGCTTCGCAAGCTAAATATATCAATCGGTTGAATGCTGCTTATCGACGTAACCGTAATTGGATTTTAAGTGGCTTTGCGCTGATTTTAATCATAATCGGTGGAAGTAGCTTTCAAATCCACCGGGTTAAAAAACGAAAGAGGGATCTTGATGCAAAGAATGGTCAATAAATTTGGTTATAAAAAGGCGAAATGGGTCATGATTGCGCTGGTAGTAATACTATCAATCACTCTCATTACGACGGGGATTAAGGCGGCCCTGGTTTACCATAGCTATAACGTCTATACAACGATCACCATGTAAGCAATCGGTGACTGAAAACGGACCACACTAAAAAGGTTATAAACATTAATTTTATTATTGACTTTTTATAAAATTAATGATATAATAAAAACGCACTTAATGTGCAATATATAAATAGGGAGGAATTTCACATGAAATTCACAAAATTAACAAGTTCAGTATTGGCTGGCGCAACAATGCTTTCAATCTTAGCACCAACAGCATCATTCGCTGCAACATCAACTGCCGGATCAAAAGATGCTACTACAAATGACAATGGTGGGACAGCATTACCACAAACAGATAAGACAGTAGCTGGGATTTCATTTGGTGATAACAGCGACAACGGTAACACTGGTTACTTACGTCTTCAAATGGTGCCACATACATTAGATTTTGGGAATCACAAAATCTTAGATGATACGAAACTTGACTTCACGGCAGATGGTAAGAATACTGCTTTACCAACTAATAACCTTAAAGCAAGCTACGAAGGTGGCAAAACTAATGAAACAGCTGTATTAAACACACAAGATGATGGCTTGAAAGCTGTTAACGGAACTGCTTGGGCAACTGTTGTCGACAAACAAGTAACACGTGTTGCTTCTGCAACTACTCCTTTCCACGAAGGTACAACTGATCAAGCTGGTTCATGGAAATTATCAGTTAAATCAGACGATGCTTTAACAGCTATGAATAATGCAGATCCTTCAGAAAAAACTGATGAAGTAATCGAAGGTGCTAAGTTATCATTTGCTAATACACAATATGGTCAAACACAAAAAGTTTATGAATTAACAAAGGATACACAAGATTCAAACTATGATGCATCAAAGGGAACACCTAAGGAAGTTTCTGCTAGTGGTATCACAACTAACTTCTCAACACCATTAGCTGCTGATGGTGCAGATATCCAAGTTGCTAGTGCTGCTGATGGTGAAGGCCAAGGTGCTAACGTCTTTGGTTGGGCACCAAAAGATATCAAATTAACAATGCCTGCTGGCGCTAATGTTACTAATGCAATCTACAAAGCAAACTTAACATGGACATTAACTTCAGACGTAGCATAAAAAAACTTTAATCCAATCTGAATCAGATTAGACTAAAGCTTAATCGGACAATATTTTTATAAAAGTGGTCGATAGTTTGCCTTCGAAAACTAACTATCGATCACTTTTATTACATAGAAGATTGTAACATATGCCGCAATACTTGCCAAAGTAACGGCACTTAGTTTTAGGGGGGAAGTGACCATGGACGATAAAATCGCATTAATGAGCCAGTGGTATTTAGAAGGTGTGTATCTGATTCAACAATTGAATGCCGTCTGTCAGGAACATGATTTGAGCTATGATCAATATCTTGTTTTGGAGCAAATTATTGAAGAAAAGCGGGATACACCTAAGCAAATTGCCGACGTCTTCAAGACATCGGCACCGGCTGCATCGCGCAAGGTTAATACGCTTCAGAGTAAAGGCTTTGTCCGCAAAATTAGAGATATTGATCGGGATCAACGTACCGTTGAACTCGAAGTTACGCTAGATGGCATCCAACGTTATCAGGCCATCAGACACGCCTTAACGACTAAAAATCGACAATTCAAGCCAGCAGATATTGAACATCTCCGGGCCATTAAAGCACTATAAAAAAACTATCCACAACTGTCAGCAACAGTTGTGGATAGTTTTTTTGCGTGGTTCACTAGGCGTGATCAAAATAAATCGTTGCTAAGGCACCTAAGATAAGCATTACGATGATGAGGACTACAGGTCCCAACAAGGCGGTAGTTGATGAAAAAATCGGCCAAGCTGGCGTGACTCCGGTTCGGATGAGAATCCAAATGGCGGCCAGCACAACGCCTAAGACACCGGCATAAACTTCCTCTAAAAAGTGGGCTAATAAATAATGCATCAGCTTTGCAACAAGCACTGTTCCAACGATAGCCCCGATGCTAAAAGGAACCAGCAAAATAACGCTCTTAAAGGCCGTTGTTGCTTGCTCTAGACGTCCGGTGACCAAGTAGACCACTAAGTCGAGTAACTGACTGACAGCATGGTAGACAGTGCCATACTGCTTGATAATCATCAACATAATCGAACCAGAAACGCCGGGGATTAACATTAATGAAACTGAGAAGAAACCGGCAAATAATAATGTTCCGGCGGCTTTGAGACTAGTGAGTTGCTTAATCGCAATCTCTGATTCACTTTGGTGGCCGCCAATCTGGGTAAGAAATAACATAATGGCGGCGCAGATGATGGCAATCAGGACTTTCTGCCAGGTGAGATGCGTGATTTTACGCCAGATGAATGGTAGACTGCCGATTACTAGGCCGATGAAGAAACTATAGGCTCCCAGGGGATAACTGGTGCATAACCAGAGAATCAATTTGGTGGACAGTAAGATACCGACACCGGCACCGAGACCGATTGGCCACAAAAAGCCCAACGCTTGGCGCCAGTCTTTTTTGAATTGGGCAATGGCCGCCAGTAGCGGTTCATAGAGACCAACGATTACGGCGAAAATACTACCAGATAAACCAGGGATGACTAGTGCAATACCGATTAGGGCGCCTTTGAGGGTATTAATTAGGGGCATAAGGGGTTCTCCTTTTTTATGGGGGACTTTTAAATTAATGGACGGCTATGCCAGGAGTCATTGGGAAGGGATACTCCAGCGGCTGCCAGGGCTTGGAGGTAAGCTTGCAAGAAGGTACGGTGGGTAGTGGCCTGTTCACCGTTAGTGGTGTGCATCATAATCTGAAAGGCGAGCACTCCATTCGGTAAGGTGGTTACACCCAGAATTGTTGGGCCATCTTGAATTTCAGGATGCTTCGGGATGAGTTGGACATTAACAGCATTGATGGTGGCTGTCAGTAATTGTAAGTCCGTATCAGGTAAGACGTGGATGTTAATTAAGACGCGCATATCGTTTCGTGAAAGGTTGCTGACGATGCTAATGTTCCGATTGGGAATGAAATTTAAGGTTCCATCGGCACTTTGGACTTGTGTGGTCCGTAATCCGATCGCATTAACTGTCCCTTCAACCGTACCAATTTTGACCGTGTCGCCGACATCAAATTGCTGTTCTGCCAGAATGAAAAAGCCGGTAACGATGTCATTCACAAATCCCTGAGCGCCTAAGCCAATCGCTAAGCTAAAAATTCCAGCACCGGCAATCAAGGTACCGACTGGCACCCCGAGAACACTGAGTAGCGCATAGAGGTAGAAGAAAATGACGAGGTACGAAAATGCATTAATCATCAATGTGTAAATAGTGTTAATCCGATTGCTAGAGAAGCCATCAGTTTGACGATATTTCCGAAAACTGTGTTTAATAATGGATTTTCCTAAACGGTTAATGAGGTAAAATAAAGCAGAAAGTAATACAATCTGAAATAAACCGGCAATCAAGGTACTCAGTAAGTGATCCCAATCAATGGTTGCCATATAGCGGCGAAAAATATTGGTCTGTTGTTGAACCGATTTAACGGGGGTGGGTGCGGTGATTGATAAGCGTTTGAACATGCACGAAGCTCCTTTTTTATAGCCTGTCTTTAGTTTAGCAAATGTCACAAAAAATGGCACCTAATAATGCGAAGATATTTGAAGATTGGGGTAAATAATGCTATCCTAATTATTAAGAAACAATCTAATCGAAAACGAAGTAGGAGGAACAAGCCAATGACAGGTGGTCAAATTGCAGCCTTAATCGCTGCCGGGGCTTTTGCAGTCCTAGTTGTTTTTCTAATTATAATGTTATTAAAAGTTACTAAAGTATTAACGAATGTTGCTCAAACGGTTGCCGAAGCTAATAAAAGTGTGACGGTTGTAACTGAAAATGTTGATGTTTTATCACGTGAAGTAGCTAGTTTGCTCAACAAAGCTAACGGATTGCTCGAAGACGTCAATGGGAAAGTCGCTGATTTGGATCCTGTTTTTCGTGCAGCGGGTGAACTTGGTGAGAGTGTTTCAAGCTTGAATGCGGCCAGTCGTAACTTGACAACGCATGTAACGACTGTTGGACGGACCACTGCCAAGGCAACGGTCGCTTCAAAAGTTGGCGCTCGCGCCTTAAGATTTTATCAGAATCGACGTCAAACAAAGGATAAGGAGTAATTCATATGACAAAAAAGGGACATTTTCTACTCGGTGTATTAGTCGGTGGTGTATCAGCAATTGGGGCCACCTTAATGTTAACCCCTAAAACAGGTAAAGAATTACAAGCAAAATTAGTTGATTTAGGCGACGATTTAATGGATCGCGCACAAGATTATTACTATTTGGCAAGTGAGACCGCGACGGATTTGAAAGAAAATACGATGGTCCATCTCAATCGTGTTCACGATTATGCCAGTGACTGGCAAGATAATGCTGCTGACCTTAAGGACCAAGCGAAGATCCAGTTCGATGAAAAAACAGCAGATTTAAAATCGCAATTTGGCAGTAACATTGAATCCGGGCAAGAAGATTTTGATGATATCATTATTGACGGAAAAAGTGCATTTGGTGAAGCGAAGGACGAAGTAACCGACGCTGTTGGAGCCGCCCAAAATGAAGTCATTAAAGATAAATAATAGATGAAGTCCCCGTTAAGACTGACTTAGCGGGACTTTTTTGCTTAAATTTCAGATTCTCAATGACCAACACGGCAACCGAATTGCCAACATCAGCGCATTGAAAGCCGACATGTTATCCTTTCTCAAGGTAACGCGTAAGCAACATAGGCATCACCTCATTTCTGAGCGTTAGCCACCGTCATAAACTGATAATTAAGATTACTGTTACATAGTTTGAATGGTTAACTACCAATGATTATAAAGTTCTTTAGAACAAAAGGCAGGCGAAATCATTTTATGACTTCGCCTGCCTTTTAAATTAGTGCTCAGTTGCTAACCGTAACTAAAAGCACGCTTAGAATGTTTGTAGTTCCTTGGTCATGTGAGTGAAAGGTTTTGATCCAGTTTCGGTAACGTGAACACAGTCTTCGATTCGGACACCAGCAACGCCGGGAATATAAATCCCGGGTTCGATTGAAAAGCACATGCCAGGTTTGATAACCATATTATTACCTTCCATGATGGATGGAAACTCGTGTTCTGAAGTACCAATGCCATGGCCGAGACGGTGAATAAAGTAGTCGCCATAGCCGGCTTTGGTAATCACGTCGCGAGCAATTTGATCTAATTGGGCGGCGGTAATACCAGGTTTGATAGCTGCTTGGGCAGTTAAGTTCGCTTCAAGACAAACTTTGTGGATTTCAAGTGATTTCGCATCCGGTTTACCAAAAGCAACGGTCCGAGTAGCATCGCTCATATATCCCTTGTGTAAAGTGCCAAGGTCAAATAAGACGAGTGCATCAGGAGTTAGGATGTTGGCTTCAGGGCCACCATGGGGGTTAGCAGCATTGATGCCTGATTGCACGATCGTATCAAAACTCATATGCATAACACCTTTTTGCATAAGTGCATATTCGATTTCCGCTACGATATCTTGTTCAGTTTTGCCGGCTTTTAGGGCATTGAAGCCAACTTCAAAGGCATAATCGGCTTCACGGCCGGCGGCTTCCATTAAGGCAATTTCTTCAGGAGTTTTGATTAATTTTAAGTTTTCCATGAAACGTGAAGCGTCGCCTGGGAACGTTGCGTCTGGGAATTGCTTTAGAATGGCTTCGTAACGTTGAACCGGCAGGTCATCTTTTTCAAGTGCCCAACGTGTAGGGCTTGCATTGCGTTTCTTGATTTGATCGGCGATGATGGCGTATGGATCTTCGTGGTCGAGGTAGCCATAAACATCAAGCTGCCAGCCAGCTTTTTTTGCGGATTCGACTTCAAGTTGAGGTGTAAATAGGAATGGGTCTTGATCAGCAAAGACGAAGAGCGCTAGAACGCGTTCTGCAGGATCACTTTCGAACCCAGTGAAATAGAGAATATCGGTCGGATTACTAATGTAAGCCACATCCATATTATTCTCGCCAAGCCAATTTTGCAATTGAATTAATTGATGATTCATCTAAAGCACTTCCTTTACGTTTGATACCACTAGTATAGCACAGCCAATGTAAACGATAATGTAAACCATAAATGAAAACAAAAATGTAAATTTCATGAAAATTAGTGTAAACCGCTTGCATTTGCTTTAAATCTTTGTTAAATTAATCAAGAAGTAAAATGAAAACTACTGAAAATTATAATCTATTTTATTTTATAAATGAAAGGAATCATTTAATCATGGAAAAACAAACAATTACAATTTATGACGTGGCTCGTGAAGCCGATGTCTCAATGGCAACCGTCTCACGAGTTGTCAATGGCAACCCAAATGTTAAACCCGCAACACGTAAGAAGGTCCTTGAAGTTATCGATCGGCTTGACTACCGGCCCAATGCGGTTGCTCGTGGCTTAGCAAGTAAAAAAACGACTACAGTTGGGGTAATTATCCCTGATGTGAGTGATATTTACTTTGCCTCATTAGCTCGTGGGATTGATGATGTGGCAACAATGTACAAGTACAACATTATCTTAGCGAATTCTGATGAAAATAATCAAAAAGAAGTTCAGGTTTTGAATACTTTATTGGCTAAACAAGTTGATGGGTTGATCTATATGGGCCACAGCATTTCAGATAGTATCCGCGCTGAATTCTCACGTTCAAAGACACCCATCGTCTTGGCAGGCTCAATTGACCCTGATGAAGAAGTTGGTAGTGTCAACATTGACTATGTGGCAGCAGTTAAAGATGCTACTTTGAAGCTGATTAGAAACGGGCATGACAAAGTCGCTTTTGTTAGTGGAAGCCTGAAATTTCCAATCAATAGCAAGTATCGCTTACATGGGTATCAAGATGCCTTGAATGAAGCTGGAATTGCTTATGATGAAAGCTTAATTTTTGAAACCGAATATAGCTATAATGCTGGTGAAGCTTTATTTAGTAAGATTCAAGCAGCCGGTGCAACTGCGGTAGTGGTCAGTGATGACGAATTAGCAGTCGGGGTCTTAAACGGGGCACTTGATGCCGGTGTTCAGGTCCCAGCTGAATTTGAAATTGTGACGAGTAACAATACGAAATTAACCGAGATGGTACGGCCAAAGTTAACTTCGATTTCACAACCATTGTACGATATGGGGGCGGTTGCGATGCGTCTTTTAACAAAGATGATGAACAAAGAAGACGTTGATGATAAAACAATTTTATTACCTTATAGTATTGTCGCAAGAGATTCAACCAAATAAACGCAAAAATAAGCCCGCAAGGCAATCGCCTTGCGGGCTTGTTTTTAATTAATCTAGATAACTGTTAGTGGAACGATTCCGACTGTTGGTGCCACTGGTTGGATCTAACTCACCAGCAGTGCTGTAGGTGATCGAGCCATAGCCGTTATTATATCCGAGATAGTGATTCCAGAAGGTGGCGTAGTTTCGCGCGGAACCCCCAATACCGAATTCATAGCTAGTTGCTTTAGGCGTCCAGTTATTATAGAGGGCGGTGGTTGTTGCTCCATTCAGGTTTTGAGGACTACCGTTGATTGAAACAGTTCCCGGTAATTGACCAGTTAGTTTCAAGACTTTACTACTTGTTACTGTTCTTGGTTTTTCACGATCGTCTTCCAAACGCATCAGTGACGGATCAATTTGATAAACACTGTTAGCAAGTTTTGACCAATATTTTTCATTAATGAGACTTGAATTATCGGTCAAATTACGACCAGTACTGTCATAACCCATCCATGAAGCGAGTGTGATCCCAGGCGTACTTCCAATGAACCAAATATCACGGTTATCGTTGGAAGTCCCTGTTTTCCCGACTAAGTTATTGGTATTGAAGTAGAGCTGATCATAAATTGTTGTCGCGGTGCCGTCAGTTAAAACCCCAGCTAACATCTGATTCATGATATATGAGGTTGCCTTAGAAAAAACACGTTGCTTTTTAGCATGATGCTGATAGACGATATTGCCTGCCGGATCAGTAATCTTGTCAATTACATAGGCGTCAGTATGTTGTCCTTGATCGGCAAAGGTTGAAAAGGCACTGGCCTGTTCTAAAACGCTAACCCCATCGCTCGTTCCGCCAAGCGAAATACCGAGTTGATTGTATTCGTCAGCTGAGAGATGAATCCCCATCTTGCGCATGTATTGCGCCGGATCAGTCGTATTTTTTAATTTATTATAAAGGTTAACGGTCGGGATGTTTAACGATTGGGCTAATGCCTGATCAGCTGGAATAAATTTATTCTGAATCGTGCCAGCGTAATCAGTAGGAGCATAATCTTTAAAGTTTGTTTTGAAGTCAGCCAACATTGTTTTAGAGCCGATGATTTTCTGATCAATCGCGGGTCCATAAACTAATAATGGTTTGATGGTTGAACCTGGTGAACGTTTCGTTAACATATAATTCGTTTGTTTTAATGAAAAATCACGGCCACCAACAAATGAAATGACTTTTCCAGTGCGATTATCCAACAAGACACTTCCGTTTTGAACTGGAGAAGCAACAGTTTGTTGTAAGCCAGTTTCTTGGTCAGTCACAGTATCGGTGTAGGTTTGACCAAATGTGGGACCTTGTTGCTGGACAATGCTTTGCATGGCATCGTAAATATCTTGATCAATGGTACTATGAATTTGATAGCCCTTCGTACTAAATAATTCTGTTGCTTGCGTTGTATATTGTTTATACAGATTAGGATCTTTATTTAACTTAGCAGTTGAGACGTTGGCTTCTTTGGCCAACTGTTTGGCCATGATGTCTGTCGCTTGCGTTTCCAACAAATTATAGACATAGCCATAACTTTTAGTGGTCTCGACCGGATCAGCTTTGGGTTGAAATTCTTTGGTTAAATCAACCTTTTTAGCTGCTTGATAATCTGCTTTAGTAATTCGATGCTCACGATACATCCGGAATAACACAGTATTCTTGCGTTCTAAACCATATTGTAGGTATTCGGGATCTTTTAATGTGCCATCTTGATCATAGGGCGTATAGACGGAAGGGCTCTGTGGCAAACCGGCAATGTAAGCCGACTCAGCTAGAGACAGGTCTTTGGCGTTCTTACCGAAGAGTCCTAATGCTGCTTCTTGAACCCCAGCAATATTTTGCCCTTTATTATTGCGACCAAGTGTGGCCACATTCAAATAATCTTGTAGAATTTCTTTTTTGGTGAAGTACTTGTCGACCCGCAAGGCTAATAAAACTTCCGTCGCTTTTCGCTTAAACGTAACTTGCGAAGTTAAGATTTGCATCTTAATTAATTGTTGAGTCAGTGTAGAGCCCCCAGTTTGGGAACCAATTCCGGTAACGTCGGAAATAATCGCCCGAAAGAGTGCTTTAGGAACGACCCCATCGTGTTTGTAGAAGTCTTCATCTTCGGTTGCAACAATTGCATCTTTTAGATACGGTGACATCTGGTTAATATTGACGGGGGTTCGAATCAGGTCGGTCTTAATTGTCCCAAATTTATTATTCTTCGCAAAATATAAACCGGCGGCCTGATCTGTGTTATCGAGTTGTTGTTTTAAAACTTGATAACTGGGAATCGGTTCGTTTTTCATCAATGCGGCAAAATAACCGGCACCAATCCCAACCGCCAGTGCCATGCAAATTAAACCAATTGAAACCCCATATAGAAAAATACTCTTAATGGCTTCCAAGAAGACGTTAATCTTAAATGAGAGCGGAGCTTGGCTCAACGCTTGAATATAGGCACCTTTTTGGGCTTTAGTTGGTTGAGTAGGACGTTTTGCGGATGAATGGCGCAAATCCGTTAGTCTATTTTTAACAGATGTGAATAGCGTTGTAACTTTTTTTCTGCTCTTCAAGAGCAGTGCTCGCCATTGGCTAGAACGGTGCTTTGGATCTTTCAAATAATAACGCCACCTTTTTCTCATACTGCTTAATATTATATAATAGTTTGGAACATTATCATACCCGAATTCAGATTTGTAAAACAAATGAAAAATATCACGTAAAAATGCGTGAATTGTGACGATGCAGTTCATGTTCGGAATTATTGAAAAAAAGACCAGTTTTAATGTTGATAATAGTAGCGATTGGATAGACGCGCTGAAAGCGCTATACTCAAGGTATACCAATTAATTAGCTACTTTTTTAATTTAAAAAGACTTGCAATTGAAATTTCAGCCGTATATAATTGGACTATACCAATGGATATGACGAATTTTAACAGATGAGGAGATAATCACGATGAAAATTATTCAAGTAAAAGATCAAGTAGCAGGTGGTCAAGAAGGTTTTGAAATCTTTAAAGCGGGTTTAGCATCCGGTGCGCAAGTTTTTGGTTTAGCTACCGGGAGTTCACCGATCAAATTTTATGAAGCATTAGTCGCTAGTGATCTCGATTTCACCGATGCAACGTCAGTTAATTTAGATGAATATGTTGGCTTATCAGCTGATGATGAACAAAGTTATCACTATTTCATGAAGCAGCATTTGTTTGATAAGAAACCATTTGCGAAATCATTCTTACCCAATGGCTTAGCAAGTGATATTCAAGCAGAATTAAAGCGTTATGATCAAGTCATTGCTGAGCATCCAGTTGATATTCAAATCCTTGGTATCGGGCAAAATGGGCACATCGGGTTCAACGAACCAGGGGCTGCTTTTGACAGCAATACGCAAGAAGTGCAATTAACAGAATCAACAATCAAAGCAAATGCCCGGTTCTTCGAAAATGAAGCGGATGTACCAACTAAAGCCATTTCAATGGGGATTGGTTCCATTTTAAAGGCTAAAAAAATTGTCTTGTTTGCATACGGTGAATCAAAAGCCCAAGCAATCAAAGCCACCATTGAAGGCCCACAAACAACAGACGTCCCAGCTAGTGCCTTGCAATTACATGATGATGTCACAATTATCGTTGATGCAGCAGCAGCTAGTCAATTATCTAATCAATAATATATCAAAAAAGGCACCGCTATTATTGAATAGCGGTGCCTTTTATTAGTTATGATCGTCTATTTAAGGGTTGCCATTACCTTGGCCATTGCAGTTTGTTGATAGGCAACAGCGGCTTTTTTAGCAACCGCTTGTTGTTGTTGTGCAGTCATGGCAGGATTGGTGTGCATTGCAGTCATAACCGCTTGTTTACCAGCAGTTATCGCGCCGGTTTTAAGTTGAGCTTGTTGTTTTTTTAAGGTTTTAGCAAGTTGTTTAGCTTGTGTGTCGCTTAAAACAAGCCAGCCTTTGGCAACTTTAAAAGTATTATGACGACTCACAAATTCATGGTCGTTACCAGAAATGCCAAACCAGAATTTAGCGGTTTGGTTTTGGTAGACGCGATACTTCGTCTTCGTAACTAAGGCTGCTTGTTTAGCGTTCTTTTGAACACTATTGCTTGTCTTTTTCGTTTGAGTTGCTTGGGGCTTCTTTTGGCTCGTAGCAGTCCGATAAAGATAAATTTTTTCAGTACCGTTTCCAAGTGGATGGTAAAGCAACATTGATACGCCTTTAGCGTCGGCACTTGAAACAAGTGGGCGCGTCTTGGTTTCAGTGATCGTTTTCATCCCATAATGGTTGTGGTCATTTTGGACGATGAAGACCAAAGAGGCGATAAATGTCAGCCCAAAAATCAACATGAGGACTGGGCGCCACATTTTTTTACCGAAAATTGAAGCAAAGAATAATGCGAGCGTGCTAATAACGAGAGTTACAATAATCATGCTTTCGCACCTCCTTTAACAGTTGGTTCCTTCGAGGATAGGAAGAATGTGATGATAAAGCCAATTATACAGAAAATAACAGCAACGATGAAAGCTGCGTGATAACCGGAAAGTGTTGCATTAAGGACTTTATCACGGAAGGCCAGTGGGAGTGTTTTGATCATGTGGGTGCTAGGCATGTTATTTTTAGTAGCACTGGAAAGTACACTGATTAAAATAGCAGTCCCAATTGAACTGGCAACTTGTCGGAACGTATTATTAACAGCAGTCCCATGACTAATTAAATTAATTGGTAGAGCGTTCATTCCGGAAGTTGTAACAGGCATCATAACCATTGAAATCCCAAACATCCGTACAGCATACAACACGACGATATAAATAATTGGTGTGCTGGCTGTTAAGAAGATGAATGGTGCGGTTGCAGCCATTAAAAGGAACATCCCAGTCATTGCTAAGCGTTTAGCACCGTATTTATCAAAAATTCGGCCGGTAACAGGCATCATAATCCCCATCATTAGCGAACCCGCTAATAGCGTGAGGCCAGAATGAAAGGCAGATTCACCACGAATATTTTGAATATATAATGGTAGGACCATTTCAGCACCAACCATTGCCATATTCGTCACACCACTTAAAATTGCGGCGATTGTAAAGACGGGTGATTTGAAGACGCGCAGTTCCAAGAATGGATTTTCCATTGTGAGCTGACGCCAAACAAATAAAGCAATTACGACAACCCCAATTGCTAAGGTGGTTAGGACGATTGCACTGCCCCAACCTTTATCCCCAACTTCTGAGAAGCCATAAAGCAGACTACCAAAGCCGATTGTCGATAAAATAATTGAAGGGACATCAATCTTAGGTTTTGAAAGTTGAATAACGCTCTTCATTTGGAAACTAGCAAGTACTAAGACGATAATGACGATAGGAATAATCATTCCAAATAGTAGACGCCAGTTATATGAATCAATGATCCAACCTGAAAGTGTCGGTCCTAAGGCTGGTGCGAGACCGATAACAATCCCGGCCATTCCCATGGCAGTACCGCGTTTTTCAGGTGGGAAAATTGTCAGCATAATCGTTTGTAAGATGGGCATCGAAATCCCAACTCCGGCAGCTTGCACAAGCCGGCCGACTAATAAAGTTGCAAATGAGCTAGTTGGTGCAATGTAACAAATAATGGTCCCAACTAAAAAGACAGTCATTGCTGACATATAGAGGACCTTTGAATTGAACCGGTTAATTAACCAAGCGCTGATAGGGATCATAATCCCGTTGACTAGTAGGAAACCAGTTGTTAGCCATTGAACGGCTGAAGTGGACACATCGAATGCTTTCATTAATGTTGGAAAAGCAGTCGACAAAATTGTCTGGTTTAAAACAGTACAGAAAGTACCAATTAATAAAACCAAGACTAAGACTGTCCGATTATATGGTTTCCCATGAATATCTAATGGTCTAGAGTCTGACAAGATAAAAATCTCCTTTACGTTTTTATTACTGCGACTTATTAGTTTAGACGCTTTACTGGAATTTGTCAAGTAAGCTTACAATCATGTCATTTGACTTGACAAGCCTGACCGATAATTTATAATGAAAAATATTAATAGGAATGGAGTGGGGACTTGCAAAAAGACCTGTTTTTAAAGTTGATAGATATGGATCGATTGATTTTTGGAATTAGTGAACTTTGTAAGATGGCAGGGGTTACCCCGCGGCAACTCCGCTATTGGGAGCAAAAGGGCTATATCAAAGCGCGTGCATCGGAAGGTAATAAGGCCCGTGAGTACGATGCTAATGCAATGATTAAAGCGGTTTTGATTAAGCATTTTTTAGACGAAGGTTATACTTTGAATGTGGCTGTTCAAAAAATTCAAAGGTACATGGCTAATATGAAGATTATCCGTTCGATTATTCGGGAACATTTCGTAGGAATCGAAGAAATTGATGGTGAGCTAGCGGTTAATCTGGGCTATTTTGATGAAGCTAAGCGGCAAATTTTATATGTTATTGTGAAAGATGGCCGTTCAAGCTTTAAGTTAGTAGATGCTTCTATAGGTAATAATTGAGCATTGTCTAATGAAGTAACAAAAAAACGACGACCAATTCGGTCGTCGTTTTTTTGTTACTTTTAAGCTAAATTAACGCGTTAATCTGTAAATGGCATCAGCATAGATTGCGATAGCATTCATGATATCTTCGATGTACATATATTCGTTAGCTTGATGCATAACATTTTCACGGTCTTCTGGTAGTGCGCCAAAAGCAACACCTCGTTCTAAGATTCGACCATAAGTACCGCCGCCAATCACTTGTTCATGGCCTTTGAGGCCTGTTTGTGCTTCAAAGACATTAAGCAAAGTTGCCACCAGTGGGTCACTACCAGCAACGTAGTGTGGTTCTTGAGCATGACCATCAATTGTCACATCGGCAAGATCAGCAAGTGTCTCTGCCAAATTGCGGCGGGTACTTTCGGCCGTCACCCCTTTTGGATAGCGGACGTTCAAAAGGACCGTTGCCACGCCATCTTGGGTGTAATTGAAGACTGCTGGACAAGCAGTTAGGTCGCCCATGACATCATCAGTATGATTGATGTTTAAACGATGGCCCCGTGAATCTTCATGCAATAAACGCGCAATAGCACCGATGTAGTTGCCACCTTTTGTATCTAAAGCGAAGTCGGCTAAGAAAGTTGCTAAATGAGTCGCAGCATTCACGCCAGCTCTTGGTTCTTGGGCATGGGAGCCTTTACCAATTAAGTCCAAGGTTGTTTGTTCACCATCAGTAGTGATTGTTCCACGTAATTTATGATCAGCAAGATAAGCATCAAACTTAGCTTGGAAATCAGCCGGTATCGCACCGGAGAGAATTGCTTTAGCGGTCTGTGGGACCATATTGGCCCGTAACCCAGATTGGAAATTAACTAAGGTCATTTCACCAGCAGCTCCATCGATCGGTTTAAAGGTTATTAAGTATGACACGATGCCCTTTTCACCATTAATAATGGGAAAGTTAGCATCTGGCGAGATTGCAAAATCTGGTTTTGGTTCAACCTCAAGATATCGGTTGATGCCAACCCAAGCGCTTTCCTCATCAGTGCCCACAATGAAATGAACCTGTTTATTTAATTCAATTCCGTTATCTTTTAATAGTTTTAAAGCATAGTAGGCCGCAATTGAAGGCCCTTTATCATCTGATGAACCACGAGCATAAATTTTTCCGTCTTTAATTACTGGCTCAAATGGGTTTGTTTCCCAACCGTCACCGGCTGGAACCACATCCATGTGCCCTAAAATTCCAAAAATTTCATCGCCTTGTCCGTATTCAATACGACCAGCAACGTTTTCAACATTTTTAGTAGTAAAACCATCTCGTTCAGCAATGGCTAAAAATTGACGTAAAGCGTCACGGGGGCCAGGGCCAAGTGGGGCATCGGTTTCTTTGTGTTCAATATCGCGCGCACTATTGATTTTGAGTAAACTTGTTAAGTCAGCTAGCATTTGATCTTTATATTTTGCTGCTTCTTGTTGCCAATTCAGTGTCATTGCAGTCCCAGCTTTCATTGTTAAATTTTAACCAAAAAGCGGTTAATTAATTATTAGTCTATTCACATTTTAGCATATTATTATAGAATTAAAAAGCGCTTGCGATTAAAAAGAACCGGCGCACAGAATTGCTGTACACCGGTTTAGATTAGTGTTTTTTTAAAATACGGAGGGCATTCAAAATAGCAATTAGAGTGACCCCAACATCTGCAAAAACCGCTTCCCACATCGTGGCAATTCCCAACGCACCTAATAATAAAAAGAGTGCTTTGACCACTAATGCAAAAATAATATTTTCCCAAACAATATGATGGGTATAATGCGCAATTGAAATCGCCGTGGCTAGTTTGGTTGGTTCATCGGACATTAAGACAATATCCGCAGCCTCAATTGCGGCATCTGAACCTAAGCCGCCCATAGCTACCCCGACGTCAGCTCGAGCTAAAACGGGGGTGTCATTAATTCCATCACCAACAAAGACGACTTTGCCATTTACCATACGATTTGCCGTCAATTTAGCAACGGCAGTTACTTTATCTTGTGGAAGTAACTCGCTTTGATAATGATCAATGCCTAGGTGTGCACTGACTTGTTGGGCGACTGGCTGATTATCGCCAGTCAGCATAATCGTTTGGTGAATACCAACCTGTTTTAACTGGGTGATAGCTGCTTGGGCATCGGGTTTCACCGTGTCTGCAATAATCAGGTAGCCTAAGTAGTTTTGTTGGTAGGCGACGTGGACGCTAGTGCCGATTTCAACCGGAGTACTGGTTTGAATACCGCTTGCTTGAAGCCAACTGGCATTACCAACTTGTAACAGTTGACCGTTGAGTAGACCACAAATTCCGTGACCTGCGCTTTCTTGGACATCCGTTAAAGTCTCTTTAAGTGGGGTTTGATTTGCCGCTAAAATGGACTGACCAATCGGATGCGTTGAATGTTGTTCGGCCAGTGCAGCTAGCGTTAGAAGTTGTGCAGGTTGGTGATTAAGCGCATGGACAGTTGTCACACTGAAGCTACCTTGCGTAAGCGTTCCTGTTTTATCAAAAACGGCGGTTTGCACCGTATTTAAAGCTTCGAGATAGTTGCTGCCTTTAATCAAGATTCCATTTTTAGAAGCCGTCCCAATCCCAGCAAAAAAACCTAATGGAATCGAAATAACGAGGGCACATGGGCAAGAGATGACTAAGAAGATTAATGCGCGGTAGAGCCAATCGCCAAATGGAGCGCCAAAGACGATTGGGGGTACAATGGCCATCACCACTGCGACGCCCACCACGATGGGGGTGTAAATTTTGGCAAATCGAGTGATGAAATTTTCAGTGGGGGCTTTTTGACTACTTGCATTCTCGACCAGATCTAAAATTTTTGCGACTGTTGAATCAGCATATGGTTTAGTAACCGTCATGGTTAAGAAACCGGCTTGGTTAATCGTACCGCTTAAGAGTTCGTCACCGGGATGAAAGGCACGGGGGACTGATTCACCAGTGATCGTCGAGGTATCAACATAGCTGTCACCAGCAGTAATTAGGCCGTCAAGGGGGATTTTTTCGCCCGGTTTCACGACTATTTGTTCCCCAACCTGAATAACTTCAGGTGCGACGACTTGGATTGAACCATCTGCAGCTAGGCGGTTGGCAAACGTTGGTTTAATCGCAACAAGGTTAGCGATTGAGCGGCGTGAATGATTAACGGCTAGGGATTGGAAGTATTCCCCAATCTGGTAGAATAACATCACACCGACCGCCTCAGCATATTGGCCGATACCAAAAGCGCCAATTGTGGCGATGGACATTAAGAAGTGTTCATCAAACCATTCACCATGCTGGATATTTTTAAGTGCAGTCCAGATGATATCACTGCCGATCACAATAAACGTTGCTAATAACAATATTGTCTTTACAGAAACACTGAGTGGGGCAAGATAGGAAATGCCTAACCCGCAAGCACTGATTAAAATGCGTATGAGATTGTAATTTAAACGATGTGACTTAGACTTGGGTGTTGGTGCTACTGGTTGCTGGATACTAACTCCGGGTTCAATCGTTGGTAAGAGTTGGGCAAGCTGTTGTTCGAAGATACCAGCAGCTTGTTGGCCGGTGAGTTCGTAGTTTAATTGTTGAGTTGTAAAATTGACGGAACAATTTTTGATGCTAGCCATTTGGTTAACGTGCTTCTCAATTTTAGTGGCGCATGCAGCACAATCAATGCCGGCTAATTGAAGTTGGGACATGTTATTCAGGCCTCCTCGGCGAATAAAAAATAAAGCGTAATCTTTACTATATATGAGCATGTGTTCATATGTTGTGTATAACATACCACCAAATTTTGAAAAAAGCAATCATGATGGTGGTGGATTGCTGTTGAATTTTAAGAAAAACGAGCAATAAAAAAAGCATCATCAAATGATCAAAATTTGAGGATACCTCGCAAATAGAATTTCGATGATGTTTTTTTGATTAGTGTTCGTTGACGTGGGCGATAACTTGCGAAAAAATATTGATGACGTGATTATCGGCTAACGAATAGTAGACTTCTTTACCCACTTTGCGATTTTTGACCAATTTAGCTTGTTTTAAAGCGCGCAATTGGTGTGAAATTGAAGATTGCGACATTTCTAACACACTAACGATGTCGCTGACGCGTAATTCGGATTGAAAGAGCGCATACAAAATTTTAGCCCGTGTTTTATCACCTAAAATTTTGAAGAGGATCGAAATGTGATCGAGTGTGGCTTCTTTGGGTAGCGTGTTTTGGACGGAACGAATCAGTTGTTCATAATCAGTTGTCATAAGCATTGACCTCGTTAAAATTTAATGGTAATTGGCTGCCAAGAACGGGCAAATTGCGTAAAAGCCGGTTCATTAATTGGGTGTAAATTGGATGATTTAAGTGGTAATAAAGGACTAATACGTAAGTTAGTTGGGCGTAGTTGTTGTGGTAATTGGCGGTAACAATAAGCCAGCAACAATGATTGATTTGGATTGAAATCAATTAGTGCTTGGCGACTTTTAAACCAGCCTTGAGCGACTTGTAGCCAAACTTGATTACCAACATAGCGAACGCCATGAATTGGGTATTGGGTATCGGCACTTAAATAACCAGTGATCTGGGTTGGGTGGAGCGGACTGTTCCAAGTCGAAACGATTGCTGCTGTTGGTTTGATTTGGGCGGTTTTACCAACTAAGAGGGTCGCGGCTTGTGCTGTCTCACCTAAATTGATGCTATCACTGACAACGAAGCGATTGGTGCCAATTTGGTAATAAGTTTGATCGTCAAGTGTGACGGCTTGGGTGATGTGATAAGTGTGCCCGGCCTTGGCAGGGCTTTTATGAAGATTAGGGGCATATGGATTTTCAACCGTCGGAAGATTTTGGGTGTTGTTGACCTGACCAATTGCTGCCAGATCTTCATGCACAGCTTGATCTTGCGCAGTTTGATAGTGGCGCCCAAGGGCTGGATAATTGGTGACGACCCCATCGACATTTAAATTAATTAACCAATTCCAAGTAGCTTGATTTTCTGACATTTCGTTCCAGACGAAGACTTTTTGATGGAGATAATGGAGCTGTTTAATAATCGTGGGTGTAACTAAGGCTGATGAGATATTAATTCCATCAGCGTATTTGAAACTTTCAAATGAAATACGTTTTAAACTACCGACAATAAAAATACGGGGGATCTGGGGCATTAAACGTTGCATGTTTTGTAAACTCGCTAAGGAAAAAGAATGGACCATGACCCGATCTTGCATGTGATATTGTTGAATTAGGGCGACAAGTTTAGCTTCCATGTCTTGCGGGTTACCTTTTTTAGTTTTCTTAGTTTCAATTAGAAATTTTGCATGGGGATTGTTTTGATAGTGTTCAAATAATTGATTGACACTGTGGAGCGGTTCGTCGTTGCTGAGTCTAAGTTGACTGAGTTTAGTAAATGGATATTGCGAGACGATGGCGTCGATGCCGGTGACGCGCTTTAAGTTGCGATCATGGGAGATGACTAAGACGCCATCTTGAGATTCGTGTAAATCGAGTTCGACATAGTTGGCCCCTTCAGAAAAAGCCATGTCGATGCTTTGAAACGTTTCTTCAGGGGCATTAATTGGATCGCCGCGGTGGGCGACTACTGTAAAACCAGTCAAAAACCAGAAACAAAGGCTAGTCAAGATAACCAATCCCCAGCGCGAATGCTGTTGTGACAAATCAAGGCCTCCTCATTTTTTAAGCTACTCTTTTTAAGATACCATTATTCACTTAAAATGCCCATGCCTGTTACAGAACTTTAAAGAAATATCGATAAAATTAGCGATAATAATTGACAGCGCTTACAATTGATAGTATATTATGTCTGTAAGGTACTTATGCAATACCTTTTTATCAATTCTCTTTCTCTCTTATGCCAACCACTATCTGCGGGTAGTGGTTTTTTTGCGTACATATTGGTAGAATAAACATAATTGAAATCGGATTAGAATAGGAAGTCATACAATGGCCGAGAAGTACCAAGTATTTGATATTATTGAAGAAATTACGCGTTTAGATGGCACAACGTATTATGAGTTGGCTAATATTTTTATGAACGGGCGGGCAGAGCTAGCCGCTAATCGCGGGTTTATCCAACAAGTTCGTATTTTACAGTTAAACATTCCGCATTCGAATGCGGTCCAGACTTACGAAGCTTACATTAATGAGCGCTATACAATGCCTGCGGTTGATTTTGATCACTGGGAAGAGTGGCAAAAAGAAGAGGGGGCAGTGGCGCAAGCTTTCCAAGAGATTTTAAAAGCAAATCATATTGGTTAGGCGGGCTTGGACATGATTTATTTCACAGCAGATACGCACTTTTTTCACACCGAATTATTAGGCAACAATGATTTTGCGCCACGACCATTCAAGAATGTAGCTGAAATGAATGCCACGGTGGTCGCTAATTGGAATCGCCGCGTAAAAGCAGGGGATCAGGTATACTTATTAGGAGACATCGCAATGGTGCCGAATAAACCACGGGCTTTTGCTGAAGTGGCCGGCGTGCTAGCCCAGTTGAATGGCCAGTTAATCATTATTAAAGGAAATCACGATAGTCGCGCTTTTTTGAAGTATTTGGCTAAAAATGATGGCGGCCTGGCAAATGGCAAACCACATTATCAATTTGCCGATGTTGGCGCATTGATTAAAATTAATCATCACCAGTTTTTTTTGACGCATTATCCGTTATTATTGGGTAAGGTACAGCAGACGTTCAACTTACATGGTCATATTCATCATTATATGTTACCAATTGCTGAGAACATTAATGTCGGCATCGATGCCCCAGAACGTGAACTGTTACCAACGACCTTACCGTTTGGAACTCCGCTTGCAGCAAGCGAGATTGAACGCATTTTTGAACGTAAACAAGCTACGTTGGCTAAGCACAGCCGCGACTAGTCTAAGGGGGCAAGTAAAATGGAAACAATTCATATTTTACACACGAATGACTTACATTCACATTTTGAAAATTGGCCCAGAATACGCCGCTTTCTCCTGGCACATCAAACAGCGTATCGCAAACAAGGTGCTACCGTTTTGACATTTGATATTGGGGATGCAATGGACCGCAGTCATCCGTTAACCGAAGTGACAAATGGGCAGATCAATACTGAATTGCTTAATCAGATTGGCTATGACGGTGTAACGATTGGTAATAATGAAGGTGTTGGTAACAGTCATACGGATTTGGAGCATTTATATGATCACGCCAATTTTCCGATAATACTGGCCAATCTTTATGAACAGAAAAAGCATGAACGGCCCCAATTCGCTGAGCCTAATCGAATACTGACGACGGACAAGGGAACGCGGGTAGCCGTAATTGCCTTGACGGCCCCGTTTTTCCTAACTTATCGACCGAATGGCTGGGAACCAACGACTGTTAGCGAAGAATTACCCCGGCAATTAGCCGGTTTGCAAGGACAGTATGATGTGTTAATCGTTTTATCACATTTAGGGCTTACAACTGATAAATGGTTAGCAAAACATTTTCCGGAAATTGATGTTATCTGTGGGGCCCACACGCATCATTTATTGGAAGAGGGCCTTGTTATTAATCAAACCTTGTTAACCGCGGCTGAGAAGTATGGACATTACATCGGTGATATCACGATTGAATTAGATGACCACCATCAGATTACTGATAAGCGGGCACGGACAATTTTAACCACTGATTTACCGGTTGCTAAAACTGATGCGGCTGAGATTGCGGGTTATTTAGAAACAGGGCATGCTAAATTGGCTGCCCAAAAAGTGGCTAATTTACCGCATAGTTTTAAGATCAATGCAATCGGTGAATCTGAAATGATGACTGTCGGATTAAAGGCTATTGAAGAAGCGACTGGAACTGAGGCCGCTGTTTTGAATACTGGGCTTTTTTTACAAGACTTACAGGCGGGCATTGTGACCAAAGATGATTTGCAAACACAACTACCGCATCCCATGCACTTAATTAAAGTTACGCTCAAAGGGTATGATCTCTGGCGCATGGTGCTTGAAATGGAGAAAAATAGGCTCTTTTTACGGAAGTTTCCGATTAAAGGAATGAGTTTTCGAGGAAAAATCTTTGGGGATATCGTCTATGATGGAATTGCGGTTGATCGCAAGTTACGGCGCGTCTTTTGGCAGGGACAAGAAATTGATCCAGCCGGAAGCTACACGTTGACCACTGTTGATCATTATTTATTTATTCCCTTTTTTCCAACGATTGAAATTGTTGGTGAAACTGAAATTGTCTTTCCAGACTTTCTGCGCAATGCAGTTGCTAAATATTTAAGTAAACATTATCCCTTATAAAGAAAGAGGTGGTTCGCTGTGGCAGATACGAAAAAAAATCCTAAAATTGCTAAGAAAGTAACTAAAGCGATTGAAAAAGAAATGATTGCGGCGGCTAAACAGCCAGAAGTGCCGCAACATGTTGTCATGAAGACTGCGACAACGCTTGAAATCGACAAGTGTGCGTACGAAGTGGTGGTTAATTACCACGAGGGATTCGACGCCGAAAAATTAAATGAACGTTATAATGAAGTACTGGCAAAGTATGATTATATTGTGGCTGATTGGGGCTTTGAGCAATTGCGGTTAAAAGGCTTCTATAAAACAAGTAACAAGCGGGCTAATAAAGATCAGTTAATCAATACCTTGCAGGATTATTTATATGAATACTGTAATTTTGGCTGTGCATACTTTGTTTTGGAACGTCAAGGAAAACCAGTTATTAAAAATGAAAACCGGCGCAGTAATCGGCGTGGTCAGCAAAGAAGACGGCAAAAAACAGGCTTTATCGAACGTAAAGTGACTGACAATAAATCAAAAGTCACTCAACAACGGTCCGCCAAAGCGGTGACCGAAAACCAAAAATCAGTTAATAAGCGCCACTTTAAAATTCGCCCTTTAGAACCTAATCACAAGTAAAATGTAATGGGAGCTAGATAACTATGACAAACACACCTTATAGCGGTTATTTAATCGATTTAGACGGAACCGTTTATCGCGGTCGCAATCAAATGCCAGCCGCTAAAGACTTTATTGAACGGCTTCAAGCTAAAAAAATTCCGTTCATGTTTTTGACGAATAATACTACCAAGTCACCAGATGCGGTCATTCAGAATTTAGCTGACAACCATGCAATTCATGCGACTGTTGACCAAGTATACACACCAGCATTAGCAACGGCACGTTATTTATTAAACTTAAACGATGGCCATGTCAATGGTAAAACGGTTTATGTGATTGGTGAATTAGGATTAAAACAAGCATTAGCAGATGCAGGTTTTCGCACGAACGAATATGACCCAGATTATGTAGTAGTCGGCTTAGATTATGATGTGACGTATCACAAGTTTGAATTGGCAACGTTGGCCATTAAACGCGGCGCATTATTTATCGGAACCAACGCGGACACCAATTTACCCAATGAGCGGGGATTAGTACCTGGGGCTGGATCGGTAATTGCGATGGTTGAACGGGCGACTCAGCAACATGCGCTATACATTGGTAAGCCAGAAAAAATTATTGTTGAAATGGCATTGGCGCAATTTGGATTAACCAAGGATCAAGTGGTCATGGTTGGCGATAATTACAACACGGATATCAAGGCTGGTTTAAATTCTGGGATGGACACCTTACTTGTTTATACGGGAGTTTCAACGCCGGAAGAGGTGGCTAAAGAAACGCTACAACCGACGTATGCCATTCATGACTTAACCGAATGGGATGTTTAATACGGATTAAGTCGGTTGTCAGTTGGCTCGCATTGTATTTGGCACTGATTAGTAGCGCAATCTTAGTAACATTATTACTGAGCTGGGGGCTATATCAGCCATTAAGTCACTATCTTAATTTGGCGGGCCAACAGGGACTAACTCAGCAACGGTTAATGGATAATTTTAATCATTTGATGACTTATTTATTAGTACCGTGGCAGCATCAATTACAATTGCCTGATTTCCCGATGTCCCTTGATGGGCACCAACACTTTATCGAGGTCAAACGTTTATTTGGGATAGTGGGAATTGTTTGGATTGTGACGATTGGACCGGCTGTTCGGCAATGGTGCATACGACGGCAAGCAAAGCAACTTTGGCAATATATTCGACCAATGCAAGTGGCTCTTGTGATGCCACCTTGTTTAGGCTTCATTGCCAGCATGAATTTTGAGCGTTTCTTTATTATCTTTCACGAGTTACTGTTTCGCAATTTGAACTGGCAGTTTGATCCGTTAGTTGATCCGATTATCTTAGTTTTACCGGAAATATATTTTGGATTGTGTTTTGCACTCTTCTTCATTTTATTAGAGGGCAGCTTGGGTTACTTATTGTGGCGGGGGAAACGTGCGCTATAATACTTGGCTTTTTTGTTAAGAAAATTAGAAAGTGATTGCTTTACTGAGGCGATTCGCTATTCTATAAAGAGGTAGCGATTAAATGAAAAAGAGGATAGGAGAAATTGCATGTCGCAGTTAATTGATTTTATTTTGCATATCGATGCGCATCTGGTTAACATTGTCAATCAGTTTGGAAGTTGGACCTACGTCATCTTATTTACGATTATCTTTATTGAAACGGGTGCGGTGATCTTACCATTCCTGCCAGGAGATTCATTACTGTTTGCCGCAGCTGCATTGGCAGCGCGGACCGATAATAATTTAAATGTTTGGCTCTTTAGCGCGTTGTTCTTGCTAGCCGCCATTGCAGGAGATGCGTTGAATGAGCAAATTGGCCGACGCGTCGGGCTGGCTGCTACGAAAAATCGTTTTTTCGGTAAATTTATTAATACTGAGAAAATCGAAGAGGCACAAGCCTTTTTCGATAAATATGGTGGGAAAACAATCGCAATTGGGCGGTTTATGCCGATTATTAGAACGTTTGTGCCCTTTGTCGCAGGCGGTAGTCAGATGGCCTTCATAAAATTTTTCCGATACGATGTAATTGGAAGTGTTCTGTGGGTTGCCCTTTGCTGTGGTGCGGGTTACTTCTTTGGAAATATCACGGTAGTTCGTGAACACTTTTCACTAGTTGTGCTTGGGATTATCGGAGTCTCATTGATTCCGATGATTGTCACGGCCGTTAAGGGTCAAATGAAGAAAAAACATGTCTAAGCAAAAACGACTATCACGATTATTTCGTGGTAGTCGTTTTTGGCTCACATAATAGACGTGCTGTGCAGAGGTTGTCGTTTTTCGGGGTACAGGTTAGTTAGCAATTCGGTAACGGCGATTGGTGCTTCACCAAAGCCGCTAGCGATTAGTTTTACCTTGCCAGGATAGCTGGCAATATCGCCAATTGCATAGATATTAGGAATATTAGTCGCCATCTGTTGGGTGACAGCCACTTGATGATGCTCTAAGGTTAATCCCCAGTCGCGGAGAATCCGGGTATCTGATATAAAACCATAATTGACGAGGAGTTTATCGATTGTTAATTGTTCTTGCTCTGTTGAGCGCATCTTATTTAAGGTTAACGCAAGTTGTTGATTGATTTCAGTGAGACTATCGATTAAAAAAGGGGTTTTAATTTGAACGGTTGAATGTTTGAGTGCTTCAACGCTACTTTCAAGTCCGCGGAATTGATCGCGCCGGTGGATTAAGTAAACTTGCTTAGCAATTTTTTCGAGCATTAAGGCCCATTCGATCGCAGAATCGCCACCACCAGCGACGGCGACCGTTTGATCTTTAAACTGGTTCAATTCTTTAGCAAAGTAGTGAATATAATGGTTTTCCCATGCCGGATCGTAGTCCACAGCAAGTTTACGTGGGGTGAAAGCCCCATTGCCAACGGCGACAATCACTCCTTTGGTTTTGGTAGTCCCTTTAGTCGTTTCAAGAACGAAGGTTCCATCGACTTGAGGTGTAATGCGCTTAACGGCAGTTGACAATTGTAAAGTGGGTTGAAAAAGGGTCAATTGGTTAATTAGATGCTCGGTTAGTTGAGCCCCTGAGATACCGCTAAAACCAGCAACGTCATAGATTTGCTTTTCTGGATACAGGGTGGCAACTTGGCCACCAAGTTCGGGGAGGCTTTCGATAAGCTGCACATCGGCTTTGCGCATCCCAGCGTAATAAGCGGCAAATATGCCAACTGGGCCTCCGCCAATAATAGTGATATCAAAGAGGTGATTTGAATCAATCATGAGATGACTTCCTTATAAGTAGATTTCTTAAATCAGTATACTAGAAAAAATTGGGGAAAGCATGTTTAATGAAATAATCGTAGTAATTTATGAAGCAATTCGCTATCATAATGGTTGTGAGTCAAAACAAGGAGGACGATTAAATGACATATCCACAACTAGATCTTAAAAATTTTGCAGAACCAACCGCCACTTTTGATACCAACCAGGGCGAATTTACGGTTGCACTTTTCCAAGATCAAGCACCTAAGACAGTTGAAAACTTTATCGGCTTAGCTGAAAAAGATTACTACGACGGTGTAATTTTTCATCGGGTCATCAACGACTTCATGATTCAAGGCGGCGATCCCACTGGGACTGGGATGGGTGGCGAAAGTCTTTGGGGCCAACCTTTCGAAGATGAATTCAACCAAGAAGTTTTCAATTTAAACGGCGCATTGTCAATGGCTAACGCCGGCCCAAATACTAACGGCAGCCAATTCTTTATTGTGACTAACGAACATATTAACCAAAGCATGTTGTCACAAATGCCAGGTGCGGGGTACCCAGAAGAAGTCATTACGGCTTATGAAAAAGGGGGCACACCTTGGTTAGATTTCAAACATACGGTATTTGGCCACGTATTAAGTGGCATGGACGTGGTCAATAAAATTAACGCGACAGAAACCGGGATGCAAGACAAACCAGTCGAAGAAGTTATCATCAATCACATTACGATTAATCATTAATTTTAATTGGAGAGGTGTTTTAGATGCTAGTAGGTGGAATTGAAGCGGGAGGCACGAAATTTGTGTGTGCCGTAACAGATGGGAAAAATGGGATTCAAGAACGAATTAGTATGCCAACTGAGACGCCAGAACAAACGATGCCACGGTTGTTTGAATATTTTGATCAATTCGATCATTTAGATGCCATCGGTTTGGCATCATTTGGTCCAATCGACGTTAATCCCAAATCGAAAACGTATGGCGCAATTATGGATACACCCAAAGCAGGGTGGGAGCATTATGATATCTTAGGGGCGATGAAAGCTCATTATCCTGATACCCAGTTTGCCTTTACAACGGATGTGAATGCCGCAGCTTATGGTGAATTGAAGATGGGTGCTGCTGACGGACTTGATAGTTGTGTTTACTTAACTGTTGGGACCGGAATTGGTGGCGGCGTTGTTGAACACGGTCAGATTTTACAAGGGTACAGTCATCCTGAAATTGGCCACATGTTAATTCGGCAACAGCCAGAAGATTCATATGAAGGAACATGTCCATATCACCGCAATTGTTTGGAAGGCTTAGCAGCTGGTCCAGCAATTGAAAGACGCTGGGGTAAGAAGGGGCATTTGTTGCCTGCTGACCACCAAGCATGGCAAATGGAAGCTGATTATTTAGCGCAAGCCTGTGTCAATATCGCTTTAATGCTATCGCCGGAACGCATTGTCTTTGGTGGTGGAGTGTCGAAACAAGCTCAACTATTCCCCATGATTCGCGAATCTTTTAAACGGCAGATGGCAGGTTATGTCCAAACACCAGACCTTGATGACTACATTGTGCATGTCGCATTAGGGGATGACGCTGGGATTACCGGTGCACTCTTGCTAGCAGCTGATCAACTTTAATTATTTAAGAACCTAGGGATGATGCCTGGGTTCTTTTTACATAGATCAAAAATCTCTTTAAAGCATTAGATAGCTTGCCTTTTATTAAGTAGAAGGCTTAAAATAAATAAGAATATTGAAGTGGAGGAAAATATGGGTTATCGAATTGGACAAAAGATTACAGGCACTGTAACAGGCATTCAACCGTATGGTGTATTTGTTTCATTAGATGCAACGGTCCAAGGCTTAATTCACATCTCAGAATGTGGGCATGGTTTTGTGAAAGCACTGGATGAACAGTTTACAGTCGGGCAGGTGTTGGAAGTACTTGTTTTAGATATTGATGAGTATACACACAAGATTAGTTTGTCGCTCCGTGCGCTGGATAGAGGACAGGATTTAGTGCCACAACGTACTAAGAAGCATTACTGGACAAATCGTCGCATCCATATTGGTTTTGCACCAATCGCGCAACGATTACCACAATGGACAAAAGAAGCAATAGAAGACTTGAATAAGGGTGAGAATGCATGAGTGCTAAAGTAGCTGGAACGATTATGTATAAAACAAAACAAGGCCAATACGATTTTTTAGTTCAACCACAAGCTGATGACTCGTATAAGATGCTGGTAACTAATAAAGATAGTGATCAAACGCCACTTGCGGCTGTATTGATTGCCCTTCAAACCCAGTTGAAAATTAATGTTAATGAGCTTAGATTAATTAATTTAGCTAATATTAATCTTGAAGGTGAGAATGTTTCATTTTTTGTTTTTCAATGGAGTGAACATCAAGCAGACTTTTATACCGAACAATTGAGAATAATTAGTGAAGCCGGTTTTCGATTTGCAAAGCCTAGTGAATTCACACAATTATTGGATAAATTAGAAGTAACGAGTGTTCCACACTTAAATTAGTTCGGACGTTCATTGAATATCTATTCAACAATGTACGTTTTTGAAACTTTTTATATTTTTATTCAAAAATTGCAAACAATTACTTGACGATGGTTTTAGATGTTGGTATAGTATTCTATGTTGTCAGCGAGACAAA
>NZ_AYZB01000023.1 GCF_001436415.1 Latilactobacillus graminis DSM 20719
CGGCCGCCACGTTGGGTGCGCGGTGGTGGTGGCTGGAGCGCGACCAACGTTATGCCGTAGTAGGTCACACGAATTTTGTGTGACCTACTACGGCTACCCCTCAAACAAAAATAAAGAAACTAAAAACCGCCCAAAACACTGATATAATAGTGTTTTGGGCGGTTTTCTATGGTATAATATATGTAAGCAGAAAGTTAAGACGGTTGGCAAAACTTGATGTCAGGTGGTGGTGCTTATGCAGTTCTTGCAGAGTGTCCAGAATCTACAGAAAGGAGTAGCCTAGTTGTTTTTTGGGATAATCCTAGCAGTAATTAGTGGTGTAACGGCAATCATTTTGGCAGTTGAAAAGCTGACTAATGCCATTACAAAACTTGTTATTGCTTGGCAAAACCTCTATAAGACAATAAAAAAATAGCCGTCCCGATAACTTTTGGCAGAGTTAGGATAGCTATTTCTATCTAATAGACGTCAACCGCTTAGCGGTCTGCTTACTTCGGGGGTCATGTTCGAGCATGGCTCCTTTTTGTGTATCTTTATTATACCACTGATATTACAGGCATTCAATCAATCTGATAACGATGTGCGTTTGATGCTTTTGCACTTCTACAACTTCACCGTCTTCATTCACCATACCTTTGAAATAGTCGTTAAGCTCAAACTTACCGTTCAGCCAGTTAACAGCTTGAGAAAGGGGTTTAAATTCAACTGCGTATGCATCTTCGTTTGTATTGTCGATTGCAAGAAAGTTATTAGCGCTAACAGGTTGAATAAATTTGCCTTGCAAAATGTCGCCAACGGTCTCACTTCGATAGTTTTCTAGTAGAAAAGTTGCTTGTAATTGTGTAATTAAATTAATCATTTCTTCCACGCTCCTCCGCCTTCTCTCGTCATTGTATCAATTTCGCC
>NZ_AYZB01000024.1 GCF_001436415.1 Latilactobacillus graminis DSM 20719
GTTTAGTACATTAATAAGTATACCAAAAATGGTGTACGTTTCACAAATATATGGAGGTCGAGTAATGAAACATAAGCGTTATCCAATTACGACAGTAGAGTGTTCATTTGAGCAGTTTCAAAGAGAAGCATACTCAGTACGAATCTTTACTGGAACGATCTTTATAAATTTGAAAAATGGACTATTTGGTTATCGAGATGATTTAAATAGAGTCGTCCCAGGGCACAAAATTTTTCAAAAAGCACGGTCGGTCAATAACTTTAAAGGCAAACTAATTGCTAAACGAAGTGCAAAAGACCAACCGCTGCAAATTGTAAAATATAAAAATAAGTAACGCCGGTTTTCACGTTGTGATTTGCGAAGATATTCTAATCCAAATATCGAGCAATAATTATTTCAAAAAAATTCTTTTATCGATTCGCAAAAGATTTGGTACCACCGCCCTTTGACAATTGAACATAAATCGTGCCGCTACGTAGCTGTCATAGCGGAATAACACGATCATCAAACTCATACATGGGACGGCTAGGATTATTTACGAGAAGTCATTAACATTAACGAGCTGCTGTGAGCGCCGACGCTTTGTTTTAGTAAATATACTAATTCGGGGGAAATCGGCCATAGCTCCCAACGTTAGATGAATATAGACTTCGTAGGTTAGCGGGACATGCCAAATCTCGTTCTTCACTCGCGCAGTACAAGGGATCATTAACAGAATCTTTTCTTAAAAAAAGGTTGCTGAATATGGATCACGTAGGTTTCAGATCAAGCCATAATCTGGATAAGCGCTTTGAGTGTCGTTTAGGTCAGACGGCTCAAAACCAAAAGCCGTTACTATCTTCGCAAATCACAACGCGAAAGTTGCATATAATAATCACACAAAGAGAGGTAAAGAAATGTTAAGAACCAAAGAAACACCACTAATAACAGAAGTGATCGCGTATATGCGAATAGAGCATATGAGAGAAATACCTTTGCTTTCCTATATCGAGAAAAAAAAGATTGGCCCTGATCAAAGAGTGTTGCTCTTGGCGCAACTACACAGAAGTGAAGTCGTTGGTATCAAGTACAAGTATGACGGGCCCAACCTTCAGACGATTATTTTTCAAAAAAAGTAGTAAACAAAATTTTAGTTAGTTTTAAGTAGCCACGCCGTAATCTTCTTATTTAGCTTCTTTTTTAAAGTCAATAGCATTCGTGATGATAAAGCGGGTGCGTTGGGACACATTCCTTCCAATACAGATTACTAATACTGCGGAGTGGCTACTTAAAGCTAACTAGAAAAAAGATGAAGATTTGCGAAAGTGTTTTGAAAAAAAATATACAAAATGAATGTGCTCCACTGAGACCTTTTCGGTTTAATAAAGCCAGCATACTTTGATTAATTAGTTTGGAAGACAAAAGAATTCACCATTCGCTAGTCAAAATCAAACGGAAAAATGACAATGCGCACTTCCTTAAAAATAGAACCGCGGTGCGCAAAGAAATTGGTTAATCAAATAATTAAAAAGCTACACTGTCTTTGCTGGTTTTATTAAACCGAAAAGGTACTTTAGTCTTCAATTTAGGTGCTGATCCGTAGCAAATTTCTTACCCCAAAAAGTTCTATAAATTGACGTTTATCAAAAAAATTAGTGTTCTTATGTTGAAGTATTACTGTTTGGGATCAGCGCTTAAATTGAGGACTAAAAATAAGATATTTGGAGTTAATTATTTGATTTTAGATAAGATTCTTTTACCACAAAAAAACTTTTTTGCTGGTGTTATTAATGGTTTAATTTTAGTGATTCCACTATGGATAGCTATTTTAGTTTCTGGATACGTAATAATATGTGAGTAGGGAGAATACGAAAATGGGAGTAAGTGTAACGAAAAGTGTATATTCCGTAAGTCGGTTGAAAAAGGTATGGTCAGAAATCAAAGACTATATGATAAACGAAAAGTCTTACTATGTAAGACTCTCAACTATTGAAAAAAGAGTTCCTAAAATTGAGGGGCAAAAATTATCAGCAAATGATAAAATGGTGATATGTTCAATTGTTCAACGTGAGAATCAGTTCGAGATCACACATGAAGCCGGTGGCGCTAAAATAATTCACTATTTAGGTGAAAGTGACAATGAATGATTGTGTACTAGGTTGTAATGGTCAAGTTAAGCTACCGTTCCTTAACGGACTTGGACAGTCAATTAATTTAGAATTAGGTATAAAATATACAATTATCTTTCGCGGTGGTTACTATTTAGCTTTAAAAGATGGGGAAGTCGAAAGTGTAAGGCCAACAAATATGCCGATCAAATTCAAACAGGATAACAGTAAGGTTATTCAGCAAAAAAAGGAGAGATTAGTATGAAAAAAGAAGTTAAGGGATTCTTAATGGGGAGTTTATTAATCGCAACATTGACACTAGCAGCATGTGGGAATACTGAAAAGCAATCAAGTAGTTCAAACGATAAAGTAAAGGTTTCAAAAGTTGCCAGTTCAAAGAAATCAAATAAAAAAAATGAATCTAAAAAAGCCACCAAGAAAAAGGCCGTTAAAGAATCTTCTGAAAAGAAGGAATCTGAAAGTAAAAAAGTTGAAGCTGATCAAGCATCAAGCGCTGTTGAAGTATCAACTACTGAAGCAGCAGCTCAAGATCAACAAGCAACATCAGCTGGTACTCAACAAGGTTCCGCTCAATCAGCAGCAACGACACCACAACCAGCTGGTGGGGCGTCGGCAGCCGCACCAGTAGCTAATAACAACAACGGCGGCGGGAGCTATACACCACCAGTAAGTAACGGTGGTGGTACAACAAACAATAACAACAACGCGCCAGCGCCGACTCCAGATCCAACACCTGAACCAGTCCATGTTATCAGTGGTAGTGAATCAAATAATTT
>NZ_AYZB01000025.1 GCF_001436415.1 Latilactobacillus graminis DSM 20719
TGCATAGTTGGGTCGCTGTGGCCACGTCCGGACGTGTAATCAAAAGAGATACCGGGTTCAACATTCCAAATGAAGACGTTGAAATTAAGTGTCTTATCAGTGGAAATTGCTTGCGACCATACGCCACGCGGCATTAATTCGTTTCCTCTAAAAATTGGTGTTACCTTATAGATCACTTGCTTATGCTGCGCGAGTGAGTCTCTGACTTTTTCTTCAAAGATTTGCATTGTTTTTTGATTGCTAAACTCTGTCTGGGTTACCAGGTTCTTTGGATT
>NZ_AYZB01000026.1 GCF_001436415.1 Latilactobacillus graminis DSM 20719
CAATTTAATGAAGATCACAGTGATACAACAGCGCCCATTAAATCCTTAGCATATGACTCAGTGCAAGGCAAACTAAGCGGTAACAGTGTTAGTGGTGCAACGAGCTACACTGTAACAGTGGACGGACAAACGTTCTCAGAAACATTTACTACCAAGGATGGCCAATTTGAAGCAAATGTTTCAAATGATTTTTATTATGCCGTTAAGCT
>NZ_AYZB01000027.1 GCF_001436415.1 Latilactobacillus graminis DSM 20719
TGTGGCGTGTTGCCTGTTTCAACATCAGATTTGTGCAAACGCACGCGTCCTTGCTTGATAACATGAACACTAAGTTGTGCTCTACCAGGATCGTTTACACGACCTACCATAACACCTTGAACACCAGGCTTCGTGTAAACCATTGGAGTACCAGCATATGAATCATCAATATTATACTTAAACTTGACGATACCATCTTGCGAATCTTTAGTTGCTGTCAACGTAACATTGTTACCTGATTTTGTTACTTTTACACCAGCAGTATTCGTTGTGGCATTGTCTTTGTAGTTACTAAATGCACCTGTTGTATCAGTAATGGTTAATGGTTTTCCAAGATACAAGGTATATTGCTGTTTATTAAACGATGGTTCTTGGTAAAATTTATTTACCTGAGCCATAACATTTGCTTTGAAGCTAGCATAGTTACCTGGCGTCACTGCGGAAGTTAATGTATTTCCTTGTTCTTCCCAAAGTATATTTTGCGTTAACCATTCTGTCATTAATGATTGGTTCGTATAGTAACCGTAGTA
>NZ_AYZB01000028.1 GCF_001436415.1 Latilactobacillus graminis DSM 20719
TATCAAGAAGGTTTAGGTTGGTTTGGAAAACGAGTTAACGGAGAGACAGCCTTCTGTATTCAATTGGGTGTACCAATTAACATGGGTGATAATCCTGGGTACTCAGTTGCCAATACAGATACAGCATTAATGAAAAAGATGTCGTTAATTGCATACTACGGTTACTATACGAACCAATCATTAATGACAGAATGGTTAACGCAAAATAT
>NZ_AYZB01000029.1 GCF_001436415.1 Latilactobacillus graminis DSM 20719
ATAGTTAAAAATTGGATTTTCCAATAATTTTTTTGCCCACATAATTAAATTCCTCCGTTTTATTAATCTTTTTGTATTTTAATTTGGGTGAATTGTTCGCCTCGCAAACATCTCTGGATTGTAAAAGTCCCGATGTATTGTGTTTGAATCTTCCCTGTTCCCTGCATGATTAATACCGCATTACCCTTTATTGCTTTAGGTTTATACTTCGACTTAAA
>NZ_AYZB01000030.1 GCF_001436415.1 Latilactobacillus graminis DSM 20719
GACAACGGCACGCATATTACATGGACTTCAACTAATGAAGCAAAACACATTAAATTAGCTGACGGCCACTATACATTGCATGAAGTGATCGCACCTAACGGCTATGAAGTCGCTAACGACATTGAATTTGATGTTGTGAATGGTAAATCTGTTTCAGTAACAATGCACGATAAATTAACTCCTAAAGCATTATTAAAAGCTGGCCAACAACGTCAACAAAATGCAATGTACCTATTAATTGCAGGTGTGTTGATGTTCGCATTTGGCATTTATTTACTTTTCAAAAATAAAAAAGCGACTAAATAATATGTTTAAGAGAAAAGCTGGCAAACTGATGCTTCTGCTTAGCGCAATATTGGTGATGGGGAGCGGTATTTTTTATGGCCGTGATTTATACCTCCGATACCAGCAGAGTAAGTCAGTTCGTTATGTGAAAAATCACTTGAAGACGTCTGTAAAAGGGCAGCGATATGACACCGATATCCAGAACTTTGAATATGATGATGCCTGGGCTGCTTATCGGGACGCAATCATTAAAAAATATGGGGTTGGAACAGTTGAGATCCCAGCGGTTAATATCGCCCTACCAATTCTAGAGGGTGTTTCGAGTGAGAAGATGGCTGTTGGTGTCGTCACAGTCAAACCTAACCAAGAGGCTGGTTTACGGAACTTTGCTTTAGCGGGCCATAATATGACCGCTAGGGGCAACTTGTTACACAACTTAACAAATGTTCGTCTAGGCAACAAAATCAAAGTAACGACCAGCAAGGGACAATTCATCTACGTTGTCACAGAGGTTCACCATGATTGGCCGCAAAGTCAGGGGCAAATTGTTGACGATGATCAGGGCGACAAGATTATCACGATTTATACGTGCGACAACGCATATATGGATCGTTATGGTCACACAAGCAAGAGCATTTATGTGCGTGGTCGATTAGAAAAATAGGTCTATGGCAGCAATAAACGGTTGACCATTTAATGTGGGGCTATAACTTTCAAAGGTTATAGCCTCTTTTTGTTTTCATGTTTTTGAGAACAATTTAACTAGGAAAGTAGGTAATTTAATGGCATTTCAGCAAATAAGGGGGCGGTGCCGCGTTTCAGTGAAAGATATTCGACATTACAAAAACTATGATTACGGTATTTGGATTTTTATAGAGAATGATGTTTTTAAGTCGAAGTATAAACCTAAAGCAATAAAGGGTAATGCGGTATTAATCATGCA
>NZ_AYZB01000031.1 GCF_001436415.1 Latilactobacillus graminis DSM 20719
AACCTTACTCTTAATAAATTTTTTTAACACGATGTATCCCCATTTCTATTTTTTTTGAAAAAAAGAGCACCTGACACAAAGTGTCAGGTGCAGCTCTAATCCTATGCATAAAATCTTCCCCTTTTCACAAAAAAAGACAACGTTCAATTTTTAAACGTTGTCTTTTGTATTTTATGATAATGTAAGTGCATATTTCTCGCTACCATCTGAATAATAAACTGTTACAATTGTATAATTTCTATATTGCGGATTGCCCGTCATAATCTGTCTATTTAATTCTTTTTTCGCCGCTGCAACAGCTGATCCCCAATCACCATACAACCCAAAATTATTTGATTCACTACCACTGATAACATGGACTGGTTCAGGTGTTGGATCTGG
>NZ_AYZB01000003.1 GCF_001436415.1 Latilactobacillus graminis DSM 20719
AGGGCGACCCTACACATTTGGTTTGTCGAAACTTTGTTCAGTTTTCAAAGGTCTACCTCGGATATAAATCGCTTGTCTACTGCGTTAGAAGTCCACAAGCAACAGAAAATATCTTATCATGCACAAAATTAAATGTCAATAATTATTTCAAACAATAATTATTCAATATTTTGCAACATTCTCATCTCTCGACGACATAAAATATCTTACCATCCTAGTAGGACAACGTCAATCATTAATTTCAAAAAATTAGGAATACTGTATAAATATTGAAAATCCAATTAAGATTAGCCAAACTTTCCGACTTATATTCGCCTTTGACTGTTCTTTATAATACTTTTAAGCTAAGCTTTATTCCACTTTTTTTAAAATCGGTATAGATAAAAAATGCTGCATTATTCTGCAACATTCTTATACTTAATAGAAATCTTCTAAATATTCATAGTCTAATAACCTAATTTTTCGCCCTTGTCGTTCAATTAAACCATCACTTTCCAAATGTTTCAACTTTCGTGATAAAGTTTCTGGTGTTGTTCCAATATAAGTAGCCAATTCTTTTAGCTTCATTGGAATTGTTACATGTGTTTCACCGTTCGCCTTTGTTAGATCAATTAAATACGTAACGATTCGCGATTCAATCGACTCAATATTGATTAGATTCGCCTGCTTTTCTAAACGAGCCATCTTATCAGTAATGGCTTCCAGCAATTTTAAGCTGATTGCTGGATAAGTCAACAGTAACTTCTGAAAGGCCGCCCGTGACAAGGTACAGATTACACTATCTTGTAAAGCTTCCCCGTACAACGGTTCATCTTGTGCCTTAAAAAGTAATTTCTCACCTTCAAAATCACCCGGTTCCATAATGCGCAATAGTTGTTCTTTACCAGCTGATGAAAGCTGATAAACCTTCACCTTACCCTGTGCTAGAATCACCAACCGTTTTTGATCGGTCGGGCTCATCACCAATGCACCCTTGCTAACTTGTTCATGGCGTGTGATTGCTGAGATTTTAACCAAACTATCTTGATCTAAATAACTAAAAATCGGTACTATTTCGGCACAAATATGTTGTTCAGCAACCACTTCAACCACTTCCTTCTATATTAATCGTCGTCTTCCTCTAAGCCTTCACGAGCATCTTTACCAAGTTGACTCTGCCATACGCGGATTTGGTGTTGTTGATATCCCATTAGCGCCACCATATCAGCCGCCAACGCGAACCGCTCTTCTTTTTGGGCTAGCTTGATTGCCCGTGAAACAAACAAGTTTGCTGTATTGAAATCAGTAATCAGCTCCGCAATCATCGCTGATATATCCCAATATTTAATCCGAGGATCTTCAGTCAACATCCCATACTCGGTGTACTCTGCTTGCGTCGTTGGGATCACTTCATCTTCGTCCAAAAGACGTTCGGCCGTCTTTTCCAACAGCATATCATTTTCCACCAATAATGTGGCTAATTGTGCCTTAAAATCTTGATTATTGCTTCCTTTAGCGTACCACTTCATTTGTTGTAATTTGCGCCGCTGAATGGTTAAGTTAGCCATAATATGGCCAGTCATCGCACCTGCGGTTGGTACATGATGATCGATATCCGCTTGTTTGATTTCCGCTTGATAGCGATGTTCAATTGATTCGTTTGTTAACATTTAATGATCCTCCTATTTCACTTTAAAGCTTTGCACGTTGTAACCTAAATCGGTCACCACTTGTGTCAGTTGCTCTGGATCGGTAACGAGCGCATCATATTCCGCTTTAACTTTGCTAGCATTAAAGAGAACTTTAACCGATTCGACTCCAGTTTGTTGACTAACACCTGCTTGAATTTTTTGCATACATGATGGACATGATAATTCATCCAATTGCATAACTAATTTTGCCATTTTAATAACCACCTTTTAATTGATTAACCTTATTATACTGCCTAGCAAATCGTTAAAAATTGATGACTGTCAATTTTTAACGTATTTTAAATCGCATTAAACGCATTGCGTTGAATATCACAGCTAAAATACTAATTTCATGCACAAACATTCCACTGGCCATCTGAACATAGCCTAAAATTAAGCCTAATAGAAGTAACACAACTGTCCCGACTGCAATGACAATATTTTGTACCGTATTACGGGCCGTCGCCTTGGCGAGGTAATCAGCGTATACGACTTCTGAAAGGGTTGAGCGCATCAACACAATATCCGACGTTTCAATTGCGACGTCTGTCCCCGACCCCATCGCAATCCCAATATTCGCTAAAGCCAGTGCGGGACTATCATTAATGCCATCACCAATAAAAGCAACTTTTTGACCTTGTGCCTGATAATCCTGAATGAAATCGACTTTCTCTGCCGGTAAAAGATTGGCATGAAACTCAGTAATTCCCACTTCATGTGCAATTGCGTTGGCCGCTTGTTCATTATCACCGGTTAACATGACTAGCTGTTTAATACCATTCTTTTTTAAACTGGCGATAGCAGTTTTTGCTTCCGGCTTAACTGTATCGGCAATCCCAATAATAAGCACAATTTGTTGCTCAACGGCGACTAACACCGTTGATTGACCAGCGATTTGGTTTTTCGTGACGGTTGCAGCTTGCTCATCTGTTAGTTGGAGACCTGCGTCAGTCATCAACTTCGCCCGACCAACACGGATTGTTTGACCATCAATCACCGCTTGCACCCCTAACCCCTTAAGCGTTTCAATATGCGTAACGGTTGGCAAATCATGCAACCCTTGTTCTCCTGCGTAGCGGCTAATCGCCTTACCCAAAGGATGATCTGATTGTGCTTCAACGGCAGCAGTACGCGCAAGCACTTCGCGCTGTGCTGGTGTATAAAATTTGACGTGTGATACTGCAGTATCACCTTTAGTTAACGTTCCTGTTTTATCAAAGACCACCGTGTCGATACCAGCCATTGTATTGACGACTTCGCCACCTTTTATCAGGACCCCATTTTTGGCGCCATTTCCAATACCCGCAACAATCGAAACTGGTGCGCCAATCACTAAAGCCCCAGGACAACCGAGCACAAGAATTGTAATAGCTAGTTTAAAATCATGGGTCATGAGGCCAATTATGACTGCCAATCCCAAAACAGCTGGCGTGTAATACGTCGCAAACCGATCAATAAATTTTTCCGCCGATGATTTACTGTCTTGGGCCTCTTCTACCAGTTCAACAATTTGGGCAAACGTCGTGTCATCTCCCACTTTTGCTGCCATAACAGTTAATGTCCCATTATCAACAAGCGTCCCGGAATAAACTGCATCTCCAATTTCTTTGGCGACCAACTGCGCTTCGCCTGTGATACTAGCTTCATTGACATAAGCGCGACCTCGGGTGACTTGTCCATCAACTGGTACCTGAGCGCCTGCTTTGACCAATATTTGTGCACCAATTGTAACTTCATCAACAGCAACTTCAGTTATGGTTCCATCTACATTCAATACTTGTGCTGTTTGAGGTGCCATTTCTGATAATGATCGAATCGATTCACGTGTTTTCCTCAATGTCCGTTGTTCAAGATAACTACCAAATAAAAAGAGGAACGTAACAATCGCCGATTCATTAAATTCACCAATAATAAATGCGCCAATCACGGCAATTGTCACTAATAAATCAATACTAATAACTTTTACTTTTAACGCTTGGTAAGCTTGCACAAAAATCGGTGCGATACCCAGTATAGAAGCCACCAATAATAAACCACGCATCACAATTGGTACCCCACCAAGCCATTGCCAACCATATGCGGCGGCAATCAGTATCCCAACAATTAAGGCAATTTGATTCTTAACGGATTGAATCCATCTTTGCAATTTCAATTAACAACCTTCTTTCCAAATACTTGATCATGCTTCCTATTATAAAAAGAAGGCCATCAAAAGAACTTGATGCGTGTCAAGTCCACAAAAAAAGATGACTCACTCGAGTCATCTTTTTAGATTACGCTTCAAAGCCGTTCTGGTCAGCAACTTGTTTAAACCAATACCCTGATTTCTTGATAGTCCGTTGACAATCATGGTCCAAATCGATTGCAATTAAGCCATACCGATTCTTGTAAGCATTCGTCCATGACCAGTTATCCATACATGTCCACATGTGATATCCCAGACAGTTGCTACCTTCTTGAAGTGCTTGGTACACGTATTTCAAATGATCCTGTACAAATTCAATCCGATAGTCATCTTCAATTTGGCCAGCTGGATTACGATACCGTTCCTCACCTTCAACCCCCATTCCGTTTTCAGAGATAAAGCAGGGCAGATTTCCATAGTTTTCACGAACGTTGGTTAAAATATCGTAAATCCCTCGTGCATAGATTTCCCAACCACGGTACGGATTAACTTTCTTACCTGGCATATCATAATTATCAAAGAAATCATCTGGCATCGGTCCATTGGTATGATCGATTGGTGTTTCCTTAGCTTTCACTCGTCGTGGTTGGTAATAATTAATTCCTAATAAATCTACAGTATTAGCTTTTATGAGCGCTAAATCGGTTGGTTGGTACGTTGGCAGTATTGCTAGATCTTTCAAAATCGCCACTAAATCTGCTGGAAATTCACCTTTTACCGCTGGATCTAAAAATGATCGATTGAAAAAAGCATCGGCAATTCGGGCCGCCTTCACATCCGCTGGATTCGTGGCATCTCTTGGATAACTGGGGGTTAAGTTGAGGATAATCCCAATTTGACCATCTAGGTTGAGCGCGTGATATTTTTGAATTGCTAACGCACTTGCTAATGTCTCATGATAACCAACTTGCACAGCATGGGCTAGGTTGACTTCAGCCGGATAGTGGAATTGATATAAGTATCCACCTTCCACTGGTACAATTGGTTCATTGTGCGTAAACCATTTTTTAACCCGATCACCGAACAGCTTAAAACACGTTTCTGCATAATGGCTGTAAGCGTCAACTGTCTCCCGGTTGCGCCAACCACCCTTTGCTTGGAGTGCTAGGGGCATGTCAAAGTGGTATAAATTCATAAATGGTTCAATGCCATTTGCAATTAGTTCATCGATATATACATTATAAAAATCAACCGCCTGTTGATTAATCGCCCCCGTACCTTGTGGAAACAACCGGCTCCATTGAATTGATGTTCGAAAACTATTGTGACCGGTTTGTTTCATTAGTTGGACGTCACTTTTGAATTGCTGATAAACATCCGAGGTGCGCCCTGGCCCCACTTGATTAAAAAATTTCTCTGGTGCTTGTTGATACCAATAGTCCCAAATATTATCACCCTTACCATCACCATCAGTGCGGCCTTCTGTTTGAGGACCACTGGCCGCTGAACCCCACCAAAAGTTTTGGGGAAAATTATAAAAAGTCATCACTAGCACTCCTTGTCGTTTGAATAATCTCAGTATATCAACTCCACTAATAAAAACCAACTCTTTTATTTAAATGTCTAGACTTTTTAAAAAAAGCGTGCTATATTTGGGATGTAATCGATTGCAAACACATTTAAAGGACGGTGCTCTACGTGAATACTTTTATGGACACGCTTAGCAAGAAAATCATGCCTTTTGCAAACAAACTGGGACAAAATCGTTACCTAACTGTTCTGCGAGACGCATTTATGCTTTCATTCCCATTGACAATGTTTGGCTCAATCATCGTCGTCATTACTAACCTGCCATTTTTCAACGATGCCACCAAAACAACCCTGACGCAACTGCTTGGTAACGGTCAAAACGCCACTATGTCAATTATGACAGTCTTCGTTACTTTCGGAATTGGTTATTATCTATCTAATTCTTATGATGTAGACGGTATTTTCGGCGGTGCAGTTGCATTCGCAAGTTTCCTAATTCTCACCCCATTTATGATGACTACCGATAAAGGCGTGGCAGTCAGCGGGGTTTTAAGTCTTGATCGTCTCGGTGCCAAAGGGATGTTTATCGGCATGATTGCCGCGTTTATCGCAACAGAAATTTACTGCCGAATTACTAAAAAAGGTTGGCAAATTAAAATGCCCGATGGTGTTCCACCTGCAGTTGCTAAATCATTTGCAGCCTTAATTCCCTCAATTTTAACGTTAACTATTTTCTTAGCCGTGCAGGCCGCTGTTACTGGATTGTTCCACGTTAACTTACACGACGTCATTTATGAAATTATTCAAAAACCATTAGTCGGATTAGGCGGCAGTCTACCAGCAACTTTAATTGCATTATTCTTCGTTCAATTGCTTTGGTTCTTTGGCCTTCACGGGCAAATTATCGTCAACTCTGTAATGGATCCCATCTGGAATACTTTGATGCTTGAAAACTTAGAAGCTTATAAAGCCGGTCATGCATTGCCACACATTGTTACCAAGCCATTTATGGAAACCTTCACCGTTGGTCTTGGTGGCTCTGGGATGACATTAGCAGTCGTCTTATTGATGGCCTTTGTCATGAAGAAAAAGCAATACCGAGATGTTGGTCGTTTAGCTTTGGCCCCAGCGGTCTTTAACGTTAACGAGCCAGTCATCTTTGGATTCCCGATTGTTTTGAATGCCACAATTTTCATTCCTTGGCTGATTGCTCCTTTGATTGTCACGGCAATTAACTACACCGTAATGGCCATTGGCTTAGTTCCTGCACCAACCGGGGTTTCCGTACCATGGACGGTGCCTATCTTCTTTAGTGGTATGCTCGCAACTAACTCAGTTCTCGGTGGAATCTTACAACTTGTAGATGTTGTGCTAGTTGGCCTCATCTGGTTCCCATTCATTAAACTACTTGATCGCCAAAAAGATCCATTAGCAAACTAAAGATTGTTTTACCCTGCTATTTCTACTAAACTATAAATAGAAAGCGGGGTATTTTTTTGCCAAAATACGAAGAAATTGCCAATATTATTCGACAACGGATTAAACAAGGACGCTACCCTGCCAATACGTTGTTACCCAATCAAACAGACTTAGTTCAAGAATTCAATGCCAGCCGAATGACCATTAAAAAAGCGATGACCATTCTCACGATGGAAGGCCTTGTACTATCACGGCGGGGAGCCGGCACAAAAGTATTAGATCATTCATTTTGGGACAAATCAACGGCCCCTGCAGACCAGTATCACGGGATGTCGCATGATTTAGCCGATATCGGCAAAACCCTTTCGAGTAAAATTATTATGTTCGAGGTTATTTTTCCAACTCCGGAAGTTAAGGCGCGTTTAATGCTTACTGAACAACAACCCGTCTATCAAATTATTCGCCTCCGGATTATCGATGGCATTAACAGTGTTTTGGAACACACCTACATGCCAGTAAGTCTTGTCCCTGGATTAACCGACGAAGTCCTCAAAAATTCAATCTACACGTATCTTAAAGAATCCCTGCATCTCACCTTTGCCGGAGCCTTTCGGAATATCCAAGCCGACAAAGCTGACGAATATGATCAAGCGTATCTCGATTGTGCACCGACTGACCCAGTCTTGGAAGTCGAACAAGTCGTCTATCTTGATAATGGTCAACCAATTGAATATTCTAAAAGTCGCAATCGTTATGATCGCCGCGGATATACTTTTTTAGACGTTAAAAATACCTAAACATACAAAAAAAGAGCCCGTTAGCTACATGCTAACGGGCTCTTTACTTACTTATTTTTCGACAGCTTGTAATTCTTGATTGTTATCAATCTGTGAACGACCAGCGTTGCCGATTTTTTGTAAATGATTCATCCCTAACCATAATAGAACTAATGCAACAACAATGATGGCCAAGAGAATCAAGAATGATTGCACAATCTGGCCTGAACCTAGCCCAGATGTAATGGCCTCTCTGAAGCCCAAGATTGAGTAGGTCATTGGCAAGAATGGATGGATGACATTATAGAAATGGTTCGTAATTTCCATTGGGAAGGTCCCACCTGAACCCCCTAATTGTAACATCAAAAGAACCATCGCGACAAATCGACCTGGATTGTCAAACGTCATTGATAAGAACATGATAATCGACATCGATGCAAGCGAGAAGGTGATCGACATTAAGAAAAATTCTCCTGGGTGATCGACCGACAAACCAGCAACCATCATCAATGCTGGTTCAATAATTGCCATTCCGGTAGCGACTAAAGCGCCCACCGTAATTTTACTTAAGAACCATGCTGTTGATGATTGACCAGTCATTGAGATCTTCCGAATTGGATAAGCAAAGTTGAAGACGATTGCGCCCACAAACAATGCCACTGAAAGAACATATGGTGCTAGAGCATGACCATAGTTTGGTACATAACTGTAATTTGCATGTTTTAATTCCGCAGGGGCAGCAAACATATCAGCAGTCTTATTCGTTAATTTAATATTATTGACCTGGTTAGCCCCCGATTTTAATGCAGATGCCAAAGTCTGATTACCATCAGTTAATTGACCAGCACCGTCAGTTAATTGACCAGAGTTATCGGTCAACTGATTAGTTCCGTTAGCTAACTGATCGACACCACTTGTTAACGTTGGAATTTGACCATTTAATTGACCAAGACCATTGTTCAAGGCTGTTGAACCAGTCGCTAATTGACCAACACCACTCGTTAATTGCGGCACTTGGGCATTTAAAGCACCAGTCCCAGCAGCAAGTGCAGACGAACCATTTGCTAATTGACTCACACCACCTGTTAAGGCAGGAATTTGACCATTTAATTGGTTTGTACCAGCAGCAAGTTGTGAACTACCTGAAACAAGTTGTCCATTCATACTTGTTAGCTTATTAGCCCCAGCTGCGGCTGTTGCAACACCGGTTGTATATTCGTTCAATCCTGTAACGATGGCTTGTGAGCCTGTTTCTAACTCACCAATTCCGGCATCTATTTGTTGGATACCCACTACTAATCCAGGGTTAGCACTATCTTGATAGTTTAAGCCTGTTTGAATTTGTTTTAAGTTAGAAAGCATTGATAATGAGCCGTTAACAGCTTTGGTTAACTTAGCATATTCATCAGCAGTTGGTTTTTGAGCGTCAATCTTAGCGTTAATACCACCAACAATTTGTTGTGCTTCGTCTTTAGCAGATACTTTAAGTTGTTCTGACAATTTGGCTTTAATGCCGGCTTCTTGTTGTGCCGTAAAGACAATTCCAGCTTGCTTTTCAGTATCAATGATGCCTTGTGCTTTTGCGTCGAAATCGGTCGTTGTAGCAACTTGATCTGGAATAGCATTCAAATCACTTTGTAAAGCTGGAATTGTAGCTTCTACCTGTGAAATGAGTCCATTGATTGATGAATATTGGGCCACAGCCTCGTTATATGTTGCTTCATTTTCAAATGTTGGATTCTCATTTAATTTCTTTTGCATAGTTTGTAAACCAGCAGAAATTTTTTGACTACCAGCTTTTAATGCTGTGACACCAGCAGGTAATCCACTAATTTCTTCATTTATTTTACTATTACTATCCGCCAATTTCTTCAAACCAGCATTTAAATCAGATGTCCCATTCGTATATCCTGTTACGCCCGCATTCAACTTATTGGCACCGTCGTTTAATTGGCCAGCACCTGATGCTAACGCACCTGTCTTACTGTTTAATGTTTGTAGACCAGCGTTTAATTGACTAGCACCATTATCTAATTGGCTTGCGCCTGATGCGAGTGCACCCGTCTTGCTATCTAATAATAGTAAGCCGTTGTTAAGTGTGTTTGAGCCATCAGCTAACTGCTTAACCCCGTCTGACAATGGGACAACGCTGGTTTTCATCGTCATGATACCATCGTTAACTTGGGCAACACCGGCTGTATAAACGTTCAAACCATCTGACAAGGTTACCGAGCCGTCCGTTAATTGTTTAGCACCCTTGGCAGCCGTACTGAACCCTTTACCGGCAGTTTTCACTTGTTTGAACATCACTTTAGCGTAAGCATTCGTGACAGTTTCCCGAACTTGGGTGTTCAATTCCTTAGCACCCATTTCACTAATTACTTCACCGATAAAATTCAATGAATCGTTAGTTTTGTATTGGATCTGCATCTTCTTAGGATTCTTGTCCAAAACCGTAGCAGCGTTAGCAGAGAAATTCTTCGGTAAGGTAACAACCGTATAGTATTCCTTATCTTTAAGTCCTTGTTGTGCTTTTTTAGCTGAAACAAAGCGCCAACCAAGTTGGTCATTTTTCTTTAATTCTTTAACCATATCGTCACCAGCGCTTAACGTTTCACCGTTGTAAGTGGCTGGTTGATCGTTATTAACAACAGCAACTGGCAGCTCACCAGTACTACCATATGGATCCCAGACAGACTTGAGGAAAAAGATACTATACAGGAATGGAATAAACACGATTGCGATTAACGAAATCATGATTAACCGATTCTTAGCAATGAACTTAAATTCATTTTGGATCATTTTCATGATAAAATCTCCCTTTTTCAAATAGCTTATTTAATCAATTACATTTAATATCCATGATAACTGAATTAGTTTAACCTTTTTCCGGCTAAAATTCAAGTCTTCTAGAGCAAACTATTCTTTATTCACAACTATTTTTAATTTAACAAAAAAAGAGTAATGATTAAAACTCATCATTACTCTTTTTAGATAATTTATTTTTAGAGGGTTGCCCCATTGCTAGCAATGACTTTCTGATACCAATCAAAAGAACGTTTCTTGTAACGATTGAGCGTCCCATGTCCAGCATCATCTAAATCGACATAGATAAAGCCATAGCGTTTCGACATTTGCCCAGTTGAGGCACTCACTAAATCGATACAACCCCAAGGCGTATAGCCCATCACATCAACACCATCGGCAATTGCTGAGCGCATCGCTTCAATATGTTCCCGTAAATAATCAATTCGATAGTCATCATTAACTTCATGCTGATCGTTAATTTGATCGATTGCACCTAACCCATTTTCGACGATGAATAGTGGCTTTTCATAGCGATTATATAATTCGTTAAGTGCGATTCTTAAACCGATCGGATCAATCTGCCAACCCCATTCACTAGCCTTTAAAAATGGATTCTTGACACCACCAATTAAATTACCTGATGCTAATTCAGCATCAGCCGCAGTTTCGTTAATCGTTGACGACATATAATAACTAAAGCCAATGTAATCAACCGGATTTTGTTTAAGTAATGCTAATTCTTCATCGGTCCAATCCAAATCATTGAATTCAAATCCAAAATGATTCATTAAGCGATTGGTATAAGCCGGATACTCACCACGCACTTGAACATCCCCACAAAAGAAGTTGAAATCTTGATTATGCTGCAAAGTTGCTAGTTGATTAACTGGATTGGCGTCATAGCTATAGGCCGTTGCATACAATATCATGCACCCAATCTGTAACTTTTCGTCTAATGCATGACCCATTTTTACTGCTAAGGCACTCGCCACAAATTGGTTATGCCATGCTTGATAAATATTTTGCATTTCATTAGCCCCATTTGCAGGAACCAATCCTTGACCCATTACTGGAAAATGAAACGCACTATTAATTTCATTAAAGGTCATCCAATATTTCACTTGTTTGTGATAACGTGTCAAAACAACATCAGCAAATCGTTCGTAAAACTTAATCAGTGCCTTATTTTTCCAACCACCGTAATGTTGTGCCAAATAAAGGGGCATTTCATAATGCGAAATGGTAATCACTGGCTCAATGTTGTATTTCAAACATTCTGCAATAAGCGCATCGTAAAATGCCAACCCCGCTTGATTGGGTTCCGTTTCATCCCCTTTTGGGAAAATTCGCGACCATGCAATTGAAAAACGATAGCATTTAAAGCCCATTTCAGCAAAGAGCGCGATGTCTTCCTTAAAACGATGATAATGATCAATCCCGTTGTGGTTCGGATAGGTATATTGTTTTTCATCCAATGTCCAATTGAAGTCAGGTTGGTTCACAATTTTGAAGCGCTCTGGGCCACCGGGTAAAGCGTCCGCAATTGATAAACCTTTGCCACCTTCTTGATAGCCGCCTTCTAGTTGATTAGCGGCTGTTGCGCCACCCCATAAAAAGCCTTTTGGAAATTCTGTCATTTAAATCAGCCTCCTTAAACAGTATAGATAACTGTATCTTGATTTGAAACAGTTGTCTTTTCACTTGGAACAACTTCTACAAATTCATTGGTGTTCGTAACAATCACTAAGGTTGTTGGATCATACCCAGCCGATTTAATCGCCTTAAAATCGACCGTCATCAACGGTTGGCCCTTTTTGATAACTTGCTGATCCGTAACATGCATCGTGAATGGCTTACCCTTTAATTCTACTGTATCTAACCCCACATGTACCAACAATTCGATTCCAGAATTACTGGTTAATCCAATCGCATGCTTCGTAGGAAAAATAGTTGTTACTTTACCATCAAATGGTGCATAGACTTGGTTATCTTGTGGAATAATGGCGACCCCTTCACCCAACATCTTTTGCGCAAAAGTTTCGTCATTCACACTTTCTAAGCCAATCAGCTCACCACTAATTGGACTGGCAACCCGTTTAGTGTCCTTAGCCCCTGATTCAATTGGCGTTTCAACTGGCACTGCTGGTGCTGATTCTGGTGCCACCACTTCTTCGTCAAATCCCAAAATATAGGTTAAGATAAACGTCAAAATAAATGCGACTACTAATACAATGATAGCATTGATTAAATTTTGCCCATCGGCGGGGTTAACAAACTGTGGCATCGCAATCACAGACGGTACTGCAAACGCAAATGATTTTAGATTAACAATTCCCATAAAAATTCCGGTTAATCCTCCTGAAATCATGGCTGCGTATAACGGCTTCTTCAATTTAAGGGTCACCCCATATAATGCCGGTTCAGTGACACCCGCTAATAACGCTGAAATACTTGCAGCACTGGCAACTTGACGAGTTGTTTTATTCTTAGTTTTAACAGCTACGGCAATACTTGCTGCGCCTTGGGCAATATTAGCGGCTAGCATTGCTGGTAAGATTAGCGTATCTGGTGAACTGATCGAAGCAGCTAGAAAAATCGGAGCAAACGCCCAGTGCATCCCAGTCATAACAATTAATGGCATAAATGCTGCCATCAAGCCCATTGCTAACCAGCCAGCTTTACCTTGAATGAAGAGGATAATATCTGAAAGTAATTTACCCGCGTAAGTGCCAATTGGTCCTACAATCACTAAAGCCAATACTCCCGAAATGAAAATCACTAATAACGGCTTTAAAATACTTTTGATTGAAGCCGGGCAAAACTTGTCAACGCCGCGTTCAATGTATTGCATCACCCAGACCATCATTAAGATCGGAATTACCGATGACGAATAAGTCGCTAAAGTCACTGGTAATCCCATGAAAGTCACACTCTTCCCCGCTGCGACCATTGCCGTAAAATTCGGGTGAATCATAATACCAGCAACTGTAATCGCAAGCATTGGGTTGACTTTAAAATACTTAGCAGCAGTAAAGGCTAACATCATGGATAAGAAATAAAATGGTGCATCACCAAAAGTACTTAACAACGTGTAAGTTTGACTTTTATCACTTAACCAACCGAACAATGGTAATAAAATCAAAATTACTTTAATCATTCCACCACCGATTAGCGCCGGAATTAATGGTGACATACATGACGAAATAAAATTAGCAAAACGATCAAAAAGATTCATTTTTTCAGTTGTTTCCGGAACCTCTTCCTCAACATCAAAGTGACCTAATTTCACTACTTCTTGATAATAATTGGCAACTTCATTGCCCATAATCACTTGATATTGGCCAGATTGATGATTAACTCCGATGACGCCGGGAATAACTTTAACAGCCTGATCGTCAACTTGCCCTTCATCTTTTAATCTGAATCGTAATCTTGTCATACAATGCGTTAATGAATTAATGTTGGCTTCACCACCAACCGCTTGATAAATTGATTTTGCAGTTTTTTGATAGTCCATTTTTATGCTCCTTTTCAATAAAAAAATGACCTGAATAGTCTGAATCAACTACTCCGGTCATGCTCCCATAGGATAACACCCTGTTTTATAAATTTTTAACGAGCCGCTTAATGTGCACCGTTAAATATAATAATTCCGTTCCACTAATTTCATAATGATACTTCTGATCAATAAAAGTTTTGACTTCCTCCGTACAACGGTAGGCATCTGCATAGCGTTTTTGTAATGTCTTCAACAAATCATCGTCTTCGTCATCGTAATGTTTTCCCAACAATAGCCGCTGTGCAAAAAATTTCAAATGTGTAATAAATCGATAATAATTCAAGGATGATTCATCAAACTCAGTATGATAATAAGCCTTGACGATTCCTTCAATTTCTTTAACGATATCTGTTATTTCATACGCTAAATTTTGATCCGCTGCCGTTTCTGATTCAGCATTCACAAAGTGTAACGCGATAAAGGCCATCTCGTCATCTGCGAGTTGTGTGCCTAATTCATTTTTAATCACTTCCACCGCTTTTTCACCGATCTCATATTCATCGGGATAGAAACGTTTAATATCCCATTTAAGCGGATTTCTCAAAATAACGCCCTCTTGGTACCGTCGAATGGCGGTGTGGATATGGTCCGTTAGATTGACATAAATAATATCACTAAATTTTTTGCCTAATTTAATTTTAGCAAAATTAATAATTTTTTCGGCGACCGAAATTTCAGACAAAGGCACATCAATCACTAGATCTGTAAATTTATTGAGGGTTTCCTTATCTTTTATGATGAAAGTTTTTTCAACTTTGTCCATATCAATCGGTTGGCCTTGTTTCTTACCAAATGCGATACCAGCACCCATCAATAGGACGTCAATCCCATTATGATTCGTTGAAATTGCTGTATTATTATTTAAAACGCGTTTAATTTCCATGAGATCCCACCTACAAAAAAAGACTCATTGTTAAATAGGATTGTCCTATCCATCAATCAGTCATGCTCAAAATTTTGATAACACCTTGCTTGATTCGTATTCAATTAACCCCCACACATGCTTACCATTATGTAATAACATTGTGGCTACGAGTATTAGAATAGCAGTCAATGTATCCGCTGTCAAGCTTATATCAATTAATTCCAGATAAAAAAAGACGATGTTCCCATCGTCTATCACCCTTATTTTACATCAATCTTTGTCATTCCACCCATATACGGTACCAATGGTGCTGGGATTGTGACACTGCCGTCTGCATTTTGATAGTTTTCCAAAATCGCAGCGACTGTGCGGCCAACCGCTAGACCTGAACCATTCAATGTATGAACCAAGTTGACATGCCCGTCTTCATCCCGGTAGCGGATTTGTGCGCGCCGTGCTTGGAAATCAGTGCAATCAGAACAGCTTGAAATTTCGCGGTAGGTGTTTTGAGCAGGTAACCAAACTTCAATATCATACGTCTTGGCTGATGTGAAGCTGGCATCGCCAGTTGCCAATGTAATGACATGATATGGTAATTTCAATGCTTTTAAAATATTTTCAGCATCAGCGGTCATTTTTTCTAGTTCTTTAAATGATTCTTCTGGTTTGGTAAATTTCACCATTTCAACTTTATTAAACTGGTGCATCCGAATCAAACCGCGGGTATCACGACCGGCACTGCCTGCTTCAGAACGGAAAGCCGGTGATAAGGCGGTGAAATAAATTGGTAATTGCGCGCCATCTAAGATTTCATCACGGTAGAAATTCGTCAATGGCACTTCAGCAGTTGGAATTAGGGTCATTGGTTCACCTTCATTAGTCATCGTGTAAACATCCTCGGTAAACTTAGGAAATTGACCAGTGCCAAACATCGATTCGTTATTCACCAGATATGGCGTAATCATTTCTTCGTAACCTTCTTGGGCATGTTGATCGAGCATGAAATTATATACAGCGCGTTCTAAGCGTGCACCGGCACCTTTGTAATAAACAAAGCGACTACCTGCAACTTTAGCAGCACGTTCAAAATCTAAGATACCTAATTTTTCGCCGATATCCCAGTGCGCTAAGGGTTCAAAATCAAATTCACGCGGTGTTGCCCACTGGCGTTCCTCACGACTGAAACTTTCGTCTGGGCCAACAGGCGCTGAGTCATCCGGAAAGTTTGGTAAGCGCACCAAAATATAGTTGACCTTTTCTTTTACTGTCGCTAGTTCACTATCCAAAGTCTTGATTTGCGTCCCCACATTTTTCATGGCAGCAATTTGTTCGGTAGCATCTTTTTTATTCCGCTTAGCAATGGCAATTGCTTCGGAAGCGGTATTCCGTTTTTTTCTTAATTCTTCAGTTTTGACAATCAACGCACGCCGTTGTTCGTCCAATGCGATAACCTCATCAATTTCTGTCGCTTGTACGCCACGGCTGGCTAGCTTATCCTTTGCCCATTGAACATTTTCACGGATGACTTTAATATCTAACATTGCACGCTCTCCTTTTAAAATGACTTTATTTAACAACAACCAAAAAAGTCTTCGCATCCCTCAATTGGGACGAAAAGACTTCAATTCGCGGTACCACCCAAGTTCACCCACTACAAATAATAGGTGCCCTCAATTACTGATAACGGCCAGGAACCGTGTAGCTCATCACTACCCACTATTGCGCTGGAATTTTGGACTCAATACCTTCCACCAACCGATATCTCTCTGTCAATCCAGATAGGCGCTTATTCACGTGTTTAATTCTTAAAATAAGAATACCGCATTTAACCTTTAAATTCAAACAACAATAACTGATTTTTGGTATTCACGGCTAAAATGGTCTGCCTATGTTTTGATTGTCTAAAATCTAAGATTGCTTTTTACCATAGAAATGCTAGAATATTTAAGTGATGTTTCGACGACAAAACACCATATATTGTATATCGATGCTACTTTAAATACATTTTATAGTCAAAAGAGGGAGATTGATGACATTGCTCGTACTTGCTGGCACAATTGGTGCAGGAAAAACTAGTTTAACCAAATATCTATCTGATCACTTAGGAACTGAAGCTTTTTATGAATCAGTCGATGATAATGAAGTATTACCCCTATTTTACAAGGATCCAACTAAATATGCTTTTTTACTGCAGATTTACTTTTTAAATAAACGATTTGCCAGTATCAAACAAGCCTATACAGACGATAATAACGTCTTGGACCGCTCCATCTTTGAAGATTCATTACTTTTCCACCTGAACGCTGATCTTGGTCGTGCCACGGACACTGAAGTGCGTGTTTATGACGAATTATTAGCTAACATGATGCAAGAATTACCCTTTGCTGCCCATAAGAAACGGCCCGATTTATTAATCCACGTGCGTGTGAGCTTCGAAACAATGCTCTCACGGATTCAAAAACGTGGCCGTTCTTACGAACAATTAGATGCTGATCCAACCCTCTACGACTATTACAAAGAATTAAACAGTCGTTACGATGCCTGGTACGAAGCCTACGATGAAAGTCCTAAGATGCAAATCGACGGTGACGTCCTCGATTTTGTTGAAAACGACGCTGATCGTCAAAAAGTTATCGAAATGATTGATGATCGAGTTAAAGAACTGAACTTACAACATTCTAAAACTATGTAATCAAAGAGCAGCCCACTTTTAAGTTTTAAAAGTGGGCTGCTCTTTGATTTGGTGATCCTCTCATTATTAACACAGTGTTTAGTTGGCTTCAGAATTTTCGATATGGGATTTTTGAATCCATAGTTCGCGGATAATTCCGTAAAGTCGCGCAAAGTGATCACTGTTAGCATTCAAACGCCAAATAAATGGGACTGCTGCCGGATTGGTATAATCCGGTAAAGCGATACTTGAGGTAGTTACCACTAAATCAGCATCCCGTAGCGCATCATCACTAGTACTAAAATCGACATATTGAATATTTTCCAAAGCTGCTAAAAGATCCATATAACCTAAATAATCTTGTTCAACAACTAAAGCAACCTTGACTCGATTCACCGGACGATATTGTTGGACCAATTGGCGAATCAAATTATAATAGGCCTTTACCAGTGCATCCCGATTAGCGGCAAATATCCGCGCCTCAGGTTCAAATAATAAATAATCAATAGTTTGACTGATATCAGCATGTAACTGTTCGTTCGGTCGTAAAAGTTTGACGCGCTCCATTAATTGATGCGATACCACAGAAGTCATATCGTTGCCCAATACATGAATATTAGTCGTCACTACAGATAACGCATTTTTAAGTTCATGGTAAACCCTTTCGGAAATATTCAAATAGCATTGAATATCAACCGGTGTCCGTTCAAGAAAATGATTAACAAACCAATAAACTTCTGGTACATAGCGTTTATAGATTTGGCATTCATCAATTTCAAACCGGCCTTTTGATTTTAGCGGTACGGGGCCATATTTCAAAATAAAATAGAGTCCTGCTGATTCTGACCGCGATTGAGTGGGTGACAATTGCGCTAATTTGGCGCGCAAGTCACTTGAGCCCTGCGTAAAATCAGCGACTAGATAAGCATGCGTTAGATCTGGATAAGGATAACGGATTAACTCCATTCGATCATCTGCTTCAATCGTCTTACCTTGCATCACTCGATAATAAGAGATAGCAATCATATAAGCCCCAATTTCACGTGTTAATAAGTTGGGTGTCTGCAATTGATAGGCTTCAACCGCATAATCAAACGCTTCATGTGCCGCTTGTTGATCGATCTCATCAAAAACCCAAGTATGACCACCGGCCGCTAACCAGTATAACATCACTAGTACGATCCGAATTGCTTTTTCGTCGCCTTCCAAATGAATCGGATCATAGGCAATCCGCACATTAAATGCCCGAATTAAATCCCGAACCTGTTTTAAATGTCGTAAGGCAGTTGCCTTACTACTATGATGTTGCTCCCAAAATGATTGAAAAGAAACTTGTCCACCATGTAATAAGATCTGAACAAAATCGTAGACATCTGAATTTTTAACCATATAAAAATGATAGACATCACTCGGAATTTTAAAGAGTTGGCGGGTATCATCCGTTTTCTTACCTAATACACTCTGCAAGTCGCTGACCATACTCATATACATATTGTATAAACTTCCGTAACTACGATCCAAAAGGGCCGCAACCTGCTTTAAGTTCACATCATCAATCAAATAGTCAACCTGTCGGGCCATACTAATCCGCTTTTTTACTGGAAGTTCGTCCCATTTAACATTCGTAACATCCAAGAATAATGCATATTTTTCTTTCTCGGCTTGCGTCAAATAAACACTATTCGTATTCACCTTAACCATCCTCCAATCTAATCAAACACCACTAAAGAAACTGATGTATTAGAATTTATTTTATATTAATTTGAGACTATTTATTATGTAGTTTCATTATACGCTTATCAAAATATAATTAAAGTTTATTATAATAAACCATATTTCAAGTTATTAGAATAATGTTCACACCATTAACTAACAGCTAGCATTATTTGCCGAATTTATATCATCAGTTGTCAAAAAGACAACAAAAAAGAACTTAGGCACACATTGCTTGGCCTAAGTTCCATTAATTTTTTATAAATCTAATTGCCACCCCATTGGCGCTTCATACACCTCCGATGACACTTTGTAAGTATCACTATACGGCAAATGAAGCTGTAGCGAACTACTTTCAAGAGAGATATCACTGATTTTAGTGATTAAACTCTGTGGTGTCGAATCACGTTTTAAGACACCATCGATCCACTCACCATCCGCTTGATCTGGTGCTAGCGGAAGTGGTACTGCATCATTAACGTTATATTTAAAATTATTAGTGATATAAAACGGATTTTGCTTCGTATCATTAGCATCCAGATAAGCTAATTTTAAATTAAAACCGCTTAATAACGGATTGTAAACCACTACTTTCGGCGCTTCCGGCGTACCGGTATCAGCAATCGTCTTTTGCGCAGTTTGAATCTCGTTGATTGCAACAGTCCTTTTGGCTTCTCCAACAGATTGGCCTAAGGTTTCTGTTCCAAACGAAATTCTAGCTGGGACAGTCACTTCAAGGGATGCAACTACTTCCAACGTAAATTTAAATGTCGCTGTGGTTTCAATTTCATCAGCGCCAATCGTCGCTGCATTAGCGTCAGCTGTCGTCGCAAATTCGATACTACTTGTTTTAGTGAGTGGGTAGCTAATCTGCTGGGCTTCAGATTTTACGGCCCCCACATTAAGCTTACTTTGATTGTTTAAATCAGCCAACAACGTCTCATTTAACGCGACGGTATTCTTAGTTTGGACACCATCAGAGTACCGATGCCAGTCACCCTGACCGTTAAACCGGTAATACAAGCCATATTGAGCAGGCATATTGGTTAGCTGTAACGTCCCCGTAATCCCAAGGTTGGGCGCGGGGGTTAAAGCCCCATCAGCGTAATCGAACTTCGCGGTTTCATTATTAGCAATCTGTTGATGGTTCGCTTTTTGATCAACCAAGTCAACTGCATCAATGGCCGGCTGTTTACCACCACCACCACCTTCATTCATGTCTGGAAAATCATGGTCGCGGCCATAAACTGATTTATCATGATCGGGTGAAATAATTGCATTGTCTAACGTAATATTATTGGCTGCAACCACCCCACCAATATAAAGGCCCCCTGAAGCGCTACCTGCATAATATGATCCATGCGGAATCAACATTGTGCCAAACAACATTGTCCCTGGGCTACGATTAGTATAACTAACCGCTGCCGTTTGACCCGTTATCCCCGCATTATCCTGTATCTCTTGATTATATGATTCTGGATAGTTGTCAGAATCATAAGTATCTGTAAAATTATTTACTAAATGGGCCCCAAATTTTAAAACATCACGATTATTCCAATCTTCTGGGCTGTTGCCCCCCACTTCAGTTGCAATACTTTTTACATAGTTTCCGGTTCCGGTCGGGTTGGCCGTAAATACGTGATGATCAAGATCGCCAATATAAAAACCGTCCCCTGATTTAAAATCAAAGCGTTTATCACCAAAGCCACTATAATTTAAAACAATATACGGAATCTTATCTGCATCCAAAACCTTCTTACCCGCCTTTTCCGTATAAAAGCTATCCGAAAAATGGAAGTCAATATTCATATGTTGGGCGTTGGGATTATAATCCAAGACTTTCGCGCGATCAATCGAAACAGCCACCACTGGCTTTTTCCCATCAACTTTAACAGCATAGGGTTTCGTTTTATCGCGAACTGTTTGATTAACGGTTGGATCGTCTTTTTTAGCCACGATATTAATCACGATATCAGACACCGCATCCCATGGATCAGTAATATAAATTGGATTAGACTTCTCTCTAACCGTCGTATTGGGCCAAGCATCGGTATATGATTGCTTTAAATTCATAATATCATCTGTACTCGACCAAAAATCAGCGTCCCCAGTTAAGCTAGCATAGAAATGACTGATATCTTGGATATTTTGTTGTAAACTATACTCATTACTAGCTGGATCCTCACTGATTTCATATTTATTAATCCCATTATCAACATATTGAGGTAAGTTGACCAAGTTTCCGTTGGTCCCTGGCACCGATTTGTTAGCCCATAAATTCGTAAACTCCTCAGGAGCAATATAATCCGGTTGGCCTTTATCGGCATCCTTAGAATATTCAGCAATAACATCTTTCAGCGGAGTATCTGTTGCAAACTCGGCATTTTTCGAAAGCCCTCCCCCCGTAAGATCATTACGTTGCCACATCTTACTCAGATTCGATAACTGATTTTTCATCCCAGTCGTCTTATCCAGTATTTTGCCATTACTTTTATTGAAATCATTAATAATCACGGCTGGATTTTCTAAACTCGTAAAATAGTCATCATAATCTGTATCATCAGCTGCTAGACTTGAACCATTTAACCCTGGTGTCCCAATATCCTTGCTTTTTAAAACAATCGAATTGGCCATAATCCGGCCACTAAATGGCGACGTATTATGGATGAATTGATTCCCAGTAACCATCATAAAATTAGAGGCACCACTCATTGGATATTCTGTATCGATACGGGCCTTGTTCTCAATGACTGTATCAGCTGCCTGTACAGCTTGATGATTAACAAAAATACTCGTTATCACACAACAACTGATTAAAAATGCTATTAGCAGATGCTTTCTTTTAATCATTTATTTGCCTCCAGGCCCTATTGGTCATAGTAAATTCGATAAGACCGTCTCTGAGTTAGTCTTTTTCTAGCGTTTTAATTTGTTGGGCATCTTGTTTCTGGCGACGATGATACCCTAGATAATACATTACTAGTAATAAGATAATGAAAATAATAATTAATAACACAATCAGCCAAATCCACCATAAAGACTTGTTCTGTTGATTTAATTTCATTGCTTGACTGACTGTAATCTCGAAATCACGATCAAATGACCAAGTTTTATGCGCCGATTTAGCCACTAGGTGTAGGTGATGCTTCCCAGGATTAATCCAGGTATCCCCTAGCGGAATCCCATATTCAAAACTAGAATTGGTCGCCATCGTAATTCCTTCACGCCGATTACCAAAAAGCGGCTTATCACCTTTGTGTTTTGAAACAGTTGCCCTAATCGTCATTGCTCCCGGTGTCGCGGGGGCGGTATTTTCTAATTTTACCAAAACTGCAGGCACATTTAAATAATTTGTCTTGCTCACGCGGATTCGCCGTAATTTCAATTCTGCCGGTACATGAGTATCGGGATGCTCACGCAAAATCACCCCGAGCGCCATTGCATAGTAATTATCGATACTAAAGCCCTGCTGATTGGTTTCTTGCCGACTTTTGGCTTTCGTATCTTTAAAGTATAACGCGCCTTTTAAAACGCCATCATAAAGTTTGGGTGGCATTGTTACTTTAAAATTAACGGTCTTTGTTTCACGCGGTTTTAAAGCCACCATCTGCGGTTGGTCAAAAATTTGACTAAATTGATATTCAGCCTGTGATAAATGTCCTGGATGATGTTTATCAAAAGCTTCTGCCCCGGCGATCGTCGTGTAACCAGTGTTGGCAGTGGCACTGATCGTTTTGGGCGTATCTTCTAAGTTTTCAAGGGTGACTGCTAACGTTTCCGTTTGACTAGGTTTCATGACCAAATCAAAACTCGTTTGTTCTTCATCATATTGATTATCCGGAATATTAGCGCTTACCGTAAACCCAGCGCTAGCACCATGAACCATTTGGCTGTTAGTGACCATTATTAATAGCAATAAAACTCCCATTAACGGCCATATAAATAATGTTCTTTTTTTCATATACGCTCCTTCACGAAAAAAAGCTGGGTCCCCCCAACTTTTGCTTGTTATTCACAAATGTCTATGTTTAACCAGCTGCTACCTCTGATGCAATTCCGTCAGATAATGTCCAAGTAATTGCCGCATTATAAGTACCAGCTTGAATATTTTTTAAATCAGCGGTATTCAACTTTAAGGTTGAACCAGCAGCCAACGTATCACTTACCGTTGAAAGACCTTCAACGTTTTTTTCACTGGCAGCTGCAGCCGCTGCAGAGGTGAGCAGATCAGCTGATGCGTTCGTTGAGATTGTTTTAGCGTTCAGGCCTAGTTGACTACCACCTAGCGTAATGACTCCACCAACAGCGGTCTTTGTCGTCGCGTTTGTAAATTGGCTCATGTTAGCTGATAATGTCCAATGATTTCCTGCACCACGATAGTCACTAACTTGCAGTGTATCAACAGCAGCTTTATCAATGCTACCATCAGCATTATGGCTATCGTCATGTGTCCCTGATACTTTGTTGTCAACTTGTTTCAACGCATCGCCTTTGATAATCGCTTGCATGCTCGTTTCGCCAAAATTAAAATCAGGGGCGGCATCCAAAGTTAATTGGCCAGCTTTAACTGAAAATTCAGCAGTAGTTGTCGCTTCGGCTGCCTGATCAGCTGTTGCTGCGACTCCTGAACCTGATTCGACTGCGGCTTGAGCCACAGCAACATTCATTAAAGTTGTGCTTGCTAAAGTAACGGCTGCTAATAATACGAATTTTGATTGTTTCATGCTAATTTTCTCCTAATAGTTCATTATTTAGTGGTCATTAATTCCCTAATCCATTGACTGCTTGAAGCTTATTTTAGTTTATAAAACCCCAAATAACAAGTTTCCAGATTACCACGCACCCAATAAATTGCTTATCAATTTATTGGTTAAAAAGTATTTAATAGATGTTTTGTTTTATACTATTCACCATATTCAAAAATATGTATTATTTAAAATTTTATAACTTAGAACACTGATTATCCGGTATTCTGAGTTGCTAATAAATCCAGCAATTCTGTATAAAACGCCAGACCTATTTATTACAAAAATTACATGATAGCTAATTTCAATATAATTATTCTATTTTTTTGAACTAGCATTTGTTTGTGTATGCTGCCGCGCGCTCTAATTAGCAAGGTTAGCGCCTGGTCAGCGCAGTCAATTATTATCGTCTATTAGCAGCTAGTTCTACGATTTAAACCACCATCATCACTAATTTTATTCAACCATAACTTTATGCGACACTTTTTATTAAAAATTTTTTCATCTTTTTTCAAAAAGCGTTCAGCGATGTTAACTTTTATTATACTATCATTAATTATTTTAATGTTTATTGAACTGAACTGTTTTTATTCATGATTTATCGGCCGAACATTGCTTTCAAAGTTCATCTAAATTCAGTATACTAATTCTAGATCAACAAATTTACCGGAGGAAATCATCCATGCGGACTTGGCAAAAATGGACTTTAATTATTTTAACACTCTTATTAATTCCGATTATGTATTTTGAAAATCGCTATTTTATGCAAGAACAGTTTAAACTGACCAAACACAATATGCAACAAACCGCATTAAGCAATTTCAATGACCAAGCCCGCAGTCAATATGCAGCATTTAAAATTTACGCGGCCACTAAAACGCACGGAAAAATCTACTACTTTATCCCACAAAATCAAAATGGTGACGATATTGATTTACAAAAGCAAGCCGTCACCCTTGGCAACCAGCTCTATCAAAAAGTGCGCCAAGAATCTCCTGATATTAGCCGTGTCACATTATATATTAGTTATACTGCAAAAAATTTACAAGATAATACCTATGCCTTTAAACCAACTGCTGAAGCTTACGGTTTTGTAAAATCGCGATTTAATATTCGTTATCAACGCTTGTTTACCCAAACTGGTGCCGAGACCATCTACGATATGCAACAACATACGACCCCGGTATCATTTAAAGATTTACAAAAAAACGCAGCGACTATCCCAATGATTCGCCAATTAGCGATTGATCAGCAACTTCAAGAACACCATTACACCCCGGAACAACTTTCACAACTAGAAGCACTAAATTTTCCGGAAAATGCCCAAGCAACGAATTTTAAATTTACAACAGCTGGTTTAACCTTGCAATTTGTAAAAAACCCCCTCGCTATTGAGAAAATCACCTTGCCAATGGCAAAAGTTGGGCCCTATCTTAACCCCAACTTAGTCCCTGAAGAATATCAAATGCCGGCTGTAAAACCCAGTAAAAGGCAAATTGCACTCACCTTTAACACCACTTTAAACCCTAGCACGATTACTAGGATTATCAAGCAATTAAGTATGCTACACATCAAAGCAACCTTTTTCACTACCGGAAAAGCAGCTAGCCTATACCCTGAGCAATTGCAACAATTGCTTAACGCCGGCCATTCCGTCGGCACGCAGGGCTACAATAAAGATGACAACTTAGAAGCAATGCCTGCTTCTGAAATTGCAAGCAACCTCAAGGAAACCGACGCGGCTTACTTTAAAGCCTGTGGGCAATTACCTCATTTTTTACGGGTAACCACCGAAACACCTAGTACCGATCTAAGTGCCACTGCTACGCGACCGTTAATTGCTTGGAGTGTTGATTCAGAGGATTGGCGCTTAACGATTGACGCGGCGACCATCGCCAAAAACGTTAACACCCGGATTACTGGCGGTGATATTGTTTTACTTCACACCAATCAAGCAACAATTGACGCACTCCCCACTATCGTTACAAATCAAATTAAGCAAAAGCGCCATTTTGTCACGCTAGACAATCTTTTCAAACAACGCTTAACCCCTTACCAGCAATATTTTAAGGCTGATGATCAACGAACACTATCGTAATCCTCAAAAAAGTCCCGACAACTTAAATTGTCGGGACTTTTTTATTTTTAATGCTGATGTTTAGTTAAATCAACCTCGGTTAATGGGATGACCTTAGTCTTATACCGTATTTTATAGTATCCGTACAGGATGATAAACAGCGGGATACTCATATAACTAATTCCAATGGCCATCCAATCAAAGCGCTTGAAGGATTGAATGTCTTGGCCTACGATCACTAATAAACAAAGAATAAAAGCGAAAATCGGGCCAAATGGGAACCAACGTGCGTGATATTTCAATTCACTTAATTGATGTCCTTGTACCTTAAATGCATGCCGGAATCGATAATGTGAAACAGCTATCCCTAACCACGCAATAAAGCCGGTTAAACCACTAGCTGCTACCAAGAATAAGTAAATCCGGGTACCAAAAATACTGGTGATAAAAGTAATTGCACCCACAATGGTGGTGCCTAGTAATGCCATTACCGGAATACCACGTTTGTTAGTCTTTGCAAAAATCTTAGCCGCGTAGCCATCTTCAGCCATGGACCATAACATCCGCGAAGAAGCATACATTCCAGAGTTAGCTGCTGATAGCACTGAGGTTAAAATAACAGCGTTCATCACACTGGCTGCTGAAGCAAGGCCCGCCCGTTTAAAGACTAATGTGAATGGGCTAACTGCAATGTTGGTTTCACTTGCCCCCAATAACGAATGGCTATCATAAGGAATTAAACAAGCAATCACGAAGATTGAGAGAATATAGAACAATAGAATCCGCCAGAAAACCTGTTTGATTGCCTTAGGAATACTCTTCTCTGGTGTTTTTGATTCACCAGCTGTAATCCCAATTAACTCAGTCCCTTGAAAAGAGAATCCCGCCACCACAAAAACACTCAACATCATTGGTAACCCACCAACAAATGGTGCTTTCTTATACGTAAAGTTACTCAAACCAGTATGATGGCCACCCATAATACCAAGGATCGTCAGTAACCCGACCCCTAGGAAAATAACCACAGTTACCACTTTAATCAACGCAAACCAATATTCGGTTTCACCAAACGATTTCACACTGGTGATATTGATTAAGAAAATTAATAATAATGCTGCAAGACTAAAAACCCAGCCTGGCATATCTGGTAACCAGAATTCAGTCACAAGTGCTGCCGTACTAATATCAACCGCCAAGGTGATTGCCCAATTAAACCAATAGTTCCAGCCTAATGCAAACCCTAAAGCCGGATCAACAAAGCGGGTCGCATAAGTTGAAAACGAACCCGAAACTGGTAAGTATGTTGCCATTTCGCCCAAACTAGTCATTAAAAAAAAGACCATGATCCCAATCCCACAATAGGCTAGCAAAGCGCCGCCTGGACCGGCTTTAGCAATCGCCGACCCACTTGTCACAAACAAGCCGGTCCCAATACTACCACCTAGCGCAATCATCGAAAGGTGACGCGTCTTTAACTCCCGTTTCATTTCATTTTCTGCCATAATACTTCGCTCTTTTCTCTATGTTTTCAAGAAAAAGCCCTCAACCACGTTTTTGACAAACAAAAAAGTCTTTTTGTCTGCTAAAAACGACAAAAAGACTAATAGCCTCATAATATCCGTTGATAGCGCCCCGTAACGTTTCGTTACGACAGTCCTTGATTTATTCAACCAAGTCCCAACATCAAAATGAATAAGCAAATTGACATTTCGGCAAATTCCCCTTTAATTATCCCTCATCACTGCTTAGTCAGTTCAGGATAACGACTGATGGTTTTTGCGACCTCTTATCTTGTTAGAAATGAGTATACCGAATTCCCGGAATTACGTCAATTATTTCCAAAAAAACACGACTATTTCGATCGTGATTTTCATATTGGCTATCCTTATTGATTTTTCTTGATTCTATCGTAACCGGATAATTAGGAATAAAATAATCGCAATCATCACCACGAAAATCGCGTATAACCACCAATTATTGTTCCTTGGCAGTTCAACAGCTTGGTCGTTATACTTGGCCACCATCTTACGCGTCATTACAAAATCCTTTGAAAGTCGCCAGTGACCTTTATTCGACGACACATGTAATAAGATGTTGTATCGACCTACTGTCAACGAATGACTATTCAAATCAACGCCATAATTAAAGTTTGAATTGGGTGCCATTTCCAAATCGTGCCGTTTATTTTGATACAGAATCTTATTCGATCCTACTTTACGAATCTCAGCTCTAACCTTCATCTTACCTACTGCATTTGCTTTGAAATTCTGAATATTCACCAGAATTGTCGGGTGGCTGTTCACAAGTCCCGCACGGATTTTCCTTAATCGTAAACTAGGCCGAACTATTTCATCAGATTCTGTCAACTTGGCCGCTAGAACATAAGCATATCGGTTGGTTAACGTTGCACCACCTTTTCTTTTTATCGCTTGGTCAGCCTGATTATTGGGCACTTGGGTGATGTAAAACCCGCCTAAGATCTGTCCTCTAAAAGGTTCGTCTGGTGTCTTCAAGTTAAACGTTATAGTTTGACTACCATTGGCTGGTACCTTAACCTGTTGAGGACTTGATATGAGATCCGTAAAACTAGCCTTGAGTGAGTAATCACGTTGCGACTTCGTTCCAGTATAATCAATTACCCCATTTGTATTCGTTGTCGCAGTCGTAGGAGTCACATCCACTATAATCGGCCGGGTGCTACTGTTTTGGATGCTCAACTCAAGTTCTTGCCGATGACCGGGTGTCACTTTTAAATCATAATATCCCAAATCAGCATCTGTTTGATTGGCAGGATAGATCGGCATTACTGAATAAGCCACTTGCTCTGCTTGAACGGGTTGATGATCCATCATCAACCCTAGGATAAAAGCAACGCATAACGCTAATACCAGTCCAGATTGACGCTTTATCTGTCTCATTTTATTCAATCCTCCTTCTAATTAAGGATTCGGTGTCACACCTTGTAATATCCAGCTTATTCCGCCGTGCTCCCTTTTAACATGCACCACCATTGACTTTCAATAGTACCGTTTAATTATCCTGCCAATTAACTGACGTAATTTCCTCATCAGCGGTAGTCGTTTTAGACGCGACCTGCACTGGTACAGATCTAATATTAGTTTGTTGGTTATAATCATTGACGTAAACTAACCCACCACTAGCTTGAAGCCAGTTGTATCATTAAAAAGATTCCGGTAATCGTCATTAATGTCTAGCGATTGAAACAAAAAAGGGTCATCTTCATGAAGATGACCCTTGTTAAATTGTCTAAACATCTTATTTTAAATTCTTTATTATTTTTTGAATTAATAATTCACGTTGCTCAGCGGATTGGTTCCAATCAATGACCGGAATCGCCTGGTGTCCAATCGTTTCGATAATCAACCCTGCCACGGTTTGCCGCTTTAATTCATTTGCCCACAACATATCTGCCTTATGAAAAGCAGCGTTGATAATCAGTGTCCCTTGTTTAGCAACTGGTTGAAAGTCATTGAAGACCGTATCCAACTTACCGGTATCTGGATAAGACTTGATCTGCCCCTCAGTTGCCAACACCACATCATAAATCGATACTTCATCAGCCGAACGGGCCAGCGTAAAACCACCGCTATTCCCGGAAGTTGATTTAACTAACCCCGCCACAACCAATTTGCGCATAATTTTGCGCAAATAGGTTTGAGAACCGCCTAACCGATGATGAATAACTTCAGACGAGATCGTATGTTCAGGATCTTGTGTCGCCAAAAGTACGATAATACAAGTTGCTTGTTCAAACGCCCGTGTTAAATGCATCAATCTATCTCCTTCTAAACGGTCGTGCACTTATGCCTTTTTGGTCTTAATGAATGCACCAGAGGATTGGCTTGCATCCGTTTGGACTTCAAAGCCATATTTTTCAAGAATATGTGCTACTTTCTTAAAGTCATCGCTATCAAACGTACTGATGTTGCCATCAATCGTTTCAATCTCCAATTTATTAGCTAAGTTACAAAATGCCTTGACTGCTAATTGGGCTAACCCTAAATTTTGGAAGTCGTAGACCGCTAATCGTGAAGCTGCCCCTAGTGTTTCAAGAACAGTAATGTGCATTTCCTTTTTCCATTTATTCGTTTCAAATAAGAGTTGTGCTTGAAAATCAACCATCGAATGTCCAAAACGGTCAACGTTAGCGTACGGTGTATAGACAAAAATCGAGTTTGTTGATTCTTGTTGACCATTTTCGCGATAGTCGGTATAAACAATATACTGCTTGACCTTTTCATCATTAACCTGGTTCATACTTAACAAAATTGTCAAATTTTCATTTGCTTCAATTTGTGCTAATTTGCGTGCATAAGCTTGGTCATTTTCGTTTGCCATTTGATTAACCCCCATTTGTCTTTCAAACCGATTATACCATAGCTTACTGATTAAAAACTGATTTATTATGGTTAAGGGCCTGTTATTTTATCGACTTGGAAGCGCTCACTATACAACGGTAATATTGCACGCGTTGACCACCCAAATAAGCAGGTAATTGTGTTTGGTAAGTTTTGGTAAACTGCGCTTTTAGTAAACTCGCTTGCGAAGCTTGATTGGTTAAAAAACAGGCCGCATTATAGGTTTTAACACCGGTTGTTTGTGCATAGGCTTGTAGTGTCGCTGGTAGAATTGCACTGATAATTCCTTGCCGTTGGTAAGCTGGTAAAATTGCAAAACTCAATTCATAAGCCACTAATGTTTGCCCATCATCACCCAAAGTCGGAGCCAACATTATCAAGCCTTTAACAGCCCGCGTTATACGATCAACAATCGCCCATGCGTCCTCATCAGCCATTAACATTCCTAAAAACGATTGTGTCTCTTGTTTTGATTGGAAAGCTGGCATGTTAAGTTGCGTCACAATTTCCTGATTACAGCCAATTTGATAAACGGTTGCTTCATCGGTTGCTTGAAAATGACGTAATTCATTTTTTTCAGTCTTAATCTGCATCCACAACAACTCCTTAGTATGATTATCACTTATAGTAACCTACTTATTAATTTACGCCAAGTGAGTTCTTACTTGACTTTTATTCCGGACTACCGTAGATTGAATAACAATCATAAGTCATCTTAATTCAAACTAAGTAGCACATTATCTGGGTGTCAGAAAGTCGGTGGTTGCTGCGAACCGATCAGGGTCAATGTCGCAAAATACTGAATTGATGATTCGGCTAACTAACAGGACCGTTATCACCTGTAAGAGTGGTGGGTTGCTTAAAAACAACCTACTAACTGGGTGGTACCGCGGTTTTCTGATCGTCCCTATTCGCATAAGCGAGTAGGGATTTTTTTGTATTATCATTTTCAATCCGAATTATGGTTAAGCGCCAGTACCAATTTAAGAAACATCTTTTAACTAGCATCATTTTATCTAAGGAGGGATTTTCATGTTCAAGCTATCATCATGCGGGGGAATCCTTCGTTATCAGCCTTTTGTCGTACCAATCTAATCATTAAATGCAAAAGGATGCGATTCAAATGACAAATCATAAAATTAGTTTATTAGAAGCAAGCACTGTCTTAATTATTCTGTTAGCTATCATGGGTAGCGGCGTGATTATTTTCCAACTTTCTCCTCAGACACCGGTCTTAACAGCCATCGCCTTGTTAATCCTATGGGCGCGGTGGCGTCACTTTAGTTGGCCCACCATTCATCATGGCATTGAAGAAGGTCTACAGAGTGGAATAATTCCGATTATTATTTTCATGCTTGTTGGGGCTTTAATCAGTATTTGGATTGCCGCCGGCGTGATTCCCAGCTTAATGGTTTGGGGCTTTAAAATGGTCAGCGTACACTGGTTCATTCCCTCAATTTTCGTCGTCTGTGCCCTTGTTGGTAGTGCGATAGGAAGTGCTTTTACCGTCATTTCAACGGTTGGAATTGCTTTTTTCGGGATTGGGGCCACACTTGGTCTTAATACAACAATTGTGGCGGCTGCCATTATTTCTGGAGCAATATTTGGTGATAAATCATCCCCACTTTCACAATCAACCAACCTAACTGCCGCCGTTACAGAAACCGACCTATTCGCTCACATTAAAAACTTGATGTGGACAACCATCCCCGCTTTTATCGGCTCATTAATTTTATATGCCATCATCGGACACACATCCAAAAATATTTCGCTGGATAAAATTGACACCACCATTGGGCTTTTAAAAGCTCATACTTCTGTCAGCTTATTGGCATTAATTCCAATTCTTTTGATTTTCGTTTGCGCCCGGTTAAAAATGCCCGCAATTCCCACTCTTTTTTTAAACATCGCCAGTTCAATCGGTCTCATCTACTGTCATCAACCACATACGGCGCTTGCTAAAATTGCCAGCTACATCGAACATGGCTTTGTGGCCCACACCGGCGATAAAAATATCGATACACTTCTTTCCCGTGGTGGTATTAGCAGTATGTTAAGTACCGTTGCACTGATTATCTTAACGTTAACGCTTGGCGGTCTTTTGATGAAATTGGGCCTTATCGAACGCGTAATGACGCCCCTTGCGACCCATCTGAAGACCCCTGGTCAACTGGTCAGTGCCGTGATTATCTCCGGGATTAGCGTCAATCTCTTTATTGGTGAAGAATTTCTCTCAGTGATTCTACCTGGCAAAGCGTTTAAACCAACTTTCGAAAAATCATCATTGAGCAACCTTGCCTTAGGCCGAGCCCTCGAAGATGGTGGTACCGTGATTAATTACCTTGTCCCTTGGGGTGTTGCCGGTGTTTTTGCCGCCAATACACTGGGCGTCCCCACATTAAGCTACCTCCCATTTTGCTTTTTCAGCCTCCTATCACCGATTTTTTCAATCCTCAGTGCCTTTACTGGGATTGGTTTAAAGAAGAAAACCCCATAACCATTAAAAAACCAGCAAAGATAAAATTCATCCTTGCTGGTTTTTTAGGGCCCAAATACGCCATAATTTATTCTTAAAATAACTGCGCTAAGAATTGTCCACCATAGACTAACGCGAAACTGTAAGCCAAAATTGAGGCTGGTTTACACAAAATAATGATCCAGGTAAATTGTTTCAATGACATTTCGGTTAAACCGGCCATTAAACATAAAACATCGTCTGGTGCAACTGGCAAGAAAATAGCAAGCGCGAAGAACCGTGTAAAGTTTTTCTTTTCCGTGATCGTACCGATATACTTGTCATACGTTTTTTCACTAATAACGTGCAAAATGAATGGCTTCCCAAATCGGCGGGCCAACAAAAAATTACAAATCGAGCCAATCCCGATACCAACATAATTATAAACAAAACCCCACAACGGGCCAAATACCAAGACACCAGCTGCCGTACTAATGCCACCTGGAATGACAGGAATCACGACCTGAATAACCTGAATTAAGATGAAAATCAGTGGTCCAATCAGCACTGAATGCCCCAAGTACGCTTGTAACGCAGTCGTATTATTAAAAAGGCCTAACCGCGACCAATAAACGGCCAATAAAATGCTCCCAATGAATGCCATCAGCGACGTTGCGTTAATTAAACGTCTTGAAGTTGTTCTACTCATCTGCTGAATTCCCTTCCAATTTGACTTTAATTATAAATTACCACATTCAGCATTATTTTATGTCAGTCAATGGTCTGATTTACAAAATCTTAATTTTCTAAGAATGCCCGAAATGGTTTCAAACCTTGTGCATGATACTTTTCAACGAAAGCAGCTACTTTTTCTGGATCTTGTGTTTGCTCATCAATCACAAGTTGTTCAACGGGTAGTGGCCGTTCATTAGCAATCTTAACATCAATCACGACCGGTTCTTTAGTCCCCATAGCTGCAGCAAAGGCGGTTTTTAATTCAGCCAATGTCCGAACAGTAAAGCCTCTAGCACCCATTGCAGTTGCGGCTGCCCCATAATCGGCACCTTGGATTGCAACTCCTGAACGTGGTTGGCCTTTATCATCTTGTTCTGCTTCAATAAACCCAAACGAATCGTTACTTAAAACGACATTGATGATTGGCATTTGATATTTAACTTGCGTAATAATGTCTTGCATCACCATTGAAAAACCACCATCGCCACTAATTGACCATACTTGACGATCAGGATATGTGGCTTGCGTCCCAATTGCTGCGGGCACAGCACATCCCATCGTTGCATACCAAGCAGATAATGTCATTTTTTGACCCGGCCGCATCTTCAAGAAACGGACACCATCAATCGACACATTACCAACATCAAGGTTAAAAATTGCATCAGCACTTGCCATATCATTAATTTGCTTAAAGACTGGTTCAACTCGTAACGGTGATTGATCATCTTCTTCAAAGCTAGCTGTCCATACATCCCAGTTAGCTTTATTTGCAATAGCTGCTTTATAAAAAGTGGATTGATTAGCCACTGGTTGACTCGCCGTTAATAATGTTTTAAGTGCTGTCTTTGCATCGGCTAAAATACCAACATCAACGTGATGACGATGCCCCAATTTAGTTGGATCAATATCAATTTGAATGAATTTAGCATCTGGGTTAAAGAAATATTGGCCAAATTCATAGTTACTACCAACAAACAGAATTAAATCAGCAGCTGTAGCTAAGTCAACCCCTGGTTTAGTTGCTACCCGTCCAGCCGAAAGCATATAGGCAGGATAGTCATCCGCCACAATTCCCTTTGCAAGAGCCGAAGACATCATTGGTATCTTTAGTTGTTCCGAAAGTGCCACTAGTTCTTCACCAGCTGCACTAGCACCTTGACCGAAGTAAATAATTGGCTGTTTAGCCTCTTTAATCAACTGCAGAGCACGTTCAATATCGGCATTTCTTGGTTCAGGATAATTACCAATTTGGAACAGATTAGCAGTCGCTTCAAAATTATCTTCGATTGGTTGCCAACCCAAATTAGTCGGAATTGTCACAACAGCAACGCCGTGATGTTTATACGCCTGCTGAATTGCTTGGTCAACCACTAGTGGCATCTGTTCAGCAGTCATAACGGTCCGATTATAAACCGCAACATCAGCAAACATTGGATTTTCATTCATTTCTTGGAAATAGTCAGTATTCATAACCCCTGTCGCCACTTGTCCAACCAATGCCAATACCGGGACGTGATCATATTTAGCATCATAAAGGCCATTTAGTAAGTGGACTGCCCCCGGGCCTGCCGATCCAAACGTCGCTGCAATCTTACCAGTTGCTTTAGCTTCCCCAGCAGCGGCCAATGCCCCAACTTCTTCATGTCGAACCTGAATGTAGCGCATAATTGCCTTTTGATTGTGTAAAGCATTCATTGTTGAGTCAAATGAACCACCAGGTAATCCGAATATATGATCAATTCCCCAATCTGCCATGACTTTTAACATTGCATCTGATGCATTTATTTTTTGTGCTACCATTTCGTAAGAACCTCCTGATTATTTTATTCCACCGAACCAATTATAACGCTCAAAATGTAAGCGTTACAAATAATAAGTCTTTTTAGCTATTTTGACTGGTAACCAACCGCTTTTTTTGTTATGCTTACATTGAGCTAGATAATAATGATTATTAATAACCAATCAATTACTTTGGATTCCTATGGAGGTTTTTAACATGGCAATTACACCGACAGATGCACAAGACGTTTTTAAAGATGCAGGCGAAAATATTATTTTTACGACACAAAAATTAAACCGACAAGATGCTGATTCTGACAAAGCCGCAGTGGCTGAATTGGCTGCACGGATTCCAGCCATTATTAATAGTATGAATATCCGTTACCCCGACGCCCACTTACGGGTGGCATTTGGGATTGGTTCCGATGCTTGGGACTACTTGTTCCCACATGCTCCAAAGCCCCAAGAACTCGAACCCTTCGAAACAATTCCTAGTCCTAAGCATGCCGCAATAGCAACTGGCGGCGATCTTTTCTTCCATATTCGGGCTAAAGAAATGTCCGTTTGTTACGAAGTGATGGACCAGATGATGCACTTTATTTCTGAAAATGCCACCACCATTGATGAAACACATGGTTTTCGTTACTTCGAAGGGCGTTCAATTATTGGCTTTATTGATGGTACGGAAAATCCAGCCATCGATGAGACAGCCGAATACGCGCTAGTTGGTGATGAAGATCCTGAATTTATCAACGGTTCATATGCTTTCGCTCAAAAATATATTCATGCGATGGATAGCTGGAACCACACACCAACCGAAGAACAAGAAAAAACAATTGGCCGCAAGAAGTTCTCTGATCTAGAACTCGATGATGACCAAAAACCAACCAACGCGCATAATGTTGTTTCTCAAGATAATGAAGGGGGCGTTGAGCACAAAATTGTCCGGATGAATGTTCCGTATGCCAACCCAGGTGAAAAGATGACTGGGACATATTTCATTGGTTACTCTAGAACCTGGTCGGTAACTAAACGCATGCTAACCAATATGTTCGTTGGTAAACCCGCTGGTAATTACGATCACTTATTAGACTTTAGTGAACCAACGACTGGCGCCCTATTCTTTATTCCCTCTAAAACAACTTTGGCCAAAATTGCCGAAGCCGAAATTTAGCAGCTGGTTTACCGGCGCAACGCCCCCATCGTAGTTGCGTATTCTAAAGTACGTAATCAAATTGATTACGTACTTTTTATTGTCCTTTAAGGACTTGATAATTGACTTAACGGCTATTTCCTTGTTACACTGCACTTACTAATAATAAGAAAAAGAGGTCCCTAATATGCCAGAAACTATGCAGGCGGTTGCTATCGAACAATATGGTGATGCCCACCAACTTAAAATGCTCACTTTACCAATTCCCACAATCAATGAACACCAAGTCCTCGTCCAAACAAAGGCCACAGCAATTAATCCGATCGATTGGAAGCTCCGTGAAGGCCACCTGACAAGTATGTTTCAATGGACATTTCCCATTGTACTTGGCTGGGATTTGGCGGGAGTGATTGTTGCCGTTGGATCTGCAGTAACACAATGGCATGTTGGCGATGAAGTTTTTGCGCGCCCTGCGACGACTAACCGTGGTACTTATGCCGAATATGCTGCCGTTGATGATACCTTACTGGCCCCCAAGCCAGCCAATCTGTCGTATGAAGCAGCCGCGGCTGTCCCATTAGCTGGTGAAACTGCTTGGCAAGCCCTATTTGACCACGGTCACCTACAACCAGGCGAAACTGTCCTTGTACAAGCCGGCTCTGGTGGCGTTGGGTCATACGCTATCCAACTCGCTAAATCAATTGGAGCACATGTGATCACCACCACAAGTGCCAAAAATTTTGACCTCGTGCGCGATCTTGGTGCCGATGAAATCATCGACTACCGCACTGAAAAAGTCACTGAAAAAGCTCGGAATGTTGATTTGGTCGTCGATACCATTGGTGGTCAAAGCCAAGTTGACGCTTGGTCTGTACTGAATCCAACAACCGGTCGGCAAGTATCAATCGTTGGCCAAGCTCCGGAAACAGCAGCTAGCATTCAGAATACAGAAATGACTTTCAAAGCGATTTGGTTGACCCCAAATGGCGAACAATTAAAGCGCATCGCACAATTAATGACGGATGGCAAAGTTAAATCAATTATTGATACTGTCTTCCCATTTTCAGCAGAAGGCTTGATTAAAGCCCATAAACTCAGTGCCACTAACCATTCAACTGGTAAAGTTGTCATTAAATTCTAAGAGCATTCATCATATAAAGCCACTGACCAAATAAAATTGGCCAGTGGCTTTTTTAGCCAATACCCTTACTTTAAATTTTGGTATCACTTAAAAATAAATTGATTTCACTTGTTAATTAATGGTATAATTTATCTGCTAACAAGGAGGACTATATTATTATGGACATTGAACATCAATCACGCGCTTCATTAAAAAGAACGGTCAAAAAGTTATTTTCCGGCCATTGGGGTAAAGCCGTTACGTTAAATCTTATCCCGACAATTTTATCAATCTTGAGTGTCATCGTTATTGGTGCGTTTGTGCTATTTCTAATTGTCCTTTTTGCAGATACCTCTACGATGACTTCAAATAGTGCTTTCTCAGATTCAAGTGTATCAAGCAATAACTTTACTAGTTACATACCTAGTTTTATCTTGGGACTGATTACCGTAGGCATTAATTTTACTTTTTTAGATTGGTTACGATCTAAAGACGCTAATTTCAAGACACTCCAGGGGGCCTTCAGCGTCTTCTCAAAGCGCTATTTCTTAGGCGTTTTCCTCACTCGTATTTTAGGTAGGCTATTTATATTTCTTTGGACGTTATTACTCATTATCCCAGGGATTATTAAAGCTTATGCTTACTCGCAAGCCCTTTATATCTTCAAAGATTTAACCGATAATCCCCAACAAGAAGAAGTTAACTATCTTGATTGTCTCACCAAAAGTCGGGCGTTAATGAAAGGCCATAAATTCCGATTATTCGTCTTAAAACTGAGTTTCTTAGGCTGGGATATCTTAGCTACTCTTTCACTTGGGATTGGCTATCTCTGGCTAACCCCATATAAGAATGCAACTTATATGGCTTTTTATAAAGATTTAGCCGGAAATCAATTCTTACAAACACCTTCAACAGATATACCCGTTGAAGTCGCTTAAAAAACATAAAGACGTCACCACATGGTGCGTCTTTTTTTGTATTCGCGGATAATGAACGTTAAACTTAGCTTAAACTTTTTATTAGAAAGGATTGATCTAAATGACTACTAATCAACAAATCAAACTTAACGCGGACCATCAATGGTCTGCTACTACCGGTAGTAAACCAACCCCCAAGGCAAATGAGCTATTGATTAAAGTTCAGGCTAGTAGCATCAACCCGGTCGATCTAAAGCGGCGTGCAATAACCACGACCATTTTAGGTTACGACGGTTATGGTACCGTTCAACAAGTCGGCGCTGCAGTTACCACTTTTCATCCCGGTGATGTTGTTTTCTACGCTGGTAGCACGCAAATTAATGGAAGTTTTCAACATTATCAATGTATCCCAGCTGCCATCTGTGCCATTGCGCCCAGTTCAATAAGTGCTACCGATAGCGCTGGCTTGCCGCTTGTTTCATTGACCGCTTACGAACTACTATTTGAAAAACTAGGCTTCACCGCCCAACCAAATGCTAATCAGGGCCAGCATTTATTAATTATCAATGGTGCTGGTGGCGTGGGTTCGATCTTAAGTCAACTTGCTAAGTGGGCCGGATTAACCGTTTCTGCAACAAGTAGTCCCTCTCATTTCGACTGGTTAACTGCAAATGGAGCTGACCACTGCCTTGATTATCATTCGCCAAGCAAACATGCTAACTTAGCGCACTTACCTAATAATCATTTTGATAGTATTGCTGTCCTTTATGATATTGAGCACTATTTACCAACAGTTACCCGGCTGATTAAACCATTCGGTCAAATCGGAACTATCGTTGGTAATTCACATCCACTTGATTTAGCGCCCTTGAAAGCTAAATCGGCTTCTTTTTCGTATGAATACATGTTTACCAAGACCGACTATCAGTTTCAAACTGCAAGCCAAGGCGCAATCTTACGGCAAATTGCGCAACTCATCGACACGCAAATTCTACATCCAATTACAACTGCTCACTACAACGGCTTAACAGTCACTAATCTACAAGCAATTACAGATACACTTTTATCTAGCCATACCGTGGGTAAACAAGTCCTGCTTTACTAAACCGCAAAAACTGTCACTATTTTAATATCTGCTTTTACAATTCGCCAGTTAGAAATTGCGCTTTTCCAGCAACAAAACTTAATAAGTACTATCGAGAACTTATTTAACTATGTTTCTTGCATAATTTATAATTGCTTGGTTTTATTTACTATGTAAAGCTTGTCACTGGAATTTTTTTAATAATTGTCATTTACTTGCCTTAGAGTAAGGTCTAAGGTATATACTTAATTTTTGAGAGTGGTCATTAAGGTGATCACTCTTAAGATTAATATTAATTTGAAAGGAATTGAACATCAAACAATTTAGGGTGTTCAAAAAAATACTTATGAAATCAACAATTTTTGAAAAATCTGGTTTAGTAACGGTCCAAGATGTTGAAAAACCCACTCTACAGGCTAGTGATGATGTGATTATCAAAGTGGTCCGTGCATCTGTGTGCGGTTCTGATTTATGGTCTTATGCTAATGGTGATAATAAAGAAGCCCATTCGATCAATGATGGTCATGAAGCGCTCGGCATTGTTGAAGAAATTGGTTCAGCGATTACCACAGTTAAACCGGGTGATTTCGTGATTGCCCCCTTCACTCACGGCTGTGGCGAATGTGCTGCCTGTCTTTCCGGTTTTGATGGTACTTGTGATCGGCATTTGGGTGGTACTAATTGGTCGAATGGTTTTCAATCAGAATATATTCGATTCAAATATGCCAATTGGGCATTAATCAAAGTTCCCGGCCAACCGACCAACTATACAGAAGGGATGCTCAAATCGCTGACAACTTTGGCTGATGTGATGCCAACTGGTTATCATGCTGCCCGTTGTGCTAATGTTCAAAAAGGCGATAAAGTAGTTGTTATCGGCGATGGTGCAGTTGGACAATGCGCCGTTATCGCTGCCAAACTACGCGGTGCTTCACAAATTGTACTGATGAGTCGCCATGCAGATCGGCAACAAATGGCACTTGAATCAGGCGCGACAGCGGTTGTTGCTGAACGCGGTGCGGAAGGGATTGCCAAAGTACGTGAACTTCTTGGTGGTGGCGCCGATGCAGCGCTGGAATGTGTCGGTACTGAAGCAGCCATTGAGCAAGCACTTGGTGTACTACACAATGGTGGACGCGTTGGTTACGTTGGTGTACCACATTATAATAACCATGCGCTAGGTTCAACATTTGCACAAAATATTTCAGTTGCTGGCGGTTCTGCATCTGTTACAACTTATGACAAAGAATTTTTACTTAAAGCAGTGCTTGACGGTAATATCAATCCGGGGCGCGTCTTTACACAAACTTATGCGTTAGCAGATATCAATCAAGCGTATCAAGATATGCAAGCCCGTAAAACAATTAAATCAATGGTCGTTGTATCTGATTAATCTTGTGCTAACTACCTATCGATTAAGTTCAAAAACAATTAATAAATTTAACAATCGGCAAAACAAAAAAACCTCACTAAAAATTTTAGTGAGGTTTTTTGTTTCATATTTACTCATCCTCTGCTAATAAACCGTACTTCACTTTGAAGCGACTAATAATTCGATACCACGATTGATAAAAGAAGAAAATGAAGAAGACATTTGATAAGGCATGAGCCAAGTCAAAATAAAAACTCGCGACATAGGCCGCAATAAAGGTCTTAATCGTCAATGGATTGACATATGCAACAAAATACCACAGATTCATAATCCACCCAAATATAAAGCCCCAGAAAAATCCAAAAATGCAAAGTAAGTATTTATTCTGTGCCCACTGATGGCGACTAATTAAGCCCGCCGTAACACCCATCATGCCCCAGCAAAACATTTGCCATGGGGTCCATGGCCCTTGTCCCAAAAACATATTAGAAACAATGGCCGCAGTCGATCCTACAATAAACCCGGATTCTGGACCAAGGACCAACGCCGACACGATAATCACAAAACTAGTTGGCTGAACACTGGGCAATGGTGCAAATGGTACCCGCGTGACTGCCGCAATTGCCGCTAAAACCGCGATGAAAATAATTTCACGGGCGCGAATATCCCGGGTTTCAAACCGCCAATAAAATGGCAACATACTGGTAATCAAACAGATAAAACTGAAGATTAGAAAATGCTGTCCTTTTAAAGTGACGATAAACAACATGAAAATCGCCATAATCAAAAAAGCCAAGCCAAACGTGGTCCAACTATTTTTCAAAGCCTTCATGCGTGCACCTCTTCCCAATTCAAGGCTTCGGGCAATTGACTGCGTAACATTCGGTTAATCGTTGTCGTATAGAAGAAGTTATGCGCGAAAAAGGCGTAGGGTTCTTCCTCTGATACAATCGTCCCATCGAATAATAAGGCACACTGACTAGCAAACCGGGCACTAAAGGCCATATCGTGACTTGCCATAATCAACGTTAAGCCTTCTGCTTGCAGACGTGTTAATAATTCACCCAACGACCGTTTGCGAATCGGATCCAGGCCCTTTGTCGGCTCATCCAATAAGAGTAATCGCGGCTGCGCTAGCAATACAATCCCGAGTGCAATCAATTGCTGCTCGCCGCCACTGGCATCTTGCGGGTTACGTTCGGCAAGGGTTTGAAGGCCTAGCTTTATTAACATCTCTTCTGCCACTTGTTCTGGTGTTGCCCGTTTTAACTGCCGCGCCCGTTCGATAAATTCTTGACGGACACTGTCATAGCTGAAATGATCGCTCGGTGTTTGTGAGAGATAGCCCACTGTTTTGAAAAGTTCAGCTTGCACCCACTTACCGATCTTCTTCCCCTGTAACTTGATTTCACCGTGGCGCGGTTGTAATAAACCAATCAAAAGCTTCAACAACGTTGATTTACCAGTCCCATTTTTACCAACAATTGCTAACCAATCGCCGATGTGAACCTCTAGATTGAGCTGATCTAAAACATAAGGGTCATTTTTTTCATACTGAAAACTAACATGTTTGGCCTTCAGAATTGTTACTTGGTCGTTCACGGCTATTTCACGTTTAACATGCGTTAACTGCCAATGTTGCCGCTCAATCAATTGCTTCCCGCTGACAACGGTTAATGGTAATGCCGCGATATCAGCCGGCGCAATTAATTCATTTTGTAAAAAAACGTGTGGGACATCTGGCACGAATTCGCGTAATGTCGGTTGCGCCCAAATCGCTGCTAAGCCGCCGGAAACTGGTCCTTGATATGTTATCTCACCATCATCCATCAACCAGAGCTGATTAGAGAGCGGTAAAATATCATCCAACTGATGCTCACTGATAATGACTGTCATTCCTAGTTCATCGTGTACCCGCTGTAATAGACTAATAAATTCTTTGGTCGCAATTGGGTCGAGTTGCGCCGTCGGTTCGTCTAATAGTAGGAGATCTGGTTGTAAAATCAAAACCGATGCTAAATTGACAAGTTGTTTTTGACCACCCGATAAATCATGAACGGAAGCATACAGCAAATCTTGGAAACCTAAAAAACTAACTAATTCGGCAATTCGTTTTTGAATATTCGCACTCTTTTCACCAATATTTTCGAGTGAAAAAGCGAGTTCCTGAATGACCGTATCCATCACTAATTGGTTATCCGGATTTTGAAAGACCATCCCAATTTTCTGCGCACTTACTCCTTGCGATAAATCAGCTAACGGTTGGCCCTCGAAAATAATCTCACCCGACCGTTTACCAACGGGCCAGAGTTCTTTTTTGAGTTGGCGCAATAAGGTGGTCTTCCCGCTACCCGAGTTTCCTGCTAACGTAATGAAGTCGCCCGTCTGAACGGTCAAATTAATCTCTTTCAGATTCTGCTGAGTTGCTAGTGCATACTGAAAATTAAATTGTTTTATTTGCGCAATGTCCACCATAAATACTCCCATCCTTCTAGTAATAGTGGCAAACTATCAATTAATAAGACTAACACTAAACATAGCCAGCCAATTTGATCTAAATGAATCGATCCAAGCATTGGGTAAATTGCTAAACGGCCGATCCCCTGTTTAGCAAAATAAAAGCAAAGCCCACTGCCTGCTATTAAGAGTGTCAATAACCAACCATCTCGTTGGGTAAAACGATAACGTTGATAACTGGTTCGCTTTTGTGATCCATAACCGCGCGCCGTCATAGAATCAGCCGTTTGTAGTGCATCGACCAACGAATTTATCAATAACACTTCCATCAAGCGCATCCCCGCGTGTGACCGGGCTCTCACACTCCCTATTTCCATCTGCACACCACGCGTTCTTTGGACATTCTTGATATTGGTAAACCGCCGAATAAACAAGGGCACAAACCGCATCGTAATCATCGTCAGTAGCGTTAATTGCGGCGAAATGCGTACAAATAAATATAAGAACTTATGATTCGTCATACTCTGATTGTAAGAAACAAAAATCAACATCAAAATAGCTAATGAAAGTGCCATTAAGAAACCATACGTTACAGCTTCTGCTGTAATCACCGTCCCACCAAATGTCACAATGACGTGCGCACCATGATTATTCATGATGGGATTCATCACGACAATAAAGAGCATCATGAACAACGCACCTTGTAATGTGCCCAATGTTTTCTTTTGGTTCTTAGCAAGTAAATTCACCGCAATGATCATCAATAATTCACTTACTAAGTAAGTCGGATGAATAAAAACCATTGAAAATGCAATTGCAATCACGTAATACGCAAAGATGACGATTGGATTTAATTGATCAAAAACCAGTTGCGACTTTAGCCCTGAGGCGCGTTGCGATCGTGCCCGAGATCTTCCGTATACATCCAATCGATAACATCTCCACTCTTAACAGGATAATTACCACAAGAATGATCTGGAAATACGCCGTTGACACGATACAACCAGCCACTTTGTCCCCCACGATCAAATTCAAATAAGCCTTTAATCCCTCTAACATAAACTGTAGCACCCGTTCCTTTATAAGAAAGTGCTATTCCCTTACTTTGTAAATCACGTTTCAAAACATCAATTACCATATCGCCATCTTTGATTTCAACATCATCCCCATTAAGCCATTTCTGGTCTCCTTCACTGATGGGCCCATAAATACTCAGTTTAACAGATTTAGTGACAGCTGGTTGCGGTGCAGGTGTTGATTCAACAGGCTTGTTGGTATTGGCCGTCTGATTATTTTGAGCTGGTTGGTCACCTTGTGCTTGCTCTGCTACAGGTGCTGCGACTACGTCGGATTGCCCATCAGCCTGGGTCTTCTTTTCTTCCGCTTTTTTAGCTTCACTTTTTTTAAGCTTATCTTTTTTGGCTGCTACTTCTTTAGCACTAGCTTTGTGACTAGCAGACATACTTTGAGCTGATTCTTTTTTCTGTTTTGCCTTCGTTAAGTTTGCTTTTTTCTTTGTCTTACCCTCTAAAGTAACAGTCGTTGGTTTTGCGTCCCCTTTAGATGAGTGACTTGAATTTGCTTTTGCAACTTGATTTGTTTCTGAGCCTTGACTGACACTCGCGTACGCACCATAACCAATACCACAAATAATTAATAAACTGGTTACAATCGTGATTATTCGTTTCTTAGACATTTCAAAGCCTCCTAAGCTTTCTTCGTATCATTCTTAATCCATACGCCAACTACACTAACAATTATGATTAAACCAACTACAACACTTATTACAGCTGTTTTAACGCCAGTTTGTGGTAACGTCGTCTGAGAATCGTCTTCATCGGTCCGATTACTTGGTCGATCGCCTTCATTTATTCTTTGACTTGATGTTTTTGCATCTTTGTCACCCATTGAAACAACCTGTTTAACATACTTGAACTTGACGGTATTGCCTTCTTTAGTAATCGTAATCGTCTTGGTATCATCATCTTGCAACATATAGCCGTCAACTGATAACTGACTTGCTTTAATTGTAATTGTTTGCCCAACTTCTAGATGATCCATCTTAACCGTTTTAATCGCTTTTCCGGTTGAATCAATTGCTTGAATTGTTACATCAGCATATTTAGTGGTTGGTTTAATATCAGTTGTGTGTTTGTTATAAACGAATTTAACAGTTGTACCTGCTTTTGCTACTTTTACATTTTTAGTAGTACTATCTTTCAAGTCGTATCCATTAACTGCTACTTGATCTGCTTTAACAGTAATTATTTGACCTACTCTTTGATGCGCAATTGTTGCATGCTTCAATACTTTACCATCTTGGTCTACTGCTTGAACTGTCACATCTGCATATTCTGCAATTGGTGTTGGTACATATTTAACAACCGGATTCTTAACGAAGTCATAGAGGCTACCTTGCTTTGCAACGTATAGTTGGTACGCTTTTAGGCCTAATAATGCCTGGCCAGTTGCCATTGAAACTGAATAATCCGCTTTGAAACTACCATCTTCATTTTGGAAATTCATTAATGAATTGATTGCTGAACCTTTTTTGTATTCAAATATCTTATTAGTATCTCGATTCATGAGTGATAGTGCAGCAACCCCTAAAGCAGTTGTATTAGCATTCCCTACAAGTGAGCCATCATAGCCATAACTACCATCAAGTTCCGCTGATGATTCAATAAAATCTGATGCCTTTTCCAATAATGTATTTGTTTTATCAACAAAAGCATCATCTAAATGATAGGTATCATTAGCCAGCAAGGTTGTCTTCAAAGCAAGAATACTAATTGCTGTTGTATCAACATCCTTAATCCAAACACCGTCATTTGAGTAACCCCAACCTTCGTTACCATAATTTTCACTTTCCGTAACCATCATTTTCATTAAATCTTTAACGGTAAAAACAGCCTTCTTAGGGGCTTCATAATGCCCACTGACTAATGCCAATAGAACATTGGCATTCATATATGCCCCCATCGTCGTTGCTGTTTTTGATTCATAAAGTTCATTGACTAAATTACGACCATCGAAGTTTGTTGGATCAACTCCCATAGCTTGTAAATTTAAAATAACACGCGCTAAATCATTGGGACGAGTAATTTCGCCAGCTTTAGATTGTGCAACTATTTGTTCATATAGTGCTTGAATTTGCGTTTTTGATAGTTGATCTGTCCGACCAGCACCAAAAACGATATCGGAGCCTGAGAAGTTTTTATCCCCCATTTCGGTTCCAATCAATGATTTAACTGAGGTTTTCGTTAAATCTAAGCTCTTTTGAACCCGTTTATCAATATCATCTGTTGGGGTTACTGGGTCTGTTGTATCACTACCACCAAAATTATAGATTGACCCTTTACCCGCTAAGAAAAATTGATATTGATCTAATGTATAAACAGCTTGTTCTGTGGCCATCGATAATGCGCCAGTATCGCTATCAAATAACCAACGAAATTGACCATCTTTTTTTTGATAAGATAAAAGCCGTGAAATTGGGTTAACACCATTATCTCCAACAAATTCTTTAGCAGGATCAATTCCAGCAGATAACAAACCCATAATAGTTTGCGAAATACTATTTGAGTTTTCTTTCGAAGTAAAAGCACCTGGAATTAAAAATCCACCGGTTGTTTTGTCAAAAGCTTTTTCTTTTAACATTACAACTGCTTTATTCAATGCATCTTGGACACCTGGTACATCACGATGCATCCCCAATGCTGTCATTGTCATCCCGGTAATATCTAAATCACTCTTAGTCCCAAAGAGAGCCCAACCATTTTCCGCATTTTGCTCTTTTAGTACAACCTGAATTAAATTATCAACCGCTGTATCGGCTTTTTCGCCGTAATCTTTCATACTCAAAGCGATAATACCATAGATTTGACCGTTAATTCCGGTATACTTATCCGTTGCTTTTTCAATTATCTTATCCACTAAGTTTAAATTGCGGAAATTTGTCGCATCTTCACCAAGCGCAGTTAAAGCAATCGCTGAACGCTCTAAGTCAGTCGCTGAGAAATGGTCATCAGCAATCATCCCATCAATATCTTCACTAACCGTATTCACAAAAGCTTGACGTTGTGCATCCGTCATTGAAACACCGGAACGAGATACTGCCAATGCTTGCCAGGGACCTACCCCGTTCGTACTTAGAATTTGGTTAACCGCAACGGTAACTGCCTTTTGATAATCCATATTAACTTCTGCAACAGATGCAACTTTTTCTTTGGAAGCACTATTAACTGCTACTTGAGCAGTTTCCGTCGTTGGTTGTACCGGTTTTGTTAGTGCAACGCTTGGAGCCTGACTACTTGATTGACTCTGACTGTTTTCAACTGAACTCACTGATGTCGCTGAACTTGAGATAACTTGGCTGCTTTCTGCTTGAGTCGTTGCTGCTTGCACGCCACTAAACGCCGTTAAAATCGGCGTTGTTAATAACACTCCGGCGCACAAAACTGTATATATTCTGTGATTTTTCTTCATTATAACTATCCCCAATCCTTTTTTAATCCAATAATTACCAATTTAAAATTGCTGTAACATCTTAATCCGATGATATGCCGCCGGAGTTCCCGCAATCAAGTGACTCGTCTTAAATCGATTTAATTGATTACCATTAGCTGCACGAACCTTAATCCCCAATGTTTCGGCTAGTATCCGACCAGCCGCAAAATCCCATGGATTCAGCGTTGCAAGATACGCAATGTGCTTCCCATTCATTAACTCTATAAATTCTAACCCAGCGCTACCCATTACACGTATTCCGGCACTATTTTGAGCTATCTTAATCTCATTAAACCGATTACCTAAAAACTGCCGCCACGAAACACCAACTAAACCATCTTTCAAGGCAACATCTGTTGGTGCTGGTAAACGACGACCGTTACAAAAAACACCGATATTCGGGCCACCCCAATAAAGTTGCTCCTTCATCACATCCATAATGGCACCACAGACTGGTCGCTCTCCGTCGTAAACCCCAATCATAATAGCAAAACAGTCATGTTTTTTAACCAAGTTCAATGTCCCATCAATTGGATCTACGAAAAATGTCAGTCCTGTAGGTTGGTGAAGACTCTTGACTGTTGCCTCCTCACCAATAATTGAAGCTTCCGGATAGTGTTTATGTATCTGCACTTCAATTTTTGCTTCGATATCAGTATCCAAATTTGTTACTAAATCGTATTCTCCGTTTTTTTGTGCAATATTTTTAATCTTCCCCAGATTACTTTTTGCATAGTCTGCACATTCAATAACCCAAGTTGTCACATCTTGCATAATCTGATGTTCGTCTATCATTCAACCACCGTCACTCTAAATATTTTATTAACGTATCGACTCCCTGATTAGTCTTAGACGAAATCGCAAAAATCTGTTCAGCACCGGCTAGCCTTAATTGCTTTTCAATGTAATCCAAATCTTCCTTAGATTCTGCTAAATCTGTTTTAGTGATTACCCCAACAGCAGGTTTATAAAACATATATGAAAAACCAGGTGAAAATATTTGTCGTTTATCTTTCACACTTTGCATCATAACAATGATATCGGCCTGGTTTGCCGTTACGTTTAAAGCTGAATAAAGGCGTCGATGCTCCGTAAATTCGCCTGGTGTATCAATCAGACTATCAAAAAACTCAATAGCTTGTGTCTTATCATACGTTTGTTTTTGCCCAAATATTCGTTGTCGAAATGTTGTCTTGCCACAACCAACTGCGCCAACTAATAACGCTTTTTTCATACTAATACACCTCATTTAATACTGTTTAGCTGATTTTAAAAAAATGGGTACACTAAAGAGTGCACCCATTAAAACAGTACGACTCTCACTTTTTTATCCCGAAAAAGCAAATCTATGGAAGTATCTGACTCACGATTTAGCATCGTTTACAGTTGCGGGAACAGCACTGGGTTTACACCAGTTTCCTTCTTTTGTAATAGTACTTAATTAAGATCTTGTTATTATTTCAGGGATTGTAAATCCCAATTGATCTCGTAAAAAACCACAGCCAGCGATTATCGCTGACTCAATATCATCAACAGCACCAGATAGGACTAATGAACCACTAAACCGGTCAATGAATTCAATATTAACTGCACCAGCCTTAGTAGCAACATCCGAAACAATTGCTGCTGCTTCCGGTGGTGTAATTGTCATAATTCCCAATGAAATCTGGCGCCGTTCAATACCAATACTCTCTAAAATAGCTGTTTCAGGATTAGCGATGATATGTGACAAGGTAATTTGTTTGCCCGGCACCGATTCTTGAATCACCCGTTTTAATTGATTCATCATCTTTTTACTCCTTTCTGGTGTTGCTATTCAATACGAAAAATGCTGATACGTATCTCGAGCAATCATAATTTCTTCATCAGTCGGAATAACAAGTACATTAATTGCACTATCTCGTTGACTAATAACTAATTCATTTGCTTGATTTTGCGTTTCATCAATTCGTACACCTAAGTAAGCAAACTGTTGCATAATCTTACTACGGATGTAGCTATCATGCTCACCAATTCCTGCAGTAAAAACAATGGTTTCAACACCGTTCAACTCAGCAGCATAAGCACCGATATAAGTTTGAATCCGATGAATAAACATTGCTAACGCCAATGCAGCCCGTTGATGTCCTTCTTTTTGTGCCTTTTCTAAATCTCGAATATCATTTGAATACCCTGAAACCCCTAATAATCCGGATTTAGCATTCAACAAATTCTTTATTTCTTGGATATCTAGTCCCTCATGTTCCTGCAAGAAAGGAAGTATTTGTGGATCCAAATCGCCAGAACGCGTCCCCATCATCAAGCCAGCCAATGGGGTGAATCCCATGGAATTATCAATTGTTTGCCCATCCTTAATTGCTGAAATACTAGCCCCGCTACCAAGATGACAACTAATAATCTTATGACTCATTGTTGGAAATCGTTCTTGCACTTGTTCCGTAATATATTGATGACTAGGTCCATGGAATCCATATTTACGAATGCCATATTTTTCGTAGTAGTCATAGGGAATAGCGTACAGTGCATTAGCTTGCGGAATCGTTGCGTTAAAAGCTGTATCGAAAACTGCAACTTGCATTGCTTGAGGAAGCAATTTTTTAAACGCACGAATTCCTAATAAATTGACTGGATTATGCAATGGTGACAATGCGGATAATTCATCAATTCGTTGCTCTACCAACTCATCAATTACAACTGCTTGACTGTAGTAGGCACCGCCATTTGAAACACGATGACCTACACCGCTGATTTCTGTCATTTCTTTAATAACTTGACGTGCCAATAGTTGATCAATCACTAATGAAACAGCTTGATCATGACTCTTAGCTTGGACGTCTTCATCAACCTTACCGGCTTCTGTCTTCATTGTAAAGTGGGCTTTTGCTTGACCAATTCGCTCAACCTGACCACTTGCAACGACAACTTCTGCTGGCATTAAATATAATTTAAACTTGAGTGATGAACTACCCGAGTTAATTGATAAAATTTTTGCGACCATTGTCAAACTCCTCTACCGATTGGTAATCTAATTAATTGCCAATAACTTTCTTATAAATAAGTGCTAATGCTTGATCATCTGGCACAATCGGGTTCCCTGGGAAAGTTCCATCACTCTTAGCCCCTTCAATAATCCGATCAACCATTTCATTTGCATCTGCTGCTTTTACACCGAATTTAACGAGTGATTGAGGACAATTCATTGCCCGCATCATTGCTTTGATTTGATGAATAATCTTCTTAATGGCAACTTGATCACTTGTGCTGCCACTAATTAAGCCTGCTTTACGTGCGGCGGCTGCATATTTTGCTCGTGCTTTTGGATTTTGAGCATTATATTCAACAACGTATGGTAAAGTCATTGCACAAGCTAAGCCATGTGGTACATGAAATATTGCGCCTAATTGATGTGCAATCGCATGGGTAATCCCCAAGCCTGCTTGATTAAACGAAATTCCAGCTGCACTTGATGCTTGATGAACCAATTCCCGCACTTCATAGTTGTCCGGTTGTTGATAAATCGTCGTCAAGTTATGCGTAATCACATCGATTACTTTTTCAGCTAGGGCATCCGTGAAGAGATTAGCATCTTTTGCAACTAAAGCTTCCAACGCATGGGTTAAAACATCTAACCCTGAAAATGCAGAAACTGATTTAGGCGCACTCATTACTAATTCTGGATATAATAGCGCGATATCTGGAATTAAATAATCTTCAATAATTGGAAATTTGGCGTTGTTCTTTTCATCAGAAACGACAGCAGTGTTGGTAACTTCCGAACCAGTCCCACTAGTTGTTGGAATAGCGATGAAACAAGCAATTTTTTGTTGACCAAGCTTTTCGCCAAAGAAACGAATGGCTTTAGCCGTATCAATGGCCGACCCACCACCAACAGCAACCATAATAGTTGGTTTGAATGTACTAAAGACCGTTACACCGGCTTCAATATTTTCCAATGGTGGATTAGGTTTCACATCAGCAAAGACTTCAATCGTATTGCTATGATTAAAATGATTTTTAATTTTTTGTAATTCTTGACTGTCATTCAAAAACGGATCACACACAAGCATAATCTGTTGATTTTGAACGTCATCAAGTTGATCCAAAGCTGTTTGTCCTGAATATATCTGCGTACCTACATGAAAGTCTGACATACAACTAATTCCTCCTTAACTTGTGCTTCACTATCTAAGTGAAAAGCCTTGTGGTGAATTCAATCTTCTCCGACGTGTAAAGGATTTAGCAGTTGTTGTCCCTTCACCAGTTGGTGTTGCAATTGTTAAGGCTGAAGCACCTGTAAAGCCAACACCTGTTCCTGAATAAGTAGGACCGTTAACAACGAAAATCGATGTGTTCATCTTGTGAGCAGCACGGTTAATTTGAACTAAGTCCCGTGAGTGAATTGAAGCTGTGTGGTGATAGCCTTGTTCTGCAATTAATGCAGCCTTCAATACGCTATCAAAATCTGGACAGCTAATAACTGGCACGATTGGCATTAACATTTCAGTCATTGTGAATGGATGATCTACGCTAGCTTCAAGAATGATAACTGTTGGGTGACCTGTGTAAGAAATGTTTGCTTGGTCTAAGATGAAAGTTGCATCTTTCCCAACAAATTTACGATCAGGATCGCCATTATCTTTAATTGTCATCTTCACTAAACGATCGATGTCTTGTTTGTTTTTAAGCAAGAAAGCACCTTCTTGTTGCATCTTCGTAATCAATTCATCTTTGATTGATCGTTCTGCAATGACTTCTTTTTCAGCAGTACATAAAATATCATTATCAAATGAAGCTGAATCAACGATGTTGTGGGCTGCTAATGAAATATCAGCTGTTGCATCAACCATTGCAGGCGGATTACCAGCACCAGCACCAATTGCTTTTTTACCACTTGTCATTGCTTGATGAACAACAGCAGGACCACCAGTAACAGCTAATAAAGCAACATCTGGATGCGACATCATTTGTTGAACAGATTCGATGCTTGGTTGATCAAGACTGACCATCAAATTTTGAAGACCAGTTGCTTCATAAACGAATTCGTTTAATTTTTCGATTGTCCAGCGAGTAATGTTTTTAGCACCAGGGTGAGCACCAAAGAAGACGGTATTCCCAGCAGCTAACATCATAATCCCGTTTGCAATTACAGTTTCAGCGGGGTTAGTACTTGGACCAACAGCACCGATAACACCATATGGTGCATATTCGTACATGATTAAACCGCCATCACCGGTTTCAGCATCTGGTTGTAAAATTTCTGTGCCGGGCGTATTATATAGTGCATTATTTAATTTAGCGATCTTTGCATCAACTGTTCCCATACCAGTTTCTTCTTTAATTTGTTTAGCCATCCATTCGATATGTGGGCGGAAACCTTCTTTAATAGCTTCAACCACTTTGTTACGTATTTCGATTGGTTGATCAACATAATCTTCCCAAGCAGCTTTAGCAGCCGCAATTGCGTCATCTACATTACTAAAGATACCATTGTGGCCTTTGCTACCAACGGTGCTTGGTTTGGATATTGAGTCAGACAAACTGGAACTTAATTCTTCTTCAAGGATTTTTCTGATTTTTTCTTCTAAGTTATCCATTCTATTGAACTCCCTCTAAAATTTTTGTCACAATCGTTTGGCAAATACTTTGATCTTCTTCAACAGATCCACCACTAACCCCTACACCACCAATAATAGCATTGTGGGTAGTAAGTGGTATGCCACCTGCAAATGTGACTAATTTACCCGATAACATTGTCGACATATCGTACAATGGTGCGCCTGGTTGCACTTGTTCACTGATTTCTTTAGTTGGCATCTTCATCGCAATTGCCGACCAAGCTTTTTTAGGCGCTAATTCAAGGCTGACAAGATTTGCATTGGGCATATGATAGAGCATGATGGGATTTGCGTTTGCGTCCGTCACACACATTGTCACCCCAACACAGAGTTCGTTTGCACGCGCTTCACCCGCATCAAATGCTGATTGGATGAAACTACGGCTAAAAATTGCTTGCCCAGATTGGTTAGTAATCGCCTGTTGAATCTCGGTTAAAATATTCTCAACTGCCATCGTTATTTACCCACCTTTTCTTGATACCGCCGAACAACTTCATCAACTAATTTTTCTTTTTGATCAAAATCATCTTCTGCTCGCGCTAAGATGTATAACAAGTCCGAAAGACGATTGACATACTTCAACAATCCAGATCTAACCGGCTTATCTTCATTTAAGCGTACAATTAACCGCTCCGCTCGCCGACAAACCGAACGACAAAGATGCAAATGAGCACCAGCAATACTCTTGCCGGGTAAAATAAATTCATGAACCACTGGCAAATTATCAGTATAGTAATCGATTGTCGTCTCCAAGAGATGGACATCATCTTCCGTTAACTGATGACTCTTACCGTAAAATTTATCCGTATTATCAGTTGCTAACTCACCGGCAACGATGAACATGTTATTTTGAATCGTCTCAAGTAGTTCGATATTTCGTGGGATCTTACAAAACTTTTGTGCAACACTCAGTTGACTGTTACATTCATCAATTGTTCCGTAGGCTTCCACGCGATCATCAAACTTTTTAACGCGGCGCCCGTCAAAAAGTGCGGTCGTTCCTTTATCACCTGTTTTAGTATAAATTGCCATTTAAACTCACCTACTTATCAAATCGATCCACAATTGCTACGATTGAAGCATCCGTTACATCTTGAGCAGATCTAGCAGTTTGTTGGAAGCTTCGGTGCGCCGCTGCCCCTCTCACAAAGAGAATTGTTTCGCCAATTCCCGCACCAACTGTGTCTGTTGCAACCTCTTCAAATCTGACCGGTTGTCGTTCGCTATTAATTGGTTGAATAATCATTAACTTCTTGCCAACTAACGATGTTGACTTTTGTGTGGCAACGACACTTCCCACAACTACTCCCATATACATCGACTGTCAACCCTTTCAATAATCTGTATCTGGCTCTTGGCTAAAGCATCAGCAGCAAGCGCCGTCAACTTCTGTTTTCTTAATTTTACTAATATATTGATCTGTTTCATAAACATGATATCGGCATACGTAATATATGGTTTATCAATCACAACAATTGGCTGTTGATCCTTACTAATCATTTGAACGGGCCATTTGGTTAACAATTGCCAAGGAATGAGATTTACGTCGGCAAACCCCACTCGAATTTCAAAATTAATCCCATAATTAAAGCCTTTTTGAAACCATTGTACCCAATCATTGGCAGTGGTATCTAGCGTGATTAACGTTTTGAGAAATAAAACATCGACATATTCTAGTATTACCGTTTGATGGGTTAGAAAGACTGATTCACCGGGACAATCATCTTCGATACTAACGGTTATCGGCTGTTCAGCGCGTTGCGCTAATATCTGCGTCACCGTTTTGATCAGCTGATTCAAATCGATTTGGCTCATCAACGCGCCTCCTTACTTGCATTCTGCACTGATTATTGTTCTGGTTTTGCTTCAACAATCCGTGCAACAGTGTTAGCTTGGATATTTGCAGCATTAGCTTCATCCGTATCAATATGCATTTCCAAAACAAAGTCTTCACGTGGTCGTGCTAAGACATCATCAAAGATTGTCCGACGACCTTCTGATTCGATTGCTACTTGTACATTGTCACCATACTTAACGCCGAATTTAGCAGCATCTTGTAGGCTCATGTGAATGTGACGTTTAGCAATGATGACCCCTTGAATTGTGATTTCTGCAAATTCTGATCTCACTTTAATCGATGGGGCACCTTCTAAATCACCTGATAAGCGAATTGGTGCATCAATTGCCAATTGGAAGGCCTCTGTTTTAGAGATTTCAACTTGGCTATGTTTACGTGTCGGACCAAGAATTCTAACGTTATTAATTTCAACGCCGTTTGGGCCAACCAATGTGACTTTTTGTTCAGAAGCAAAATCAGATGGTTGTTTCAACTGACGAAATACCGTCATCTTTTGTCCTGGGAATAAACGATCAAAATCTTCATCTGTTAGGTGAATATGATGGTTCGAAACACCAACCGGAATGCTTGGTGTTCCATTTAGTTCTTCATCAATAATTTTACGAATAATTGTTCTTAATTGGCTCTCGTCCATTATGTCTTGCCTCCAACTTAATTAACCTTTTAAAACGAATATTGCTTATTTGCTAGGCAAGATTTTTTCAACATCTGTGTGTGGACGAGGGATTACGTAGCTTGATACCACTTCGCCAACGTTTTCAGCTGATGATGTCCCTGCGTCTACAGCTGCTTTAACGGCACCAACATCCCCACGAACGATAACTGTTACTAAACCTGACCCAATTTTTTCGTAGCCTTCGAGTGATACGTTGGCTGCTTTAACCATTGAATCTGCTGCTTCGATTGCTGCGACTAAACCTTTAGTTTCGATCATTCCTAATGCGTTATTCATAATATTTTCCTCCTAGAAAACTGTTTTATTTGTTATTTTTTGATGATTTTGATTCTGTTTTAGTTGTCTTTGGTTCCATTTTTGATGCTACTTTAGCAGCTGGCTTTTCAGTAATAAACTTACCAAGCTCGTCTGTTGGTCGTGCAATCACTTTAGCTGTCACAAACTTACCTGCGGCTTCTGCCACAGCTTGCCCATCTGAGACTGCAGCTTGCACAGCGCCAACATCACCGTTAACATAAATTGTCATCCAGCCAGCACCTTTGGTTCGTTCCAAGCGACTAATCGTGATATCTGCTGTCTTAACCATTGAATCCGCAACATACACTGCTGTTGAAAAGCCAACAACTTCTACTAATCCTAATGCGTTCAAATTCTAACACTTCCTTTAATCGATTTCTTTAAACGGTACACCCTTGACTAGTCGTGCTGCATTAGCACCCAGTCGATCTAATTGATCAGGCCGATTTATCGCAACTTTAAATAGTGGTTCTGCCGCTGGCAAATTTTTGAAATGTAAATAGGTGTAATCTCTGTCATAGGCTAGCCCCACTGATAACTGCGATTCGATTGCACTTTGATAAGCACGTTCAACCGTTGTCTGACCATCTATTTCGGCAAATCGGAAAGGAATTTCTTCTTCTTCAATACCGTACAGAAGTGGTTGAATCAACGTATCATCAATTCCACTAGCAATAATGATTTCTGGTTTTTTAGTCATATCATCCACCGATGCTTTCTGCATAAGCCAGAATCAAGCCAGTCGCAACAGCATTTCGAGGGCCTTCAATAGCACGGATATTACCTCGTCCTGCCACTAAGTTGTATCGTGATAATTCATCCGTCACTAGTTGTGGAATTTCAAAATCTAAAGCCGATCCTCCCACGATGACTACGAACGGAATATCACGAATGCTACCGGTTGGACTAACATGCTTCAAAGCACGAATGGCATTTTCTACAAACACCCTTTTTTTGGCAGTTTGACGCACACGCTTAATCTTTTCAATGTTCAAATCACCTGGAATGGGAACAAAACCATTTGGCGTATCAACTACTGTTTTCGCAAATAAATTTCCTGGAAGAGCTTTATCAAAGAATTGAACACTGCCATCTTCATGACGGATAAAGAATAAACTTTCAACCTTCGCTAACGGGTATTTCTTAATATCTTCGGCTAAATACTGATCATCTAAACCTAATTCCGAATTAATAATCATCGTAACCATGTCGCCTGCACCAGCTAAATGAATTGCAACCGTTTCGCCAGATGCATTGATGATCGATGCATCTGTAGATCCGGCACCAAGATCAAGAATTGCCATTGGTGCCGTCGTTCCGGGAGTCGTTAATGCCCCGAGAATCGCAGCTTCCGCTTCCGCGCCACCGATTTCAACTTCAATCGACTGGAACTCCTTCTTAATTTCAGTCGCAATCATCGCCATTTGTAAGTGGTCGGATTTAACCATTGAGGCAATTCCAACCGCTTGTTCCATTGAAAACTCGCCAGCTAAGCCACCCTTAACATCAATCGGTACAGACGTTGTGACGGCTAGTAAATCTTGAATAAAAATTTCATTCAATGACTTGTTCGTTAAGTCCGCCATTGTTTGACGAACCCGTTCGAGCATGCCACCAATGTTTGTGCCTGCTTCACCATTAACGTTATCAATGTGTTTAAAGGTTGAAACAGCCGCCATGATTTTATCTGCCCCAGCAGCTAAATCGACCGTTTGCGTTCGCCCATCACCTTGAATTGTAATCGAACCAGCAGGAATGACCCGTGCCTTAACATCACCCTCTGGCGTTTTAATCACCACGGCTGACCGATTACCAATCAATGCGCGTGAAACTGGCACGATGTTCTTTGTTTCATCCGAATTTAGATTAAAGACTGTCGCAATCCCATACGGATTTGATAATTGCGTAATTACTTTCCCTTTATCAGCAACTTCAACGGTTGCCAACATGTCCAGTGGAATCTTGTCGATATATGCGACTTCATCCACAATCGGAATCACTTTATCAAGTCGATTATTGACTAAAACGCCATCATCCGCTTGTAAAATGGCTGCCGTAATTTGGTAACCTGATTGCCAATAAAGGTTAATCAGTTTGGCACTATCCACAAAATCAATCGTTTTAGGGATAACAACGATATATTGGCGACTTTTGTCAGTTTGCTGATACAATTCCGCAATGTTTACCGTATATCCAATCCCTAATCCCAATCCACCCGGTGTCTTAGGATTATGGCCAATCATTGTTGATTCAGTAATGATTGTCTCAGTAATGGTTTCCATCGCAACATCACCAATAACCGGTGTTGCTTCATTAATCCGAATCAGATCAACTGCTTCGATTGTTAGTTGGCATTTTTCAAGCAAACCATTAATCGCCGTTTTAATCCCAAACAGATTTTGCTTAGTCCCCTTGATTCCCGTTGTTTCTGCAATATTAGATTGAATAAACTGAATGCGTCCGTCTGATTCAATTTCGGCAAGCACGACTTCTGTTGACGAGTTACCAATATCAACACCAATGACCCTTTTCAAGTTAATCAGTCCTCACTTGAGATAAACTAGTTATCTCCTTTGAATTTCTTACGAATACCATACATTTCAACGGCTTCTCTTACAAAACCAGCTGTAATCTTAGCGTTATATTTATTTTCCAATTCGTTTGCAATAGCTAATAATTCTTCTTTTGTGGAACGATATGGTCTAAGTGCGCCGTACATTTCCAAAAGGCGTTCGTCCGGAATAGCTGTTAATTCAGCAGCCCGATCAAAGTTGCTCTTCAAAGCACCACGACCAGCACTTTCAGCGATTTCACCTTGCGCTTTCAATGTTGCTGGTGCAATCCGTAAATCTTCTGGTTTAACTTGACCATTTATTGCCGCTTCGATTGTAATTTCATTAATGTTCTTTCCGTTTGGTGCGTTGACCATTTCGGGATGTTTCTTGAAAAGTGGATAGTCAGCCGCAGTCATTTTAGTGTGACCAGCTTGATTATCTACTTTCCTAGTTGGTACTGTCGTTTCAGATTGCGGTGCTTGTTGACCAGCTTCCTTAACGATTTTATTAATTAGATCATTAATTTCAGACATATTCTCACCCACATTCTGCTAACTAAAGTTTAATTCGACTTCTTCAGGTTCTTTACCAATCACAACATATTTCGTTTCCTTAATATGCATTAATGCCGATTTAGCTTGATATTGAACCCGTGACATTTGATCATTGACAGTCGGTACCGGTGTTGGCGATTCGCCTTTAGCGTAACGAGCTGCATTGCGTCCGATTGCCCGGTATGTTTCCGGTGTAATAACGGGTGCCTGTGGGAACAATTCAAGATTTGATAAAGGTTCCAAATCCTTTTGGTGGATGATGGTTGTCCCTTTAGATTGAATTGCAATCGCAACCCCTGATCCTGAGTAACCGTCAGCTTCAGCGCCAGCAAATGAAACGTCTGCTGTTCTGTAAACTTTAATTACTCTGGCTTTTAATCCTTCTTCTTCAATCCCAGCAATGGTTTGTCGTAGAATCTCTTTGTGTGCAAGCCCCGTCATATTCTCAGTCATATGTTCTGCAAAACCGGGTAAGACTGCAATGACAACTTCATCCGTTGTTGTTCCCTTTTTAGCAATCCCCGTTCGCTTGAACCAATCGAGCTTAAGTGGTGCATCCGTTGCTTCTGGTTGACCAATTTTAGATGCCGTAGAAGCAGGTTTTTCCGTCACTTCTGATCCTCTGAAATCAACTTTACGGTCAACTTCTTGTGCTTCTGCAATGACTTGCTTAACAATCTGTCGTAGTAAATCTTCATTCACTTCAACCATGAATTACTGGCCTCCTTTTTGCAGTAATCAATCTAAACGTTAGACGGATTGATTGCCATTGGTATCGCTTTAATCTTTTCCCATAGCTCATCATCGATATGATATCCGGTACCAGGGCCATGGTAGTCATTACCATTGTTAACGGCTGAAATCACATTCCAGTCCTTATCAAAAATTGCTGATGTTTGCAAGAAATCACCGGCAATCCGTTGTTGTAATAACTTCAAGACAGTTTCTGCGATATCTTGGAAGCCACCTTCATAGAGACCTTTAATGATATCAACACCGGTAATGTTTCGGTCTAGAATTCCTTGTGCTGCCTTCATATCCTCAACCATATTTCGTTCAGGCATATCTTTAGAAGTATAGGCATAAGTTGCAGCTTCGACTTCTTCATCCGTAATAACCGGTAAATCCAACGCCTTAAAGACAGCTTGTAAAGCTCTAGCAGCTTTGTTCCGTACTTTAATCAAATCTTCTTCTTTAGCAGGAATAATCCCGGCATTAATCTTAAGATCGCGTTGCATTGCATAGTAGTCATCATAATCGGTCGCATCCGTATTAGAACCAGCAAACGTATTATCATAGTTTGGTACTGATGAGTAGCCTGATGAAATATAATCTGTGCCAGCAATAAATTGACCTAATAGTCTTTCCGTTCGGCGAATGTCAGAATGCGAGAAAGCCTGATCATTACCAGAAGCACATTCGATATCTAACATCATACAGAGTAGGTTTTCACCTAAAACTTCACGAATACCGGATGGCACAGCCCCTGGAATTCCGATACAACTAACAGCACCGTTTTGTAGTCCTTGTACCCCACAGCCTTTAGTGATAAAGATACAACGTGTTTCAAGGTATAACATCGACTTCCCTTCAGCGTAACCCATCATGACTTCAGAACCTGAACCCGAAGTAAAGCGCATCTTCAAACCACGTGAAGCATAACAAGAAGCTAAAAAACCTTTTGACCAAGGCGTGTCATCACCATCCGTGAAAACTCGTTCTGTTCCATAAACAGAAATTGTTTCAGCGTATGCTGTAAAACCGCGCATTCCCAAGTTCAATTCCATTGCTTCTTCAACAGAACATTGTGTGATTACCCCTGGACGACCCGTTTGTGCGCCAACCATAATTGAAATCGCGTTTAATGGTGCATAACGCGCAACAGCAGTTGTTGTTTCTTGTTCAGGGAAACCCCGTAACGCTGCATCCGCTGCATCGGCAGCTAACAACACTGGATTATCCCGAATATTAGTAACGTGAGCTTGTGTTGCTGGTGTCTTACGTGGTCGCATCTTTTGTGAAGCCATAATCATTTCTGCAAAGTTCAACTTACTAATAACGTCCGCTGCTTTAGCAGGTGTCATTGCAGTTGTAATCGGAATGATGTCTTCCCGACGAACGTTAGGATCAACTAATTTATTGGCAATTTCTAATGAATCCATCGCCATTACTTTTTCAGCGTCCTTAGTCACAACAGCGTGTTTAGCAATAAATTGATCAATTAAATCAAATTCAGCTTCCGTTTTACCATCCATTTCAACGATCTTACCATTTTCAACTCTTACACTTGGCTTAGGGTCGTTAGGACTTTCCATTGCGATTAAACCTTCTTCTGGCCATTCATCGACAAAACCGTCTAAATGGACAGGACGTTTTTCTAATTCTTCAACTCTTTTTTGTCGTTTCAAAATTGCACCCCGCTTTCCTTAAATATATGAAGGAAAATCATTCATTGGCGTATCACCTAGAGTACCCAGTAATTGCTCGCCAACTTCTCTAGCTGAAATAACAGCTTGACGAACAGCACCGGAATCCCCTGTGATGTGCAGAATGCCTTCGTTTGAATAACTCGTTCCAAAACCAGGTGAAGCAAAATCAATCGCTTCAACGTTGGCTGCCTTTAATGCCGTATCAGCCATTACAACGCCAATCCCAGCAGGTGCACCGGCAATTAAGCCGTATGCTTGACCTTCTGGTGCACCAAATGCCATATGACACGCTTGACTAGCACGGGCTGTGTATTGCAATTCTAAATGGCCAGCCTGGTTGTTATACACGTCACCAAACCGAGTTGGGACATTTTCTAACGCAATTTCGATTGCACGTCTAACGTCTGAAACATCTTGCCCACCAATTAGAATTAATGATCCGTGACCAGCGCCACCCTTTGTATCTCTTGGTAATTGAACACTGATGACTGTTGTATTTGTCCCTTTAACAGCTTCATCGGCCGCCATGATTTGTGGTCCGCCACCCGTTCTAGCAGAGAGGATTCCAATTGCACGGTAGTCCCCTTCGACATGTAACTTGGCAAATAAATCGCGGTCAACGTTTGCAATGACCATGCCGATTGTATCGCCAATTGGTGCTGTTCCCACAAATTCGGTTAGATTAATCGCAACATCCTTCATCTGATTCACCCCGTTTGTGACTTCATTAATGTCGTTTGATTGTAGTACCTTACTTAAAATATCGGTAACTAACTGTTCATTTTGATCTGCCATCTATCAATCACTTATTCCTGTGTTAGTTTTGATTGCATTTTGATTAATTTTTCAATTTCTTCATGAGGCCGTGGAATGACAAAGTTCGAAACAACTTCTCCAATATTTTCAGCAGCTGCAACACCTGCATCAACTGCTGCTTTAACCGCACCAACATCGCCACGGACCATAGTTGTAACTAAGCCATGTCCTACTTTCTCTTGACTAACTAAGCTGACGTTTGCAGCTTTTACCATTGCATCCGCTGCTTCAATTGATGGAACTAGTCCTCTTGTTTCAATCATGCCTAATGCTTCTAATGCCATAATGACGACCTCCAAATTTTTAATCTATAAAATGAATACACTTACATTATAGTGAAAGCGTTTGTTGATTTTTCGGTATCTTCTAGTATTCCATATTCTTAAAGTGTCATTAATTAGTCTAACAGTCTACATTCGCTATTAAAAAACACTGATATAACAACCTTTAAAAGACCCATAACTGTTCCATAAGTTTTCTATTAATAATTCCTTATTGATAATAATTCGACAGAATTCTAACAATTAGTTGTTTTTTGTAACTATTTTAGTTTGAAATATCATTTTATTGTTGTTTTTAAATGAAATTGTTAAAAATTAAGCGTTTTCAATAAAGCCTCTTGAAAAAAATTTTCCTGACTGTCATATTCTAACTAGTACCTTTCACGTTAGGAGTCTTCTATATGGTCCATAAGATAATTGCAATTAGTGGCAGTGATTCACCACTATCCTCTAATTTACGTCTGCTTCATTATTTGAAACTTCACTGCGCTGACGTATTTCAAATTCAATTACTTTCTATTAATCAATTACCCTTTCTATCTGCTGAAAATGCTGAAAAATATCAAGCCGATCTTGATTACGTACGCAATGTACTCCACGAAGCTGACGGCGTAATCATTGCAACTTCTGAAATCAATTATAGTGTTCCTGCAAACATCAAGAATCTAATCGATTGGTGTTCGTTAGACCCTTCAACATTACAACATAAACCAATCATGTTACTTGGCGCATCCACGGGACGCTTAGGAACTGTCCGGGCGCAGCAACATCTCCGCCAAATTTTAACATCACCCGGTATTAACGCCTGTATCACACATGAAACTGAATGTCTTGTAGGAAATGCACCTGATAAATTTTCGCCCGATGGTCAATTAATTGATTCCGAAACAAAAAAAATTCTGCACAATCTTTGCGCAGAATTCCATTCCCTCATTCAAAATAATTAATCATAAAAGGTGGTTCAATTTATGACACATGCTACGGGTTTAGAACGTATTATTCAAGAATACGTCCCTGGTAAACAACTCTCTTTAGCCCATATCGTCGCTAGTCCAACACGAGATCTATATGAAAAATTAGGGCTCAGCGATTGTCACGACGCAATCGGAATTATTACAGTTACACCTTCTGAGTCGGCGATTATTGCAGGCGATCAAGCGCTTAAATCGGGCGCCGTTGACGTTGGATTTGTTGACCGATTTAGTGGTTCTGTATTTATTACTGGTAAGGTTTCAGACGTCTATGCTAGCTTAGAATCTGTCATTTATTTTTTTGAAAATCGATTACACTTCTCCATCACTAATATTACTAAGAGTTAATTCGTTTACGATACTCTGATGGGGTACAATTAATATATTTTTTAAATATCTGACTAAAATAACTAACTTGTGGGTAGTTTAGCCGTACGGCGACTTCTTTCACGGTTAGTTTTTTATTCGCTAATAATTTGGTTGCCTTTTGCATTTTACGTACACTCAGATATGTCGAAAAGCTAAACCCGGTTTCCTTCCGAAATAACTTACTAAAATAATACGGAGATAAATAAATATGCGCTGCTACCTTGTCTAAAGTTAGCGGACGTTCAATATTTTCATCAATAAATTGGATTGCTTTAATAATCATATCATTAGTAGCATTAATTTGACGTAATTTAGCCATCATTTCGATTGCCGTTAGCTTTTCATGTGGTTTTTTAACTGGCTGAGATTCTTGAACGTTAAAAATTACTTGTTCTTGGCCTAATTCCAAAATATTCAATCTCAAGAGATGTTCTACCAACGACTGAACTAATTCACTTGTTTCCTCTAAATGCTCAGTTGCAACTCTCCGATAGCCTACCTGATTAGATCTACGCTTATCAATATATCTTGCGCAGCAAATATAACCAACAATCATGTTAAATTGTTTAATTTTCAATGGTAGCGATGCATGTTCTAATTGATAGTCATGTCGCTGAATACCACTAAGTGTTAAATCCTCACTGACATCATCATCAATCAACATCGCAGGTTCCACTTCAAGTGATCCGTATACTTCTGTTACCAAATGCCCTTCTATATCAACGATGTATAAAATTGCATCCCCGATTTTAGCAAGATTAGCAAGCATACTCGGAATCACTTGCTGATTAGCAAAAACCAATTTGCGAATATCGATTTCTTTCACGAATAGCACTCCCATTCTGAAAATAACAATTGATGCCCTAAACATAATTAAAATATTCACTATTCGGAATTACTATACTACAAATCCATAAAAATAAACAAGTATAAATTTAAAACAATCTTTCTGAAAATCGCATATATAAAGGCGTCATTTATTTGTAAGCGATTTAATTGTTTTTTAAAAATAATGGACTAATAAGTTAATTATTAGGTAATAATATCACAATTCCATTCAAATTTTTAAAGCTTTTTGTTTTCATTCCCATGCTTTTCTAAGCAAATATTTATCGATATTTAAAGCGTAATTTTGAAAAAGCTTGTAGTTCTCATTATCCCAAAAAATCATTTCTGTCATTTAATTTTATTTACACAATCATCAATTTGGTTGCTTCTTTGATAATATGCTATACTATTTTTACTTTTAGCGGAGGCATTCATGATGATTTCTATTTCTTATGGTACTTTGACTGTCAATCAGCATCAGTATATTCTTGCAGTTAGTCAAGCCGGTTTATGCTTCGTCGGCTCTCCAGATCAGACAATTAGCGAATTAACCACTTTTTTACCGGATGCTCAACCAAACGAGAATCAAACCGTCGTTGCACCGTTTGTAACTGCCTTGCAAGCCTATCTAACCGGCAAACAAACCACTTGGACCCTACCAATAGATACCACAAACGGAACCGCTTTTCAGCAAACCGTCTGGCAAGCATTGCAAACCATTCCGTATGGACAAACTACAACTTACAGCGCTTTAGCCGCTCAAATTGGACGGCCAACCGCAGTTCGAGCAGTCGCCTCTGCTGTTGGCCGTAATCCACTATTGATAGTCATTCCCTGTCATCGCGTCTATCGAAAAGACGGTAAAATAGGGGACTATCGTGGCGGGCTTGAGTTGAAGCAAGCTCTTCGTTTGCTTGAAATCCAGAGTAAATAAGAGAATTAATTTGAAATTTTATTGATAAAAGGCTATACTTATGATTAAGTTGGTGGTAGAATGTACGGTTACTCTACTCCTTTCAAATTAAGAAAAAGAGATGATTATTACGCAAGTAACTGATGTCTATGGGTTAACCCATGAGAACTGCAAGCTAGTTGAAACTGAAAATGATTTTACGCGCATCTTCTTAGCAGAAGGTCCTGATGGTACACGCTATACGTGCTTACTACCAGATGCTAAACCAAATCCAAAGTCTAACCAACACTTTGAATATGGGAACCCTGCAGATGCACCCTACTGACCACTAAAAAAGACGCCAACAGTTAAAGCCTGTTGGCGTCTTTTTTTGAAACAACTACCCGCTGGACTGGAGTATTCACCGTTCTGTCATTAAGATATCCAAAAATTGTTCGCCGTATTTTTCAAGTTTGTTTTCTCCCACACCTTTGACATCTAACATTTCAGTCAGCGAAGTGGGCATCATTTCACACATTGAATATAGGGTCTTATCCGAAAAAATTACAAATGGTGGTACGCCTTGATTTTCAGCTAAATCACGCCGTAACGCACGTAGTTGCTCAAACAATTCATTGTCTTCTGGCAACGTCTGTTGCACTTTAACTGCCATTTTACGGGTTACTTTAGCCTGACCCTTCAAGACCGCAACCCCCGTTGTCGTGATTTGGAGCACTGGATATTGGCCACCTGAAGCTTGTAAATAACCAGATGCCACTAAATAATCGATCAAACCACTGACTTCCTTTTGCGAATCCCCCCGCATTAAACCATAGGTCGGTAATTCATCAAATCGAAATTGCATGATTTTTTGATTCTTGGAGCCCGTCAACACTTGAGCCACCAGCACCTTCCCAAATCGTTCGTCCATCCGTTTAACACACGATAAGACTTTTTGTACATCAATCGTGATGTCTTGTTCTTCACGCGTATCCAGACAGTTACTACAACGGCCGCACGCTTCACAATCATCATCAAAATAATTAACGATGTACTGTTGCAAACATTGTTGCGTATTAGCATATTGCGTCATTTCCTGTAACTTGGCATATTCCTGTTGCTTATGGATGTCGTCCATTTCTGACTGATCAATAAAGAAATGTTGAATCTGCACATCATTCACTTTAAACAATAGAATGGCTTCACTTGGCAAGCCATCACGACCGGCCCGGCCAGCTTCTTGATAGTAAGCCTCTAAACTCCCAGGAATCTGAGCATGGACCACAAAACGCACATTACTTTTATCGATGCCCATGCCAAACGCATTAGTCGCGACCATTATCGGTTTGCGATCATAAAGAAAATCTTCTTGATTCTGGCGGCGTATTGTTTCGTTCAGACCACCATGATACATCGTCACATCCAACTTGGCCTTTTCAATCAGCTTTGTGAGCCGTTCAACTTCTTTCCGCGTGCTGGCGTAAATAATCCCAGATTTTTGTTTGTTGACCTTTAAATAGTCGATTAAGTAGCGATCACTATTTTGATTTTTAACTACTTGGAACGCAAGATTTTCCCGTGAAAAACCGGTTTTAACCTCATGTTGGATTTTCAAGCGTTGCATAATATCATCTGCAACCTGTGAGGTAGCAGTCGCAGTTAATGCCACAATCGTTGGCTGTTGCCGCATTTTTTGAATCGTATCGGTTAACCGTAGATAACTCGGCCGAAAATCGTGCCCCCATTGCGATATACAGTGCGCTTCATCGACCGCAATCAAATCAATTGTTAATTCCGCCAAATCGGTCAAAAAATAATCTGAATCTAAGCGCTCCGGTGAAACATAGAGTAATTTCACTTCGCCGCGTGCGGCCTGATTAAAGCGTTCTTGGACTGCACTTTGAGTCAATGTACTATTGATAAACGTGGCCGGAATTCCATTTTCATTAAGCGCATCGACTTGATCTTTCATCAAAGAAATCAAAGGCGATATCACCAGCGTTAAGCCAGATAGCATCAATGCTGGAATCTGATAACATAGCGACTTCCCGCCACCAGTTGGCATAATTGCTAAAACGTTAGTCCCCGCTAACAGTGATTCAATAACCTCCAATTGGCCTTCTCTAAAATGATCATAGCCAAATTTTTCTTTTAATACACCTTGTGCTTGCATCTCATTACTCCCGCCCGTTGAAATTTCTACCCTCTATCATAACAAAGATTCGTTAATTCCGGTTAATTGAATCTCAGTTTCAAGCATTCTTTCAATCAATTCTTACTGGCTGACAAAACCATCGATTTAGTGTTTAATTAGAAGCATCAAAGACTGTCAGGAGGCTTCCTATGACCTTGCAAATTAATGCCATATTGACCGCAACGCAAACGGTTATTGATTTCATCGATCTCCCCATTGCCCAACTATTAATTGAACAAACACCGGCTAATACAACCGCATTCGCACACCCCGCTTTATTCCTCGGTTTTGCGCAGCAACAACTGCAACAAATTGGACAACTCTCCCCACTTGAAACAGCCTCGACTGATCAAGTTGACACGGGTATCTGGATTACCATGAATCCTGAGTGGACTGAACAAATTGGCTACGTGGGGCAGCTACTAGCCGAACAAAGTCAACCACCGATAACGAGCGCCTCGCTTCCGTCCAACGTTCCTCAAAATTTCCGAACAACCTTAGCTCCAGCCGTTGAAGCCCTCATCTTGGTCCTCAGCCGCTTTGGTTATCCCCTGACCAAAAGCGCACCAGTCAAAGCAAAGCCGGCTAAAACACGTCATCGATGGACAAAAGCCGTCAGCCAAATCGAATTCACTGTTGCCACGCGCGAGGCACAGGGCACAGCCATCTGGCAAAAGCGCAACGAGATGTTATTGAAAGTGGGAGCACAATTGCGGCCAACCGCGCCACTTAATAAGGATGGCTCGTTTGGCTTTGCTGCTAAAATGGGTACTCACTTGCGCAACGAACATGCAGCGCAAATTCAAGACAATCAAACGACTGAAGACATTGTTTTCAAGAGCGTGAATGAAATCGGCCTCTTCTTATACTATGGCGGCACCAATAGTTGGCTTGAATTACGCGACGCAAATGGACGCTCAATTGAAGATTGGACTAAAATCTAAACAACACAACATTTAATAACGTAAAAGCAGTGCCTTTGATGCATAAAATCATCAATGACACTGCTTTTTAATGTTTCACACGAAACATTACTTACTTTTTAATATTTTTAAGTGCTTCTCGTTGGGCAAAAGTCATTAAATCATGTGATGCAACAAAAGCAACCACCCAGTTTGGATTAACCTTACCATAATTTCGCAACGCCCAACCAATTGCTTTTTGAATAAAAAATTCATCAGTATCAATGTCCGCCGTTATTGCCTCTACAAGGAAGCCTACATCCGTTTGGTCATAAAAACTTAGTTGCAAGGTAATCGCAATCCGTCGTAGCCAAAAATTATCAGCACCTAAAAATAAATGACTAACCCAGTCAAACTCGTCCGGACGGTATTTAACATATGCGCTAAATACTTTGCGCCACTCATCAATACTATCCCACCAGCTTTTTTGAACAATCAAGATCATTAAGTGTTCTAAATCGGCCCGTCGCCACCGCCGAACTGCCCGTAAAGCCAAGTCAATGGCAACATATTGATATTCACGTGTTGATTGCTGATACAGCTCATCAATCAATTGCATTAACCGTGACGGTTCAAATTGTTTCACAGACTGCCATAATTGACGTTCAATCAGATGCCGCTCTGGTGCTCTGACTCCATTAAATTCAAATTGACTCTGCATGTATTTTTTCATTGCCGTCTGATTCTCTGGATATGTCGGTAATTTAAAATTCATGTATTTCATCATCCCTCTACTTCAACTTTTTAAAAGTGTCGAGCTAATTGACTAGCCGATGCCATTGCAGCTTTCATGATAGCTGGTGCCTCTTCTGGTGAGTGATCCGCCCCTTCAATGCTTACCGGTAAGACTTCATCGACCCCAGCAAAGCCAAGGATAGCTTTAACATATTGTGACGCAAAATCCGTACCAGCATAAACCCCGCCGGCGGATTGAATATGCACTGCCCTTTTACCAATGACTAACGGTTCCGCCGCTGTCTCAGTATATTTGAAAGTCTTGCCAGCAACCATCACAGTATCCAGCCATGCTTTTAATTTCGTAGGAACATTAAGATTCCATAGCGGATTAGCAATCACGAACTTCTCCGTTGCTATGTATTGATCAGTATAATGATTAAATTGCTCTAATTTTACTTGTTGAGTAATCCTTAATTCAGTGACTGGTTGTCCCGCTTTTAGCGCTGTCCATGCGCATAATAGGTCTTGATCGATTTCCGGAATATCCGCTTGATAGAGGTCTAACCAACTGATTTCATCTGCCGGATGATTAGCCTGATAAACCTGCATGAACTGATTTAATACCGTAATTGTGCGTGAATGCTCAGCCGTCAGTGGATGAGCCTTAACAACTAGTACCTTACTCATTAAATTCCGCTCCTTTTCAGTAACTATATTTTAATATATTGCCATTAATATTGTCTACCACAGTTTGCCAACTTGTCACTATTCTTTAAAGCGCAATGCTTCTTAAAATCAGCGATTAACCACTAGCCCATTTTGTTCCATATAATCTCTTCAGTATGTGTGCCATTACTCTTTAGGACGGATAAACTTGCATTGGCAACCATTTTTTGCGCCCGAATTTTTGCAAAGGGAATCCCCAGCATGGTATTAATAACAAATAATAAAATAATCCCATGCGCAACAATTAATACATCACCATCAGGGTATGTCTTTTGTACGGTTTTAATCACAGTCATCCCGCGCTTTAAAACTGCTTGATAGGATTCCGCATGAATTTGCTTGGCATCAAACAATTCTGGATGATGAAAGTAGTTTTCATACTGCGGATGTTGCGTCAAACTAGCACCTGGCTGTCCTTCCCAATCACCGAGTGCCATTTCCTTTAAATTATCAACAATCATCGTTGGCGGTGGCGACTGATTAAGTTGCGCTACTATCGCATCCATCGTTTCAACGGCACGGGTTAAGGGGGATGTCAGTAATGCGTCAAACGACTGCTCCGCTAACAAGGTCCCTAACCGTTCAGCCGCCGCTTTCCCGTCCTCCGTCAAAGCCGTATTGGTCCCGCCACCATTGAAACACTGTGCTTGATTGACCATTGTCTCACCATGACGCACAAAATAAAAAGTTGTCATCTGTATCCCACCTTTACATGTCTCATCATACTATAAGACAATAAAAAAGCGCTGTCAAAATTATCCAGATTTTCTTAAAATAATGATTATCATTCGTCTCATATCTTTTCCATCATACTGTATTCTTTCTATGGAAATACTAAAGTCATTTATACTTTTACCATGATTGTTCTAGCGTAAACCCATGCACTTATATAAAGAAATTTTCTAGATAATAGTCCAAAATGATCCGACTTTTACCGTAATAACCGATGGTGATTGGTACTTTGATTCAGCAAACATCATTCAAGCCTCAATATGACATACCGTTAGCGGCCCTTTCATCGAAACCGGTTTTTAATTTAACTTCGGCGAAAATATTATGAGTGGCGAGTATTTTACGCTCGCAACATTATCATTTGCAACAAAGTACGCGTATTGCGCGAAATTCCAACCAAATAAAAGGACTGACAAAATTGTCAGTCCTTTTTAAGCTGCAACTACATAGCAATTTCTTAAGTCCTTGCAATCATTATTTTGTAATCAACTTCTTTTCAATCAAGTAATCATGCGCCACGTCACGCGCTTTACGATGTTTAACTTGAACTTGATAGTTCATCTGTTGCATTTCGTTTTCAGTAATCTTATCAGCCAAACGGTTCAATGCTTTAACCACTTCTGGATGTTTTTTAGCAAACTCTGCCTTCATGATTGGTGCCCCTTGATACGGTGGAAAGAAGTGCCGATCGTCTTCTAAGACAACTAACTTGTAGCGCGCAACTTCCGCATCGGTTGTATAACCGTCGACAACATCGACTTTCCCATCTGCAATCGCTTTATAACGAACACTCGGTTCCATAATCTTAGCGTCCAAGTTCAAGTGATAAGTCTGCTTTAAACCTTGGTAACCATCTTTTTGATGATAAAAATCTGGATCAAAGCCAGCAGTAAACGGGCGGTTCAAGGCTGCTAAATCAGAAATCGTCCGTACATTATATTTCTTAGCAAAAACTGCACTAACGGCTAAATCATAACCATTTTGATAGTGCATCGGTGATAAATATGCCATATTAAATTGTGTTTGTAATGCCTGTTGTGCATGGCGATATGTTTTCACCGGATTCTGGTTAGTCTTAGTTGGCGACTTCACCAACGTTTGTAAAACCGTTCCTGTAAATTCAGGATAAATATCGATTTTATCAGCCTTCAATGCATTAAATAAGAATGTGGTTCCCCCAAAATTTGGCTTGACCGATACTTTGTATTGCGGACGATCCGCTAAAATCAAATCACGATACATATTCATCAATATTTCAGGTTCACTACCCAACTTACCGGCAATCGTAATCTCCGTCTGTGGGGTTTGAAACCTTACGATACCTTCAATCACGCCAAAAAGACCCACAAAAATTGCCAAACTGAGCGTGATCTTTTTAAATGATAACATGCCTAACCAGCGAATTAATGCGCTGACCACTAACGCCAAACCAGCCGATAATGTGGCTCCTACCAATAGTAAGGCATTATTATTCGACTGAATCCCAACAAGAATAAACGTCCCAAGACCGCCCGCGCCAATCAAGGCCGCTAAAGTTGCTGTCCCAATAATCATGACGAGTGCAATCCGCAAGCCTGAAATAATCAGCGGCATCGCCAAGGGTAATTCAATTCGTAAAAGACGTTTAGCCCGTGGTAATCCAAAAGCAACTTCTGCTTCTTTTAACGCAGGGTCAATACCGCTAAGACCCGCATATGTATTTTGAAAAATCGGCATTAAGGCATATAAAACTAAAGTAATCACAGCTGGTACTGTGCCAATTCCAACCAATGGGATTAATAATCCTAATAGCGCCAAAGAGGGGATTGTCTGTAAAACACTCGTGACTTGGAGCATTGCTTCAGCTAGTTTTTGATGCGTCATTAGAATAACCGCTAACGGAATTCCAATCACGGCTGCAATCAATAATGCTAGTAGTGAGATTTCAAGATGTTGTCCGAGGGCTTGCAATAACTCACCGGATTGTGTCGTTAAAATCTGTGTAATTTGTTCAATCATCATCAAAGCCCCCGTTTCGCAATGAACGTCGTTAGATCAACCATCGTCAATTGCCGCTGCATTTGTCCATCGGTTGCTGCTATCACATTATCCGGCTGAGCGATTAACTGCTGAGCTAATTCAGCTAAAGTGGCGGTCTTAGCAATCGTCGGTTGCCGACTAACACTAGTGCCTAAATCGACCAGCAATAAATCTTGCACCGTCAACGACGTCGGTTGACGTTCGATGTCAAAAAATTCACGAACGAATTCATTTTTGGGCTGGTTAAAAATGGCTTCTGCCGTCCCAATTTGTTGAATACTCCCCTGACGCATCACTGCAATTTCATCACCCAATCGCAGCGCTTCTTTCATGTCATGGGTCACAAAGACCACCGTATTATGTAATTGCTTCTGCAAATGCAATACGAGGTCTTGTAATTGCGTCCGGGTAACTGGATCCAATGCGCTAAATGGTTCATCCATTAAAACTACTTTAGGCTTGGCGGCAAGCGCTCGAATTATCCCAATTCGCTGTTGTTGCCCCCCTGACAGCTCGTTTGGATACCGATTAGCATATGTATCCGGATTCAGATTAACAAGTGCTAACAGCTCACGGGCACGCTGTTGTCGATCAGCTTTAGACCATTTTAAGACTTCAAGTTGTATTGTAATATTCTCTTCAATTGTCAAATGTGGAAAGAGCGCAATGTTCTGTAATACATAGCCAATATTAAGGCGGAGTGTTTGCACATCCATTTGATCAATGGGTTGCCCATCAAACTTAATCGTCCCACTTGTCGGTTCAATCAACCGATTTATCATCTTAACTGTGGTCGTCTTACCACTACCACTTGGGCCCACCAACACAAAAAGACCATTGTCTGGAATCGTCAATGTTAGCCCATCTAAAGCTAGACTTTGCGCATACTCTTTGGTGACACCTTCAAATTCAATCATACGCTGCTCCTTTTGCCCGTTAACAATTTTATTAACTTATTGTAACACTTGCCGATTATCACGCCAATTCACGTGCTTTCACGGTCAATTCAATCTTTTTGATTCACTTGCGGACTATGCTAGGATAAAGTTGAATTGAAACTGAGGAGGTTTTAGTATGCAAACACATTTCGATACAATTGTCATCGGTGGCGGGCCTGGTGGGTTAGCGGCTGCCTACAGTCTCGCTGAGCAGCAGTCCGTCTTAGTCGCTGAAAATGATTTATGGGGCGGTACTTGTCCCAATCGCGGCTGTGATCCTAAAAAAATGCTCTATTCAGCCGTCGAAATACTCGATCAACAACAAGCACTGCAAGCGCATGGCTTACGCGGAAAAAGTACCATTAATTGGTCTGAACTCATGGCCTTTAAACGTCACTACACCCAACAGGTCCCAGAGAATACTCTAAATGGTCTGCAAAGTGCTGGAATTCAAACTATTACCGGTACCGCCCACTTTGTTGATTCACAAACTTTACAAATCAACAAAATAAACTATACTGCTGCGCATTTCATCATTGCGACTGGCCAAACACCTACGATTCCCACCATTGATGGTCAAGAATTTTTGCAGACGAGCAATCAATTCTTAGACCTCAAGCATTTACCCGATAAAATTGCCTTCATCGGCGCCGGTTATATTGCTATCGAATTGGCCAATATTGCGGTTACCGCAGGTGCTGAGGTTCATATCATTCAGCATAATAATCGAATTTTACGTGATTTCCCAGTGGCAATGACCTCGGAACTCGTGACTAGTCTTCAAAACAAAGGCGTCCAATTCCACTTTGGAACAACGGTCACTGGAATTCATAAATCAGCAAAAGGTCTCACTCTCAACAATCCTGACGGTTTGATGCTAACGGTGAATGCCGTTTTTGCCGCAATGGGCCGCAAACCCAATATCGCCCAATTAGCATTAGAAAAAGCTGGGGTAACAACGAGCAATCATGGCATTCAAGTCGATGACCATTTAATGAGTAGTAATCCACGAATTTATGCAATCGGTGATGTGGTCGACCGCCCCCAACCCAAGCTAACACCGGTCGCTGGCTTTGAAGCGCGTTACGTAGCTGGTCAACTATTGCAAACCAATACGACTGCAATTGCCTATCCACTAATCCCGCACACTGTCTACGCTAGTCCACAGATCTCACAAGTTGGTATCACCGTTAAAACGGCCCAAGATAATCCTCGCCAATATCGGATTAAACAACAAACCACTACCAATTGGTACACCTTCAATCGAATTAAGGAATCAAACGCAATCGTGACAACTATTTTTGAGCGCCAAACCAACCAACTTGTTGGCGCCGCAGCCTACACCACACTTGCCGAAGAATTGATTAATTACTTTACAACCCTGATTAAAAATCAGACCACCGCAACTGAACTCACTGATACCATTTATAACTACCCAAGCCCAGCGAGTGACTTGAAATATTATTATTAACATAAAAAAGTCTAATTTAGCATCCGCTGAATTAGACTTTTTTCTATTATTATAGCTCGTTGTCGATGACCCCCGTTCCCTCTCGATACTCAGAAGGTGTCATCCCAGTTTGTAGTTTAAATAATCTGTAAAAGTACCCATGATTCTGATAACCAACAAATGATGCTATATAATTCACATCATAATATTTAGTATTCTGCAGCATATCCAAGGCAATATTAATTCGATAATCATTTAAATACTGCGAAAAACTACGCCCCATATCTTGCTTGAATAATTGCCCTAAATAAACGGCGTTTAAATGTAATTCCTGAGCAATCATTCCTAATGACAATGGTTCTGAATAACGATTTTCAACAATTTGACACATCGTCGCAACATTTGTAGTCAAATGTCGTTGGACCACCTCGCTAGTTTCTTGGAAAACATTAACAATAGCACGCTCAATTTCTGAAACGACCGTTGCCTGATTGATCGCAACAATCGCCTTTGTCTTTGTTTCTGATTTCAATAATTTCTCGTTCAAAACTAAAACAACAATCAATGCAAATTGTCGCACTAGTACGTCGGACGCATTCGAATTTTCTAACCACTTAGTTTGGGTCACAAACCATTTTTTAAACATGGATAGGTCAAATCCTTTAATAGCAGCTTTAACTTGCGCATATCCTGGTAAAATTACGCTATCATCGGTCATTTTATGATTCGTTAACCACTGCAATCCATAAGGTGATTCAAAGAAATACTGACGGGCAATCTCCGCTTCCAATTGCTGATAAGCTTGCCTGAAACTGCCAACCACAACAATATCGCCAATAATCATCGGTCGGTGCCGATTACTGACTCGTGATGGTGCCTTTTTGATAAACTGTCTTAATTGATTTTCTGTCCCTTGAAAAATAATGATATAATCGTGGCCTTCTAAAAAGAACCCTTTAACAGCGAAGATCGTCTGCAAATATGCGACCAATGCCCTTGGTGGCTTTGGGTTTAAAATACCAATTAACCGGACATTTTGTTGACAACTTATATTTAACTTTTGCATCAAATCTTCACTATTTTGCATGTCAGTACTTTGTAATAGGGCCCGTGTCTGCGCCTGCATTGCCAGGTCAGCCATCTGTTGATAATTTTTTTGTTTCTCTATATGCTCAATTGCACTTTGGAGTGCTTCGATTAACTCATCAGTATCAATCGGTTTTTTTAAATAGTTAACGGCTCCTTGTTGTAAGCCTGCTTTTACATAGTCAAAATCTGAGTACCCCGAAATAACAATCAGTGCCATATCCGGTTGAATTTTCTTTGCCTGAGCAACAAAACTCGGACCATCTAATTCTGGCATATTCATATCAGAAATTAAAATATCGATTGGTAACTCTTGCAATTGTGTTAATGCTACTAGTGGGTTTTGTTCTGTTACTTTGACCTCCAACCTCAGTGACGCCCAATCAATTATCTTACGATATCCGCGTAATAACATGTATTCGTCGTCAACAATCATTACATTGAACATTTTAGAATCATCCCTCTACATTAATAAAATGCATTGTTACCTGAACACAATTTGTATCAGTAACGCTAATTACCATATCAAATGAATCCCCAAAATAAGCACGCATTCTTAAGTACACATTTTGAAGACCAATCGATGATCGTTTCTCAATACTATTGGTATCTCTCATCTTCTGATTGATTTGAACGACTTGTCCTTCAGTCAATAAATGTCCGTTATTAATGATTTCAATTGTAATTTGTTGATCCGCTTGATGTACCTTGATACTAAGGGCATTATTATTCCGAGTAAAATCAACGCCGTGAACAAAATAATTCTCTACAATTGGTTGAATCATAAACTTCGGTACTTTAATTGCACCGACACCCGTATCCATTTTAATTTGATAAGCGAGTCGATCCGGAAACCGAACTTGGTATAAATAGATGTATTTATCAACAAAAGAAAGTTCTTTTTTTAATGTAGATTGTGCTGAAAAATCAGTATTATTTTTCAATAAAGCCGCAAAACTGTAAACTACTTTTGCAAGTTCTGGCTGGTTAGCATCAATTGCTGCCATTCGAATATATTCCAATGTATTCGACATAAAATGCGGGTTTATTTGCGCTTGTAACGCACGAATATTTGCCTCTTGATTCGATATTTTCAATTGGTATATGGTATATACGTATTCATGAATCTCTTCAAACATCTGATTAATCCCGTCGGCAAGTGTTTTTAAATCTGTCTGTTTAGGGATAACAGTAACCCGCGTAGCCAAATTACCTGCACTAAAATGACTAACCGTCTCTACAATCATCTCTAACTGTTGCTGGTATCGTCTGAAAAGCAATCGCAGTCCACTACTAAGTCCAATCAATAGAATCAACCCACTTACGACAATTGGCAAAGTTCGGCTAAACATCATTTGTCTTGCCTTAATCTGATTGACAATCATCACCGCAGTATATCCGGACGGTAATATTTTACGTTGCACCTGATATCCCGTTAGCTGATCAATTCGATTATTAGCCATTGCCTGAACAATCTTTTGCTTTTCTTTATTCATAACACCCTTACCTGAATAGTAAAAAATTAGCTTACCCTGTGGTGTGCGCATAAATAGTTGTATCGGAATCGCTGCATCAATCTGGCTTAATTGATGTTTAAAATTTTGCACCCTAAACGTTATATTCAATGTCCCATCTACATTAAGCGTATATGGGTTAATCAACGGGGTTGTGATAGCAAATGGGTCCTGCCGCTGTTCGCTTCTATCGAATATCAATGTACCACCTGGTCTATCTTGTGTTGCCATAAATGTTTTTTTCTGGTTAGCAAGCCGTAAACTGAAACGCGCTACTTGTGGATGATTCATTAAAAATAATCGTGTTTCATTCGGCCAAAAGAAATAATGCCCAGAACTAATCGTCTGATCCGTCGCGTAATCACTATATTCCGTTAGTGATTTAGTGAAATATTCATTCAAGTTTGCTAAGGTCTCCGAATTTGCAACTAACTGATTTGCAAATTGTTGACTAATTTGTAAACTTCGCGAAACATCACTTGCCATTTCAGTCGTGATCGTTGTTTCAACTTGATTTAATTCTGCATTATAATTTTTAATACTCGACCAGACAAAGAAAGTCGTCACTAACAAGACAGTCATCGTTAGAATAACCGTGTATAAATTAATGAGCCAAATAAAGCTTGATTTCATGTGTTTCTTCGGTCTAATCATCACTAAGCCACTTTAAGTTGCCGATCAATTTTTTGATACCAACCTCGAGATAGCCAGTCGGCTAATACCACATAGGTGCCCGGTAAGAAGAAAAGGATTAATCCTGGCCATTTTTTAGCCGCTAATACAATTGCAATGGTTGCTGTAATAAAAAAGAGTAATTGATAAAAACTACTGAAAAATTGTGCAAAGGCTAACTTAACAGCATTGTACATTGAGACTTCATATCGAGCTCGAAGCAGTAAGGTAAAAATACCAACGCAAAAAGTGAGTGTAATTCCAAAAATAATCAGGAATTGGACCATTACCATCCAAGCATAGTTAAGCTGGGTGCTCAAATATAAGTTATACATTAGGATTAGAATGACGCCGATAAATACCCATGCATTTCGATTAACATGCCAAAAATCCTGTTTAAATAGCTGCCAACTGGACTTAAACCGATAACGTTGAGAAGCCCACTGATTCTCCATAAAAAGTTCTGTCACGACATGTAATGCTGGCCCGATTCCAAAAACTACTAATCCCAATAATGTGAAAAACCAAAAATAAATGGTCATCAGGAATAAAACATAGACCCTTGTAAAAATAGTTTGTGTTGCTTGTCCAATCATTATGCTATCCCCTTGCTAACTCACTATGCTTTAAATGCGCTTTCATTGTTAATGATACCTATATCAGGATGATTGTCAAATGAATTTTTCCGTGAGTAAAATCTAAAAAATACTCAGATCAACTTGTGATCTGAGTATCCCTAGCTCAAAATACTTATTGTTTTGCTAAGAATGCATCATATTGAGATTGTAATTCTTTTTGGACCTTGTCATAACCAGCAGTCTTTAATTCCTTATCCATTTTAGCAATGGTTGGTTCTGGATCAGCTGTCCCTGTATTTAAGATATCTAAATACTTACTCATGACATTTGATAAGTTGGTTACTTCGGTTTTAACTTTTGTTGTATCAGGGTTAAAACCCAGTGCAACTGATTGTTTAGCGTCTTTGATATCTGCTTTACGTTTATCGATCATTGCATCTGTTACCGAATTTTGAGTATACAGATTATTGTTATTCCCCATCATCCAAGCCCCAATAAAGTAATTTGGTTTGTACTTATCAGTTAACTTAATCTTCCCTTTGGCTCTATCAGTAAAGTTCCATTGTTGACCTTCAAGACCCCAAGTAATGTTGTTTAGTAATGTTTTATCAGTATTCAATAAATTAAGCACTTTAACCGCCGCTTCTTTATGTTTAGATGTCTTTGAAACTGTCCATACAGCAACTTGTGCCTGCGTTGATGATTTAAGAGGTTCCGTAATTGGTTTTGAAATCATCTTCTTACCACCGGCATTATTGATTAAAGCTGTATCGCCATAATCATAAGGGCCTTGTGTTTCTTGACGGACGAACCATGTATTATCTTGTAAATTATATTGCGTACTTGAAGTTGCCGCATCTTGAGGGATGTAGCCCTTCTTATAGAAGCCGTGTAGTGTGTTTAAGATGCCTTTCATTTCTGCAGTATCATAAACATTGACCACTTTCTTATCCTCACCTTTTGCATCAATTGCAAATGGTAAGCCATTACCTAACGGAAAGTCCATATGTGCAGGCGAAGCTTTATACCCTTGGCCAATTGCGAAAGCTGCTACCCCTGGTTTTTCTTTATGCAATTGTTCAAGGGCCGGTTCCATGCTTTCATATGAGTTAACATCATCAATGTTAATATTATACTTGTCTATGAATGATTGGTTAAATGTTAAAACATTTTGTGCATAGATATTGGCATTAACTGGGAACCCGTAAATCTTATTATTAACAGTTAAGCCCTTCCAATAAGCAGGATCTACGCTATTATAAGCTTTTTTAGCATCTTTTTTAAGTAAGTCAGTTAAGTCAGCATAAGCCCCCTTAGCAGCATTTGATGGATAATTCTGGGCAAAAGCTAAATCATAATCATCTCCCGAAGTCACCATGACATTATATTTTTGTTCATAATCCCCCCAGCCAATAAAGGTCATCTTTAAATTGATGTCTTTATAAGTCTTATGAATTTCCTTATTCGCTTTGTTAATAATTGCAGTATAATTCTTCGGTTTATCACCGGGCATGTACATCGAAACAGTGGTCTTTTCATTATCTGCACTTTTTCCTGATTTACCACACGCGGCCAATACAGTTGCACTTAAGGCAACCATCCCAACCACCGTTAAATTTCTAACCCATTTTTTCATCTTGTAATTCCTCCTCTTAACATTTTAAGATTGCTAAAACACATTGCTTACCCTTTAACACCTCCAATTGTCATCCCTTTTACAAAATACTTCTGAAAGAATGGATACGTTAATGCAATTGGTAAGGTTGCGATAACAACCACGGCAAAGCGCATTCCTTCAGCAGGAATATTTTGCGTTAACATCGCAGAACCACCACTTGACATTTGTTGCGTCATCACTTGGATATTATTTTGAATCTTAACCAATAAATATTGCAACGGGATTAACTTATCATCTGTGATGTAAAGTAATGCATTCATCCAATCATTCCAATAGCCTAATGATGTAAATAAGCTAATTGTTGCAATCCCAGGAATCGCTAATGGAATCACAATACTTCTGAAAATTCGCATTTCAGAAGCGCCATCAATTCTCGCAGATTCGATAATCGCTTCTGGAATTGATGTTTTGAAGAACGAGCGCATGATCAAGACGTTATACACCCCAAAACTCATTGGTAAGATTAGCGCCCAAATATTATCTTTTAATCCCAGCATTTGAGTCACAACTAGGTAAGTTGGTACCATTCCGGGAACAAACAACATTGAAATTAATGCAAAGATTGTAAAAAACTTGGCATAGGCAAAATCTTTTCGTGAAATGGCGTAAGCATAAGTCGATGCGAATAAACTATTCATCATCGTCCCAACAATCGTAATGAAGACGGTTACCCCTAACGATGTAATGACTTGCTTACTCATCTTACCGAGGTAAACATAACTCGTTGTCCCCCAATGTTTAGGCCAAAATTGGTACCCATACATTGTAATATCAGATTCTTTTGTTAACGACAAAATAATAATGAAGAAAAACGGAAGAATACAGCTAAGCGCAAAGATGGCTAGAAAAATATTGAAGAACAAGTTTGTTCCGCTACTAAATTTACGAATTTCAACTGCTGAAATATGTTTCTTTTTTCGCATCTCCGACACCCCCTAAAATAATGCTGATTCTGGTTGCTTCCGCCGAACAACCCAGTTTGAAAGAATAATTAATAGCGCACCAACAACTGATTGCAACAACCCAGCTGCAGTCGACATCCCAATATCATTTGAAGTGGTTAATGCGCGATAAATATACGTGTCAAATGTTTGAGTCACATTAATCAATGCGCCAGAGTTTCTGGGGATCAAGTAGAACAACCCAAAATCACTCCGGAAAATCCCACCGATGTTTAAGATTAACATCAATGTGGCAATTGGCATGATATGTGGTAAAGTAACATTCTTAATTTGTTGCCACTTGCTTGCACCATCGATCATTGCGGCATCATAATACGACGGATCAATCCCCATGGCTGTCGCAAAGTACAAAATACTATTGTAACCAATTCCCTTCCAAACACCGAGAAAGACAATAATGAACGGCCATACCCATGGCGAATTATAAAAATCAATTGGACGACCACCAAAGGTTTGGATCATATGGTTGAGAATCCCTTTATCAGTGCTTAAGAATGCGTAAACAAAGTATGCTAGGATTGCCCAAGACAAAAAGTATGGGAAAAGCATTGCCGTTTGATACGTTTTCAAAAGCCGTTGGTTCCGTAATTGACTCATAACAACCCCAAAGAAAATCGCAAAAAAGAAATTCAATAAGAGGAAAGTCATGTTATAACCAACTGTGTTTCTTAGCACAAGCCAAAAGTCGGCCGATTTGAAGAAGAACTTAAAGTTGTCAAATCCAACCCATGGACTATGCAAAATACTATAGATAAAGCCTTGATCTGAATATTGAAAATTTTGAAATGCTACAACATTGGCTAATACTGGAATATAGAAGAAAACGATTAAGAATAATGTCCCCGGCGTCACCAACATTAAAAAAGCACGATTATCCCATAATTGCTGTAAAAATGGTTTCTTTTTCTTAATTGAGCGAGACATTTGTTTAGATCCTTTAGTCATCGTTTCTTCCTCCTTTCTGATTCAAATTAATTGTAACCGCTTTCTAAAACAATAACAATCTACATATTCAATACCTTTATATACAAATTTAAGATTTTATCGATATCACGACTCTAAAAAGAGATATCACCCGCACTGACAATTTCTTGATACAGACCATGACCAACCAATCCGTTACTTTTTTTATCCATTGGTAATAACGGTTCCCTAAGTTCTAACAAGGCATCTCGCCCAGCTTGCCATTCAGAGATTCGCCAAATCACCGTATCAGCTCGCATTAATTGACCACCTAGGCGAATATCCATTATTTCATAGCCATTGCCACGGCGTTGCTGGTGCCATACTTGCCGTGCTAATGACGCTAAGCGTGTTAGCGATTGTTTAAATTGGCGAATTGCTTTAATCGCTGATTCCCCCAATTCAAAACCTGCGTCAACTGCCCTTAACTGACTGATTGCTTGCAATGCCAATACTTTATCAATCAATGTTCGTGCCAACTGTTGATAGTAAACTCCCGTCAGTCGATTAGCTGCAGATAAACTAGTTTGCCCTAATTGTTGCGCCAACTGTTGCCATTGTTGTTCCATATTGATTTGTGCAAAATTAGCTGCGTACCGTTGCAATAGCAGATCTTCGTAAAGCACTAACTTGCTGACATTATCAGCATCCGTATTAGCACCTTCTGTAAAGTTGTCGAACCGATCTAACGCCTTGTAAAAGGTTGGCTTCTCACCTTGCGTAAGTTCAAAATCGCGATCAATAATCGCTGGTGTCACCTGATCATGATACTGGTAAGCCGCAAAAGCCTGTAATCCATACCACCCAGTACTAATTGGTACTTCCGAGCCATCATCAAACCACATCGTAGCAATCACTTGTTTAACTTGTGCTTTTTTAGCAGCGTTTAAACCTGCTTTAACTGTCGCTAACATTTTACTTTGATCTGGTGCTAAGGCACTCCAAGTCCAGATGCCACCAGCAAATACAACATCATCACTCAACTCAAAATGTTGCGCTAACCGACTTGTATAGGTCGCTTCATCTTCATGGTAATAGTCCCAGTAGACCTGCCCCACCTTAGGTAAACTCGCTTTGAATTCTGATGTAAAATGCACATCAGGATCGTACATTTCATGTTTTGGTGATGCGAAAGTGAACCAAAGATCACTCCACATATAGGGTTCTAAGCCCATTGATTCGGTTACTTCTACGACCATCTTAAGTTGTGACAAAATCAGCGTTTCTTGATCTGTAAAACCATTTTGGTCCAAATAAGCCCCACGGCCCAATTGGTACGCTTCATCCATCCCAATATGAATCCGATTCGTTATAAATGGTTCTGTCGCAGCACGCACCACATGTTCAATAAACGTCCGCGTTTCAGAGGCCCCCACTAATAGTGTATCTGCAGTATCCCGAACGGCGTGATGTGCATCCCATTTCAAAGCATTGTGCATATGCGCCAAGGTTTGAATAGCTGGCACCACAGTTACTCCGAAGCGTTCCCCATATAATGCGACTTCGTGTAGTTCTTGTTGTGAATACCGACCGCGTCCACGACCAAAATAAGGCTCTTCTGGCACTTCAAATAAATCTTCCAAGTATAACCAGAGTTCTGTATAGCCCATACTAGCAATCTTATGAATATATTGTTTTAGCATCACCACAGTTGCGACTCCATTACGAGCAACATCTAACATCGCGATTAATTGCTCAAAATTGGTGCCTTGTTTGACTTCAAAATCCTGACCACCTGTCACAAGCCCATTATAAAGTGCAACAGCATGCATCAAATCCGCGGTCGTACCGTATGTAATGGTGCCTTTACCACCTTGCCGTGTCACTTCAATTCCAGCTACTCCCTGTGTACATGCCACTAGCACGGGTTGAGCCATCGCATCTGCATCTAAAAAGCTATTTGCAGCCAATAGTTGGGTAGTTGTTAAGCCTTCAAGTTTAACCATTGATTGTCCTCCTCAATCATTATAGCTATATGATAGCGCTTACTCAATCTTGTTAATATCACTAAACCATAGTAATTTGTCTATAAATTATAGGTCACACAAAAGGGATTGGAACAATCTATCGTTTGCCCCAATCCCTGATAAAACATCTATGCTTGAGCGACTAAACTACTAAAAAAATCTGTTAGTGCTGGATTATTTTTTGTATTGATAAAGTTAATTATTTTGACTGGATCATTTGCATTGGCACGAATAAAATCATAAATCTGTCGTTTTAATTCATATGCAATTTGCATTGCTTGTAAAGCTTGATATGACTGTTCCGCCAACGTTGGTGCCTTAAACTGTTGTTCGATTATTACACCATGCGCTGTCTGATTATTGACCTTAAGTTTATCACAATCCAGTAACGCCAATGTATACGAACGCCCAACTGGCACAATCTGCTCTGGATCATCTACGGAAATTGTCAACTGTCCATCTGCAGTTAATTGGAAAGTGGTCTTGGCAATTTTTGTCCCTTGATGTTCATACAAGCTGTATTCATTTGTATAACAACCGAAAATCTGAATTGTGATAACTTCTGGTAGTTGTTCCAAATCTTGTTGTACCGTACTCGTCATTGGCACAATTCCCCCTTGTTTCACTAATACAGGATATTGCGTGATTGGTCGATACAAATTAATTTGTTGTTCGCCGATATACTTTTGATGGGTAAAGAAATCATACCAAGTGCCCTCAGGAATCCAAGTGGTGGCTTTTGCTTGTTGTAATTGTTGGTCTTGCGGTTCCACAATCGCTGATACCAATAACTGACTACCAAAGAAATATTCATCGCGATAATAGTAATAAGTTTCCATATCAGGATAGTGATAATAGATTGGTTGGACAAGTGGCGTTCCCCATAGGTGTGTTTTGATATTCTCACTATCTAAGTAAGGAATCAATTGATGACGTAACCGTAAAAAATCACCCATCACTTGGCGGTTTTCAATTGGATACCGCCACGGTTCCTTACCCGAAAAAGGATTGTCTGAGCTATGCAAGCGATTGATTGGACTAAACACACCATACTGCAACCACCGTGTTTGTAATTCTGGATCATACTCACCAATCATATGCCCACCGATATCGTGACTCCACCAAGAATAACCGATATTGCTGGCAGTTGCTGTGAAATACGGTTGGAACTTGAGTGATGCCCAACTAATCCAAGTATCACCTGAAAAGCCTAGCGGGTAACGATGACTACCGGGACCGGCATAGCGTGAAAGAATCAATCCACTCCCATTGTTACGGCGCTGATTATCCAAATAATGATAATGATTAAGCGCTTTTAAAATATCAAAATCGGTAGTATCAAAATACCGATCCTGTTGCCAGTCGATCCACCAGAAATCAATGCCCTCATTTTCAAGCGGATGATGGACATCCTCAAAATAGCTTCGTCTAAATTGTGGATCCTTAATATTGAAAACAGCCGGCTCTTTTCCAGTTATATCTAGCCCCAATCGTTTAGCTACTTGCGGATAAGCTGCTTCAAAAGAACGAATCCCGGCTGCCGGATGGATGTTGAGCGTTACTTTCAACCCCTTCTGGTGGAGCCAATTTAACAGACGCTCGTGCTGCGGAAATAAAACCGGTTGCCAAGTATAACCAGTCCAACCACTCCCCTCGTTAGCTGGGATATCTGTTAAATGCCAATCCATATCAATCACAGCAACCGAAAATGGCAAGCGCTCTTGTTCGAACCGTTCAAAGAGTGCTTGGTATTCATCTTGCGTGTAAGCATAATACCGACTCCACCAATTACCTAATGCATACCGCGGTAAAATCGGTGACGGTCCCGAAAGTTTAAAGTAATCCTGCACCGCTAATTGATATTGCCGGCCATACGCAAAGTAATAAAGATCAACCTGATCACAGTTTTCTGGTCCTAATTCTTGATTATCGAATAAAATATTAGTCGTTGTATCATCAATTAAAGCATAGCCATGCCGCGAAATAATCCCTTTTTCCAAATCAATTTCGCCATCCGCCTCATCTAATGTCCGCGCGGTCCCAAATAAGTTCCCGCCAACTGGTTCCTGACCAAATAACCACCGACTAAAATACGGCTCATAGCCATACTTCGCGTCAATCCACAACGTTGTCGCTGAAAATTCTCCACCATCGTAATACAAATGAAAGCCCACTGTTTCAATCTCAATCAAATGCGCTTGCCGGTTATGATAAACTTCCACTGTTGTTGGTGTTGTAAAATTCCGATTCTGTGCAAAATAAGTAAAGTGTTCTTCAAATTGACCTTCATTAGACCATTCAATTCTAATTAAATAGTCGGTAATCACACTAAAGCGATAATTAGGTCCTGTAATTATTTTAGCTGGCACGTCTTTAATCCTCCATTTACTAATGATGCCTAATTATTTAGTTTAAGCATGTCGTATTGTGATTGATATAAGCGATAATATTGTCCATGTTGAGCAATCAAGTCGGCATGATTTCCGCGTTCCACGATTTGACCACCCTCAATATAAAAAATTTGATCACTATTTTTAATCGTTGATAGTCGATGCGCCACAATAAATGACGTTCGCCCTTTCAATAATGCATGTAAGCCTGATTGAATTAACGCTTCGGTCTTCGTATCAACACTTGACGTAGCTTCATCTAAAATTAGAATCCGTGGATCTGCCAACAACACCCTTGCAAAGGCAATTAGCTGGCGTTGTCCTGAGGATAATGTACTTCCGCGTTCTTCCACTTTAGTTTGATAACCATCTTTTAAATCCTTAATAAAATGGTCTGCATGGACAATTTTAGCAGCTGCCATAACTTCTTCATCCGTTGCATCAAGCTTCCCGTAACGAATATTCTCCATAATTGTACCCGTAAAAATAAATAAATCTTGCAACATCACGCCAACTTGCTTGCGCAGAGAAGCCAGTGTCACTTTTCGGACGTCGTGCCCATCAATTAAAACGGCACCCTCACTGACATCATAAAATCGACTTAATAAATTAATAATCGTGGTCTTCCCAGCACCCGTTGGTCCTACTAGTGCAATTGATTGGCCTTGATTAACTTCAAAGTGAACATCATTTAATACGTTCTTTCCTGGTTCGTAACGGAAATTAACGTGGTCGAAAACAACTTGACCACTAATCTGTGGTAAATCATATGCGCTTGGCGTATCCATAATTTCAATCGGTTCATCTAGCGTTTCAAAAATCCGTTCTAAATAAGCTGTCGCTGTAATCAGTGAATTATAGAAGTTCCCAATATTAATAATAGGATTCCAGAAATTATTGATATAACCAATAAACGCAATTAAGGTCCCGGTGCTGACTTGCACACCAATTTGTCGAATACCAACAAAGTAGATTAAACACATGGTAATCACCGAAATATTCTGAACCCCAGGCCATAGCAGTAACTGAATTTTTACGGCATGCATCCAAGTCTGCTTATTATCTTTATTGATTGCATCGAAAATTCGAAAATTCTCATCCTCACGTGCAAAAGATTGCGTCACCTTCACACCAGCAATACTTTCATGAATGTAGGCATTTAAATTAGATTGTTTGTTACTAAGAACTTGGTAGGCTTTTCGCTGACGATTTTGAACCACCATCACCATCAACGCCAGCAATGGAATCAAGGCCAAGCTATACCAAGTTAACCGTGTGTTAATCGTAAACATGAAAATTAGCGTAATCACGACGTTAAAAACATCCGATATTAAATTAACTAACCCATTACTCAATAAATCACTTAATGTATTGATGTAATTGACAACTCGAATTAATATCTTGCCATGTGGTCGATTATCAAAATAGGCAAATGATAGCTTTTGTAAATGTTGAAAAATATCTAGTCGCATATCTTTCAATACATCCTGACCTAATTCAGTGATGTGATAAATTCGATAACGCAAACACCAACCGATTAGGATCAGTGATCCTGTATATAAAACACCAATCCACAGTAACTGCTGAACATCCTGCGCTGGAATGACATTATCAATTACAATTTTAGTAAAATATGGACCTAACATACCAGCCACATTCGCAATAATAATTACGATAAGAATTCGATAGATTGGTTTACGATACGGTTTAACGTACTGCGCTAATCGGGCATAATCGTGCCAACTAAACTGTTGAACTAGTGTTTCATCAACGTCTGATCTATTTCGCTGTCCCAATTTGCTCCCCCTTTTCTAGGCCCAACTGTTTCTGGAAAACTTCATAATATTGACCGTGACGCCTCATCAATTCAGTATGTGTTCCGGATTCTACAACTCGTCCCTTTTCTAACAACAGAATTAAGTCCGCATCCCGAACTGACGAGATGCGATTAGCGATGATAAACGTTGTTTTCTTAGTCATCATCTTAGCTAGTTCGTGTTGAATCTTCGTTTCAGTTTCCATATCCACGGCCGAAGTTGTATCATCTAATATCAAAATCGCCGGGTCTTTAGCTAACGCGCGCGCCAACGAAATCCGTTGCTTCTGCCCACCAGAAAGGCCAACCCCACGTTCGCCAACAATCGTTTCGTACCCTTCTGGCATTCGCTCAATAAATTCGTCCGCGTCTGCGACTTGCGCAACTGTTTGAATCAGATCACGCGCCATTTGTGGCCGTCCAAACGCAATATTTTCCTTGATTGAATTTGAAAATAAAAAGACATCTTGCATGACCATCGAAATATTATCGCGTAATTGTCGCGGTGCATACTCCCGGATATCCCGGCCATCGATTAAAACTTGTCCTGTACTTGCATCGTAAAAACGACTAATCAAATTAATTAACGTCGTCTTACCAGAGCCAGTTTCTCCAATAATCCCAATCGTCTGCCCAGCTTTAGCAGTAAATGAAATATCCGCTAAGATGGCATTATCGGGGTCGTCTTGAAAATGGAAACTAACATGATCAAACATGACATTCCCTCTGATTCGTTTGGTTTGATCCGCTGATTTCGGCTGAATGGCTGGTTTTGTCGCTAACATTTGCCGAATCTTAACACAAGATGCCAAAAAGCGTTCCGTATCATTAATCAGCCATCCACTCATCCGCATCGGCTGATTGAGCATCCATAAATACCCGTTAAAAACGATTAAATCACCTAAGGTCATTTTATTTTGAATGACCAAATAACCACCAAAAATGAGAGCAATCACGTTCAAACTATTCGCGATTCCGTCTTGCCACGGGAGAAACCGTTTAGAAACCTTAGCAGCAGCCATGTTCTGTTGCTTATAATCCGCATTGTGCGCACTGAATTTAGCAATCTCGTAATCTTCACGTACCAGTGACTTCACAATCCGATTCCCACTAATATTCTCTTCAACCATCGAATTCAATCTGGAGAAGCTCTGCCGAATTGCAAAAAAAACTGGATGCTGTGCTTTAGCCATCGCTTGCGTTAAGATATAAATCACTGGTGTCACAACCACCAATGCAAGGGTTAATTGCCAATTAATCGTTATCATTACAATGATTGAAACAATAAAATAAAAAACACATTCTAATATCTGATAGCTAACCCATGAGATAAAATGCCGGATTGCATCAGTATCACCCGTCATTCGCGTCATAATATCGCCAACTCGCGTATGATTAAAAAAATCAAAATCTAGTTCGTGCAGTTTGGCATACATACTTTCACGTAAATCAAAGATTGCATTTTGCCCTGTCTGTTCTACCAAAATTTGATACAAATAGCGAGTCACTGTGCGTACCACTGTAATGCCAATCATTAATACTAATAATGGTACTAATAACGCATCTTGATGTGCGTCAATTACTTGATCGACAATTAAACCCATAATATACGGATTCACTAGAATTAGTCCTGTACTAATGATGAAGAGGCTTAATGCCAGCACTATTTTTTTGCGATTTGCTTTAACATATTGCCAAACCCACTGAAAATTGTTCATTCTTCGTCCCTCCAATCTTTCAATCAATTATTATCACTATTTTATTTCTGATTAACATGGTATCTTCATCCTAATTAAGGTATAACAGCCTTAATCAGAAAGCGCTTTATTACGCTGAAAGACTGATTATCGATGCGCTAGGCTGATGTGAAAAATTTAAACCCTGATAATTAGGTCCTACTCAAAAATAATGAATTCCAATATAAAGTAATTGAGCAAGCTTGGCGTTTAGTCACCGAGAGCGACCATCCAGACAAGCGAATCATGGCTCTTGATTAGAGGCATTATCATTGAAATGCTAGTCTTAATTTAACCAACCAACAATCTACCGCAAAGATATCAGTCTAGATTAGCTGGCATATGAACATTACGTTAGCACAACCCACCTCTCCAAAATTTTTAAAGATACACTCACGATCCAACTACGTCTTGAAAATGTTCGTGAGCTCTTACAAGATGCGGATACGACTGTCAAACAAGCCGCTTCAGCAGTTAGCTATGATGATGCTTACCATTTCAGTAAACTATTCAAGAAATATTATGGCGTCTTTCCTTCACCAATTGATTAAAAAGGGCCTCTAAAAGAAGTGCCAAACTTCTTCTAGAGGCCTTTTAGCGCGGATTAGCTCATTAACAAATGACACAGCGTCAAATCATAGTTGTTCCGCAAATCAAAACCCGTTAATCTGTAAAATTTATCTATTCGATAAATTAAGGTATTCCGATGAATAAATAGCTGTTTTGCTGTTTGGCTCAATTTGCCATGGTTCTTAAAGAAAAGATTTACCATCTGGTTTGTTTCGCTGTCCGCTGGCAAACTAACCCGCAACGCCCTAATCAACGATGCAACTCCTTGATCATGCTGAATAAGATATTGAAATAGGCTTGGCGAAAAAGTATTAACTGCCGCTTTTTGAGATTGGCTGAACAACTGTTGTTCCATCTTAAATAACCCTGGTAACATCTGATTAACTGGCCAAAAATGACCAACATAGAATGTCGTCGTCGTATAAAACATAGCATCCACCGATTGTAAAATCCCAGCAAAGTTGGTTTCTACAGCGTCATTTTGTTTGACTTCAATTAAGACGCCAGTCATCCCATCAGTCCAAAAGGCATCATAAACTTGATTGAAATACGCTTGGAGTGCAGCTAACCAATCCGCTTTTGAAACAGCATTATCGGTAAATTTCACCTGAAATTGAATTACGCGACTATCGCATTCACTTTTAGTAGGTAACTTAGTACTTAACCCCCATAGAAATGAATACCATGACCGCTGCTCATTTTCGGCTGGCTGTCCCAAACGACTTAACAACGCCTGTTCCGATTCAGATAAATTAGCACGCGGAATCGACAACCACTGATTATCAAGCATCAAATCAATGGTGTCGGCTGCATTATGCGGTAACTGATTGACCTCCAAATCAGGGTAAATTGTCTTCAATTGCTCAATCGACAACATTCACTGATCGCCTCGCTTTATTCATTATTAACGGATTGCCTCTGTTGTTTGACTATCAAAAAAGTGTGCCTTATTTAAATCAAAGACAAGTTGAATTGAATCACCAGGATTATGGAAATCTCTAGCATCAACTGTTGCCACAAATTCTGTTCCGTCTACTTTTGAGTATAGCATTGAAGTTGCACCCAATAATTCCGAAACAATCACTTCAGACGTTACAACCCCTTGAGGCCACGTTTGAATGAACGTTTCTTCCGCGTGAATGTCTTCTGGACGAATTCCTAAAATTAAATCTCGCTCGTTATAACCCTTTTCATTTAAAAGTTTAGCACGACCTTCAGGAACGGATAAACATAATCCTTCTCCGTCCGTAATTTGACCATCTTTATAATGAATATCAAAGAAGTTCATAGCAGGAGAGCCCATGAATCCAGCAACAAATTTGTTGTTTGGTGTATCATACACTTCAGATGGCGTTCCAATTTGTTGAACTTCACCCATTGACATAACAACAATCCGATCAGCCATAGTCATTGCTTCTGTTTGATCATGCGTGACATAAATCGTTGTTGTGTTCAAACGTTGGTGTAACTTAGCAATTTCGGCACGCATGCTAACTCGTAATTTAGCATCCAGATTAGATAAAGGTTCATCCATTAAAAAAATTGGTGCATCCCGCACGATTGCCCGCCCTAATGCAACCCGTTGGCGTTGTCCACCAGATAAATCGGCCGGTTTACGATCTAAGTAATCTGTTAATCCAAGTACTTCACCAGCGTAGTCAACCCGTTTAGTAATTTCGGATTTATCATATTTTCTTAATTTCAAACCAAATGCCATGTTATCAAAGACGCTCATATGTGGGTAAAGTGCATAATTTTGGAAAACCATCGCGATATTCCGGTCTTTAGGGGCTTCATCATTCATTAATTTGCCGTCAATTTTTAAATCGCCTTGCGAAATGTCTTCTAAGCCAGCAATCATTCGTAAAGTCGTTGATTTACCACAACCAGAAGGCCCAACAAAGACGATAAATTCCTTGTCCTTAATGTGTAAATCAAAGTCTGCAACTGCATAACCTGCATCCTCTGCATTCGGATATTTTTTATAAATGTGATCTAAATCAATTTCAACCATTAGAAACCATCCTTCCTCAACATATTTTCATTCTATCAATAAAGCGCTTTCTTTGGTATGACACTTTTAACAAATCTCACGGCTAATCCTTGGTGATTTTATCAAAAATGTCGATCTCAACTATGCTTTGAATCGATAGCTTCTAATCTCAGCAGGCGCGAGCTCACTGTCAATCGCCCGTTCAATTGGCATACTTTGAAAATCAACTAACGCATCTATACCTGTATTTGAGATCTGTACTGAATGTGGTGTGCTATCCAAATTATAGCCACGAACGATTAATTGTTGGTCAATATCCCGTTCAATTCCCGTCACTGCAAAAGCATTATCCGGATCGTCAATTATTAGCCATTGTCCAGCGTTAGCCCGTTGCCCAGGATGGCGTGTTGTCTGAACCGATAACATTGGCGCCGCAAAAGCGCGTGCTAATCGGTAACTTTTCAATCGATCGGTAGTTTGTGGGCCATGGAAAATCAACGCAAAATGAGCATGTTGTGGGCCTTGACATTGTGCTTCTGGTGTTAAGAAATAACCCCAATCGCCTAATTCGCCGACACTTCTTAAAAGGGTCACTGCAATCGTACTATCCTGTGGTAAAATTTCGTATTCATTTAACCCATCACTAGCGACAGTTACCCCACCTTGATCGTCATGCAAGTTAACAAATGCTTGTTGGCGTTGTGGATTAGTTGGGTTTTCCCAATATTTTTCTGGGCGATTATTGCGTTTAACCACTTCAAAAATTGACTCTGATTCATTAAAGTCGGTCTGTAATTGCGTTGGGAACAACACTCGTAACCGATGGTCCATTGCTTGATTATCATAAGTTAAATCAAACTGTAACGTTGGATTATCCGCTTCTAAGGTCACTGACAAATGTAATTCTAAATCAATCATTTCTGAACTACGCGTTGCTTGACGATGTGTAATATCAATGACTGCCCGTTGCTCATACGCTAATTGAGCAGATGCCTGTTTAGGAATTTGGAGTGTGCTATTCAGTTCGATTGTTGCCTTTTCAGGCGTATTTTGTTTAATTTGCAAACGTGGTGCTTGATCGGTTGAGTAGATTCGTTTTTGATCCGCTGTTTCTCTATAGATATACTCATTCCCCATATCACCTGTATCCTCGATGACAACCATTCGTTGATAGGTTTTATGTGTTCGCTTATCCAGAATCGTCAATGACCCATCCACTTGTGAAATCGTAACCGTCAGATAGTCATTCTCTAGAATATGACCGTCTGTTATTAACGACCCAGATGATTGTTCAGCATATCGTTGGTTTTGCGCTTCTAATTGTAATGCAAAAGTTTCCCAACCAAATGCGGCTAAATCATGGACTTGTACTTCAACTTGTGCATAGACACCGATATATGGTACTCGGAAACGATCATCTGGTAAATCAGCACCAAATCGAGTCGTATACCCTACCACACGCCCCGCAACAGCTTGACCATTACCATCAATAATGGTGTAATGGCGGTTTTGTTGGGCAATCAATTGCATTTTAGCGAATTGTTCGTCGGGGCGCCCGTCTTTGAAAAGTGCCCGGTCCAATTCCACTTCTGCCGTTACAACTCCACTCCGGGCAATGTCACTCGGATTAATGACCACAAATGGCAATGTGTCTTCTGGGAACTGATTAGTTCGAATATCTGTCACTAATGCCTTTTGTGCTTCTTCGCTAATTGATTCAGCAACTGCAGCCACTTTTTCAAAACGAGTCATCATTTCCCGATGCACTGGATCAATTGAACAGCCCGTAATGCTATCGTGAATATGATTTTCTAGTAATACTTTCCAAGCATATTTTAATTGTGCCTGTGGGTAGTCTCTCTTTGGCAACGCAATCGCTGCTAATTGAGTTGCTTCATTGATTAATTTGCGTTGGACTGCCGCATTTTTTTGTTTTAAATAGACCCGAGAAGAAGCCGTATTCGTTAAAGTATACCAACCGTCTGTTTCTTGGGAGGTTAACTCACCCTCGATTGTACTTAAGTTATCCGGTAAATCCGCCTTAACAGCTGCTAAATAATCATCAAAGTTTGAATGAATAAATTCATAATCTGGGAATAATTCCCGAGCAACTGCCAATGCTTGTGAAATATCCTTCTGGACGGGCTGGTGATCGACACCGTTCATCAATAACAAGTTGTCCGTTGAGGCGTATTTTTCAACATCTGCTATTTTTTGTTGCCAGTAAACCTTCGCTTCCGTTGGGTCAACTGGAATTTCATTTCCGTTGCTGTACCAATTAGCAAAAAGAATCCCCAAGACTTCACTCTTATCGGGACCAATCCACTTCATTTCAGAAAATGGCGATTCAAAATTACCATCGGTTACTTGGTTGTTAAGTCCTGTTGGTTTCACACCACGACCAAAAGCCACTGCATCAAGTCCCGCTAGTTTCAACATTTGCGGTGTTTGTCCCATGTTGCCAAATGTATCTGGGAAGTAACCAATCCCCATCATTTTACCGGCCGCTTCAGACATTTGCCGACCAATTTGGAAATCTTTAACATGTGCTTCTGGACTAATCAAGAAGTCATCTTGTAATACATAAAATGGTCCAACACGCAGTTTGCCATTAGCGATTGCCCAATCAACCCGTTCCTTATTTTCTGGACGAATAGCCAAATAATCATCAATTATAATCGCTTGCCCATCCAATTGAAAGCTATTAAATTCTGGATCATTGTCAATTAAATCCAACACTTCGTCGACCAATTTAACGAGTCGTAAACGATGCTTTTCAAATGACATATACCATTCACGATCCCAATGACTATGGGAAATGACAAATACTTTCTTCTTCATAATTTCTCTTCCTCTCAGTAACCAATCACTATTGTTTAACGCGTAGGCCTAAATAATCCATTAATAACTCACAATACATCATATTTGCCCAAGAGAACCATTCCCGCGTAAATTGAGCTGGATTTTCAACATCAAAACCTTCATGCATCATATTCGTACCACCTGTTGTAGTTGCCAATAAGTTTAATAACCGTAATTTCTCAGCACGATCTGATTGTGTTAATCCTTGAATCGATAATGAAATTGGCCAAATATAATTTTCTGGTGTATGTGGACTCCCTAGTCCTTGACCGTACGTTCCAGCATAAAAATAAGGATTTTCTGGACTCAATAACGTCTTACGGGTTGCTAAGTAGGTTGTATTATCTTCATTTAAGTAGCCCAAATAAGGCGCGCTCATCAAATTAGGAATATTACCATCATCCATCAACAATGCGTTCCCTAAGCCATCAACTTCATAAGCATAAATCGTTTCGCCTGCTTCATTTTGCATCGTTCCGTATTTTTCAATGCCACTTTGAATTTCATCAGCGAGGGCGCCTGCTTCGGCTGCTAAAGCCGTATCAACCACAATCGTTGAAAAAATTTCTTTCAGATACCGTAAGATAACAACTGCAAACATATTGGCTGGCACTAAATAACCGTAAACACATGCATCATCACTTGGTCGAAAACCTGACCAGCTCATCCCGGTGTAGCCGACCGGTTCTCCCCGACCTTCTCGAGTCAGCGAATCTTCAGGCCGATCTTCAACGCGCTCAAACCGATAAGGCGATGTCTCATGATGTTGTTCAACCTTAATCACATGCAATAATTTCTTAACGGCCGAAACAAACGTTTCATCAAATTGTGCCGTTAAACCTGTATTCTTATACAATAGATAGGCTAATTGCACAGGATAGCAAAGTGAATCCAATTCATACTTTCGTTCCCAAATCCAAGGCCCCATCGCGGTTCTATCGGTTTGATGACCATGGCCATTAGCTTCAATATTAAAAGCATTCGCATATGGATCTAAATCCATATTGAAAAACTGCCGCTGAACAACTTTTAGAATTAATGCCGCTATCTCAGGATCTTGCTGGGCCATCACCAGGTATGGGCGTAATTGCGCCGTTGAATCGCGCTGCCACATTGCTGGAATATCGCCCGTTAAAACGAAAGCGTTTCCAAATTCATCCATATCAATTGTTGTTTCTAAGGTATTGGTATACGTAATATCGAATATTTTTGCTAATTGCGCTTGATCTGTCGAGCACCGTTGATTAATTTCAGTTACGAAATCCCGAACAGCTTGTGTTACATACGATTTTGTCATTTTATCACCACTTGTTATATTTTTTTACAAACCAAGTATATCATTTTGGATATTATTTTCTAGTGTTTTACACAAAAAATATTTGTTTTATTTAAAAAATGATATACAATTATTTATATCAAGTATGTTAAGAGGCTTAAATCATGGCAACCAATTCAAATAAATATTTACAAATTCTAAGCGACCTAAAGCAACAAATCTGGTCCCAATATTATCAAGCTGGTCAGCAATTGCCGTCTGAAAATGAGTTAGCACAGACCTATCAAGTCAGTCGAATTACTTCTAAACGCGCATTACAAGAACTAACTGACAGCGGCCTGGTGGAACGCATTCAAGGTCGGGGGACTTTTGTGCGTAAAACGCTCACCGTGCGACCACGCACAAATCAGATTCTTCTCGTCATCCCATTCGCAGCAGAAACCGGTCTAGGCGACTACATTACAGGCATCAAGGAAGTCTTAACGAGGCACCAACAATCATTAGTCGTCGTTGAAAATAAAGACGTGACGGTTGCAAACTTCACACAGCTCGCCCAACAATATGACGGTATTCTCTTTTACCCGCAAGACTTTGCCAATGAATTACCGATCATCAATCAAGCACTGTTACTCCACTTACCATTCGTCTTGATTGATAAGACAGCTATTAATTTCCCATTACCTGCCGTAATTGCCGATAATGCGCAAGGGGGCTATTTAGCCACCAATACGCTCATTGAACACGGTCATCAAAAGATCGCCTTCTTATCGCAAAGTCCGCTGACGACAGCGCTAAATTCATCAGCTGCCCAACGATATTTTGGTTATCTCAGGGCACTTAGCGAACGCGGCCTCAAGTTTACAACAGACTCGCTGACTGCGACTGAAATTGTGGCACAGGATTTCACTAACTTAGTGCCCTTTTTAACTACGAACCAAGTCAGTGCCGTTGTCTGTGAAAATGATGTCTTGGCCCTTCGTCTGCTACCATTTTTAGCTGAACAAAATATCACGGTACCTGAACAACTATCGGTCATCGGGTTTGATAATATCCACCAAACCGTAACAAGTTCTCCCCAGCTGACGACCATTCAACAAAACTTCCACGAAATTGGTCATCAAGCCGCCACCTTATTACAAGCGCGCATCGATAATCCATATGCACCGCAGGCGCCACAACTAACGGTCCCCGTTAAGTTGATGCAACGCGCGTCTGTCACACAACCATCGCTTACCAAACATTAAACCCATCAATTCTTTAGAGGAGGCTTCATAACTGATGCAAATCACACCCATTGATACACGCGTAGGTACTCAAAGTAAATACCGCTTCTCAAACGGCAATACATTGCCCTTGACTGGCACACCCTTTGCAATGAATTATTTCACCGTTCAAAATAACGGGACTGAAGGCAGTTGGTTTTTTGATCCACAATCCAGACGCTTTGAAGGTTTTCGACTCACTCACCAACCGAGTCCTTGGGTGGGCGATTTCCAACATTTACAAATTCTCCCCATTAATCGCATGACGACTCGAATTAACGATTTTGCAGGATCGTTTGACTATCAACGCGCTACTTTTTCACCAAGCCGCATCGCACTTCACGATAATCGCTACCATATTGATAGCGAGCTCACAGCTTCCACATATGGTGCTGTTATTCGTAGTCGTTACGAACAGCATGCGGCCGGCGTTCAATTCGAATTACCCGGTAAGTTTGAATTAACCTTATTTAAACACGATATCGTTGGCTGGATTTCCAACTTCTCCGAATGTGAAGATCCAGATTTTAAAATGTACATTGCATTGCATTTTTCACAAGCGCTTGATTTAGCCGCTACCCATCTTTATACAATCAATTGTGACCCAATCACCGTTACCGAATTAACTCATCTAGCTGGGCAGGACGCACGTTTATGCGTCTTCTTTAATAGTGCTGAGAATGAACTACAACTCGCCACTTCTTTCATCTCAGTTGAACAAGCACAATTAAACCTACAACGACAACTGCCAAAACAATTTGATCAACAGCTGACTGAGGCGAATCAGAGTTGGCATCATTACTTGAACCGCATTGTTGTCGATGATGTGCAACATTCCGAACGCGTCCAGATGTTCTACACGATGCTCTATCGCCTCTTTCTCTTCCCACAAAAGTTCTATGAATTAGATACCCAGCAACAACCCGTCCACTATGATACAAAAGCACGGATGGTCCGTTCAGGCGTACTCTATACCAATAATGGTTTCTGGGACACCTATAAGACTGTCTATCCATTCTATTCAATCATCGCGCCAGAAATTTTAACTGAAATGTTACACGGTTTTTTAAACAGTTATAATGAAACCGGATTCTTACCAAAATGGCTGTCACCTGACGAACGCGGAATGATGCCCGGCACATTAATTGATGCTGTCATCGCCGATGCTGCCAGCAAGAGTCTCCTATCACAAACTGATTTATCGCATTTCCTAGAAGCAATGCTGACTGGCGCCACCGTTCAAAGTCCTGACTCAAAATACGGCCGGCGGGGTACTGAAGACTATCTTAAATACGGATACGTCCCCAATACCCACGACGAAAGTGTCAATCACACGCTTGATTACGCCTACAGTGACTATTGCATCTCGGTTGTCGCAGAGCAGTTAGGCAAGCCCGAATTAGCCCAAAAATACCGGAAAAACGCCCTTAACTATCGGCATTTATTCGATTCAGACACCCAATTTATTCGTGCTAAAGATCCCGCGGGTCATTTCCAAGCCAACTTCTCAGCCACTGAATGGGGTAACGGTTACGCTGAAGGCAGTGCTTGGCAAAACGGGTTTGCCGTCTATCAAGATATCGCTGGACTTGCTCAACTACACGGCGGGCAGCAATCCTTCTATCAAAAGCTTGTCACATTAGTTAATACTCCACCCATTTTCGAAGTCGGGAGTTATGGCTTTGAAATTCACGAAATGACTGAAATGAATGCTTTGAATTTCGGCCAACTCGCCATTTCCAATCAGCCTAGTTTTCACATCCCATATTTATTCACCTATGTTGATCATCCAGAAATGACGCAACTACTGGTTAAACAATTATTAATGACCGCCTTTACAGACCGCCCCGACGGCCTGCCTGGTGATGAAGATAACGGGTCAATGGCTGGCTGGTATGTCCTATCGGCACTTGGCTTTTATCCAGTGACCCCAGGGAGTACCGAATATATTTTGGGTATGCCATTGTTTGACAAGGTAACACTCAAATTACCTGATAATAAACAGTTTGTGATTGAGGCCAAACAAAACGTCGATCATCACTTATTCGTTAAAGACTGGTTAGTCAATCAACAATCCTACACCTTACCATTTATCACGCATCAAACATTAATGGCTGGTGGTACTCTAACTGCTAACTTAGGATTAGCACCTAGTTTGACTAAGCCAACAAAAATGCCATTTTCAATTAGTATCAATAATTAAAAAAAAACGCCCTCTTAAGGACGTTTTTTTAATGCTGGTTACGTTCGATATGAACGATTAGATAGATAAGTTCCTCTTCTGTGATTGTTAATTGATACTTACGATCAATAAATTTTACGATTAAATCCGCAATCTGTGTCGCTTCAGGATATTTCTGTCGTAAGTGTTGATTCATAAAGGCATCACTACCCGTCAGTTGTTGATTACTCAATAATCGTTCCGCAAAAAATTTAATATGCGTTATTAAGCGTTGATAACTAATCGATCCTGTTTGAATTTTATTCTTAACTTGATACCGGATTAAACTAACAACATCATCCACCAATGCGGTCACTTTCATACTATCGTAATCATTAATGCCCTCTTTTTCTGCATTAATAATATGAAAAGCAATATTAGCAATTTCTTCTTTAGGCAAAGTCACGCTAAACTTTTCATTAATTAGCCGGACTGCAAACTCACCAATTCTAAATTCTTCAGGGTAATAATTCTGCACTTCCCAATACAATTTATTCTGAATGTGCATCCCATTCGATAATCGTTGTAGTGCAAAGTTAATATGATCCATTAGTGTAAACGTCAATCCAGCATTTAGTTTTTGCTTCAATTGCTGTCTTGCATATTGATTAATCTGTCCCGTTACTTCGATCACTTCATTCGGCATTTCTTCAAGTAATGCCATGATCTGCTTTAGCTGTGGGGCTGCCACAGGCACAAACCATTGATTGCCAATGTCATCTTCAACTTGCATCCCTGGCTTTTTACCATAACCAATCCCCTTCCCAAGAATGATGAGTTCTGCATCTTGCGCATCTGTTGCCAAGACAACACTTGAATTTAACACTTTCTTGATTGTCAGGTCCATTTACGCAATTCTCCCTTAATTATAAATTAGCACCATTTTCTGAAATTACTTTTTGATACCAATAAAACGAATCTTTTCGGTATCTTTTAAGCGTACCGTTTCCGGCATCATCTTCGTCTACGTAAATAAAGCCATAACGCTTAGACATCTGTGATGTCCCCGCACTAACTAGATCAATTGGCCCCCAACTTGTATAACCCATTAAATCAACACCCATTTCAACAGCTTTTTTCATTTCACTGAGATGTGCTTGGAAATAATCAATGCGATATTGGTCGTTAATCGTACCATCGGCATTTAACGTATCCTGTGCGCCCATCCCATTTTCAACAATCATTAATGGTTTTTGATAGCGATCGTATAACTCTAATAATGAAATACGGAGACCCACAGGATCAACAGACCAGCCCCATTCGGTCGTTTCGAGATAAGGATTCTTGCCACCAACAACTGTATTCCCACTTGTCAATTCCAAGTTAGTCTCATCGCTCGCTGATACCAATGACATGTAATAACTAAATGAGATAAAATCGACTGGATTTGCTTTGATGATTGCTAGGTCTTCATTGGTCATTGTAATTTGAATATGATTGCGTTCAAAAAAGTTTAAGATTAGTGGTGGATAAACACCCTTCACTTGCACATCTGCACAGAAGTAATTCATTGTATTTTTATTAAATGATGCTAATACATCTTCTGGCGCACAGGTATTAGGATAGTCCGTTAACTTAGTTAGCATACAGCCAACTTGACTATCTGGAATCAATTCATGACATAACTTTGTGACCATCGATGATGCAACGAATTGATGATGCAGCGCTTGATATTCATCTTGTTCTAGGTGCTTCGACTGATCGGGAATAATGCCTGCTGAGGTGAACGGATGACGCGTTACACTGTCGATTTCATTAAACGTTAACCAATATTTTACATCTGAGAAGCTCTCAAAACATACCCGACTAAATTTAACAAAATAATCAATTACATCGCGAGAAACCCAACCATTTAGTTTCAAACTTAAGTTGAGCGGCATTTCATAATGCGATAGCGTAATAATCGGCTCGATTTGATATTGTTTTAATGTCGCGATTACATCTTTATAAAAATCAATCCCTGCCTGATTAGGTTTTGCTTCATCCCCGTTTGGAAATAGCCGCGTCCAAGCAATCGATAGCCTAAACGCCTTAAAACCCATTTCTGCAAATAATGCAATATCTTCTTTATAATGATGGTAAAAGTCAATGCCCCGTCGTTTGGGGTAATCAGCAACCGTCTTATCAGCAATTGCTTTTTGAATATTTTCAGTCGTAATTTTAACCTGATTTTGATAATCTTTCACATCAACGTTGGCCTTATACATCGCAACATCGGCAACCGACATTCCCTTACCATCAGTATCCCAAGCACCTTCAATTTGGTTAGCAGCGACCGCGCCACCCCATAAAAAATCATCTCTAAATCCCATTATTTTTACCTCTTCTTTCTTAGATTAAGCCATTACTGGTGGTAAATCAACGCCTTGTTCACTCGAATTAGTCACAATCATCATGACGGTTGGATCAAACCCCGCTGCTTTAATTTGGGCTAAATCAAACTTCAAGAGCACATCGCCTTGTTTAACCGGTTGTCCTGTTTGCACTTGAGCATCAAAATATTTGCCTGCCAACTGTACTGTATCCAGTCCAACATGAAATAATATTTCTGCACCGCCGGCCGTCTTTAACCCCAATGCGTGCTGTGTTTCATACACCATCATGATTTCACCGTCGCTTGGTGCCAGTAATTCACCACTATCTGGGATAACTGCAATCCCATCACCTAAAACACCGCTCGAAAAAACATTATCATTTACTGCTGTTAATGCAATTACTTGACCAGAAATTGGCGTAGCTAATACCTCTGAACCAACAACATGCATTGCTTTTTGACCATTATCTACGGTCGTTTTTTTATCTTGCCATAAGATCAATCCCAATATAAATGAAAGTACAAGCGAGATTGCAAAGCCCCATAAAGCATGTACTAAGTTAGCGGCGTTAGCTTTATCAACAAACAACGTCATACTAGCGAGTCCTGGTCCAACTACTGCAAATGCTTTTAGCCCAACAAACCCAACATATGCCCCACCAACTAAACTGCTGGCCATCACACTAAACATTGCCCGCTTATTCTGTAATGTAATCCCGTAAAGTGCTGGTTCCGTAATACCAAATAAAGCCGAAATACCGGCCGAAATCGCCGTTGCTCGCATTGCTTTATCTTTTGTTTTAATGGCAATTGCAAAGCAAGTGCCACTTTCCGAGATATTATGTGCTAACGAAGCCGGAATATAAAGTAATTCACTTTTAACGCTACTCATGGCTGAGACAACATATGGAATCATTGCCTTATGCATCCCGGTCGCTACCATAAATGGCAAAACCGCTGCTAGTAATGCTGTTGCCACCCACCCAAAATGGCTAAATAAAAATAGGATGACTGCCGTGAACCCTTCACCAAAAATATACCCTGCTGGTCCAAGCACTAATAAAGTAACTGGTACCGCAATTGCCATACATAGTAATGGTACAAAGAAAATCCGAATCGCTTTAGGACAGTATTTAGTAATATATTTTTCTAAAACTGCGTAGAATGATACACATAAAATCGCCGGAAACACTTGTGATGCGTATGTAATGTTCCGGACTGGCAAGCTCATAAATTGCATCCCAGCAGTTAATGCCGTCGTCATATCCGGAAGCAACAATGCAGCGACCGTTGATACTGCTACTAAGACATTAACCTTTAATTTCTGTGCCGTTGTAATCGCCACTAGTATCGGCAAGAAATAAAGGGGAGCGGTTCCAATAAATGTTAAAATTTGATAAGTCGAACTTTTATCACTCATCCACCCTAACATGGCAAACAACATTAATAGCGACTTCAGAATCCCACCACCAGCAATAGCCGGTACTAACGGTTGGAAAATACCAATAATAAAATCAAGTATTACTTGTGTCCATTTTTGTTGATTCTGACCCTGATTAACATCCAGCACACCTAATGTAGCATTTACCGCATCAAACATTTCAACAACATCATTACCAATGATAACTTGGCATTGACCAGTTGCAATGACTGCCCCTAACACACCCGGTATTTTCTTTAAGGCCTTTAAATCAGCCTGATCAAAATTTGCTAATGTAAACCGTAACCGTGTCGAACAATGAATAAGTCCGGTCACGTTTTGTTTACCACCAACTGCTTTAATAATTGCCTTTGCACTTGTTTGATAATCCGTCATGATCATCCCTCCTAGAAATTAAAAAAGGACCCAAAGATACACCCATATCATGGCGTTATCTTCGGATCCTGCCTGCACAACCAGTTACATGTCCATTAAATATATTTAACTTAAATTCATTGTAAGCGTTTTACCCTTGAATGTCAAACCTTTATTTATTTACTTTTATTTATGATAAGGCGATCCCTAACGTAAAACAGATTAATAGTTATTAATCTACCTATTTGTGATACGGACTTACATCACGATTGTAAATTAAGATAGAAACTAGGCTTTTACGTTCAAATTTATATCTTCCAAATCTCATCAAACGCTATACGGGCAAGCTTTTCTGTCCTATTTGTAATATCTTCAGCTGTCCATTCTTCTTTCGTACTGTTATCTTCCAAAAATTTCTTAACAACCATATAATCTGATTCAGCTAATATTTGTTTCTTTTCTTGAAACAGCTTGGCACCCATCTTACTATTTAATTCTTGTCCCAATGGTAATAGATTCCCTATTTGGCCACCATTTTCTACTTTTTCTACTTGCGGAGCAATGTGATCCAGACTCATTTTGTACATTTTTAATTCATTCGTATCTCGATAACTATTTTCAAATTTTCTGAAAATATACTGTATTAATTTTTTATCTCTAGTTACTTCATCTAGAAAAATTAATTTTTCAAATCCATTTTTAAATTGAATATAGGTTGGCTTTTTCTTTCCAATATCTATTCCAAGATCATCAATAATTTTACTCGTATCAGCCTTATTTTTAGCCACTCTAATTTTTTTTGCATATTTTGCCATTAATGATTCAATCCATGATGGATTTCCTTTTGAAAGTTTCACTAAAAAATGCATATTTTCTAGTATACCAAATGCTTTACGAAATTTAGCACCACTAATCAGCCCTCTATTCTCAATCAATGATAAAATTAAAGATCTAGATTGCTTATTATTCAATATGTGCATAAGATCAAGCGCTTGATATATTTCTTTATCATTAAGGTCCGGCCAGTCTTCCAACATTGGAACTGCAATTTTAATATAAACATCCGCAGATTTTTTTAACTTATCTATAAATCCAGTATAGGCTTTTCTATTTTGAGGAATTTCTTTCAAAAATCGTTCATATAGTTTAGATGCTGGAACACCACTGTAATTTGAAATCCAAAAATGCCTATAGAAGTCCCCAATTTTTACCAGCTCTGACCTAGAATATACTTTCTTCCTTAGTGCTTTCCAATCTTCTTTGGTTTTATCAATAGGACTTTCACTGTCTAATGTTTGAAATATTTTATTCTTAATAAGATCTATAGGCTCTAAATCTTTTCCTTTTGCATTTAAGGTTTCAAATATAATATTTGCAGTATCTTTATCTGGTACAATAATTTGAATTACAGATAACGCTAAGAGTTGATCTCTCAGTGCCTTTAAAAGTTCGACATACCCTATATCATTTATATACTTAATTTCTTCTGCATTTCTCTCTTTTTTAAATATCTTTCTTAGTTTCTTTTCACTTAATACATCTTGATAATATTTATATGCATTTAAAAGACGTACCTCTTCTTCAGTTTCAGGATCGCGCTGATCTCTCTTATCAACCTTTGACTGTATACGTGTTTGAAAAAAAGGTTTAGGAGATTCATTTCTAAGTCTAAAAACAGGAGCTCCATCATTATTCTGGAATTCAACATACTCATGAACCTGATCGGATAAAACTTCTTTTTTTTGTTCATCAAATAACTGTGTAAGTACTGAAAATAATATTGTTATAGTTGTCAACCTCTGTTGACCATCAACTACTAACAATTGCTTTGAAGACTGCCTATTATCAACAAGAACTAGAGAACCTATAAAATAATTTCCTACGTCTAGTTTTTTATTATTTCCTATAGCAATATTTGCAACTACATCCTCTAAAAGAGCCAATAATTCATTATCTTCCCAAGAATATTCTCTTTGAAATCTAGGAATTACATACTCTGTCTTAATTGACAATACATCATCAATACTAGTTGGACCTGCAGTCATCTTAATATTTTCAGCCACTTACCATTACTCCTTTTTTAAGTTACCAAGTCAATAAAAGTTTATCATTGACACTTTTATATTGTTTACTTCTCCCACCATTTTGAAGCCTATCTATCATAGATTTACCTACATCTATAACTATATCTCTTTCAAATAACCCTCTAGGTGGTTCAACAACTTCTCCGTCCTTACTTAAACTATTTAAAGATACCATTACTCTTACATTTCTAGCCTTTGCATCTTCAATTTTATCCCATAAATCTTCTAGCAAGAATGCTTGTGCTCCATATAGGATGGTCTGACTATGTGTATATGGTGGATCACAATATATTAAATCACCTTCTCGAGCTCTCAAAAAACTTTCCTCAAAACTCTCTTGTCGAAAATTCGTATTAACGTCTGTTAATATATCATGCCATATATCAACTCTTTGGCTTAATGTTCCTGTTGATATCGGTGTATGTGGCCCGATCGGAGTACTCATAAATCCATCATCTTTTCTGAATCTTATTATTGCAGAATATGCAGACCTAGATACGTAAAAAAAATCTAGCGGATTCCCTGTGTTATTGTACGAATCAATAGCTTTCTGGTATGCTATCTTCCTATCATCTTTAGCCAAATCACTCCAATATGCATATCTATCGACTAACAAATCAGGTGAATTCTTAACAATATTAAAAATATCCACTACTGGAGTCATTATATCTGAACCATTCAATGACTCAAAGTGTTTATTAAATTCATAAACATTAGAAGAGTAATACGCTAAATGTCCTAGAACAGCCCCACTCCCTAAAAATGGTTCATAATAATTTTGAATATCATCAGGCATATATGATATTATTTCATCTGCAAATCTATGTTTATTACCAACCCACTTAAATAGCTGTGGCAATTTCTTTATTTTATTCATCTAAATACCTCTTTACACTTTCTATAGTTTATCATAATTTAGATTAGGTAATTTCTATTTATTTATATTTATTTCCAAAAATATAGAATTTATTATTTTCCATAAAAACCCGATTTCCCGCCATATTTTCAAAAGATGTCATCTTTTATCTGGTCTTTTGATTTTTCTTTATTATGTGATATTTTTTATTTTTTTACGGGTTTTCGGGTTTATTATTAGAATTCCCTTCTATGCTGTTGTTTTCAGAAGCCCCGTAGCAACCCGCTGCGCCTAAACGCGTGGGTGCAGCTGGAGTTCTGATGGTCTTATTATATCTTTGACTAGTCAGTTTAACTGTATAGGCACGCAAAAAGGCACTAGGGCGCTCTTGAAGCGCTGTTAGTGCCTTTTTATTTAGATATGGTGTAAGATTTTTTACAAACTGACTATCGATTGTTAGATTGATGTACAAGAGTCTTTTTTCATTATCGATTTGAATGTTATCAATTAGCGCAACGATTAGTTGCTTAGTCAGCATGATGTCATCACTCTTGAAGATTTGTCCCACCTGTTTCAGTAACCATTGCATATCCAATTTATCTGGCAAATCTTGTAGTCGTTCAATCCCATGCCTAGCACGTTGCATTATGCTTTCATTCTGCTCAATCTCTTTTCTGAGTCGTTCCTGATTCTCTTCAATACCAATACGAGCGTCTGGCATAGTTATCAACATTTTATCTAACTCATTTTGTTGTTTCCTGAGTCTTATTATTTCATTAGTCCAATTATCAATCGATTGCTCCAACTCTCTTTGTTTGATGATTTTGTTGTGCTGAATTGCAGTCATCGTTGCATCCCCCATCTCAATCGTATTCGTAAGCTCGATTAGCCTATTGATTACTAATGTATCAGCGACTTCTTGCGGAATCGAATTAGCATGACAAATCCCTTTTTCCTTTCTAGATAGCGCACAACTATAGTACTTTCTCTCTACACATTCATCTGATTTATTTTTATTGCGGGTTGTAGTCACCGTCATGGGGCCGTCACACTCAGGACATTGAATTAGCCCACTCAGCAGATACTTACTTCGATGGTTCCAGTTTCTTGTCTTTCTTACATTATTGATTTTAGCATTAGCTGCATCCCAAACTGAATCCGCTATTATTGCCTGATGCTGCCCTTCAACAATGATAGGGTTAAGATTTAACCCTTTTCGATGCTTTTTATCCCAATCTTCATAGCGATTATAGACAGACAACCCTTTGAACGTAGGATTGATTAGAATCGTCCTGATTGCGGTTGGTGAAAACTGATTACCTAGCTTTGTTCTGTAACCTTGACTATTCAGCCGGTCTGCTACCGACTGGAAGGTCCCCAGTTCTATATACCAATTATAGATATTTCTTACTGTAGCGGCTTCTTCTTCATTGATGATTAGATTTCGTTTGCCGTCAGCATCACGGGCATTATTATAGCCCAATAGCTGCGTACTATTAGAATAGCCCGTCGATGCCCGTTGTTTCATACCGGCTTTGACGTTCGATGCAATTGTGTTACGTTCCATTTCCGCAAATGAGCCTAGAATTTGTAACATCATTTTCCCTACAATCGTACTTGTATCAAAAGACTCATCAACTGAATAGAAAGCTACATTATTACGCTCAAATTGATCAACAAATACTAACAGGTCCTTTAGATTACGAGCTAATCGCGAGTATTTCCATACAACAACAACATCGAACTTGTTATCCTTGACGTCTTCTAGCATCTGCTTTAGTTGAACTCGTTTTTTCGTTGACTTACCACTTATTCCTCTGTCTGCAATACATGCGCTAATTCGTAACCCGTTTTAGCACAGAATTGTTTAATATTATTGATTTGCGCATCAATCGAATAGCCATTTTCTGCTTGATCAACAGTATTAACACGGACATACGCGACAGCTTTCTTCATATTCTGACTATCCATCCTACCTAGACTCCTTCTGGTTTCAAATCAACCGTAATTTGTTTTTCTGTGATCCAAACATGTTGAATGCTTTATTTTCGTCCACGACAACACTAGTGACATACGTTATTAGTATCGTTTCCACTAGTCTAAGTGCCTCAGCTGATTGAAGCCAATTCCTGACATCTACAAAAGTAGGTATATCGTGATTTTCTTCTATCAATTGCTGCATTTCAGCTTTAGTTATTTTATGGTTTAGATACGCCTGAATAGGGTCATTTTTGACAACCTTGGTTTGCCCCTTCAACTGATTGGCAACTGACTTCGCCTGTATTGCTTTATCTAGAATTGGTTTTAGTTGTGCTTCCAAGTTAGTCGCGTTCATCCTGAACGACGGATGCTTCTTATTGCTACAACTCAAATACTCATGTACTTTCGAACGCCACTTTTGTCGCTCACATGATAGAAAACGCCCACAGACTGGACAAATCACTTTATGTTTGAGGATTGATTGGTTCGGCGTTGGTCTCACTTTTCGTGCTTTATCTGTACGTATTACTTGCACGCGTTGAAAGGATTCTTTTTCAATGATGGCTGGAAACTTATTTTTATCATAGCTATTTTCATCTACCCCAGAATACCGCGGATTGATCAAGATATTTCGAACCGTAGTTGGTTCCATCTTCACCACTTTAGCAATCCGTCGGAATCCGTAACCTAGCAAGTACAAATCATAAATTTGTCGTACAACACTAGCCTCAGATGCCACAATACCTACACAAGCACTATCTTTATTCCAAAAATAGCCATAAGGTACTTTTGAACTAATCACTTGTCCATCACTCATTTTTTGAAAATAAGATTGTTTTTGATTACTGCGAATTGTCTCACGTTCGAACTCTGCCAAAATAGCATACATATGGGCTTGGAATTGCTTCATTTCATAAGTACCACTCGTCTGTTCAGTTATACTAACTACCCGAACATTATGTTCAGCACACTTTTGCATGATAGTCAGAAAATTACTGACATTCCGCGACAAACGACTATATTTGTAGCACAGTACAAGCGTAATTTTCTCCCGCTCAATCAGTTGTAACAACAGCTTCAAACTAGGTCGATTAGTATTACCACCACTCCCAATATCCTGAAGCTCATGTTTGAGAACGATATTCTTATCTTTACGGTAGTCACTAATCAGTTGACTTTGCATAGCCAACGAATAGTGATTGATTTGACTTTGTTTCGTAGTTGAAACACGCATATATGACGCGGCAATTTCAGCCATCATCATCACCTTCTTTTTTAGCGGAAACGTACGCTTCCAATATTACTTTTGATAATAATTCAGTTTCGTTAATCATCGTTAGTTTCCACCTTTACCATCCCCGCTTCAACGGCTTCTTTTCCGAAAATCTGTTCAGCCAACGATTCCTGGTCAAGTAGTTCGTCTGCCTTGGTTTTATACCTTAACCTGATATCAGTTGACAAAGCTGTAAAGTTCTTGACTTCAGACGGCTCAATCTTCAGCCTGTAAAACGTTATCCGACTTTTATTGATGCTTTTTCGACTAGTCAATCGATCGCTTCCTGCAACTAGATGACCACTTTTTTTCCATTTTTTTAGGATAATAGCCGTATCTTCATACTGCAAATCAGTAAGCATTTTCTTCAACTCATTAGCAATGACGTCAACCACTAAATATTCAGTATTGCTAGCGTCAAAGAAACCAATTAGGTTGGCTTCGACATACTGGCCGTCATATTGAATACGTTTTTGATTACTTATTAACGCTTGCATAATGTCGTTAAAAGAACGTTCACCAATATCGGCTGATTGTTTTAATCCACAGTATTCAATCACCAATTCTTGAATTTTTTGGGCATCAATCGCGAAGCCCATGCAATCGTTGATTAATTTAGCTGTCGTTCCGATTACAGCAACTTTATCAGCAATCCGATTTTTAAAGTTAGCGTTTATTAGTTGTTCGTTAGCTATTCGCGCCATTTCATTGAAGGTTGCTTCAACCATATTAATACCACCTTGAATGTCTTGACCAAACACGGCTTCAACAAAATCACGAAGCCACCACCCATTATTTTGAGTGGCAAACTGCTTGATACGATCTGACTGTTCAGCTGAACTAGTCTAATGATCAACTTCAAACTCAAGGGTGCGCGCCAATATACCATCATTTTGACTAGATTTTTCAATGATTGATTGTTCACCAGTTGAAATGACTACTGTTTGCCATCGTTTTTGGGGTCTTATTTCGCCATTTTTATTAGCCCGCGCTTTTTCAAGACCCTGACTAATGTTGTAAAGTAGCGACGTTATATTAGTGCCACGGTAAACTGATAACTCGTCGTAAACTAATGGAATACCAAAGTTGTTATTTAGTTTAATTGTCACAGCGTTTTGGGTATTCATCCAAGAATTGAACAAGCTACCATCCCCTGAAATCGGTCCTGCAACGCTTGCAGCTAGCTGAGCTGTTGTAGTCTTGCCAGATGTTGATTGTCCCTTTAGCGCAAAAATCAACATCCCTATATCGGGTTTGAAACGATTAATAATTGGTACAAGTGCCGCACTCAGTCCCAACACCAGACCCAACTTTAAGTTAACGTTATTTGATAAATCATTATGAATCGGGCAATTTTTATCATTTAATTGATAATGAACCCCTTGCGGCACTAACTGATACTGCGTTGAATCAAGCATAACGTTAGACGAACCAACTATCATAGGCACGATAACCTTATCCATTGCAAAAACTGTTTGATTATTTAACTGCGACCAACCAATAGTCTGGTAAGCTAAATCCGTTTGTAGTAGCTTGCGTTGAGAAATCAAAAATTCGTTAACTTCGTTTTTGTTCTTGGTTGTGATGTCCATTCCAAACTCAGATAGACCTTCAATTTGGCGAGAACCTAGTTGTTCGGCCGGAATTGTAATTGCTTTGACGCCGGATTTTCCGGCATAAAACAACAATTACAATTGTTGCTCCATGGAATCCGCGTCTTGAACTACTTTTTCGATGAAAATGGCATCGCAAACCCTTGTTATCTTTGGTTTGTTGTTAGCAGTGCTATCCTTATAGATAGTAACGCCGCCCAAATGGTAGTCGCTCGGCAACTCGAAATATTGAAAACGGTTTATGTTAGCCATTCTTAATGACCTCCCTTTTGCAACTGTTCTTCAGGAGGACATGTCACTCGCCACATTTTCATAACATGCCCAGTGCTTGTTCGCCTTAGGTACCTGTTAGTTAACAAACCTTTGCGTTTCAACGTATTGAGATGCCCACCAACACTGCCTGCTGGAATTCCTAAATTAGGTGCTAATGAATAGATCTCTCCTGTCGTGAAATCTGAAAATCCGTAATGTTGAAAAATAAACAAAAATAAAACCTCGTATTGCTTTAATGAATTGTACATGATACCGCTCCTTTCAACTTGTCCTAATTACCCGCTGGCTTAGGACTGAATTCAATATACAATGTTTGAAAAGAGTTGTAGTGTACAAAAAAAGTACTACCTTTACGGTGTACTTTATGAATACATTAATCTATTAATTTACTAATTTTGCTTCTACTAAACTTGATTTTATTAGATTCACCTGTAACGATAGCTGATCTATTCGTTCTACGATTTGACGATTATCGTAATCATTAGCAATTGAATTGGCCTCCTCCGGAGATAAAGTACTTAAATCATCAGCTAGTTTCTCTAGTTCGTCCATTATTTCTTCAATTTTCTCCACCATCAATTCAATATCATATTTATCAACAAATCCCTCAGGAACATCTGATGTATCGATATACTCACCTGTTGCAAAACTTTGAAGGTTCACCAGTACCTCAGCCATTGCAGCATCGTATAATCCTAGCTTTTCTCTATCATCAAATCGTTTACTTAGTGTTGTTCCTTCGCCAATCATCGGGCTGAGCAATCCCACTACAAGATTTATTTTACTATCATCAATAGCACGAAGACCGTTGTTAGCAAGCTCGGTTATATATGCTCTATTCGCTTCATTATCTAGTTCTTTCAAAAAATCTTTATTATATTCTTTAAACTTTTTTTGGAATTCATCTACTCTGGCTTTAATAGGTTTACTCAAGTCCTTCAACGCAACATTCTCAGCATTTTCAGGAAATTGATCTAAATATATAGCAGCGACTAATTCTGATAATTTCATTTTTTCTCCTTTAAGTACCATATTCTCTTAATCACTGGCTTCAATGGATGGCTCACACTCCCTTTTTCGTCAACCAGTAGCTTTATGTTTTTATTATCTAACACTGATAATACTTCTTGCAATCGTTTTTTAGCTCTTTTATTCTTCTTAGTGAAAGTGCTTGTTGCCAAAATCACTTCATCTAAGTGAGCGGCCTCCAGACGAATAACTCCGAGTGCCGTTTCTTCTCTTTTGGGGTCACCTCCCGCACCCTTCAAACTAGAAAACACATTGCATAGCACAAAGCCCCCGTACCCAAGCTCATATAAGTTATTCGTAATTTTCATCATCGTCAAGTCACTTTGAATCCCATTCGCTGATGTTGGGTAATTGCTAATAACCATGACTTGTCTCTTTTTCCCATCCCATACACGCTTTACCATGTAACGATTTTGCCCATCCGCTGAAAATTTACTTTCAATTAGCATGGTAGTCTGTTCTGCTTGTTTCATTATTATCTCACTCACCTTTCATGACTTCTGAAATAACTGCTGTTATAGCTATTAGGCATAGTTTTACACAAAAATTCATAACACTTTTTCCTCCTTTATTTTTTTAGCTAAGATATCATCCTGATTTTTATCCGTTATAATAATGACCAAATAACAAATTGATCTTATCTGGGCTTCATAAAAATGAGCCAAAAACTCGCTGGGAAGCTCAATCCCGAATTCATTCTGCACATCAGTTTCATCTTTAGTCAAAATATCGCTTTCAAAACCAACATCAGCAAGAGTCAATGTACAGCCGGTTTTCAATCTAAACATTTCAAGTGCGGTCATATTTACATCAATCAATACTATTCCTCCTTATCAGTTATACAAAAAAAGAAGCCCAACAACCATTATCGATTGTTGGACCTCTTAAAAAACGTCTCTATTTCTTCTTGTTCATCAATTCATTCGCTTTTTTCTCAAGATTAACCCCGAAGAATCCAGCGACCCCGGCAGCTAGACCGATGACATTCCCAAGAATATAGATCCAGCCACCTAGCGCCATCGAAAGTTTAGCGCCAGTATCGGCTCCAACTTCATCGCCCACTTGGCCCTTTAAAACAAAAACGAAAATAAACGTAATCGCTGGTAGCACAAGCTTAATTAACTTATCATACTTTTTCAAACCATCAACATAATTTGTAATCAAGACAATCAAGGGTAAAGCAATCATTAAAGTGCCTAACATATACTCACTATTAAAAATTAGCTTATACCCCGGGTAAGTAAATGTCGCTGCAAATGCACCGCCGTCATCCTTATAGAAAGCCCCTAAAAATAGCGCAACAATCATAATGATTGCCCCAAGTACGTCTAAATTATCAAAAATCTTCTTTTTTGTTTGTTCACTCATAATACCCACACTCCATTATTTTATATTATTCTTAAAGCCTAATTAAGTTGACCTCGATACTCCCCCGAGACGGTCGCTCCACGTTTACATAGTATAGGTTAGAACCTTTTTAAAGTTTCTACGGTGCCATTTAATGACACTAAATGTTGGCCGTTGAACTAACAATTCTAATTGCTGATTATTAATTTCAAGGTACATATGGTCCCATTCGTTCGTAATTGGATATTTTTCAATATCCATTTTAGTGACGTCACTATTTTTGATGAAGTGATTGTCGTCATTGAATTTCATCATGCCGATACACCCCATTAATAGAATGCCGTCTGCCTCGAAACTCATGATATAGTGCTGACTCTTCATCCCGGTCAAACCACCAATCGTAATCAGATCTGACCAATCGATCGGCGTGGCGACGTAAACAAAATTATCGGGATTATCGGAATAACCCAGTTCGATTTTTCTGTCGATAATCGCCCGTTCACGCATCAACGGCCCGACATCCATCCCGTCTTTAGCCACTAATCCCAATAAGGTATCCGTTGCCGAACTAGTAACATTGCCTTCACTCAATGTTTGTTGCAATTGATCACTATCTTGTTCATTGACTTGGTCTTTTTCTCTCTGTTCGGAAATCACCATCACTTCTGGTGAATCAGCTACAACATCAGTCGTTGATGTTTGCTCATCTTGAACCTCAATCGGTTTAGTAGCTATGGCTCTTTGAATCTCTTCCACCGTTGGCTGTTTTTGCCCACAGTTCGTACAGAATTTCGCTTGTTCTGATAATTCTGTACCACAATTAGCACAATATTTTTGCATATTCTACTTGCCCTCTTCCTAATAATGATTAATTATTTCTTTGTCCAATTGCTTTACTAATCCAACGTTGCGAGTAATCATATTTGTGCATCAGCTCGGCTGTATTGTGCCCGTTAAACTGCTTTTTTACAGATTTCGCAACTTTTTCTCCGGCATACATTCTCATTGGTAATGTTAGCAGTTGACCACGATATACTGTAAAAAGTTTTAACATTGCTTCTTCACCAATTAAATCTACTAATTGCCCATAAGTATCTTATAAATTTTCTTTTTCTACCCCCACATACAGCACTTCCCCTTCAAATTTATACATCAAATATTATCATTAGTTATGTTATCAAAATAGTAAGTCACATGATAACGCCTAACAACTTGCAAAGTGCAATACAACTAACCATTTCAACCACCACCATTCCACAAAAATAGACCCGATTATCTATTCAATAATCGGGTCATAGTTATAATATATATTTAAAATTTAGGTTAGTTCAAATTATCTACCTATTTGTGATACGGCGATCCCTGATTAATCATAAATGCCCGGTAAATCTGTTCGGTCAATACTAAGCGCATTAATTGGTGCGGTAACGTGAGCTTGCCAAATGAGAGTGTATCATTGGCGCGTTTGTTAACTGCATCGCTCGTTCCAAGTGACCCACCGATGACAAACGTGATATCTGATTTGCCATAGGTTGCTAAATCTTGAATTTCTTGCGCAAATTCTTCTGAAGCCCGTTGCTTGCCTTGAATCGCCAAAACAATCACATGCTCCTTATCCTTAATCTTATTGAGAATTCGTTCGCCTTCTTTATCTTTGACGTTGATCATTTCCGCATTACTCAATGATTCCGGCGCTTTTTCATCCGCCACTTCAATCATTTCGAACTTACAGAACTTACTAAGCCGTTTAGCATATTCAGCGATGCCTGCTTTTAAATACTTTTCCTTTAATTTACCGACCGTGATTACTTTAATGTTCATAAAAGCCTCCTACTGTTACTTATATTTTAGGGGAAAACCCTCCAGAAAAAAAGCTATTCACAGTAATTCACCGATATTTACCGGTTATCCACAAAAGTTGTCCACATATGCACAGATGTTCGTCCCAAATATTGTGTCTTGAATTTATCTTGCTACTAAATAGCTAGTAATAAAGTTTTTAAACAAAATTTTCAAAAAAGTTATCCACCATTTTAAAATTGTTCGGTCTTCTACTTATCAGTTAAAAATGCTGTTATTTCAGCGTTTAATAATGGTTATATTTAATCTAAAAATGTTATCCACCGACCTTTTATATTTTTGTGGATAACTTTAAAAGCTTTTCAAGCGTGTTATACCCACAATCCACAGACTTATCCACAACCATTTTATTCTTATGGGTTCTTACTATCCACATTGACATTTTTAAAACTTAACATTCACTCGTAGTTCTCTCAAATTTACCTAAAATTAAAAAGCTGGGATGATCGTATTGATCATCCCAGCTTTTCTTTATTTGGTTGTTAATGGATTATCGGTGGCCGCTGATTCGGTCAACTTGACGTTGGCTTTCTTCAAATGACCATTATGATAATACTGAACTTCAACCGTACTATTCATCGCATAACTGTAAAGTGTCGTGTGTAGGTCAGCCACACTCGTAACGTCCTTGCCACCTAATCCCACAATAACGTCATATTTACTAATACCAGCTTTTTTAGCAACTGAGTTGGTGTTAACAGATGCAACTACCACCCCACTCTTAACAGTGGTTGGTAATTTTAAGACAGATGCTTGTTGAGTGGCTGAAACGTTAGTTAAATCAACGACACCGATTCCTAGCGCTGGTCGCACGACTTTCCCATTGGCAACCAATTGATTGATAATTTTAACAACTTCATTACTTGGAATGGCAAACCCCATTCCTTCAACAGTTGTGCTCCCATTGGAAGCCAACTTCATTGAGTTAATCCCAATAACTTGACCGCCCATATTAACCAACGGGCCACCTGAATTTCCGGGATTAATCGCCGTATCGGTTTGAATAACAGTTGCTTGGCCGGTTGCTTGACCAGTGGTTTCATCGGTTACGTCAATTGTTCGTTTCTTTGCAGAAATAATCCCTTGTGTCACCGATGTCGCGTATTCTGAACCTAGCGGTGAACCAATTGCAAGTACTGATTCTCCAGGTTTGATACTGTCAGAATCACCAAATGTGGCAGTTTTTGTCACCTTAGCGCTATCAATCTTTAAAACGGCTAGATCAGAAACGGAATCCGTCCCGACAAGACTGGCATCAATCTTGGTGCCATCACTAAGAATGGTTTCTAGCTTATCCGAACCGGCTACTACATGGTTATTGGTTACAACGTAAGCATGTCCGTCTTTCTTTTCGTAGATCAGGCCTGAACCTTCACTTGATTCTTCTAATTCACTATTACTACTCTTTTTGCTATCTGAACCAAAAAGGGCACTCAAATCATTATCTTGTTGTTTTTGTAAATTTACAACTGATACAACGGCTTTATTAACTTTATTAAAAGCGGTCGTCGTTTGTGATGAGGCATTCACTTTCACATTACTAATTTTGGTACTACCTGATTTAGTTGGAGTCTGTACGGTACTTGCAACATTCGCGTTTCCCATCTTTGAACCGAAATAGCTAGCAACCCCACCACCAATTAGTGCAGCAACAACAGCAACAACAGCTGTTTTCATTAATCCTGAATTTTGATTCATCTTAACTCACCCAAACTTTCTGATAAATTCTGTTTATCGACTATCTACAGCATAGAATATAAATTTGAAAAAATTATGAACAAGCTACGAATATTAAATTGTTTTTCTACTGCGCATTTTAATCAACTTATTTCGCAAAAACAACTAAAATGTCTTCCAAACAGCTCAATTAAACAGTAAATAACGGATCAGCAACTGTTGGATCAGTATCCAAAATTTCAAAATCGGTGCCAACACCGTAATCGTGTTCCTTTAGGATCGACGCAACCGTCAAATGAGCTAGTTCCTTCATATTATTCTCCTGACTCAAATGGCCCAGAAAAACGCGCTTCGTTTGGTTCCCCATAAAGGCCATTAAAGCTGAAGCACCATCTTCGTTTGATAAATGGCCTGTATCACTGAGAATTCGTTGTTTCAACGACCAAGGATATTTCCCCATCCGGAGCATCTCTAAATCGTGGTTACATTCTACCAAATAAGCATCCGCATTTTCAATTGTGCCACGCACTTGATCAGAGACATAGCCCGTATCGGTCAAGATTGCAAAGGCCCGGTTATTATGATGGAATTGGTAGAATTGAGCAGCGGCAGCATCATGTGACACCCCATAACTTTCGATATCTAAATCGTCAAGTGATAAGGTACTCCCCATTTCAAAAAGGTGCTGATGTTCAGCCGGTACTTCTCCAATAATCGAAGCCATTGCATCCCACGTTGGCTGGTTAGCATAGACATCAATTCCATACCGCCGTGCCAAAACACCAACTCCACTACTGTGGTCTCGATGTTCATGCGTTACTAATAAACTATCAACATCTTTAAGATCACGCCCAATACTGTGCATCAAATCCTGTACGCGTTTACCACTCATGCCGGCATCCACTAACACCTTATGCTTGGGTGTTTCAATATACGTTGTATTACCTGAACTACTGCTTGCAAGCACGCTGACTTGCATTGCGTCTTTTTCTACCATTTTTTGCGCTTATCCCCTTGGTCTCTTTCTAAGATAACTAAACTTCACTGCGATTTTTCATCAGCGCACCAGTAAAGGCATTGATCCGCTTGACGACCACACTTTTTGAATTTTTATTTTCGATAGCGACTTGCCATGCTGGTACGTATACTGTACTACTATTAGCATCTAACAAGGCACTATAGCCAAGTTTAACCCACATAATTCGGGTATTATTTGGAATTTCATTGTCTGTATATAAATCGATGACTGCATCTTGAGCAGTTACCTTCGTACTTTCTTTTTCACGTAAAACTCGAATCTTATTCGTATAAGTTTGCGTGTAATGGCTAATCTGGCCATCTTCTAATGTAAATACTAGCTGGCCATGTTCATCCATCATCTGACCACCGGGCACTTTTTGGATATAAACCAACTGTTGATCACTTGATAATGCGTGTGAATATTGATAATCACCTGCTCGAATAATGTGGCTTTTATCTTTCATAAAGGCGTCTGTTACCAAGCGTTGCTTCCCTTTATGGTAATTCAGCGGTTTGTCCAACTCACTAGTAAGCGTCATCCGGGCCTTATCAAATGAAACAGTTTGCCCAGTTAACGCCGCGCTAGCTGTCTCCAATAATGTCTGATCCTTTTGACGACTGGCCAAATAGTAGCCATCCATTCTGCGATTAGAAAGCCGTTTGACCGAAATTTGATCATCTTTTAAATCCTTCATAATCTGGCTAGTCTGTGAACTGCTAGTAATTGCTGTTGACGTAATCGTTTGACTCCCCTTTAATGAAGCAAACAAATAGATATCCAGCGCAATAAAAATGGCGATAAAAATCATTTCAATTCTGCGAAAATCCATTCATCTAACTCCCTTCGGTTAATTCCGCTTTTTGTGCCATCAATGCTGCCAAGCTGCGCCAAACCCCTTTATATTGCACAAAATAGGTCGGATTTAAATCGATTACTTGTTCATTGCTAGTCTCTTTAGTCCATTCATAACCAACCTGGACATTTTCTACGTCTTCCAGTAAAAACCCGCTACGCGTTAATTGATTCAAGACCGACTCTGTACTTGGAATCGTTACTTGCTTGTCCTCGGCTGGCACCGGTACTTGTAAGCTATAATTTGAAAAATCAATTTTCTGCCCCGTTGACAAGAGTTGAACCTGGACACTGCCAAAATTCGTCTGGTAAAAGACTGGGAATCCTTCAACAAACGTCCGATAAGCGGTTGCGTTTGTTGCCTGGTCGTAACTATAGAATCGCATTCCAGACATTGCATTTCCTGTTTTCTGTAAAACATCAAAACTTGCCTCAAAATTTTTAGTTAGACTAGTTGGCAACTTTTGATCCGCATACTTCACGAAAGAAATTTCCCCCGTCTCATGATTAATAGTCAAACGTTTATATAGATTACTATCTGTCCCATCAGTATAGATGGCGCTACTGCCTTGTTCTTTAGTATCAATTTTATCTGTATTTCGTTGATTCAACAAAGTTGTGATGTAGTAATTTTCTGGTTGTTGATTCACTAAATAACTATATGGTAGCAATGTCTGATCAGCAGCCACATACAACAATGGTTTGTTATTCAACATTTTTTCGGTTACTTTCAAATGGACATCAGCATTTTCAAGTACTTTTTTAACGCGCGCTGGTGGAAAAGCCTTCAATGATGCCTGATAGACTTGATGATTTTGATCATTCATCAACCATAGCTGAGGACTTTTACCTAACGTAATCCGAATCCGATTGAACGTGACGTTTTGACCTAAGTTGCTGTTATGATAACTGAATACCTTTTTAAAAATCGCATATGAAATCTTATCAGGATAGAGCATTGTCACCGTATCGTTTTGATTGATAGCCTGATAATAATCATCTTGATCTAGCTTAACTTGGTTAAACGATGCCGAATTAGTAAGTTTCAAGGTGGCTTTAAACTGTGGTATCAAACTTTCCTTGGAGTTGTAAATTAACTGACTCTGATTTTCCGTCCGCCACAATAATTGCGTTGGTAAGAAAACATCGCCGATTTTGCGCTCGGTTTTATGACTAGTGGACTTAGTTGTTGTTTGACTATTTGTTTGACGCTCATAATGCGCATTACTAGTCCAAATTAGCCATGATAAGACCACACTAACGGCAACGGCAATCAATAATACAATGCGCATTAAAAAATTCTTAAATCGCATCCCAATCACCTCCATCAGAATCAATCGGTTCATAAGGTAACGAGATATAGAACGTTGACCCTTTACCTTCTTGACTATCTACCCAAACTCGACCGTGATGGGCTTCAATCACTTCCTTAGAAATTGCCAGGCCTAGACCAGTACCGCCTTGTTTTCGCGAACGTGCTTTGTCGACCCGGTAGAAACGATCAAAAATCTTTCCCAGATCTTTACGCGGAATGCCTAAGCCTTGGTCTGAAATGCTTAAAATAACATGCCGATGCGTTTCCAATAACCGACAAGTAATGACGCCGCCATCCGGTGAATATTTAATCGCATTATTCATGATATTATCAATAACTTGCATAAATTTATCGGTATCAATTTCAACCCATAAATCACGCTTAGTAAAATCTCGAGTAATACTGTATTTTTTATTCGGATCATCAGTTGGCAATTTCCCAGTACTAATCGAGCTCTTCTGAATATCGGCTTCATGTTCTTGATCACGCTTGATCATCATATCAAACCGATCTAGAGCATAACCAAAAAACTCATTCAAATTGACGTATTCGAGATTCATCTTGGCCGTTCCTTGATCCATTCGCGATAAACTCAATAAATCGTTAATCATCCGAATCATCCGGTCCGTTTCTTCTTGGGTTACCTTCAAAAAATTCGGTGCAATCTCTGGATCTTGCCAAGCCCCATCATTCAAAGCTTCAATATAACTCCGCACACTTGTCAATGGTGTCCTTAATTCATGGGACACATTGGAAACAAATTCCCGTTGTTCTTGTTCGTTCTTTTGTTGTTCTGTGACATCGTGCAATACACAAACCAAACCGGTAATATAGCCTGTTTCTTTTTGAATTAATGAAAAATCAACATGTAAAATTAAATCATGGTCTTGTTGCTCTGAAAAGTCCAAAACCATTTCCTGCTGTGTTTCTAATAAATCACGTAATGAATATTTCTCACTAATGCGTAAGACTTTTAATAGTGACTGCCCGAGCAATTCATCTCGAGTAACATTTAGAAAATCCTGACCGGTTTCATTGATAATCGTAATATTGCCACGGCGATCAGTCGCAATAACGCCATCGGTCATATGACTAAGCACACTGTCCAATCGCCGTCGTTCCGATTCGGAAGCTTCTTGTGCCTCTTCAACACGCACCGATAAGTTATTAACTGCAATTGCGAGTTGTCCTAATTCATCTTGACCGTAAATCTTAACTTGACCAGAGTAATCACCACGTGCCATTTGAATCGCTTGTTTTTTCATCTCATCGATGGGCCGCGTGATTGCCCGGGAAATAACAATCGACAAGGCCATCCCTAATAAACCTGCTACTAAAGAGGATGTTAAAAAAATTACAGTAATTGATGAAATACCTTTATAAACGTCCTCCATACTAGCCCGGATATAAACAGCGCCGACCACAGTATTGCTATCGCCACTTGGATTCGTCAACGGTTGAATCGCTGTATAGTAGCTACCGAGACTTTCACTGTAAGCAACTTCTTGTTCCATATGACCAGAATAAATAACCTGCTTAACGCGCGGATTACGTGTCTTTTGCCCAACAGTACTTTGATTATTTAAGTTCGTAACCCCGCGAATAGTCCCCTTATTATCGATTACCTGAATTTCGGCAGAATTACCCATATCACCGATAATCTCTTTAATATTCTTATTTGTATTACCATTATTATTTACCAACTCACTACTGAGTTGATTTTGAATGTATGGTGTCACTTGTAATGACTGCTTAAAATCACGAATATTTTCATATTCTAACTGTTTGACAAAAGAAGCCCCGATAACTTCTAGCGTCACCAGTAGCAACAATACAAACACAATGGCAATTTTAAAATGAATCGATTGTAGCAACCGAATTTTCTTATTCATGCGGCAAATTTACTCCTGATCAGGATTTCTTAAATAGTAACCAACACCCCGGCGCGTCACTAACCATTCCGGATGACTAGGGTTGTCTTCAATTTTTTCACGTAAACGACGCACCGTTACATCTACTGTTCGGACATCACCGAAATAGTCATACCCCCAAACAGTTTGTAGCAAATGTTCACGGGTCATGACTTGACCAATATGTTTAGCTAAATAGTGTAATAATTCAAACTCGCGATGCGTCAACTCGATTTTATCACCGCGTTTAGACACAATATAGGCGTCAGGATGAATCGTTAAATCACCAATCTTGATCTCATGATTTTCTTCATTGGCTTCTTTATCTGATTGACTAGTTGTCCCTTGACGACGTAAATTAGCCTTAACGCGTGCTACTAATTCCCGGTTTGAAAATGGTTTGGTGACATAGTCGTCAGCACCTAGTTCAAGCCCAATGACTTTATCAATTTCAGAATCTTTAGCCGTTACCATAATAATTGGCATGTCATGCGATTTACGCACTTGACGGGCCACTTCTAATCCATCAATTTTAGGCAACATCAAGTCCAATAAGATTAAATCAGGGACTGCCGCTTCAACTTGTTGTAAAGCTTCTTCACCATCATAAGCCGTATAGACTTCATAGCCTTCTTTAGTTAGATTAAACTTAACAATATCAGAAATCGGTTTTTCATCATCAACGACGAGTATTTTTTTAGCCATGTACAGATCCTCCTTGGATGTAGATGCTTTGCTTCTCATTATACTCATTTTCAGAGGTCAATTCAAAATTACGGTGCTTGCTGGCAATTAAATTAACCATTAATTTGAACGCACTCAGTTATTTTATTTAAAAAAATATAAATTACTGTTTACAAAAGTTTGTGTAATATGCTATGATATTTAAGTCGTAAGGCGAGACATTACATGGGTGGTTAGCTCAGCTGGCAGAGCAACGGACTCTTAATCCGTGGGTCCAGGGTTCGATCCCCTGACCACCCATCAAGTATACATGATAAGTCGTTATAGAGGTGCTTAGGCATTGATATAACGGCTTTTTTATTTCTTTACACAACATAGCATTTCGTAGTGAATACGACAACCAAAATCACGTACAGGGCCATATACAAGTGACCTACATTAAATATAGGTCGTCGAAGAATTATATAATAACTACCAATTTTTCATCGTAAATTACGACTATATTCATTATATCGGTGCCCAAGGGACGTAAAACCTTATAATGAATTTTTAAAAATATAACTTTTTTATAAGATGGCAGTAATGTGTGCGATCTTCACTTGTGAAAGTAAGGGTAGGGTTAATTTTGCATATGCTGAGAATCGACAGTTGCGCTTGCACCAGGGGCTGGTTTTATTTGAAAATCTACTTTTGCACCATCTGGTTCACTAATATTTTCGTTTTCAAACTCTACAACGCCATTATTTACAGTGTACCTAAAGCTATGTCGTGATGCTCCTTGCTTTATACTTAGTGTCCCATTAGATATGCCATAATATCCATCAGAGGCTCCCCCCATATGAGATAACCGCACGCTTTGATCATCTTTGATATACCCATCTGTATAGCCGTCATACATCAAGTTTTGTGGTGCCTTATTTTCCGCTATAGCTTTGGTGACATCTTCCCCATTATACATAATAGGCATAATTATAAAGCCGTCGTTAATATATTTTTTTACTACCAATTCATCCCCACTATACTTACCATCTTCTGAACTAGAGTCAGCACTCTGACTAGTTGAGCTTTCAGTATTTGAGGTACTAGCCTGTGCCGCACTACTTGAAGTTAATTGGGAGTCATCATCTTTTCCTGTAGATTCATCCTGATTAGAATTTACAGAACTATTAGTTTCATCGTCTGATTGAGCGGTACTTGCTACACTTGAACTAGTGGTTGTACTGGTTTCTACTTCTGCCGGTTTCGCAATACGCTGTGCGTTCCCTTTCTTAGAGAAGTAAAATCCGCCACCGGCCACTATTACTAATATGACAAACGCTTGTATCGCTATTTCTATTCTGCGTTTTGATCTAACTTCTAAAAAATCGGCTCGCCATTGCGGATTATCTCTTCGCTCTTTGTAGAATTCGTATGTATGCTTCGTCCTAGTACTTTTACTCAGATATTTTCTAGCCATTTGTATATCCCCCAAGATTAATACTACCATTATAGCAGATTAATCCCTGGACATAAGCAAGCTTCCAATAACGTCTATAGCCCATATGAAAGGGGAGCTTAACTTGCTTTTTAAACACGCAAAAACCGGCCAAAATTTAGATAATGGTCGGCTTTTAGGATTATGCTAAAAAGGCTAACGCCTGCTTGGCAAATAACGTCGGTTCTTGGAAGATTGATGCGTGACCTGCATCTGGATAAATAATTAAGTCACTGTCTTGAATTTTCTTGGCTAAGACGTATGAATTTTCAGTCGGTACCATCCGGTCTTGATCACCATTAACGACTAAAGTTGGTTGGGTAATAAAGTCAAGCGCCTCACTGGATTGTTTGCCCCAAGTATGAATTGCCTTTAGTTGATGGACGTACGCTGGTATCGTAATATTCTTATCACGATTCTTTTTGCGTAAATGTATTTGTTCTAAAAATAAACGTGCTTTTTGTTGGCTAGCAGTACTTGATGTGAAAAACAAGTAAGTTTTAACATCCTTAAATGTCACCAACGACTTTACTAAATCAATATTGCTAATCCGTGTGACCGCCCTAATACCAACTCCTCCACGGGGACCAGTCCCACTGAGAATTAGTTTTCGAACCCGTTGCGGCGCAATTTTAATCAGTTCTTGGGCAACCATGCCCCCCATCGAAAGTGATAGAATATCGACCTTATCATACCCGAGTGCATCAAGCAATGGTAAAACATCGCGTGCCATCTGTTCAATTGTTATTGGTACCCGCCCGCTAGACAAGCCGACACCTTGATTGTCGAAGGTAATCACATATCGTTCTTTAGCTAAGGCATCGATTAACCGTGGATCCCAATTATCCAAATTGGCAGATAAGTGTGTCAACAACACCAGAGGCACTGCTTCTTGAATTCCGGATGTTCGATAAGCGTATCGTACACCATTTGAGGCAGTGATCATTTGATTAGGAACTTCAATATAAGCTTGCATGTATACCCTCCTTAAAATGTAATAACTACTTTACCCTTTGGATGACCCGCACTAACTAACTGTAGAGCTTCGTTAATGTCATCAATCTTGAACTGATGAGGATCAAGGCGTGGCCTAATGTCATGAGTTTCAACTATTTTAGTAACTTCAGCCAATTGCTTAGCATCTGCACGGACAAAGATGAAGCGGTATTCAACCCCTTTGGCATGAGCTAGTCGATCAAACTTACGCCCAACCATTGAAAAGAGAAATTTTTTCACTCCATTAAAATGATGATCAATCGCAAACTGTTTGTTCGGACCGGTTCTTAACGATAGCAAGCCCCCCCCTGGTTTAATAATCGATAGTTCCCTTTCAAATTCTGTTTTACCTAATGTATCAATTACATAATCAACATCTTGCAATAATTCCCAATAATTTTCCACTCGATAATCTAAATAGCGATCCGCCCCGATGGCTAAACTATTTTCACGGGTAGCTGCATTTCCACTGACAATCACATTTAAACCCATAGCTTTAGCAATCGGAATTGCTAATTGACCAAAAGAACCGGAACCACCTGGAATAAAGACTGTTTCGCCCGGTTGTGCTTGCAATTCTTCATGCAACCCTTGATAAGCTGTGAGACCGGTCAATGGAATCGCTGTAGCTGTTTCAAATGCCATGTCTGTCGGCATCTTAGCAATTGCTTGTTCGCTAACAGCTGCAAATTCTGCGACCGCCCCAATTTTGCGTAATGGTAGGCGCGAATAAACATAATCTCCGGGTTGATAGTTCGTCACAGCAGCACCAACTTTTTCGACAATCCCACTTAATTCATTGCCAATCGTGAGCGGCATTTGATAGTTCTGAATCAATTTCACACTGCCACTACTGATGAGCATTTCAAGTGGATTAACAGCCGCCGCCTTCACGCGAATTAATACTTCATCTACTGCAATTGTTGGAATTGGAATATCGCCAACTTGTGCGCCTACGGTTTTTGAATAACGTGTAATCTGTGCTGCTTTCATATTTTAATAACCTCTTTATATTCTATTTTTTTAAGCTTATCGCATTTAGTTACAAAAATCAAATTATGTAACTTAATTAAAAATATGCTATCATAGTGCTTAGAAGGAGGTCTTTTTATGACCAAACATACCCAGACAGAAATTATCCAAGTAACCCTTCAACTGATTCAAACTAAGCAACGTGCTGACTTAACCCTGACAGAAATTGCAGATCACCTTGGCATGACACATGCTGCGTTATATAAACACTTTAGAAACAAACAAGCACTTTGGACGGCAGTCACTACCGCTTGGTTTCATCAAACTATTCTACAAAAAATTCGACAAATCACGCCAATCAAAGATGATCCGGTCGAAACACTCCATCAATGGCTCTGGACATTTGCGACAGCCAAAAAAAACGCCTATCTTAATGATCCTGCCCTTTTTGCACTAACTACCCAATACGTCGACAATCATCCTATCATTTTACGGACCGTTCTCACAGATTTAATGGCAGCCATTGATCAACTGATGGCTTACAACGATCCCGACTATCAACGCGCAGAAACAATTCTCAGCGCCTTTGCACCTTTTACATTACCTACGTTTAAAGAAACTTGGACAGCCCCTAATTATCAACAGCGCTTCGAAACGCTCTGGCAACTCATTAAACCTGGTTTGCAATCAGTTCCACAAGCGTTATAACGCATTACTATTAACAGCCGATACCTGTTAATGACGACAATTTTAATCGTCTACATCTTTTATCTTTACCCCATAGTCTTGACCGAATCGATGACCAGCCTATTAATTTTAGGCATCACGATTATATTAACCAGTTCCAGTTACTTCAAAACGCACCAATTTTATCCAGACAGACCACACACTAAAAAGCCACCGAAATTGGCAATCAATTCCGGCGGCTTTTTAATTTCCCGGGTTAATTCCCGAAAACAGCTAACGTTTGCTGCGTTGCCTTTTGTGTCTTTACGAGTTTGCCCTGAATACACCATCTACGGACCGTTTTGTCACAGGTAATCAATGTCATCATTTTGCGACCTGGTACATCATCAATGACTTTAACATCATAAGGACTAATCGAAGCTTTATAGTCAACTTGATACGTGTAAACCTCCTCCATATCGGTCAAATAAACTTTATCCCCGACTCGTACATTTTCAAGTGGTAGGAAGATATTTTGGAAGGAGTGCCCAGCTAAAGCGTAGTTATTCACGGCACCCATTTGCTGATCAGGTTTCATTGTCCCACCACCTTGCGCCATTGTGTCCTCTGAAACGCCTTTCATGACTGGCAGTGCCATCTTGACACTTGGAATCGCAACTTTTCCGAGAACAAGTACATGCCCCTTAACAGCAGCATTCACAATCTGTTTTGTATCGAGTGAATCAACTTTATCAAAATCAAAACTCGCTTTTTTATGCTGATTCTGTTTAATTTTTGCTGCGGTAACATCCATTTGACGATGAGCCATCATTTTAACCAGCTGATTACGAATTGGATTAATGAAAATCAGTACTAATCCCATTATTAGTAGAATGGCTAAAAGGCCATTAATCAATCTATTTTTCGTCTTTTTTTGCATTATAATTTAAACCCTTCACTAGTATTTAGGCCTATTGTAACACATTATGCCTGACTTACCGGTGCTAGATCCTTATTCCGAAATACTTGATAATGCCATAAAAAACGCCCAGCCTAAATTTATAGCTACGCGCTTTTTACTTATTTCACGTTCAAAATATACATGAAACCTAAGAAAACAAAGAATAAAACATACATAATCGGATGAATTTCTTTACGCCGCCCGGCAGTAATCATAGTGATAGGATAGATGATAAAACCCAGCGCAATCCCGTCTGAAATACTGTAAGTTAATGGCATTCCCAAAACAATTAGAAAGGCTGGAATTGCAATTTCTAGTTTTTCCCAGTCAATTTTTTTCAGTGACTGCGCCATTAAAACGCCAACGATTACTAATGCAGGCGCCGTTACTTGTGACGTGACAACTGTCAATAATGGCGAGAAGAATAAACTACCAATGAATAAAATTCCGGTCACCACAGCCGTTAAGCCTGTTCGACCACCAACGGCAATCCCTGCGGATGATTCAACGAAAGCCCCCACTGGCGAAGTCCCCAATAATGAGCCAGCTAACATCGCCGTAGAATCTGATACCAAAGCTTTCCCCACACGTGGCATCTTATTATCCTTCATAAAACCTGCTTGTTCAGCCAAACCAACTAGTGTTCCAGCTGTATCGAAAAAGGTCACTAATAAGAAGGTCAACACAACGACCCACATTTGTACCGTATTGATATCACCAATATGGTGCAACCCAGCTAGGAAAGTTGGCTTTAAACTGGGGGCTGCAGCAACATAATGTGTCGGTAACTTAATCAAGCCACTAATTGCTCCCACAATTGAAGTTAATAGCATACCGATAAAAATCGCTCCCGGTACTTTTCTAACCATTAAAATCACTGTAATGATTAACCCAAAAACCGTTAGCCAAGTCGTTCCTTGAGAAAAATCACCTAAGCCAACTACGGTCGATTTATTCGCAACAATTAAGCCCCCGCCGTGTAAACCGATGAAGGCCACAAACATCCCAATCCCAGCAGAAATCGCTAATTTCATATCTCGCGGAATCGCATCAATGATTATTTCGCGTAACTTAAAAACCGTAATTAACATAAAAATTAATGAAGCCACGAACACGCCCGCCAACGCAGTTTGCCACGAAACACCCATTCCAATTACTACTGAATAACTGAAAAAGGCGTTAATTCCTAAAGCCGGCGCGGTTGCAATTGGATATTTAGCATATAGCCCCATTAAAAAACAACCAATGGCGCTTGCGATTGCGGTAGCTGCAAAGACAGCCCCCTTATCCATCCCCGAAGCACCTAATACGCTCGGGTTAACAAATAAAATATAAATCATTGAAATAAACGTAGTAAAACCAGCTAAGATTTCCCGCTGAACTGTTGAATGCTGTTCTTCAATTCCGAAGAAACGACTTATTTTTTCCATAACTACTCCTCTGAATCAACTAATTTTCCCACTATCTTTTTAGTGGTAATGTGTGTATAATACTGACTGGTGCCAAACCCACGAGAATGAAAGTTTGTTGGCGTGTTTAACGACATGTTTAGAAAACGAACTTTGCATTCTCTTTTTTTGTGTCTTTTTTCAGCGAGACCTACCAGATGGCTGATAAGACATTAGTTTGTTCGCGGTCTGGTCCGACAGCAAAGGTCGCCAATGGTAAATCAACTAATTCTTGAATCCGTTCAACATAACGCCGGGCATTAGTCGGTAAATCTTCAAGTGTCTTGACCCCAGTAATATCTTCATCCCACCCAGGGAATTCCTCATAAACTGGTGTACAACGAGCTAATTCACTTAAACTGGCCGGATAACGATCAATCCGCTGACCATCTAGTTCATAAGCAATACAAATTTTCAAAGTCTTAATCCCCGTTAAAACATCGACACAATTTAATGAAAGACGAGTCACACCAGCTACTCGTTTTGAATGACGAAGTACAACGGAATCAAACCAACCTATCCGTCTTGGACGACCAGTTACGGTTCCATATTCATGACCAGCTTCCCGAATAAAATCACCAGTTTCATTTAATAATTGGGTTGGAAATGGGCCATCCCCCACTCGAGAAGTGTATGCCTTAGCCACACCAACCACTTCGTCGATCCGTGAAGCACCGACGCCTGAACCCGTTGAAACACCACCAGCGGGATTTGAAGAAGTTACAAATGGATAAGTTCCCTGGTCGATATCCAACAAAATTCCTTGGGCGCCTTCAAACAGAACATTCCCATTTCGATCCAAAACATCATTTAAAACCACTGATGTATCACAAACATATTGTTTTAAAGTTTGTCCATATTGATAATATTCTTCAAAGATAGCTTCATATTCAAGTGGTTCAACACCATAAATTTTAGTAAAAAGCGCGTTTTTTTCATCTAAATTTTGTTTTAATTTCGTTGCAAAAAGTTCCTTGTCTAGTAAATCAACAATCCGAATACCGCTTCTGGCCGCTTTATCCATATAAGCTGGGCCAATTCCCCGATTAGTCGTCCCAATCTTTTGATCCCCTTTGGCCGCTTCTTGTAACCCATCTAATTTAGAATGATATGGCAAAATGACATGGGCGCGATCTGACAATCTTAGTTGGCTCGTATCAATCCCCTGTTGTGCTAAGTGCTTCAATTCAGATACAAGGGTCTTAGGGTTAACAACCACGCCATTGCCAATCACACTGAGTTTATCGCTATTAAAAATCCCGGAAGGAATTAGCTGTAAATGATAAGTTGCGTCACCCAATTGAATGGTATGACCTGCATTGTCGCCACCTTGATACCGAGCGATAGCATCAGCATGCTGACCTAAAAAGTCAGTGATTTTACCCTTACCTTCATCGCCCCACTGTGTTCCAACAACTACTACAGATGTCATATAAACATACCCCTCTATTCGAGCCCATCTTCAGACTCGCTATTTAGTACAAAACTATTGTAGCAACAAATTATTTTAAAATCAATATAAAAGCGAACTTTAATAATACAATTCAATTTATATCCATTAAAATCCTAACTATAAATAAATTAATCAAAATACGAACGCAAATAACGAACATTAAAATCACATTTAACTATCATTTTAAAAAAGAATTAAAATTCATTTGGAATGTATTCAAATTAGATACATTCCACTTTAAATTCGCTATACTTAAGACAATATTTGCTTTGAGAAAGGATTATTGATTATGTTAAACAAATTAAAGTTGCTCTTCCCCATTGTATTTACCGTAATACTAGGTCTCAATGCACAATCCGTTTTTGCTGATAGTACTACAGATTGGTCTCAACCAGTTGCCACGGTTGGGACTAGCCTTTCTAGCACCCAAAAAGCCGAGACACTCAAGACACTCGAAAACGCCGCCAATATCACGGACGTCAGTGAGCTAACAGTAACCGGCTCAACCCTTGTAAAATATCTTGATCAAAATCAACAAACATTTAACGCCAACTCGAGTGTTTACTCAAGTGCTTTAATTCAAAAAAATAACAGCAATACCGGTATTAATGTCAAAATTATTGACTTTAATGGCCGGAACAACATTACAACCATTACCGCTAACCAATACAAAAATGCAGCCTTAACCGCCGGTGTTACCAACGCAACGATTTATGTCACTTCCGCAATTCCAATCGATGGTTCTGGCGCTTTAGCCGGGGTCTACGCTGCTTTCGCTGAAAATGGTGATTCACTCAACCAAGCGCAAGTGACGGCTGCCCAAGATGAAATGAGCACCCTTAGCGACATTACACAGGCCAATAAAGGCACCGATGGTTATTCAGACTCCCAATTGAACAATGCCGTCACCGGCGCCAAAAAAGACATGGCCAACAAAGGCGATAACCTAACTGTTAATCAAATCACGACCATTGTTAATAATCAACTCGAACAAAATAATTTAACTAACATCATCAACAATAATCAGAAACAACAAATCATTAATGTCCTCGTCAAAATTCAAGATTCGGGCGCTTTGAATTCAGATGATTTCAAGAATCAAGCCGGCAAGTTGATGAATAATATCCAAAGTGGTGCGAAAAACATCTTCAATAAACTCAACACCCAAAGCAATCGGAACTTCATTCAAAAACTCTTTGATCGCATGGCTAATTTCTTCAAAGGATTATTTAACTAATAACACACCAAAAAGCCCCGCAAACTGAAGTTTGCAGGGCTTTTTATTTATTCATTATTTCGTTGTTGCTTTTAATGCCACTGCATCGGCAGCAACTGTGGTGTCCATCGCATTAAATTTGATGTAATCAACAGCTGGCATGTTGGTAATAATCACCATCATTGCCGTATTCTTACCAGCAGCAGTAATTTGCTCCAAATCAACCGTTGCTAATAAGTCACCATGTTTGATTGTCTGACCTTCTTCCACAACGACTGCAAACGGAGCACCGTTTAATTCAACTGTATCAATCCCCATGTGCACTAAGACTTCTAACCCATTCGTTGTTTTAATCCCAATGGCATGTTTCGTTGGGAAAACCGTCATGACAGTCCCATCAACTGGCGCGACAATTTTACCATCGGTTGGAATGACAGCATACCCATCACCGAGCATTTTTTGCGCAAAAGTTGGGTCATCAACATTTTCAATATCGATTAATTTACCATTAGCAACCGCGTAAAAAATATCTGTTTCACCCGAGTGAATATCGCTATCGACCGGCGTTGCAACTGATGTAACAGCCGGTTCTGACGTACTTGTTGCAATTGGTGTGTTGTGCTTATCAAGTTCCCTTAAGGCATCGGCCACAAATTGCACTTCTGTCCCGATAATAATTTGAATGTTTGTTTTATCTAAAACGTTAATTCCAGCCGCACCAGCCGCTTTAATCGCTGCTTGGTTGACATTGGCAGTGTCTTCTAATTGTAATCGAAGCCGCGTTGTACAATTATCAATCACCTTGATATTGTCTTTACCACCGATTGCAGCGTAGATCCGTTTTGCTTGGACCATGAACTTGTCGTCGGCAGCATCTGTTTCAACACCGGCAATCTCTCCATCGACAGCATCTTCTGCTTCCCGGCCGGGGGTCATCAAGTTAAATTTCTTAATGGCAAAGTTGAATCCAAAATAGTAAATGACTGCCATAACCACCCCTTCAACCAATAACATCAATGGTTGGTTAGCAACCGGGTTTTTCAGACTTAAAACATAATCGACTAACCCAGCACTAAATGCAAAACCGGCTGTCCAGTGGAAGAAAGCAGCGACGGCAAGTGAAATGCCGGTGAAAGCTGCATGCAATACATAAAGAGGCCATGCCACAAACATGAATGAGAATTCAAGTGGTTCTGTCACCCCGGTAAAGAATGAAGCAAAACCAGCGGCTAACATCAATGAAGCTGTTGCTTTACGCCGTTCTGGGCGAGCATTTTTGTAAATTGCGTAAGCACCAGCTGGTAATCCAAACATCATCACTGGGAAGAAACCGGCTTGATACATCCCGGTCTTACCAATCACAGCTGAACCATTCGCAAGTGATTTTGCCCCTCCTAAGAAGTTGCCAATATCATTGATGTTAGCCACATCAAACCAGAATACAGAATTTAAGGCATGGTGTAACCCAGTTGGAATTAGTAACCGGTTGAAGAATCCGTATAGACCGGCACCAACCCAACCCAATTTAGAGATTGCTTCACCAAATGAAACTAATACTGTAAAGACGGCTGGCCAAACGAAGTACAAGATAGCTGAAACAACCATCATTGCCGTTGCCGCCATAATTGGCACTAGACGTTTCCCACTAAAGAATGAGAGGGCCATTGGCAACTTCACGTTGTGGAAGCGATTATACATTGCAGCAGCAATTAAGCCAGCAATAATCCCGATTAAAACATTCCCTTCAATCTTACCAAAAGCTGGATTTACTTTAGCGATGTCTGATAAACCTTGCATCGCTTGAATTGAAGCAGGTGCCAAGATGGTCTTCGGCACTAAGAAAGCCACTAAACCAGCCAGAGCAGCTGCCCCATCTTGATCCTTAGACATCCCGAGTGCTAAACCAACGGCGAATAATAATGGTAAGTTATTTAAAATTGCACCGCCACCGGCTGATAAGAAAATTGTAAAGACGTTTGCGTTTGAATCGCCATTGCCAACCCAGTTCGCAATCCCCATTAAAATTGCGGCTGCTGGTAAAACAGCAACTGGCAACATTAATGAACGACCCATTCGTTGTAAGTAATTCTTCATACGTTGTTCTCCATTCATTTTTCGTTAATATGATTAAATCATTAATGCAAACGATAAGCAAGCGCTTAATAATCGGTATAGACCTTTATAAATATTAATCGAAGCGGTTACATAGTCACAAAAATTATTGGTCTATACCTAAAAAAATCAATAAATATGCTCTGCTTTATTAAAAAAAAGTTCATCTACGCTAAAGCTGCAAAAAAACCGCTAGAACACTCTTTACGGTGTACTAGCGGCTATTTTATAACATTTTCCCCAATTTAACAGTGCCTGGCAAACTATTCATTAGCAAGAGCTTCAAAATAACTTGCTTTTTGCTGCGCCCAGTAAGCCTCTTCTGCCTCATCAATCGGCCGGAGTACCCGACATGGATTACCAACTGCAATCACATTATCAGGAATATCTTTGGTCACAACTGATCCAGAACCAATCACCACATTATTTCCAATGCTTACGCCTGGATTAACAACGGTATTGCCACCAATCCATACGTCATTCCCGATGGTGATTGGCTTGCCATATTCCAAATCATCCCGGCGTTCTTGTGCGGTTGTTGGATGCCCAGCTGTGTACAAGCCTACTCGGGGACCAAAGAAAACGTGGTTCCCAATTGTCACTGGTGCTACGTCGATGATAATACAATCGTAATTCAGATACACATGTTCACCAATACGTGTCTGACAACCATAATCCGTGCGAAATGGTGGTTCGATATATAAGTCTGCACCACTTTTTGCAAATAATTGTTGCGTTAATTCGCGGCGGTAAGCCTGTTGTTCTTCAGTCGTTTGATTGAACAGACGCGTAAGCACGCGCGCGTGTTTCATATCGGCCCGCAACTCTGGATCGTTCGCCCGATAAATTTGCCCGCCAATCATGCGTTTTTTTTCTGACATTTTTTATCCCCCATCGCTACTAAAATCGGTGCGTCACAATTGTAGCGCACCGATTTAATTCACCAAATTGCAACCCGTTTAGCGGGTGCTAAATACATCTGATCAGCTTTTGTGACATTAAACGTCTCGTAAAAGGCCGCCAAGTTTTGAACTTGAACATTGGCCCGCAACGCATTTGGGGCGTGAACATCGATATTTAATAATAATTGTTGATATTGTTGGGTGGCTTTCATCCGCCAAATCGTTGCCCAATTGATAAAGAAAGCTGCCAAATCAACATCGGGTTCTCCCTTCGCTGCTTCAAGCGCACAACTCAAGCCACCCGCATCGGCGATGTTTTCCGAAACAGTTAATTTTCCGTTGACTGTTGCCCCTGCATATTCTAGCCCATCAAATTCTGCAACCATTTCTTCTGAAAGTGCCTTGAAGTGGGCTAAATCTGATGCTTGCCACCAATTATGCAAGTTGCCATACTCGTCGAATTGCGCACCATTATTATCGAAAGCATGTGAGATTTCATGCGCAATCACCGCACCAATTCCCCCGTAGTTGGCACTGCTACTTTGTGTCAAGCTATAAAAAGGCGCTTGTAAAATCGCCGCCGGGAAAACAATTACATTCTTCGAAGGTGAATAATAGGCATTAACTGTGGCAGCGCCCATTTCCCACTTATTACGATCCACGGGTTGCGTCAGTTTTGCAAAATTCTCCGTTTCAATCGTCCGAATAAAGTCAGCTGTGTTTTCAAATAATGTCCCGTCTTCTGCTTTGGGCACTGTGACCAACTTTTCAAAAATGGGGGCAATTTGATCTGGATAACCGACATGAATCCCGAGGTGATTGAGTTTTACAATCGCTTGCTGGCGTGTTTTTTCGGTTAGCCAATCATTTTGTTCAAGACGTTTTTGATAAACACTAATCATTTTTTGGACCATCTTTTGAACGTCGGCCTTGGCTGCTTCACCAAAGTATTGCCGACCATAATAATCACCAACGACTTGATTAAACATGCCTAAGGCAAGGTAATAAGCACTCTTTTGTTGGGGCCGTGCTTCCTTGCTGCCGGATAACGCCCGACTATAGAGCGAACTAATTTGGCGTGCCTCTTCATTCAGATAACCACTCCAACGACGGACCGTCATGACTAATAGCCACGCTTTAAAAGTTTCAAAGTTGTCGTCTGTCACAAGCTGGTTAAGTTGAGCAAAATATTTCGGCTCTGTCACGATAATTTTTTCTGGTTGAACGGGTAATACCTTATTAAATAAACGTTTAAAATCGAGCGTCGTCTGGTGCTGCATAAAATCACTCAATGGCTGTGGATTATAGAGTTTCGCGTAATCAGCCGCTTCCTCGGTACTCTTGACAAAGGGCGCAAGTGAGCGATCAAATGCCAAGGCTAATTTAACCGTCTTTGTTGCATCCACTGGCGCAATTCCAATTTTCTGTAAGAGCTGAACCATCATATCCGTAAAGACCGTTAATAAATGGTCCGCATTAGGATTATCGGCTTCATAATATGTCTTATCTGGCAAAATTAAGTCGCTAGCTTCCGCATATAATGCGTGATGGGCTGTATCTTTCATATCAGCATCGACAGATAAGCCAAATGGTGTTGGCAAGCCAGAGAGCACCCAATCAGTCAACCCGCGATTATATGTCGCTAAACTATCGAGCGATTGCACCCGGGCCACCATCGGTAAGATTGGTTTTATACCAAGTGCATCACGCGTTTGAAAGTCTGCTGCTAGTTCGTAATAATCTAGAAAATGTTGTAACAATGCGTTTTTGGCAGTTGACATCTTAGCAAAATCAGCCATTAATTGCTGATCAATCTCATCAACCAACGCAACAAAGCCCCCTGTTGCTGGTTTGTCCGCTGGGATTTCAGCCGTTTTTAACCATTCTTGATTCACCGCCGTATAAAAATCATCTTGCATTCGCACGTTTGTCATCATTATCCTCCTCAAAAGCAGATTCTTTCTCAATTCTACCATTTTGCCGCTTTTTCCGTTAATGCTTTGCCCCCGTAATTGTGAAAAACCGCCATTCAGCGGTTATTTCGAAGGCAATTTTTTGATCACTTGATAGTTTGCATCCTGGTTAAGTTTAAAAGTCTTCTTCAAGCCGTTTGATAAATAAATTTTATTATCTTTTGTAATCATGATGGCTTGGATATTCTTCGGTTTGTTGTTAATGAGCTGCATACCGCCAACAATTCCTTTATTAAAGACGGCATTTGAAAGGGCGTCGCCATCCACTGATTTTGGCGAGATGATCGTGACACTTGCCAGATTATTCTCATAGGGATAACCAGTATGGCGATCAAAGAGATAGATGTAAGTATGACCATCTTTTTTAAGATAATGTTCATAAATCCCCGCCGTAACAACTGAAATATCGCGGCCTTTAATCGTGCCGACCGACTCACCACGTGCTTTTTTCGGATCTTGAATACCGACCGTCCATGGTTTGTTCTTCCCTAATGGTGAATGCCCCATAACAATTACATTGCCACCTAAATCAATAACGGCTGATGTCACACCATTTTCCTTGAAAACGTGTTTGACTTGATCGGCAATATAGCCTTTCGCGATACCGCCAAAATCAAGCCGCATGCCTTTTTTCTTAAGGTAAACTGTCCGGTTAGCCTGATCCAAGACAACATCATGATAATCGACTAATGGTAAGGCTTGATCAATTTCTGCTTGTGCCGGCACCCGTGCGCCTGGTAACCCGATTTGCCATAAATTGGTAATCGCACCAATGGCCATATCAAACGCGCCATCCGATTCTTGACTATAATGTAACGCTTTTTCCATTAGTGGCCACATGTCTTTGCTAACCTGGACAGGCTTAACACCGGCATTATCATTAATTTCATCCAATTCAGACCCTGCCTTGGTTAAGGTTGCTTGATTTTCGGACTTTTTAATCCGCGCAAAAGCCTTATCTAGCACAGCTTCCTTGTCTTTATTATAGATTCGTAACGTACAAATCGTCCCCAGATAGTAGTCACTTTTTTCATAGGGCTTTTTGACTAACGTTTCTTGAGCAGTCGGTTTATTCTGACACCCCACTAATCCAATCGTCACCCCTAAAAGTGCCAGACCGAATTTCAGCCATCGTTTTTGCATCCTTTAATCGCTCTCCTTGCTACTAAAATCACGTAGGTCTATCATACCATGAATCCGCTTTAATTGGTTGTCAAAATCGATTACTGGTGCCATTCTTTGTGTTGCTGATAGGTGGCAAACAATGCTTTAAAAATACCTTTGTCGGAATAAACTAGAATATTCCTACGATAGACAAGCAACGCTAAGTAAGTCAGTCCGATGAGTGTCACCATAGCAATCAGAAGCCCCATGCTCGCTCCTAATGTGCCAACATCGCCATTGGCCAGGCGCACCGGTAACATAATCTGTGAAAACAACGGCACATAGCTCACCACGCGAAGCATTGGCATATCGGTCTGTGATGCCAATAAAAAGCCACCCAAATAACTTAGGGTACCTAGTAGAATTAATGGCGAAATAGCTTGTTGTACTTGGTCCATTCGGGACACAGCAGCACCTAACATTGCCGCCAATACCGTGTAGAGTAAGACGCCAATAATTAAAAAGATCCCTGCATACCACATCGCCGGTGCAACCAAAGCACGACGAATAACCGGTAATAATTCTGCTAGTGGTAAGCTTTGTTTCAAAATTTGAAACCCGATAATCCCAACCAAAATATAGGTAACAATCTGCGTGACTAGTAAGGCTAAAATCGCGACAATCTTTGCGAAAAATTGAATTTCAATCGAAACACTTGATAGGACAATTTCCATGATGCGTGACCCTTTTTCTGTCGCAATTTCCTGGGCAATCATTCCAGCATAGTTCACGATAAAGATAAACATCAAGACGGTAATTCCAATTGAGATAATTTGGCTCACTTCTTTGGTGTTTTCCCGGGAAATCTCTTGATGACCATTTTGATAATTAATGGTCACTGGTGCAATGACCGTTGGCGTCATCAAATTCTGAATCTGTTCAGGCGCAACGCCTGCTTGTTGTGCCAAGGTTACTAAATGAATCTGATTTAACTGATTTTCTAGGATACTCGCATCAAATGATGGACTATCTTTTCGTTGATAGTAGCGACTGATAGTCTGTCCCTTTTCTTCACTTAGCAATAAATAGCCATCAATCTGCTCTTTCTGGAGCGCTTTAGTAGCTTGTGCTTGAGTCGTAATCTGCTGATCAATCTGATATGTTTTATCTTTTAACTGCTGTAATTCAGTCTGTTCCGCTGGTTGGGACGCTAAAACTCCAATTCTAACGGGTTCTTTGCTATGATTCATCAAGCGACTGACACTAAGCGTAATCCCGAGCGTCACAATTGGTATTAAAATCATGATTAGATATGCTGGGCTCTTAATATTCTTTAGAAATACCTGCTTAAAAATCACTTTAAACTTAAACACGGCCTTCCTCCACTTTCATTCTAAAGATTTCATCGAGCGTTGGTGCTTGTTGACTAAACTCTAAGATGTACCCCTTTTGGGTGGCTAAGTCAAAAACTGTTTTACCGACCGTTTCGTCAGCCAAAGTTAATTCAAACCGCTTTCCGTGCTGTGTTACACGTGAAACACCATCAATCTTCGCTAAAATTTCAGGTGCTAGAGGCGCTTCTAAGAATAGTTGCGTTCGACCGAACTGATTCCGAATTTCATCGATTGTCCCAGACAACACCACTTGGCCATCACGTAGCATCACGATTTGATCGCTAATCCGGGCGACATTCGTCATATCGTGGCTTGAAAAAATGATTGCCGAACCTTGTTCTTTAAGCCATAAAATACCTTCTTCTAAGCGTTCTGCGTTCACTGGATCGAGTCCACTAAAGGGTTCATCAAGAATAATGAGTTCCGGTTGATGAATCAAAGTCGCAATCAACTGAACCTTCTGCTGATTTCCCTTAGAGAGCGCGTTAATCTTATCAGTACGCTGTCCTTTGACTTGAAATCGTTCTAACCATTCGTCAATTTTCGGCTTAATTTCGGCCCGATTACGACCACGAAGCTGCGCAAAGTATAGGATTTGTTGTTCCACGGTCATCTTTGGATATAAGCCCCGTTCTTCTGGTAAATAGCCAATTTGATCATAATCCGCAGTGGTAATCGCGTGACCTTTCCAGAGAATAGTCCCCGTATCTGGTGCCATAAAATTCAAGATCATCCGAAAGGTCGTTGTCTTTCCAGCTCCATTTTGACCAATTAAGCCTAATATTTCGCCCGGCTTAACAGTAAATGAAACATCGTCGACCGCTAGCATCGTTCCGAAACTTTTGGATAAATGTGATAAAGTCAGCACGTCCCCAACCCCCTACTTTTCATTACCTTAACTATACCGTATTCGTTCCAAAAACGCATCGTCCAAATAAATAGCGATTAAGATTAATGACTGTCTCATCAATGATCCCATTGTTTTGTGATACTATCACCATTCAATTATTCACAATATTTATCGCTTTAATTCTCGCTTGTCTTTCACCTTTTATTTTCGCAACCCAAAGCTACATTTAACTAAAAAAAGCGGTAACTACTATCTAATTTAGTAGTTACCGCTTTTTTGATTTTAATTAATGGATTTCAATATGATTGGCTGGTTGATCTGATTCATTTAACTTCGGTAACATCAATTGTAAGACGCCATCTTTATATTGCGCATCGATTTGATCCCGGTTGACACCAGGTAGATAGAACTGCCGACTAAAGCGACCATAATGCCGTTCGCTTTGAACGATATTCCCTTGACTATCACTATGATCAGCGAAACTATCACGTTTAGCACTAATCTTCAATGTATTATCTTGATAATCCACGTGAATATCTTTCTTGTCCAGTCCTGGTAAATCAACCGCTAATTGGTAATCCTTATCGGTCTCTTTGACATCTGTTTTGAGTAAGTTGTCCGTTTCAGGCGACATTGCCATCAATTGCTGACCGAAATTCTTGAACCAATCATCTCCACCAAAACCATCTAACCAATTTTGACGACCATTCATTAATTCGTTTGCCATCTCTAAAACTTCCTTTCTTAATCTTTACAATTCTATTGTAATTCATTAATCACGAAATGCAAGTATTTAGCACTCAAACTTAGCGACTGCTAATAACTAGTTATAGTTCTACCTTTTTCATTTTTGATATCCGTCCTATCTAGTTTTATGCTATACTTAAGGTTCCAAAAATATTCGGAGGTAGGTTCATATGAAAATTGTCGTCTTAGCGGGCGGGCGTAGTACCGAACGTAACGTTTCATTGACGTCTGGACACAAAATTACCAATGCATTACAAACAAAAGGTCATGATGTTGCCTTCGTTGACCTCTTCTTAGGCAACGATCTACAGGACGTCGCATCAATCGATGATCTTTATTCTGCAACACCCGTTGAAAAAGATTATGACATCAGCGATGAAGTTTTAACGGATGACGCCATTAACACATTACGTACAGATGGCTCGACTCAACTCTTTGGCCCGAATGTCTTAGCGATTTGTAAAACTGCTGATATTGTCTTCCTCGCCCTTCATGGTGGTGCAGGTGAAGATGGTAAAGTTCAAGCGGTTCTCGATCTCTATGAAATTCCCTATACTGGTAGCGATACGCTCGCAGCTGGTATTACAATGAGTAAAAAAGTTTCAAAAGAAATTTTATTGTACAATCAAATTCCAACGGCACGTTTCGTCGCAGCCTATCGGAATCAGCCAATCCCGAAAATTCCATTTGACTATCCAGTGGTGGTTAAACCTAGCAATGGTGGCTCAAGTGTCGGCACGCATATTGTCCATGATGCTACTGAATTACAGCCAGCTGTTGAAGACGCCCTACGTTTCGATCGTGAAGCGTTAATTGAAGAGTTCATTAAAGGTCGTGAATTCTCACTAGGGGTCATCAATGGTCAACCATTGCCAGCTATCGAAATTGTTGTCAATGACGGTTGGTATGACTTCGAACACAAATTTGTGACTGGGAATACCACTCAATTTATTACACCTCCCAACGATTTGCCTGATGAAGTCCATGCCGCAATGAAGCAAATGGCGCTTGATGCCATGCATGCACTCGGTTTAATAAACTATGCCCGGATTGACTTCTTCTGGAGCCCAGAAAATGGCTTACATGTCATTGAAGGTAATAGTTTACCTGGAATGACACCACTTTCACTAATTCCCCAAGAAGCAGCAGTCCTTGGTATCGGTTATGCTGATCTTTGCGAAATGATTGTGCAGGGTAAATTAGACTTACTTAAAGCAAAATAATCAAAACAAATAGCTCCACGGCTACTAATCAGTCGTGGAGCTATTTTTTAGTGCATTGAGATAAACTATATAGTTCCTAATTAGGAACTAATCTTTAAAAAAAACGTCAATTGGAATCCCTAACTGATCATGGAGCAGTTTGATTTCTTTGACGGTAAATGGAATTTTCCCCCTAATTTTACGGTTGGCTGTTGTTAAGGTTTTTCCCAGTAAATCAGCAACAACTTGCTGTTTTAAATCATGACTCTTTAAGTAACCTGATAGAACAAATAATTTTTCTGCCAAATTCAGCACCCCCAGGAAACGTTATCAATTCCGTTCCACATCAGGAATATTACGATAATGTGTTAAATTTGTCAATTAAAAATTATATTCCCCAAGTGTTCACTTATTGACGTCATTTGTCATATAATTAAATTTATAAGTCAAATGTACAAAAAAGGACGGTGCTAAATGTTCGGACAATTATTACATGATAAGCGAATCGCTAAGAATTTAACCATGCAACAGCTCGCTAATCTACTCAGTACAAAATATAATACTAAGATTAGTAGTTCAATGATTTTCCGTTGGGAAAGAGGCGCTGCCCCATCGTTGAAAGCGCTGTTTATCGTTGCTGTTGAATTACAAATTGACCTCAATCAATTAGCGACCTTGGTTGCTGATTCAAATCGCATTAACTAGTTTTATTTTTATCTGCTCGATGAATCGTTTTTACACCTAATACATCGAGAAAGAACGTAAAAATTGGTAAGCCTACAATTAAACCCCAGGTTCCCAAGAAGCGTTCTGCCACAAATAAAACTACAAATGTGAAAAATATTGGTAACTGTGTTTTGCTTGACATAAACCGGGGATTTAGCACATATGCCTCCAAGGCATGAATGACTAAAATCATGATTAAAATGTAGACCACATATTGAATTCCCCCGACGGAAAAAGCAATAATACACAATGGGATGCACGATATAATTACCCCGGCAACTGGAATCATTGATAGTAAAAATATCATAATTGCCAAACTAGGAATATTGGGCATCTTCATCACGGTTAACGTAACCGTCGTTAATACAGTATTTACAATCGCGATAAAGATTTGCGCTTCGATGACTACTCCAAAGGTGTTCACGAATTTTTTAGCAAAATACATGATATCTTGGAAAAACCAGCCGTAGGTACTTTTCAAAAAGAGTTTTCCAAATCGTGGTAAGCGATCTAACTCAATCGTATAGAAAAAACTTAAGACAAATGATAAAACAATTGTCACACCCATTGTCCCAATTCCGGTAATATAGTTAACGATCGTTGATACACCATGTTTTAGTTGATCTGTCAGATTAAACTGCTTCATATAATCGCCGATAGTCCGCATAAACTGATTAGCATCAAATGAAGGACTTTGATAGAAATTATAGACACTTTCAACTAATTTAATCGACTGCTTGGCAATCTGAGGCACATAAATCGTTACAGCTAGATACACTAAAAAAATGACCAGCACATAAAGCGGGACCACTACGGCTGCCGGTGGAATTCGCGTGTACTGTTGCACTTTCCGAACTAATTGAGTTACTAAAAAAGTAAAAATAAACGTTAACAAGATAATGTTCATCATCGAACGCGAAACATAAATGACACCAATCAGCGTTAAGAGCACAACTAACCGCCTTAGCTGTTGATTTGCCACAAATTTTTGATATAAACTCACACAGTTTCCTCCTAGATTAATTCTATATCACCATTTTACAACACTTCCAACTAATTGGATATTCTCGAATTCCAGTAATTGCGACTTACATCTTGCTTAAATTAGTCGTATACTACTCTGGTACTTCAAATTTTCATCCAGAAAGGATTTTCAGTATGTTAGAAAAAACTTTTTATAAGAAATTGCTACAACACTCTTTTGATTTCCCAGTGACCGTTAATTATTGGGACGGCAGTTCTGAGATTTATGGTTCTGGAGAGCCTGAAGTAGCCATTACTTTTAAAAAAGCAATTCCCATCAAACAACTGTCAAGCAATGCTTCATTAGCCCTTGGCGAAGCATATATGGCTGGCGATGTTGAAGTGACTAGTGATACAACAGACACCCCACTTCAAAAGCTCTTAACAGCGGCGTACAACAGTGCTGATAGTTTCATGCGTAATCGTCATTATATTCATCTGATTCCAAAACAATCACATTCAGAAAAAGCTAGTAAGAAAGATATCCAAAGCCATTACGATTTAGGTAATGACTTCTATCAACTTTGGTTGGATAAGACCATGACTTACTCATGTGCTTATTTTGAAAAACCAACTGATGACTTGGAAACCGCACAAATTAACAAAGTGCATCATATTTTACGCAAACTCAATCCCCAACCCAACCGAACATTACTTGATATCGGCTGTGGTTGGGGAACATTGATGTTAACGGCTGCCAAAGAATACCATCTCAACGTGGTCGGAATTACATTGAGCCAAGAACAATATGATTTCGTCCAACAACGAATTGTCGACGAAGGTCTTAGCGATGTTGCTAGCGTCCAACTTGTTGATTATCGCGAACTCAAACATGCACCATTTGATTACATTACTAGTGTTGGTATGTTTGAACATGTTGGTGAAGAAAACCTTGGTGCTTACTTCCAAGACGTGGCTGATTACCTCACTGATGACGGTGTGGCACTCATTCACGGTATCACTCGCCAACAAGGTGGCGCACGCAATGCCTGGATCAATAAGTACATCTTCCCCGGCGGCTACGTACCTGGTTTAGTTGAAAATACCCAACACATTGTTAATGCTGGCTTACAAATCGCTGATATGGAACCACTCCGGCGCCATTATCAAAAAACCCTCGAAATCTGGACAGCTAATTTCAACGCCAAAAAAGACGTGATTTTACCAAAATCAGGTTTAGAATTCGTACGTATGTGGGATCTTTATTTGCAAGCATGCGCCTCATCGTTTGAATCTGGAAATATTGATGTTATTCAATATTTAGTTTCAAAAGGCCCAAGTGCAAGAGATTTACCTATGACTAGAGATTATATGTATAACGTATAGTTCCTAGATCTACTTCTTGCAAGCCATAGCAACAGAATCGATTACAACTAAAAAACGTCCCGATAATCTTTATTGATTATCGGGACGTTTTTTAGTGTACCTTATTTTAGAAGTGCTTCTGCCTTTTCTTTAACATCTGCATTACTCATCTTAAGATAAGGTTTCATCGCAGCGACGGTTTGATCCGTGTTGTGGGCGTTAGCTTCCATATAATGATTCCATAAAGCATCACGGACAATTGTATCATCATCACTCCACTCAAATACCTCGGACATCTTCATATCTAAAACCAATGTTTTTTCAATAGCTGTTGCCATATTAAAAACCTCCCATTTCTTTTACTACAACTTCTATGATAAGCCTCTTTTAAAAAAGTGGCGTAAAATACGCACTTTTATTTTTCAGAGTCTTATCAGGCCGTTCAAAATCACAATTTGACCAATCACAACAACTAGTACGACGTGAGTCACAATTTCAAATAGCAAAATCGCATAGGTGCGATCAAAACGCGCACCCCGTGATTGAAATAAACTAACGCCAATTGCAATATTTAAACTAAAAGCCATCATGACAGCCATGATTAGTACAAACCAGATTGCTACGATTCCAAAAAATAAGGCCGCTAACAGCGCACCTAAGGCTATGACTAAGGTAATACTACTATATGCACTAATCTCCGTTAAAAAGGCGCGTAGCGTGGTTGTCGTCTTTTTCAATAAATAGTGCTTAATTAAGAAGCCACTTCCCACGATAATTACTAAGAATAGTACTTGTAACCCCAACACTTTTAAATCAACCGGTAATAGTTGTGGTCGTTGGCGTAATACAACTTGTGATGCCATCACGCCCGCGACGGCCCCTACTTGCTCTGACCAACTAGCAATCAATAAGCTAACTGTTGCAGTATTCATCAACAAAACCAGACCAAACGTCACTAAACCAAACCATGCATCATACCATTGCCAACGTACCTTTAACGGGTGTTTTAAACTTTCCGCTAAAAATTGATAGTATTGCTGCCACGGTTGTGCCCGTTGGGGTCGTGTAACATGCCGTACCAGACCACAGTTGGGACACTGGCGTAATTGACGGCCATATTTAATATGACATTGTGTACATTCTATCATTCGTCTGATCTCCAAATACTTATTTTTACCGTACGACTGTAACTGAACATGGCGCATATTTCGCTAAATAGCTTGCATGGGTCCCAATTAAATGTTTAGAGGGTTTGGTCTTGGACCCACAAATGACTAAGTCAGGTTGGAAACCCGGAATCACTTCTTCAACAATCACGTGTCCTGGGTTGCCCTCACTTAAAATCGGTGTCACTTTTTCAACACCAAATTCCTTAGCTTTTTGGACATAAATATCTAAGTCAGCTGCAATTTCGTCACGACGCGCTTCAACCACATTTGGTGATAGCGACTGATAGATATTTAAATCACCGGTTTCCAAAATGCTAACGATCCCAAGTGGAATTTGATACGCTTTAGCTAACGTACAGGCATAGTTAAAAGCTCGTTTTGATGAGGTCGTGTCATCGTCATCGATCGCAATTAACAATTTTTGATAGTGCATTGATTCAACTTCAATATTTAATTGGCGTTTTTCAGACATAAGTTAAGACTCCTCGTTTATTTAATTAATAATGCTTCTTTAGCATGGATTAATTCTGTGATTAATTGGTTAACAGGGGTAGCAATCTTCTGTTTGGCTCCCTTACGTGCCACGTAGCCGTTTAAGTAATCGACTTCGGTTAAGCGGTGATGTTGCACTAAGTCCTGATGCATTGACGGGTAATGGCCACCCGCTTGTTCTGGTGCAAACATCTTGCTAATGTATGCAACCATTGTTGGAACGTCTAATTCGACGGCCTCCGTTGCTGCCACAGCTGAAAATTCAGCGACAATCGGTCCTAAGAGCTGTTGGACTTGTGGTGTTTGCCCCAATTGTGCGATATTGCAATCTAGCAAGGCACATAAACTGTTCAACGTCCCATTGACACACGCTTTGCGCCAGATTGAAAAAAGCACATCTGAACTATATTGCGCGTTTAAGCCGGCAGCACTCAACAAGGCCACTAGCGCCTGTGCTGCTTCTTTACCATTTGGATCAACGTTTTGTAACTCAACATTGCCCGAGCCTGTCAATGTAATGGCGCCCGGTCCCGTTAAACCTGCCGTCCAAAGTGTAATGCCTACAAAAATGTTGTTTTTAGGAAGGTATTGTTCAATTGTTTCGGGATGGCCTAAGCCGTTTAATAAACACACAACCTTCGTTTTAGCGCCGATTAATGGTTTGATGGCTTGCAACATGGCCTCCAACTGCATCGATTTTGTGAACAAAATAATGACGTCTTGAACCTCTTTAATATCCGTTGGCAAAGCAGCCGGAATTCGAACCTGAACGGGTTCGTGCCCCGCTGATACAACCGTCAGGCCATTGGTATTAATTGCTTGAACATGTTCTGCCCAATTATCAAGTAACACAACATCATTTCCAGCTGATTGTAGCATGTAACCAAAGCGACTGCCCATTGCGCCTGAGCCAGCGATTGCAATTTTTGTCATAGCTTATCAAAACTCCTTTGCGGATTTGAACTCTTTTTAATCATGCCATATTTTCATAATTTTTTCACCCGTAACCGCTTGCTGCTACTAAAAAAGAAGCTATCTATCCGCTCTGGACGGCCTATCAGCTTCTTAAAATAGGAATTTTCGTTTGCGCAAAATTAATTGATCAATCAATAATAATACTAAACTGTAGCCTAGACTCATTGCCCAAGCAAGTAAAATATCAACCAGTGAAATGGTTCCCAACGTATTAAAGAGTTGTGCCATTGTTGAAACTGGCGGTAAAATGCCTAAGATATAAAGGTAAGGATGCCAATACTTAACAATTGCCTCTCCGAAACTCCCCAATACCACCATTAGAATGGTCAGCAGCCCAGCGATGCGCCGATTAGCTAGAATCCGCCGTTGCCAAAATAAACCGGTCATTACTGAAACTGGCAAAACACTCGTTAACATCAATGTTCCCCCTAACCAATCCCACCAATTTAGCCCCCGTCCAAAAGCCTGCCTACCATTAAGCCAATCAGTAACCGCTAAACTTAAAATCCCAATTAACACAAAAATTAGCCCCAACAAGCTTAAGTAGCTAATCAATCCAAGATAAAATCGCCGTTGCTGCTTTAATTTCAAAATTAAAAGTTTTTCCATTGGTAACGGAAATTGATTAATATAACTGTAAGTTAGCCATGTCATTAAGACAAAGAGCACCATTAATAAGAGTGCCAAGCTACCCACAAAATCTTGTGGTTGGGCACCATAATTGAACAACAAACTGACAACCCAAAATAGTAACGGCCCCCATAGATTACCATTATCAAAAACCATTTTTTGATGTAACCGCAACTGCGCACTAAAGGACTTCATAGCGTAACCCCCTTAGGCTAAAACCACTCTTTAACATTGCGCGAATCAATTCATCGCTGTTTTTGACGTTTGCATACAAGATGACATAGCGTGTCCCATCAATAATTTTCAATGCAAGTTTTTGTAAAGCGGCTGGTAAGGCTAGTGAGCGCGGTGTTGTTGCAAATTCCAAACGCATGACTTTTTCTTCGGGTTGCGGTAATTCCTCGATGGGCAATAAACGCATTGCATCTAAGACGTAAATTTCAGTTGCCAGCTGCTCAATCAAAAAGGCATTGTTGGTACCTACAATAATGGCACCACCTTTTTGCCGATAATCTTTCAACCAATGAATCATCCGCATCTGGGTCGTTCCATCTTGGCCGGTCAGTGGTTCATCAAGTAATAGAATATCTGGCGTGCGCAAAATAGCCTGCACAAAATTTACTTTTTGCAGACTTCCACGTGATAATTGATTTAACGGTGTATTTAACGCCGCCGCTAGCCCAAATTCATACGCCAATTGATTAATTTGGACTTCTAAATTACGGTTGCTAAACTGATCCAATTCACCTAACAACCGTAAATAAGTCTTAGGCGTAAGTCCATTTGGTGCTAGCTGTTCAGCCATATAACCAATTCGCATCTTCGGCGCAATTACCAGTGTGCCACGGTCAATATTGGTTAATCCCGCTAATACATTCAACAAGGTAGTTTTACCAGCCCCATTTTGACCAGTGATAGCAATACAAGCTTGCCGATCAATTGTTAAATTGAGCCGTTTAAAAAGTTGTCGTTGCTGGTATTTTTGCGAGAAATCGCGCAGTTCAAGCACTGATCCCATTTAAATTGCCAACCTTTACTGGATTATTTTGCTTGCCAATTAGCAATATTTTGCGCAGCAAGCGCAAGGCTTAGCACAGCATCTTTTGACAAATCGGCTTGGATTAAGTTGTGTTTAACCGTTACAGCCACTGCACTAATAACGACCAATCCATAGGTCAGGACTTCTAAATCACGTTTAACCAAATATTGATCTTCATAAACGGCTTCATGACTATATTCAAAGTTGACCTTATTATCAGTCAAAACACCATCGACGTGCGTAACCATAATGCGATCCGTAACATCAATCAATAATTTGCGATCATCTGACAAAGTTAATTTGTGATCGGACTCTGACTGATAGTATGTTTCTTCTGTAATATCGAAATATTTAACAACGGGGTTATTTAAAACACCAAAGCTGTCTAAAACAGCAAAAACCGTTTCTGGATTAAGTTTAACCTTACGATCGGCAATTGCTGCCTTATTTTCTTCTAACCAATCTGCTAGTTGGTGAACGTTTTCCTGTGTCATTTATGTGACTCCTTTAAATAATCTAAATTAACTTTATCCTTCCATAATACACCATCCGCAATATTAGCGCGACCGGCTACCTCCAAAAAAAAATTACTGTGGTCTCAAATGATCATCAACTATCCCAATCACTTGTAAAAACGAATAAATAATGACTGGGCCAACAAATTTAAACCCACGCTGTTTTAGATCCTTACTAATCCGTAACGATAAAGCCGACTCAGTAGGTACTTCAGTCCAAGTTTTGGGATGATTTACAATTTGCTGGCCGTCAACAAACCCCCATAAATATCGATCAAAACTCCCCTCACTTGCCTGCACATTTAGCACTGCTTGAGCATTATTAATCGTTGCATTTAACTTAGCGCGATTGCGAATAATCATCGGATTCACCATTAACTGTTCAATATCTTCTGAGGTCATCTGGGCCACTTTTCGAATATTATAATTTTTAAATGCCTTACGAAATGCGGCTCGTTTATTCAATACTGTCCGCCAACTCAATCCGGCTTGATACAGCTCTGAACACAACAGCTCAAACAAGCGCTGATCATCATGTTCCGGTTGTCCCCATTCCGTTTGATAATACGTTAATAATTCTGGTGAGTCATACATCCAATCTGCTTTTGCCATTTTTGCTTACCTCTAAACTAAACGACACAAAAAGGCTAAAAAGAGTGAACACCTTCTAGCCTTTCAGTTCATCATTTATTTTGCTTACTTGCTTTTTGGTATGGTTGGTTCTCAACGTCTGTCTTAACAATTAGGACATCACAGACAGCTGTCCGATTAACATATTCCGTCACAGAACCCATTAACATTCGTTCAACTGCATTTAACCCCGTAGAGCCCATCATGATTAAATCTGTGCCATATTCTGTTGGAAAATCACGGGCAATCACGTTTTTCGGGTTTCCAAATCGCACATGTATTTCAATATCTTTCAGCCCATCAGTGGCCTTAATATGATCTTTTAAATTTTTGAGATAATTCTGTGCATCTTCAGAGATTTGGAAAATTGCATCTCCTGAAAGCATTCCACTATAACTCCCGGCAAATTGCTTGGTATCCAAAACATTTAAAATATCCAAACTTGCCTGATTCATCTTAGCCACTCGAACAGCTTTATTTAGCGCTAACTCAGCTTCTTCAGAGCCATCAACTGGGACGAGTATTCTTTTATATTCTTGAATCATGTCTGTTCATCTCACTTTCTCGATATGCACTTGTTACACTCTAAAGAATATACCGCTTCACAGAACAATTCAAGCAAAAGGCTAAGCGCTTCCGTGGCAATTTAACTTAGAAATAATCCCTCTTCTTTAACCACCAACCGACCGTTATGCTGATTATGAGTGATAATCCTAATAAAAGCAAAAAGCCCCACTTACTATTGGCTAATGGTACCGGGACATTCATCCCCCAGAAGCCTCCGAGGATCGTTGGCACAGTTAAAACAATCGATAATGAAGTCAGTGTTTTCATAATATTATTTAAACGATTCGAAATAATATCTGAAAGTAAAGCACTCAGCTGTTCCAATAATTCACGGTAAGTCGTAATGGCCTTATCTGATTTAGCAAACTGTATATCAATCCGATACAGTAAATTGGTATGCAGTGCGACCCGTTCAAACAGTGGGCTAGCCTTAACTTTCGGCATGATTTGTTGATTACTTTTAAGGCCTAAATCAAGATAGACAACACTTTTTTTCAGTGATTTAAGCGCATATAATAACCGATTACGAGTCGATGTGTGCACATTTTTTTCCAACTGTTCAATCTGTTGTGCAACCACCGCTAAAGCAGCCAGATAACGCTGATAAATCACTGAAACACTCCTTAATGCAAGTGTTTCAATTTGTCCATCAAGTCCTTCAAGCGTCATTAATTCACTAATTAATGACGCTTGTTGATGGCCGACAGTCAATAATGTTTGCCCACTAATAATCATCGAAAACGGTCGAGTGATATATTCTGCGTGCTCTTGGCCATCATACTTTTTCACTGGGACTAACAAACAAATATGCGTCAACACCGCACCCGTCTCGGTTGTAAAGGTCTCATAGCGCGCCACCTCGTTTATATCTTGTGCCACTTCGAATAACATCGTTGGTAAATGATATTTTTTGGCAAAGTGATACATCTCATGTTTAGTAGGCACTTCAAAATGTATCCAGTCCGCATTTTTCTCAGAAGCCCCTTGCACCAGTCGACCTTCATCCGTCATTTCAAAATATGTAATCATCAGATCACTCCACTTCTAATAGCTTTATCATACTGTTTAATCACTCCCACTGACAAGTTAAGTTGATTAACGCTTAAATATGCTACAATATTAGTATCATCAGATAGGGAGTTGACCCAAATGACACACCGCATCTTATCACTTGAAAAAGGCCATAATTTTAGAGAACTCGGTGGCTATCAGACTAAGGATGGTCGATCTCTAAAATGGCACAAAGTCCTCCGTTCTGCCAGTCTAGCGCACTTATCCCCTCATGATTTAGCGTATTTGACTGATTATGGTGTTCGGTACGATGTCGATTTTCGTTCACCTGAAGAAATTGCCAAAGCTCCCGACAAGCTACCTAATCAAGTCAGCTATACGTCAATCCCCGTTTTCAAAATTGATGAAACGGCTAGTACGGTTTCTGAAAATGAGCTTTTTAAAACATTCAGTGCTAACCCTCAAAGCGGCCACCAGCGTATGGTACAAGTCTACAGTGACTTAATTAATCAAAATCACTCCAAGCAAGCCTACCGGCAATTTTTCGATTTACTACTGACTAACGACCAGGAAAACCAATCCTTGCTCTTTCATTGCACTGCTGGCAAAGATCGAACCGGCATGGGTGCCGTTTTCTTGCTGGGCGCACTTGGTGTTCCAGAAAAAACAATTCGTATCGATTATTTACTCACAAATCAAGCCTCTGCTGATTTTATCACCCGATCACTGACAAAAATACAACAGAAAACACAAAATCAATCCGTCTTCCAAAGTTACCAAGCATTACTAACAGTCCATCAAGATTATCTCGATACTGCCAAACAAGCAATTGAAGCCGCTAATGGCTCATTACAAGACTATCTAACCCACGACTTGCAGTTAAGTCCTCACGATTTAGCTGACCTACGTAAAATTTATTTAACATAACCTAACTGTTTCACATGAAACATATAACAAAGGAGCGTCCTTTTCAATGCCCACTTTAAAAGAACAAGTAATCACGGCAAGTAAAGCCATTGGAATCGATAAGATTGGTTTCACATCGGCTGCCCCTTTCGATTACCTCGAAGCCAGTCTTAAAGAGCAGAAAAGCAATGATCATTCAACTGGCTTCGAGCACAAAGTACTCGAAGAACGCCTTTACCCCAATTTGATATTTGACCAACCACAATCAATTATTGCAATTGCCTTGGCCTATCCAACCAAAATTACCAACAAACCCGCCCGTACCGGTGCCAAGCGGGGCAGTTTTGCCCGTGCTTCTTGGGGGATTGATTACCACGATATTTTACGTGATAAAATGGACCAGCTCATTAAGACCATTGAAGAGCTTGCGAATTCGGATACTAAAATCACCTTCAAACCAATGGTCGACACTGGCGAACTGAGTGATGTCGCAGTAGCCCAACGTGCTGGACTCGGCTTCATTGGTTTGAATGGCTTATTAGTTACTCCGGAATTTGGCTCTTATGTCTATCTTGGGGAAATCATCACCAACATTCCATTTGAACCAGACACACCAATGGCTAATCAATGTGGTAGTTGTACGCGCTGTGTCGATTATTGTCCGCCACAGGCACTGATGGGCGATGGGCGGCTAAATGCTAAACGTTGCTTATCGTACCAAACACAGACCAAGGGTTTCATGCCTGAAGAATTCCGTCCTAAAATTCGTAGTGTGATTTATGGCTGTGATATTTGCCAACAAGTTTGCCCATTCAATAAAGGCAAAGATTTTCACTTTCATCCCGATATGGAACCTGATCCAGAATCTGTCATGCCCGAATTACAGCCGATGTTAACCATTAGCAACAAACAATTCAAATTACAATTTGGCCACCTAGCAGGTGCTTGGCGGGGGAAAAAACCACTTCAACGTAATGCCATTATTGCCCTAGCAAACGTCAAAGACCGGACGGCAATTCCCAAGCTATTAGAACTCATCGATACCGATGTACGTCCGGTAATTCGCGGTACCGCAGCTTGGGCCATTGCTCAACTAGTCCGGGATGTCACGCCTGAAATTTTAACTTTCCTCGAAACTGCCGCTAAACGCGAATCAGAACCAGAGGCGCAAGTCGAATTCGATAATGCCCTTCAAATCTTAAAAAAACGTTATTCAGAGAGGTAGGTCCCATTTGTATGTCAGCTATTGCAACCAAAAAAACAATCCTCACTCAACCATTAATTCTGCTAATGGCCTTTATCACTGGCGTTGCTGTTTCTAATCTATACTATATTCAACCGATTCAAACCCTCGTCGCTTCCACTTTTCACGTTACAAGTGGCGCAGTTGGTACGGTGGCAATGCTGACACAAGTTGGTTATGCACTTGGATTATTACTCATCGTGCCATTTGGTGATGTCATGAGTCGCTATCAACTCATCTTACGCATGCTTAGCCTGTCACTCATTTCGCTATTAGCAGCTTATTTATCACCAAACTTCATTTTTTTCGCACTAACCGGTTTGCTCATTGGACTCACTTCTGTAGTCCCACAAATTATTATCCCGTATGCGGCAGTCTTAGCTCAACCACAAAAACGCGGGGCGGTGCTCGGGACGATTCTCAGCGGTCTACTAATGGGAGTTCTTCTTTCTCGTAGTTTTAGTGGAATTATCAGTAGTTATGTAAACTGGCGTTGGGTCTATCTCATCGCAACGATTGCAATTGCCCTACTAATCCTACTGACCGCACTTAAATTACCACGTGACCCCCGACCTCAAAATGGGCCTAATTATTGGCAAACAATCAGCTCTATCCCAGGACTGATTACAAGCCAACGACTGTTACGTGAGGCGGCTATTAATGGTTTTTTCATGTTTGGCACCCTCAGTATCTTTTGGTCAACTTTAATCTTCTATATGGCCAGTCCTGCCTATCATCGCGGTAGTGGGACAGTTGGTCTATTAGCTATTTTAGGCGCGGCCGGCGCACTATCGGCACCGCTCATCGGTCGCTTAGCTGATGCCAAATCCCCACGGTTCATCATCGCAACTGGCTTATTTATGATGACCCTTAGCTACATTTTATTCTTATTCTGGGGCCATTTAATGCCAATTCTCATGTTAGGGATCATCTTATTAGATGTCGGTAATCAATGTGGGCAAGTGGCCAACCAAACCCGTGTCCAAATGCTTGGCGAAGCAACCAGTAGTCGTAACAACACCGTCTTCATGTTTGCTTATTTCATGGGCGGTGCTTCAGGTTCCTTCTTTGGTGCGCTAGCTTGGAATGCCGGTGGCTGGGTTGCCGTTTGTCTTTTAGCATTGGCTTATCAATTTCTCGCTTTATCAGCTCACTTTATTATTTTCCGCGCTAAACAATCAATCTAACCCAAGGACCGGTGTAACCTCTTTAAATAAGTTACACCGGTCCTTTTTCATTCTAGCGTTAATCGTAAGCGCATTCATTGACAGCTATTTGTTACGTACTTAACATAGTTATTATATAGCTCACGCTTTTTAACCATCACAATCGGAGGTCCCTTATGACACATTATCTAACGTTTGATCACGTTTCAAAGCTCTATCGCGGCGGTAATAAAGCCGTTGATGACATCAGCTTCACTGTTGATCAAGGTGAGTTCATCTGCTTAATCGGCACATCTGGTTCTGGGAAAACGACAACGATGCGGATGATCAACCGCATGATTACGCCCACCCAAGGATCCATTACCCTAGCTGGCGAAGATCTCGCCAACGTTGATCCAGTAAAGTTACGCCGAAGAATTGGCTACGTTATTCAAAATATCGGTCTAATGCCGCATATGACGATTCAAGATAATATCACAATAGTCCCCAAACTGCTCAAGTGGTCACCGGAAAAACGCCATACCAAAGCCCTTGAATTACTGAAATTAGTCGAAATGCCTGCTACCTTTTTAGATCGTTACCCGAGTCAACTATCCGGTGGTCAGCAACAACGCATTGGTGTTATTCGGGCACTGGCAGCTGGCCAAGATATTATTTTAATGGATGAACCGTTTGGTGCCTTAGACCCCATTACACGCGAAGCCTTACAAGATCTTGTAAAACAACTCCAATCTGAACTCGGTAAAACAATTATCTTTGTAACCCACGATATGGATGAAGCACTAAAATTGGCGTCACGAATTGCAATTATGGATAACGGCCAAATTATTCAGATGGGAACTCCAAATGAGATTCTCCGCAATCCTGCCAACCAATTTGTTGAGGATTTAATTGGCCATGAGCGTTTAATTGAAGCCAAACCCAATGTTGAAACAGTTGGTCAAATTATGCTCAAAAGCCCAGTTGCTATTACCCCCGGCAAGTCGCTAGTTGATGCAATTCGTTTAATGCGTCAACGTCGTGTTGATACGCTATTAGTTGTTGATGAAAATCGCCATCTAAAGGGCCTAGTCGACATCGAAAATATTGATCATCATTATAAAGATGCAACTAGTGTGAGTGATATTATGACCACCCAGGTTAGTTATGTGAACGAAAAGGACTTAGTGCGTGACACAATTGAACGGATCCTCAAACGTGGCTGGAAATATGTACCTGTCGTCAATGATGACCACCAGCTAGTTGGAATTGTAACGCGGACTGCATTAGTTGATGTTGTGTATGATGCAGTCTGGGGCGATACTGATGAACCAGACACACAATCTGAGCAATAATAGCAAAGGAGGAATCGCTAATGCTAACTTTTTTAAATCAACACGGATCTGATTTATTAATTAAAACCTGGGAACAACTCTATATTTCTACAATCGCTCTGATACTTGGCATAATTGTTGCGGTCCCCTTAGGCATTATTCTAACCCGATTCTCAAAGACCGCTAAAATCGTGATAGCCATCGCTAGCATGTTACAAACAGTGCCCTCATTAGCTTTGTTAGCCCTGATGATTCCATTGTTTGGAATTGGTAAAATTCCGGCAGTCATCGCGTTATTCATATACTCCTTGCTACCAATTTTGCGCAACACTTACATCGGCATGCACGATGTTGATCCCATCTTAAAAGATAGTGCTAAAGGAATGGGCATGACAGCATTTCAATCCATTATGCAAGTTGAAATTCCAATGGCGACGCCCGTCATTATGGCCGGAATCCGTTTATCCGCGGTTTACGTCATCGCTTGGGCAACCCTTGCTTCTTATATCGGTGCCGGTGGCCTTGGCGACTTAATCTTTAACGGATTGAACCTATTCAAGCCTGATTTGATCATTGGTGGGACAATTCCCGTCACATTATTAGCACTAATAGTCGATTTTGGCTTGGGCCGCTTGGAACAACAAATGACTCCGGCCGCTATCAAATAAGGAGGCTTTTATGTCTAAAATACGCCATTTCATCTATTGCTGTGGATTATTGCTTGGCAGTCTTCTCTTGTTGAGTAGTTGTCACTCAAATGGTCTTGGTACTCGTCAATCTCAACCAGTCCGCATCAGTTCACTGAGTACCACTGAATCGCAAGTTCTCGCCAATATTCTTAGTGAACTAATTACCCATGAAACCCACCATAAAGTTACATTAATTAACAATCTTGGCTCCTCAACCGTCACCCACGAATCACTAATTCGTGGTGACGCCGATATTGCTGCTAGTCGGTATGCCGGAACTGAATTAACCGGAACTTTAAAAATGAAACCAACTAAAGATTCTAAAAAAGCGCAGCAGATTGTTAAAAAAGCCTTCCGAGAACGCTACGACCAAAAATGGTTTCCTTCTTACGGATTTGCTGACACTTACGCTTTTATGGTGACCCAAGAAACCGCCCAAAAATACCATCTAGAAACCTTTAGTGACCTAGGTAAGGTGGCCGCCAAGCTAACCGCCGGTGTCGATTCTGTTTGGGTCAACCATGAAGGTGATGGTTATCCTGCTTTTAAACACACCTACGGCTATGACTTTAAGAAAGTCGCTCCAATGCAAATCGGGCTCGTCTACAGTGCTCTTGCAGCTGGTAAGATGGATGTCGTTTTAGGCTATTCAACGGATGGTCGGATTAAAAGCTACGATCTTAAAGTCTTAAAAGATGATCGCCATTTTTTTCCACCTTATGACGCCAGTGTCGTGGCCACTAATCAAATTCTCAAACAACAACCCGACTTAGCGCCACTGTTACACCGTCTTGATGGCAAAATTAATCTTGATACCATGCAAACCCTCAATTTTAAAGTTGATAATGACTTATTGGAACCCGCCGTGGTTGCGCAACAATTCCTCCAAGAACACCACTACTTTCGGAAAGGAGCCGCTAAATGACTGACTTAAATACTTGGCAACAACTCATTTATTATTTTCAGCACAACGGTAGTTATGTATTACGCCAATTTAGCCAACATTTCTTAATTTCGATTTATGGCGTCCTAATCGCCGCATTGCTTGGAATTCCCTTGGGAATTTTTATTGCTCATCGAAAAAAACTTAGTCATGTTATAATTGGAATAGCAAATGTCATTCAGACTGTCCCTTCACTAGCGATGCTCTCAATTATTATGCTTGGCCTAGGGCTGGGGACACGAACCGTCATTGCGACTGTTTTTTTATATTCCTTGTTACCGATTATCAAAAATACTTATACTGGGATGGAAAACGTTTCTGATAATATTATTGATTCAGGGATCGGCATGGGGATGACCAACTGGCAATTACTGCGATTGGTTGAGCTCCCCTTATCATTGGCGGTTATTATGGCCGGGATTCGCAATGCTTTAGTCGTTGCGATTGGTATTACTGCGATTGGCGCCTTCGTGGGAGCTGGTGGCTTGGGTGACATCATCATTCGTGGTACCAACGCAACCAATGGGGGGGCCTTAATTTTAGCTGGCGCCCTACCAACCGCTTTGACGGCCATTATTGCTGATTTGACATTGGGCTTTATCCAGCGCCATTTAGAAGCCCCACAAACACGATCTTAAATTTTAATATTAGGAAGGTGTCACTATGAAATTGTACCAAGCATTAACCCAAGTCACACTGAATACGAATTTGGTTAATGATTTACCTGATTTTCAGATTACGCCGATTTTATCGCAGCCTCTGAACTTCTCTCCTACTCAGCTTTACCACTATATTGATGCTGTCTTAAAGAGTGGTTCGCGCCATGACGAAAATAATCTTCTATACGTGACCGACGCAATTTTTATCACCGAAAATTATCACTTTCAGCAAACCGAATTTGCCGTTTCGGCTGAAAGTTTCGAAGATCGCATCACCTTAGCACGGAAAATTGTGGCTGATCTCAACCGTCATGTTTCAGTTAACCTCGATTTAACGCACCATGTATTTCAACTAATCTTTGTTGATTAGCACTAACCCTGCCAGATTGATGTTGCGTTCTACATTGTCTGGCATTTTTTATTGAAACTAACGAATGGAGTCCTCACCGTGCCAAATGCTCAGCGCCAAAATAGCGCCCTTTACAAATTAAACCGACCTACTAACCAACTGACCGCTCAACAGCAGTCGATCCAAGAACAAGTCATTCAATTTTGTCTAGCCAATGCTAATGCCAAGCAGGCGACCTTCTTAATTCAAGGAGCTGCTGGGACTGGTAAGAGCGTACTGCTCAGTAACCTTTTCAAAACACTTCAGACACTCGCCCGCAAAACACCAACATCACCGCTCTATGGTTGCCAAAACTATCTGCTAGTCAATCACCCCGAGATGTTAAAACTGTACAAAAGTGGTGTCACACCTAGCTCTGTTTTATTAAAAAAAGATTTCCAACGCCCCACAACGTTCATCAATCAAGCAGCTAAAAATCAGCAATCAGTCGATATTGTCCTCGTTGATGAGGCCCATCTATTATTAACTAAACCTGACCCCTACAATCACTTTAAACAAAATAATCAACTTGATGAAATTCAGCGGCACAGTCGTATTACAATTCTCGTTTTTGATGAGCAACAAGTCCTAAAAGTAAAAAGTTACTGGCAACAGCAACAGCTCACCCAGCGAATTAACTTGATTCCTCATCAAACAGCACAACTAACCCAACAGTTTAGAATACAAGCTCATTCGAGTATCGAAAATTGGATTCAAGCTTTTCATCACCAGCAAGTACTCGCTTTGCCTCATGACCCCCACTTTGAATTCAAAGTTTTTGCTGATGCTAATGATCTCTATCAAGCAATTCGGTTTAAAAACCAAACCAGTGGTCTCGCAAGAATGTTAGCAACTTATGATTTCCCAGCTACACTCAACGACGGCCACGATCACTTCGTTGAGACACCAACTTTCAAGCTCCGTTGGGATCGGTACCAACCGACTGCTAAAACTTACTGGGCAGAACGCGAAGATAGCATTGATGAAGTTGGTTCAGTTTACACCATTCAAGGCTTCGACTTGAACTATGCCGGGATCATTATTGGTCCATCTGTTACTTATGACCCTCAAAATGACTGTCTCGTCATTCATCCTGAATATTATGAAGATCAAGCAGCTTTTGCTGGTGCCTCACACCTAGCTGACCCAATAGCTGCTAAGCACCGGATTATTCTCAATAGTCTTTACGTTCTAATGAGCCGGGCTCGCAATGGACTCTACCTCTATGCGATTGATCCCGCACTCCAGACTAAATTATTGAGTCTTTAAGCAACTTTAATTTATTTCCTGGGAAATAAGTCATTTTCCTGTCTATCTTTGCAGAAAACAGGTAGACTAAAGCTAGTATCTTTTGAAAATGAAAAAGGAGTGTTTTATATATGTCTAATTTAACGACCTCATACACACTGACTAATGGTGTTCAAATCCCTAAACTGGGGTTCGGTACTTGGCAAACACCCGATGGTCAAACGGCTGTTGCTGCTGTTAAAGAAGCACTTAAGGCCGGTTATCGTCACATCGATACTGCCCAAGCTTATGGTAATGAAGGCAGTGTTGGGGAAGCTATTCAAGCAAGTAAAATTGACCGTTCTGATTTATTTATCACGACTAAAATCTGGAATAGCAATCATACTTATAATTTAACAATTAGTTCTTTTGAAGAATCACTCAAGAAGTTACAAACTGATTATGTTGACTTACTCTTAATCCATTGGCCTAACCCAATTGATTATCGTGATAATTGGGAACAAGCTAATGCTGAAACCTGGCGAGCCATGGAAGCCCTCTACAAAACGGGTAAAGCGCGTGCAATCGGGGTCAGCAACTTCCGTGTCCATCATTTAGAGGCTCTCAAAAAGACTGCCACTGTCCAACCAATGGTCAACCAACTCTTCTTGGCTCCCGGTGAATTAGAACCTACAACAGTAAAATATTCACGTGACCATGGTATGTTATTAGAAGCATACAGCCCACTAGGAACTGGTAAAATCTTCAGTGTACCTGAAATGCAAACCTTAGCAGATAAGTACCAACGCTCAATCCCACAAATTGCCTTACGTTGGTCATTGCAACACGCATTTTTACCACTACCTAAGTCAGTTCATGCTGAATATATCCAACAAAATACCCAAGTTTTCGACTTTGAATTAACTGCCGAAGATATGGCCCTGATTGATCAGTTAGACGGAGTCGTCGGCCATGCACAAGATCCTGATCAAACAACTTTCTAAACTATGTTTTAAAGCCACTCTAATCAGGTGGCTTTTTTGATTGCTGTTGCCATTTTAGTTTAGATATTTAACAATTTAGTTTACCTTCCTCTAAAATTATGTTATTTTCATTATTATCAAATCCTTTAAAATCGGACTAAAGCCCGACGTTATTTACCGTTTCAAGCTTGAAAATGGTAAAATAGAACTAGTTAGTTAAGAAATGGGGAATTATTTTGTCAAGTGGTGAGTTATTCACTAATCTATTCGTAATGTTAGTTACCTTCTTTTTGGCGGCGTTCTTCGTAGCTGCTGAATTTGCACTCGTTCAAACCCGTCCTAGTGCTCTAGAAGATGCCATCCATTCAGAAAATGGTAATCCAAAAAAATTAAACCTTGCGCTCAAAATGACGCAAAACTTAAATGAATATCTTTCAACGACTCAAGTTGGTGTTAGTGTGGCTGGTATTATTTTAGGGTGGATTGGTGAGTCAACTGTCGAAACCATCTTGGTTGACCTACTCGGACTCACGCATCTCATCTCAGGTGGTGGCTTACACATTATTGGGGCCGTTGCCGGGGTCTTAGTTTTAACTTACTTAGAAGTGGTCTTCACTGAAATTGTCCCTAAAAATATCAGTATTGATATTCCCATGGAGATGTTGATGGCGGTTGCTAAACCCTTGCACTACTGTCACATCATCTTTTACCCATTTGTCTGGTTACTTAATATTTCAGCAACTGGTGTTGTTAAATTAATCGGCTTTTCACCAGCTGAAGAAGGTAGCGATGTCCTTTCTCAAGCAGAAATTATCAGTCTTTCCAAAAATGCAGTTTCCGGCGGTGAATTAGATCGTAACGATTTAGTTTATATGCAACGGGCCTTTGATTTTAACGATCGAATCGCTAAAGACGTCATGGTCGATCGTACCAGTTTATACGTGGTTGATATCACCGATACGGTTAAAGATGTCTTAAAAGATTATTTGCAACAAGGGTTTAGTCGCTTCCCAGTGGTTGCCGAAAATGATAAAGATAAGATTCTTGGCTATGTCTACGCATATGATTTAGTCCGCCAAGCCCAAGTCGATGACTCGATCCGGGTCAGCAAATTACTGCGTTCGATTATTTCAGTGCCTGAAGCAACGCCTATTCATAGTTTGTTAAACCAAATGATTAATAAACAAACTCCAATCGTCGTCGTTGTTGACGAATATGGTGGCACTAGCGGGATTGTCACTGACAAAGACATCTATGAAGAATTATTCGGAACAGTCAAAGATGAAATTGATGATGTTTCAGACGAATATATCATCAAAGAAGCCGACAATCGTTATCGGGTCAGCGGAAAAACGACTTTGTATGATTTTGAACGTTTTTTTAGAACTAAAATTGATGCCTTTGAAGCGTCTGACAGTGTAACGCTTGCCGGTTATGTCCTTGAAAATTTCACCGATTTACAACAAAGTACGGTAATTAATATCAACCAGTTTACCTTAGAGGTTATGGAATTCAGTCGTGGCTATATCGACTGGTTTGAAGTCTCTAGTAATTCACAAAATAAAACAGCTAATGCCACTTTAATTGAAACCAATTAAAAACAACCTTGCGCGAGGCGCAGGGTTGTTTTTTTGGGGACTTATGCTAAATAATCACGACTCCAGATGAGCCCCATGACCTTTTCACCGGTATGCACACCAACCACCGGGCCGATATGACTCGTTTCAATCGGCATCCCTGGGAATTGTTCCGTTAACGTCGCAACCCACTGGGCACTTTCTTCGGGGTTATTCCCATCAATCACACTAACCCGTACTGGATAATCCACGGCCTCGACAGCTGATTTAAAATCGGCTAAAACTTTTTGAAAAGCCCGCTTTTTGGTCCGTTCTTTCGTCAAAGCAACAATTTGACCAGCACTATCAAAACTCAAAATTGGTTTAATCCTTAATAAGTTCCCAACAAAAGCTGCGCTGTTAGAAATTCGCCCTGTTCGTAAAAGATGGCTTAAATCATCGACAACGAAATAAACACCCATCGTTGATCGTAAGGCTGCTAATTGCGGCATAATAGTTGTGGCATGTTCACCTTGTGCAACTAATCGTGCGGCCTCTAAGGCTAAAAATCCCTCACCCGCGCTGGTAATCTTCGAATCAAAAGGATAAACTTGAATTCCCTCAACTGATTGGGCATAAGCCGTTAGATTATTAACAAAACTCGTAATACCACTTGAAAGATGAATACAAATCACCTCATCATAGCCGTCTTTAATCAATTGATCAAAAACCTGTTGCATCTGTCCCATTGTAATTTGTGAAGTCGTTGGTAATTTCTCAGTAGTACGCATTTTTTCATAAAAAGTGGCACTTGTAATATCAATATTTTCTAAATAAGTCTGCTGTCCGAAAATAACGGTAATCGGTACAACGATGATGCCATATTCTGCGGCAATTTGCGGCGCTAAATATGCCGCACTATCAGTCACAATTGCTGTTTTCATGTTAGGCTCCTCTATTAAACTGTTTTTGTTATTATCCCACCTTCGCGTTTAAAGTACAAATCACACCATAAAAAAACATCAGACAATCAAGCTTGTCTGATGTTGATTGATTAGTACATCATTACTTCTTTTTCAAATACTACAATTGAGATGTGGCCATCAACCAAGCCACTATGATTACTCAAAGTTAACATTTGATTTTTGTCGTTAATATCTAAAATTTCATGTTCATCAAAGTAACTAGCTGCATAATCTTTGTAATAAACGGGTCCCAAATTTGATTCGAATTCACCTGGGTAATCCTTAATGTCAGCATCTGCTGGTACTAATAGTAATCTAAAGCTCGTATCTAACGAGCAATACCCAACGTTTGAAAATGGTCCGACTCCATCATCTAAGTCTAACAAAATTTTTTGTCCGGAAGTCATCTTAGCCTGAATCTTAGCAATTGCTGCGGGTGTCATTGTTAATGTCATATCAACCATCCCTTTCATGCATTTAGTTTACTGCTAGTTTTGATTTTGCACAATCTATCTGCTCAAACAATATGCTACAATCGGTTTAACAACTTTTTAAAGGCGGTATTTATGCTTTTTTATCGATATTCATACTTCAGCAACCAAAATGATTTCGAATTTTACCTTAAATTAATTCTGTCAGTGATTATCGCTAGTTTAATCATCATCTTCTTAATTCAATACCTCCGTAACCGTTCAGATTCAAAGTATCGCGATTTACTGATTATCTTTGGTTTAGTCGGGATTTTACTCGCCGGAATTCAGTATACGCGCATTCAACAACTCAACACCGCCCATTCACAACAAGCTCAAATGATCCAATTCATGAAAAGTGTGGCAACCGCACAAAACGCCAAACTTAAAAACGTCGCGGTCAATACGAATGCGCTTCAACAAAATATGGTCGTCCGCGTCGGGCATGAAGATTATCAAGTCACATTTGATAACAATTTTACCAGTTACCAGCTCCAAAAAGCTCAGCTAATTAATCGAGCGATTACTTACCAAAATTAAGGAGTTTATCATGCCATCATATTTCGATATTACGATTAAATTAATTTTCGGTTTTTTCTGCTTAGTATTGCAAATCAATCTGTCAGGTAAAGGTAACTTAGCACCTAGTAGCGGGATTGATCAACTACAGAATTATGTCCTTGGCGGGATTGTTGGCGGCATGATTTACAGTGTTGATGTTTCACTCCTACAATTCCTACTCGTCTTACTCATCTGGACGTTGATTGTCTTCACGATGAAATTCTTAACCACTCATAATCGCTGGATCAAACGTTGGGTCGTCGGTAATCCCCAAACCATCATTACCAATGGCCACATTGATGTTCAAACGGCTGCAAAAAATAGCTTGTCTGCGCAAGATTTATCCTTTAAATTACGGATTGCCGGGATTAACGATATTCGAACCGTTAGCCGCGCGATTTTAGAACAAAACGGCCAATTAACCATTACGCAAAAAGGCGATGCAACAATTAAATACCCACTTATTATGGACGGTCAGATTAATTCAGAGGCACTTGAATTAATCGATCATTCAGACGAATGGCTTCTTGCTAATATTGCCCAACAAGGCTACTCTCTGCAACAAATTTATATGGCTAATTACTTAAATCATAAAATTGTCATTACGCCCTATTAAAAAAGATGACCATTAAGGTCATCTTTTTTAACGTCGTAATTTTCGATAGATCCCAGTCACAATCCATATAATGACCCCACCGATTAAGGCCCACATACTCATCTTCAGACTATCAGATAGGACATTCAAACTATAATCAGTGAGTGTTTGGTTAAACTCACCGGCTTTTTGGGCGACTTGTTCAATCAATCCACTATATTTAATGGCGGCGCTCATTAAAGTTAAGAGTAGACCACTCCAAGCAAAACTTATGCCAATACTTTCTAATAGATACATAAATTTACCACTTAGGCCCCATTGAACAAGCGCTAAGACAATTCCAAGGATGATGGCAACCCACATCAAGACATTCACTACGTTTTTAGTAAACTGTAATTCCGTTGCTAATGGTGTCAGATAAGGGGCTTCAATTTGATTTGTTAGGTACTCTTGTAGTGGTGGTTGCACTGCAGCAACAGCCGTATCAATCAAAACTTTTGTTAATGCATTATCTGGTATAATGGCCGTCAAATGCCCCGCTAATTGTTTCATCATTTGCGTGGTTGGTAATGGTTTTTCTTGACCAGTATACACATTATGAATCGTCTTGGTTAAGTCGGCCTTCACATCAGCCTTCGTTAATAATTGTACTTGGACTTCTGTTGGTAACCCATTTTTTTGTGCTGCATCTAATAAGACAACATTGATTTTATCAGTTATCACAGCTAGTGTTCTCGGCTCACTGAGCTGTTCTTGCGTAAACGCTTCTTTTAAAACTGTTTGATTTAAAATCATTCCGCCAATTCCGCAAAAAACGCACAGAAAAATTAAAAATGTTAAAAACCGACTTAAATGCCGGTGTGGTCTGACTTGTGATTGACGCTGATTTAAACGACTCTGTAATTCCATTAGGTAAACACCCTTTCTATTTGAACCCTCCCCAACCTCAAGACTAGGATTCTCAACCATTAAATGCTAAAGTGAACATATCAGTAGTCACAGGAGGCCATTCAATGTTAAAAAATTTATCGATTCTCTATATTTCTCTTGCGGGTAACACGCGCTCATTTGTAACCGATTTGCAGGACTATGCAAGCAACCAACACGCTACCGACCCTGCATTACCAACGATTAATCTGACGGAAATTTCGGACGCCACGCCTTTAAAGACGGAAACCGAACCGTTTTACGCATTTGTCCCAACTTATCTAGATGGTGGTAACGGGATTGATAATGGCGTCAAAGAATTAATGACCAACAGCCTTGGTGAATACATCGATTATGGTCAAAATGCACAGCTTTGTTACGGCGTCATCGGTAGCGGTAACCGCAACTTCAACGAACAATATTGCTTAACCGCTAAACGGTATGCAGATCAATTCGACGTACCGTTTATCGCCAATTACGAGCTCCGTGGCAATTCTAAGGACGTCGCGCGGATTTATACCCTATTGGTGGCTAACGCGCAACAGCATGCCTAAAATTTAAGATTAGCTGGTAATGACGTGATTAACTCAGTCGGGTGTTGGACGATTTGAACCGCCCCCGCCTTTTTTAGTTCCGCAATCGTCCCGAACCCGTAACTGACTCCGACCGCATCCATCGCATTTTGCTTAGCACCTAGAATATCATTTTGACGATCACCGACCATCATTATTGGTACCATTTGAGGTGATAACCCCAGTTCCGATAACGCATAGGTAATCACATCCGCCTTTTTAACCCGCGTCACTTCATCAACACTAGCGCCAAAGACTCCGCTGAAATAATCGCCTAAATCTAAATGCTCGATAATCTGCTTAGCAAACGGCTCTGGTTTCGATGTAGCAATTGCTAGTTGTAAATCCTGTGCCTGTAATGCGGCTAACGTTTCACGTATCCCTGGATAGAGCTGATTTTCATATAGTCCTTTAGGTGCATAATACGCTTGAAAAACCTTAATGGCTTCTTGAGTTGCTGTTTCATTTAACCCAAAGTGAGTCATAATCGTCTCATTTAATGGCGGCCCGATAAACGTAACTAATTCAGCCCTTGTTTGTGTAGGTAACGCTAATTCTTCAATCATATACTCCAAGGCATTGACAATTCCTTCTTGTGAATCAGCAATCGTCCCGTCTAAATCAAACAACACGGTCCCGTTTATCATATTGATCATCTCTCTATCTTCTATAAAGTACCTTTATTCTAGCATATTCTTCGAAGCTTAAACTTTCCTTATCGCTTTTTTCATAAATCTATAAATCTCTCGTCACAAAATCTTCACAAAATACGATTATAGTTAGCAGTATAGAAAAGTTAATCTTTTCTATTTCATACTACTTAACTTTTTCATTTTACTCCTCCAAAGTAAAATTAAGGTAGATGTTATCTACCGAATACGCATTATTTCCCCCAAAGTAGTGCGTATACCCCTTATTCCTTTTTTGATCTTCGGATCTAACCAAGACCAGTCTTTCCAAGGCTGGTCTTTTTTATGCCTTATTTACAATCCAATAATGATCCCACATCTTTATCATAGTATCTCAAACGAAACAAACCACTGTAATCCGCGAAAAATGCTTTTAATAAAAGGTTACACTTAAATTAACCATTCATTTTAACCCAAAAGGCCGCTAGCATCATCCTGATGCTAGCGGCCTTTTGGCAATCCTTATTGCAGATATTGTTGCATTAGCGCCACAGTTTTGAACTGCGCATCGTCTGATACCTTGTGTTGTCCATTTTTTTCGGTCGTCAATGTTACTAATGCAGTGGTTGGACTTGGTTGGTCTTTAATTTGTTTCATAAAATCCGCGGTGAATTGATAAGGGACCATTGTATCAGCGGTTCCATGATAAAAATGCAATGGTCGTCCAGCTAATTGGTCGCTATTCAATGATAAGTCATAGGCTGTCAAGCGCGCTAGCGTCTCTTCAATTACCCCTTGATACTTAGTTTGCATTGCCATTGGTAATTGACTGACCTGCCATTTAGCAAGTGCTACTGGCATTGGCGCACCAATCTTGTCAACACCAATTTTAACATTGGAATAGCGGGTTAGAATGGCATCGGTTGTAATGCCGCCCATCGAAGTCCCAGTCACACCGATTTGTTCCGGATCAACCAATCCTTCATTACTTAGGACTGCAACCAATTCACCAAATTCGGTGACCGACTGCATCACGATGTCCCAAAATTCAAACATTAACTCAGAAAAAAGCTGACTACCATGGCGTTTACCATGATATTTGGCATCTGGTAAAATAACGCGAAAACCAGCCTTGGCTAAAAAATGGGCCAGCATTAATTCTGATTCTTTCCGGTGGGTCCAGCCATGATATACAAAGACGGTCGGTAATAGACGGTCTTTTTGACCACTAGGGGTCACAATTAAGGTACTTACTGCACCAATTTTTCGTTCTTCAGTGCTAATCATCTCAAATCCTCCTCTGCATCATTCATTTCCCGGGTGATCCTATCCGAAGAATGTTCCTGTAATTTTAAACCGCCGCTTGATATAGATTCGAACCCCAATTAAGATAACCGCGACTACGACTTGAATCATTGGGAGTATTACTGGATTCAAGAAGCTTGGAATCATAATGGTTACCCCATAAGCCACAACGAAAGCCAACGTTAAGCCAATCACTACGAGGGCCATCTTCCAAAATGGTGGCCGTTGTTCTTTTGGCATTTGCGTATAGCGCATTGGATAAGTCATGATAACGCCGGCAAGTGCAGCTGTAATGACAATTGATGTAATCCCAATACTAGTTGCTGAGCCCTTTTTTGAGAAGTAAGCTGCAATGCCATTAAAGGCCAAATACATAATTAAAAAGATTAAGCCATTATCAAGCATTTGAAGCTGAAGTGATGTTTGTTTAGGCTTTTGGGGCGCGTGCAACAATTGATTAATCTTAGTTGTCACTGGACCATATAATTGCGTTGCTGGTTTACCCTTATGTTGTTCTGCCAACATTTCTGGTAGCATCTCTGCTAAAATTTCAGTTTGGCGTTCGGCCGACACTTCTTCAGTCTTTAATGCGCGTTTGAATTTAAATAAATAGTCTGCATTTTTCTTACTGAGTTTTGCTTCTAATCCCTCAATATCAACTGGTTCTGCGGTTACTACTGGTTGGTCATTTTTAGCCAATTGTCTTCCTCCTCGATTATAATTAAACGTTAAATCTGAATTCAATGATGTCGCCATCTTCGACCATGTACTCTTTACCTTCTAAGCGTAAACGGCCAGCTTCTTTAACAGCTTGCATTGAGCCATATTGATCTAAATCAGTAAACGAAACTGTTTCTGCCCGGATAAACCCACGTTCAAAATCTGAATGGATAACACCAGCGGTTTGAGGAGCTTTCATCCCTTGACGGAAAGTCCAAGCCCGCGTTTCCTTCCCGCCGGCGGTGAAGAAGGTTGCAAGGCCTAATAAGTGATATGAAGCGCGGATTAGTTTGTCTAGCCCTGATTCATTGACCCCCTCAGCTTCTAAAAATTCAGCTTTATCAGCATCATCTAATGAAGCAATTTCTTCTTCCGTCCGTGCTGAAATTGCGATTACTTCGGCACCCTCTTTAGTTGCAAAAGCTTGAATTTGTTTAACATAATCGACTTGATCAGGATCAGCCATTGCATCTTCAGCAATGTTTGCAACATACAAAACCGGTTTTGAAGTCAACAGGAAAAAGCCTTTAACCAACTTAGCTTCATCTTCGTTAAATTCGATTGAACGTACTGAGCCGCCTTCTTCTAAGACTGGCTTAATTTTCTTTAAGACTTCAAATTCTGCTAAGGCCTCTTTATCTTTAGTCCGAGCAATTTTTTCAACTCGTGCATATCGCTTTGTAACACTTTCTAAGTCAGCTAAGCTGAGTTCAAGATTAATCGTTTCAATATCATCTAACGGGTCAACTGTCCCCGTTACAGAAGTAATGTTATCATCATCAAATGCCCGTACAACATGGACAATTGCATCGACTTGGCGAATGTTTTCCAAGAACTTATTTCCAAGTCCTTCACCCTTGCTAGCCCCTTTCACAATTCCAGCAATATCTGTAAATTCAAAAGTTGTCGGCACAATTTTTTTAGCCGGAATGATTTCTTGAATCCGGTCTAATCGTTTGTCGGGTACTTCAACCATACCGACGTTGGGGTCGATTGTGGCAAATGGGTAATTCGCCATTTCGGCACCTGCCTTCGTAATGGCGTTAAATAGCGTAGATTTTCCGACGTTGGGTAATCCTACAATTCCAGCGGTTAATGACATATGCTTTTACACTTTCCTTTACATTAAAAATTAGTTTGGTTAGGGCCCTTTTGTAAGGTTTGGTAGTACGGTTCATCCGCCGCAACTACCTGATCTGCAAGAACGAGTTTTTTCTTGAGTTTCTTTTCAAACTCGCGTCGGGGTAATAAGACGGCATGTCCACACCCCATACACTTAATTCGAATATCCATGCCCAAGCGTACTACTTCAAAGCGATTAGTACCACAGGCATGTTGCTTTTTCATCTGCACAAGATCACCTAATGTATACATCTAGCTCGACTCCTCACTTTTAATCAATATTAACATCCAATAGTGCGAGAATCCGATTCAAATCATCAACAGTACTGTAATCAATCTCAATCTTCCCCCGGCCCTTACTATTAATGGCAATGTTAACCTTAGTATCGAATTTATCGACCAATTGATTCTCACTGGCTTGAATATAAGGTGATTTAATCTTCGTTTTTGTCACCTTAGTGGCTTTCATCTGATTCATTTGATTAATTAGCTGTTCCAATTGGCGGACTGTTAGTCCTTCTTCAATCGTTCGTTTGGCTAATGCACTAATCTGGCTTTTCTTCTTCAAAGATAGCAAGGTCCGCGCCTGGCCCATTGAAAGATCACCATTTTGTAAAAGTGTTTTTACATCATTCGGTAAACCCAATAAGCGCAAGTAATTAGCGATATATGGCCGACTCTTACCTAGCCGTTCTGAAACCTCTGCTTGGGTCAGATTTAATTTCTTCAAAAGCGTGTCATAGGCTTGCGCTTCTTCCAATGGTGTTAGATCTTCGCGTTGCAGGTTTTCCAAAACTGCAATTTCCATCATTGCAGTTTCATCAAACTGGCGCGTAATTGCTGGAATCGTTGTCTTGCCAGCAAGTTTAGAAGCGCGAAAACGGCGCTCACCAACAATTAATTCGTATCCATTGATACTTTTACGGACAATAATTGGTTGAAAAACACCCGACTTCTTAATTGATGTTGCTAGTTCCCCTAACGCGACTTCATCAAATGTCTTCCGTGGTTGATAAGGATTGGGCCGGATATCATCAAGGTTAATTTCCTCAACTAGTTCATCCGCCCGATTTTTATTAGGTCCTTCAAACGCTGAAAATACAGCGTCCAGGCCGCGGCCTAATCCTTTGCCGTTTCTAGTTGCCATGAGCTGCTAACACTTCCTTTGCCAAATTTTGGTAAACTTCAGCGCCCCGTGATTTAGGATCATAATCAATAATCGCCATTCCATGACTAGGTGCTTCCGCTAAACGTGTATTTCGTGGCACGATTGTATCATAGACGCGGTCACCAAAATATTTACGCACCTCTTCAATGACTTGCGCGCCTAAATTCGTCCGTGCATCGTACATGGTCAGCAGCACGCCTTCAATCGCTAGGTTCGGATTAAAATGCTTTTGCACCAACCGGACAGTATTTAATAACTGACTCAGTCCTTCTAAGGCGTAGTATTCACTCTGAACCGGAATCATGATCGCATTACTAGCTGTAAAGGCATTAATTGAAAGTTGGCCTAGTGATGGCGGACAATCAATTAAGACATATTCATATTCATTTAAGACCGGTTCTAGCCCTAACTTCAAGCGCATTTCACGTGCCATCTGCGACGTTAGTTCAATCTCGGCACCTGCAAGTTGAATTGTTGCAGGGACAATATCTAAATTCTTATGGGCTGTTTTAATAATCGTATCTTTTAGCGGGAATTCATCGACTAAGACGTCATAAATGTCTTTTTCAACTTGGGCTTTTTGCACCCCAATTCCGCTAGTTGCGTTACCTTGGGCATCAGAATCAATAATTAAGACTCGGTTGCCAGCATCTGCTAAACAAGCACCTAGATTAATTGTGGTCGTTGTTTTACCAACGCCACCCTTTTGATTTGCAATTGAAATAACATGTGCCATAATGCGCCTCCTTATTACTTGGGAATTTCGATTGTAATCCGATAAACATCATCTTGATTTTCTTCGGTGGCTTTCACGGCAATTCCGCTTTGTTCGACCATTTGAACTGATTTTTTGATGGTGTTGACAGCAATACGTGTATCGGGAGCAATTGCCCTTGTGGCTTTATCTTTGGTCTTTTTGACTTTACTAATTGTTTCTTTTGAATTTTTATCTGCAGCTACTGCTGGCTTAGGATTTAGCGTTTGATCGACTAGCGCTTCAGTATCTTTAACTGTCAGTTGGTCCGCTAAAATCTGGTGTAGGAGCATTTGCTGTTTAAATTCATCCAACCGTAATAAACTTCGACCATGACGTTCAGAAATTTCGTGGTTCATGATGGCCTCTTGAACAGGCTGTGACAATTTCAATAACCGTAACTTATTCGCAACAAATGATTGACTTTTGCCCATCTTCTCAGCCAGGTTTGCTTGGGTAAAGTCATTCAATTTCATTAAATTCTTATAAGCTTGAGCTTCCTCGACGGCCGTTAATTCTTCTCGTTGGAGGTTTTCAATCAATGCCATTGAAGCCGTTTCGTGATCATCCATTGTTTGAACAATTGCTGGCAATTCGGCCCATTTAAGGGTTTGGATTGCTCGAAATCGCCGCTCACCAGCAATGATTTCATATTTCTGTGCTTCATATTCGCGTAAAATAATCGGCTGTAACAATCCGTGTTGGTCAATGGTACTTGCTAATTCAGCGATATTCTCAGCATTAAACATTTTCCGAGGTTGGAAGCGGTTCGGCACGATTGCTGCAACTGGCACTTTAACGACTTGATTAATACTTCTATCGTCTTTTTTCTTATTAAAAAATGAGAGCGCCATTATTTCTCCTCCTTAGCGATTAGCGGTTTTTTAACTGGTACACCGGCCCGACGTGGATACTTGTCTGGGGTTGGCATAACCTTATCAATGATGATTAAGTGCCGTTGATCATCGGTTTCAGGCAAGGTCAAGGCAATATCTTGTGCAAATTGGCCACCGAGCAATTCAATCGCATAGGTGGCTTCGGACATTTCTGTAGCCCCTTGACTCGCTTTTAGCGCGATAAACTGTCCGCCTACTTTAACGGCTGGTAAACAAAATTCAGCCAACACATTTAAAGAAGCGACGGCGCGCGCAGTTACCAGATCAAATTGTTCACGATTAGCACTTTTAGAATTGCTAAACAATTCAGCCCGATCGTGCACCAACGTTACATCTGACAACCCCAATTCCGTCACCAATCCTTCTAAAAAATGAATCCGTTTATTCAATGAATCGACAATTGTAATTTTAAGCTGTGGAAATAAAATCTTAATTGGTAACGATGGAAACCCCGCACCTGCGCCAATATCACAGATGGAAAGAGGCTGATTACGTAGTTTTTCAAGGTACAAAGCTGGTGTCACAGAGTCAAAAAAATGTTTTAGATAAACGGCTCCTTGTTCTGTGATTGCCGTCAAATTAACTTGTTGATTAGCTTGTACAAGGCGTTTAAAATACAAGTCAAACTGATTCATTTGTATTTGTGAAACCTGAATGTCATATGTTTTTAATGTTGCTAAAAAGGCCGCTGGTGTCATTATTTCTCCTTCGATATCCTTAAAAACAGGTGTTTAATTCGTGGAACATTATTGTTTCACACATAATAATCAGTTTAACGTACTTATTCTAAAAATACAAGCTACGACTATCATTGAGAATGATTGTTTCATGTGGAACATGATAAGCTGCAATTTAGGAACAATTGTCACTAATTACAAGGTAATCATTCATAATGAAACCCTTTTCTAGGTCTTCAATAACCATTTATTTACTTTTAAGACGAACTATTACGATTATTGAAGAATGTTATATTCGCTTTTTGCTCAATTTCTAATTGAAGTCACTATTAGCGTGTGCTAAACTGAGTATTAACTAAATTTTAACCATTATTCTGGAGGGATACGCGTGGCAGACATGCATTCAAATTCAACACAGCCCATTAATCCAAGTGCAAAACTTTCCCACATCAAAGCAGCGATTCTTGGTTTACAACATCTTCTAGCGATGTATTCTGGCGACGTTTTAATTCCGTTATTAGTTGGTGCTGCCTTACACTTTAACGCCGCTCAAATGACCTACCTCGTCTCAGTTGATATTTTCATGTGCGGGGTTGCCACATTACTTCAATTAAAACGCACCCCACTCACTGGAATTGCTTTACCAGTCGTCTTAGGATGTGCGGTTGAATACGTTGGCCCATTGACCGCAATTGGGACTAATAGCCAACTTGGTATTGATGTTATGTATGGTAGTATCATTGGCGCTGGAGTCTTTATTTTACTAATTTCTGGTCTGTTTGCTCGTTTACGGTGGCTCTTCCCGCCAGTGGTTACCGGTTCTCTCATTACATTGATTGGTTTCACCTTAATTCCGGTTGCCTTCCAAAATCTCGGTGGTGGCGATGTCGCCGCTAAATCCTTCGGTAGTCTACCAAACTTAATTGCTGGCTTTTCAACGATTGCGTTAATTCTCATTTTTAGTATTTGGGGCCGCGGCTTCATTCAACAAATTGCCATTCTTATTGGCATTATCGGTGGTACGTTAATCGCTGCTGTCATCGGTATCGTCTCATTGGATCCAGTTGGTCAAGCCAGTTGGTTCAAGTTACCTGAGTTATTTTATTTTGGCACACCTCGCTTTGAATGGTCATCAATTGTTTCAATGTCGTTGGCGGCCTTAACCACTATGATTGAATCCATTGGCGTGTTCTTCGCACTTGGTGAGATTGTGGGTCGTGATATTACGAGTAATGATTTAAAACGTGGTTTCCGCTCTGAGGGGATTGCCGCGATTTTGGGTGGCCTATTCAACACCTTCCCTTACTCGACCTTCTCCCAAAATGTCGGCATTGTTCAATTATCCGGAATTAAAACGAAAAAGCCCGTTTACTATTCGGCATTTTTCTTGATCATCTTAGGTTTATTACCGAAAATTGGCGCTGTGGCAACCATCATTCCTAGTGCTGTTTTAGGTGGCGCAATGGTCGTGATGTTCGGTACTGTTGGGATTCAAGGCATCAAGATGCTCCACAAAGTCGACCTTGATAATAATCGTAATTTATTAGTTGCCGCCGTTTCGATCGGTTTAGGCTTAGGCATTGCAATTCATCCAACATTACTCCAATCATTACCAACCAGTATCCGTACAATTCTCAGTAACGGTTTAGTCGTTGGTAGTCTCAGTGCAGTTATTTTAAACTTACTTTTTAATTATCGTACATTAATCGTAGCTAAACATGCTGAACAAAAATAATTAATATTCAAAAAAAGGTTGGTCACTGTTGGTGACCAACCTTTTTTGCTTACAACATTATTGATCCGCATACGAAATCGATGAAAATTTATTAAACGTTTTAACAAACAGTAACTTCACAGTCCCCCGTGCTCCAGCACGGTTTTTTTCAATAATCACTTCGACTTCCCCAACGTCTGCATCATCAGAGTGTTGCGGACTAGGTGCTGGTGCGTTCCCTGTGTCAAAATCATCACTATCTTCACCAGGTTCATCACGATAATAATCATCCCGGTATAAAAAGGCCACAATATCAGCATCTTGTTCAATCGAACCCGATTCACGAATATCAGAAAGGACCGGTCGCTTATCTTGTCGTTGTTCAACCCCCCGCGAGAGTTGTGACAAAGCAATGACTGGTACCCGCAATTCTTTGGCAAGTTTTTTCAATTGTCGTGAAATTGCCGAAACTTCTTGTTGCCGGTTTTCTTGTCCAGAACCTTCAATTAATTGAAGATAATCGATAACGATTAATCCAAGACTGCCCTTTTCCTTTGCTAAACGCCGACATTTTGCGCGGATTTCCGCCATTTTAACACCCGGTGTATCATCAATATAAATATTTGCTTTTGATAAACTTCCCATGGCAACAATCAGATTTTGCCATTCGAGCTCATTTAATTGTCCTGTTCTTAAGTGATTCGCATCAATACTGCCTTCTGCACACAGCATCCGATTAACAAGTTGCTCAGCACCCATTTCCAAACTAAAAATAGCGATATTTTCATTTGTTTTTGTACCAATATTTTGTGCTATATTCAGGACAAATGCGGTTTTCCCAACCCCTGGCCGGGCAGCTAAAATAATTAGTTCATCTTCATGTAAACCTGCGGTAATCTTATCTAGGTCCCGATAGCCAGTTGAAAGCCCCGTAATATCTTCTTCATTTTGATATAACTTGTCAATTTGCTCAATCGAGCTAGTCAAAACATCTGAAATCGATTTAAAACCGGCCTTATTTTGCTGTTCAGAAACGTCCATAATTTCTTTTTCGGCAGCATCCAATATATCTGTAACGTCTTCATCTTGCGCATAACCTTTAGCAACAATATTTTGCGCCGTTTGGATTAAACGCCGCAACATTGCCTTTTCAGCGACAATTTTGGCATAGTAAACTACATTAGCAGCCGTTGGCACAGCCTCAGCAAGTTCTGCTAAATAACCGATGCCTCCAATATCTTCTAATTGGTTACGCGCATCAAGTTCACTTTTTAAAGTGACCGCATCAATGCCTTCACCACGTTCATTTAGTTCGACCATTGTTTCGAAGATTAAACGGTGGGCTTTACGATAAAAATCATCAGCAGTCACATATTCCATCGCTTCAACAAGCGCATCACCACTAATAAAGACCGCCCCTAAAACGGCCTGTTCCGCCTCATTGTTCTGCGGCGGTACCTGTTCAATTAGTTCATTATTCACCATTTTTGCTCCTTTAATTTATCACTTCGATTATTCCCTAGTTTACTCAAAAAAGCGATCCCTGGCAACAAACACCCATTGCCTGACATATAAAAAACCGTGATTGTCTACTAATCACGGTTTTTAAAAGCCAATTCAATCAATTATTATTCAGTCACGACATGCACACGAATTGTTGCGGTCACTTCAGGATGAATTCGAACCTTAACGTTCTGGTAACCGAGTGCCTTGATTGGTTCTGGTAAATCAATTTTTCTTTTATCAACATTGATCTTATATTGTTGCGCCAAAGCTTGTGCAATCTGTTTACTAGGAATTGAACCAAATAAACGACTATCTTCACCAGCTTTAGATTTAATCTCGACAATAGTTTGATCATCTTCAATTTTAGTCTTCAAGTCTTTAGCCGCTGCCAATTCTGCTGCCGCATTTTTAGCTTCCGCGTGTTGCTGACCTTTTAAAGCACTAATCGCCGCCGAAGTGGCTGGTTGAGCTTTACCATTTTTAATTAAAAAATTTTGGGCGTAACCATCTGACACCTCTTTGATTTGGCCTTTTTTTCCCTTACCACGTACGTCTTCTAAGAAAATAACCTTCATTGTTCTAACCACCTTATATAATTAATCGTTTGTTGTTTCCTCATCCGTTTCAGGATCGAATAGCTCTGCCAAAACTGTTAATAATTTCGCCTTGGCTTCAGAAACGGTTGTATCTGTCATCTGCGTTGCCGCATTGGATAAATGGCCGCCGCCACCTAATTTCTCCATAATCACTTGAACATTCACATCACCTAGACTCCGCGCTGAAATGGCGATCATGCCATCTGGGCGTTTGACAATTACAAACGATGCTTCAATTCCGGATAACGATAACAACGTATCTGCTGCTTGGGCTGCAATGACCGGATCATAGGTCCGATTATCCTCACCCATACACAATGCCATATTAGGCTCAACCATCTCAATCGTTTCGATTAAGTGATTTTTTTGAATATAATTATCAACATTCTCTTTTAGTAAATGTTGGACCATCGCAGCATCCGCCCCCACCGATCGTAAATAGCTGGCTGCATCAAACGTTCGCGTTCCAGTCCGCATTGAAAACGATTGCGTATCAACCGTAATCCCAGCTAACATCGTTGTTGCTTCAAACTTGTTAATGTTAGCAACATTTTGTGGTTGATATTCAAACATCTCCGTCACTAACTCACACGTTGAAGAGGCATATGGTTCAATGTAAACTAGCATTGGATTTTCTGGGAATTCTTCTCCACGCCGATGATGATCGATAACAATCGTCCGCTGTGCGAGCTTCTCATATAACTTGGGCGCCATTGTGATTGATGGCTTAGAGTGATCAACCATCACTAACAAACTATTAGCCGTTGCTTTTTCGAGCGCTTCTTCTGGAGATAGTACTTCCACCGCAATTTCAGGGTACGCTTTAACTTCCTCTAAAAGGCGTTGAATATCCGTATGAATATTATTTTGATCAACGACCACGTAACACTTCTTACCGTTCATTTCGGCAATCCGGCGAATCCCAAATGAAGCCCCCAAGGCATCCATATCTGGACGAATATGGCCCATGACAAAGACTTCATCAACTTGCTTAAAGACTTCTTGTAACGCTTGGGAAATCATTCGTGCGCGAACCCGCGTCCGTTTCTCCATCGGATTGGTCTTGCCTCCATAAAAACGGGCTTGCCCATCACTAGCCTTCACTACTACCTGGTCACCACCTCGACCAAGGGCGAGATCCAAATTACTTTGTGAAGTCGTTGCCAAAACTGATAAGTCAGATTCACCATATGCAAAACCAACACTCAACGTCAGTGGAAAATTTTGTTTAGAGGTCTCTTCACGGATTTCATCTAAAATCTTAAACTTTTCTTTTTCAGCAGCATGTAATGACTTAGCATACGCTAAAACAAAGAAATGATCATCATCAACTCGTTTCAAAAACATTTGAAACTGATTAGCCCAACGTGATAACTCATTAGTGACATAGTTATTTAAATTCGAAACGGACTGATCATCCATTGTCTGTGTAATTTCATCATAGTTATCTAAGAAAACTTGACCAATCGCTACCTGTTCATCTTCGTAACGGTCTTCAATCGCAGCATAACGCGTTATATCTAATAGATACACCACTCCGATATTTTCTTGAATAATGATTTGGAACTGATTATCGCCCCAGTGGACAATTTTAGTTTCATTTGCACCTTCATTTTGTGCAACCAACGCAGCTAATTCCTTATCAACAGCTTTAATCTGTTTTCCTAAAACTTCTTTATCACCAAAATATTGTTGTAAATAAGGATTAGTCCACTGAATCTCGCCGGACTGGTTGTACAGTAAAATCCCAATTGGCATCTTAATTAGGGCCTCTTGTTCCCCCCGTTTAATCCGGTATGACAAATCAGAAACATATTTAGCCGTATTCTCGGTTACCGTTTCAATTGCATACAAAACAGTGATTACCGTCCCAATCAGTAGTACAAATAGAATCAATGCAATCAACCAATCGAGCATTGCCGCAAAAAATAAACTGACAACTGTTAAAGCTAACAGAATCAGTGCAATAATCCGCAAACGCGTATCATCTAAAAACTGTGGTAATTTTAATTGTTTAATTTTATTTTTCATGTAAACTCCTTAATTCTAGATACCATTCTGGGTCACGTTCATCTATTATTGAGTCTATGCAGTTCTTTATAAAAACTTAAAAATCTTACCTTTATTTTAGCACAATTTCCACCTAATTACCGCTATCAGTCGACAATTTAATCCGCCGTTCTACTATTAAAAACACAAAAAAAGACCCGCTAAATATTATCTAGCGAGTCTCCTGGTTAACTGATTAGTCTTCTGTAACGAATGGTAATAAGCCCATAATCCGTGCGCGTTTGATAGCAATTGTCAAACGACGTTGGTTTTTAGCACTTGTACCCGATACCCGACGAGGTAAAATCTTACCACGTTCTGAGATAAAACGTTTCAATAAATCAGTGTCCTTATAGTCGATATATTCGATGTGATTAGCAGCGATAAAATCAACCTTACGACGACGACGGTTGCCGCCTCTTCTTTGTTGAGCCATTGAAAGTTCCTCCTTCCAAAACAGTTTATTTTAGAAAGGTAAATCATCGTCTGAAATATCAATTGCTTGCCCATTATTAGCAAATGGATCCGCTTGAGTGCTATTTGCAGCTGGTGTATTACCCGTTTGTTGAGGGCTGGTAAGTCCAGACTGTTGACTACCATTGCTTTGGTTGCTGTTAAAGTTTTGGTTTGCACCATCACTTTGTCGTTGCTCCGTTGTTGTCCGTGATTCTAACAATGAGAAGTTATCAACGACCACTTCAGTCACGTAAACTCGTTGACCTTGTTGGTTTTCGTAATTTCTCGTTTGTAGACGGCCATCAACTCCGACTAGTGAGCCTTTCTTAGTGAAATTAGCGAAATTTTCCGCTGATTTGCGCCAGATGACACAGTTAATAAAGTCTGCTTCACGATCACCATTGGCATTCGTGAATTGACGGTTCACTGCGATTGAGAAAGTCCCAACAGCAGCCCCACTAGAAGTGTAACGTAAGTCAACATCGCGTGTTAGCCGACCAACGAGTACAACTCGATTAATCATTCTGTCAGCTCCCCTCTATTCAATAATCACAATTCAAAATTAGTCTTCGCGTTTAACGATCATATGACGTAAAATTGCGTCATCAATCTTAGCTAGACGATCAAATTCGTTTAAAGCTTCATCATTATCAGCTAAAACATTTACGATATGGTAAATGCCTTCGTTCTGATTGTTGATTTCATAAGCTAAACGACGTTTTGACCAGTCTTTTGAATCAATCACTTCAGCACCATTGTCTTTTAAGATGCCGTCGTAACGGTTGACAAGAGCTGTTTTACTTTCTTCATCAAGTGTTGTTGAGATGATGTAAGTAATTTCGTATTTTGATTGAGCCATGACTGTTCACCTCCTTATGGACTTTAGGTTCTTACCTGTGTAAGAACAAGGAGTAACTGACTAATAAAAATTAGCCTCACGATTTAGACCCTGTGTCTAAATCACAGATACTCACAAGTTAAAATTCTATCATAACGGCCGTTAAAATACAATCTTAATTAAAAATCGTTGTCACTAACACGCTTGGTAATAGTTGTTACAAATATATTTACGCAGAAACGATTTTTATTTTTTAATTTTCTGAATCTTGGTCATCTGATGCCACTTGATCCGCTTCAGCTCGTGCGAGTAATTCATCAACTTGTGCTAAGCCAGTATCAGTGGTGTCATCTCTTGGCACGGTCGGTGTTTCAGCATCATCTGGTTCAGCTTCAACTTTCGCCATTGTTGCAACCTTCGCTTCGTCATCCACTCGGATTAAACGCACCCCAAGTGTGGCCCGGCCGGTTTGTGAAACGTTAGCGACTTTGAAGCGAATCAAGACGCCAGTATCAGTGATTAAGAGAATATCTTCTTCACCAGTTACCGCAGCAATCCCTGCTAGTGGACCATTCTTTTCAGTAATATTAGCGGTCTTTATTCCTTTACCACCACGACCCTTGATTGGGTAATCGGCAACCGGAGTTCGTTTACCATAGCCTTTTTCAGAAATTACCAAAATTTCTTGACCTGGGATTAATAAATCAGAGCCAACTACATAATCGCCTTCACGTAAACGAATCCCGCGTACACCAGCAGCAGTTCTACCCATTGAACGGACAGCCGTTTCACTAAATGACACGGCATACCCATTATGCGTACCGATGAAAATATTTTGTTGACCATCAGTCATCAAGACATTACTTAATTCATCTGCATCGTGTAAAGTCAAAGCCTTTAACCCATTACTACGGATATTGGCAAATTCAGCAACGGCAGTTCGTTTAACTGTCCCTAAACGGGTAATAAAGAATAAGGATTGTTCTTCTTGAACTTCTTTGCCAATGTTAACAACCGTTTGAACCCGCTCATCCGAATTGATCCCTAACAAATTAATGATTGGAATTCCCTTCGCCGTCCGACCATATTCTGGAATTTCATATCCTTTGGCTCGATAAACCTTCCCAGTATTGGTGAAGAATAAGAGGACTTCATGGGTTGACGTTGAAATTAAATGCTCAATGAAATCGTCATCATGGACGCCCATCCCTTGAATTCCACGACCACCACGATTTTGAACTTTGAATTCACTAGCTGGTAATCGCTTAATATAGCCGTTATGCGTTAAAGCAATCACTACTTCTTCTTCTTCGATTAAATCTTCGTCTTCTAGGCTAAGCACTTCACCAACTAATAATTCAGTCCGGCGTTTATCACCAAACTTGCTCTGCACTTCAAGTAATTCATCGTAAATAATCTTCTTAATGCGTTCTGGTTTAGCTAGAATATCTTTCAAATCAGCAATTAGCGTCATCAAATTATTATATTCATTTTCGACTTTATCGCGTTCCAAACCTGTTAAACGAACTAAACGCATATCCAAGATGGCCTGCGCTTGTTTGTCTGACAAATCATAACGCTCCATCAATAAGACTTTGGCGGCATCGCCTGTGTTTGAGCCACGAATGATCTGAATAATCGCATCGATATGGTCTAACGCAATTCGTAACCCAGCTAAAATGTGCGCCCGTGCTTCGGCCTTCTTCAAATCAAATTCAGTCCGACGACGAATGACTTCTTCTTGGTGCACTAAATAGTGTTCCAAGATTGATTTCAAACTCAACACTTTAGGGGCACCATTAACAATCGCCACCATGTTAAATGAGAATGAGGTTTGTAATGGTGTCAGTTTGTACAAGTTGTTCAAGACGACCGAAGCACTCATATCCCGACGCACATCGATTACGATGCGCATCCCATCACGATCAGATTCATCGTTTAAATCAGTAATCCCCTCAAGTCGTTTGTCACGGGCTAATTCAGCAATCCGTTCGACCAACTTTGCCTTATTAACCATGTATGGAATTTCAGTGACAATAATTCGCTCTTTACCATTTTTTTGAACTTCGACGTCCACTTTTGCACGAAGGGTAATCGTGCCTTTACCGGATTCATATGCATGCCGAATGCCAGACTTTCCCATAACTAGCCCACCTGTTGGAAAATCAGGTCCTGGTAAGGCGTCCATTAAATCAGCGGTCGTGGCATCTGGATTATCCATCAAGATGTGTAAAGCGCTAATGACTTCAGCTAAATTATGCGGTGGAATATTGGTCGTCATCCCGACCGCAATCCCGGTTGCGCCATTGACCAGTAAGTTCGGGAAGCGTGCTGGTAAAACAGCCGGTTCGCGTTCTGACTCATCGTAATTAGGAACATAATCAATCGTGTTTTTATTGATATCACGCAACATTTCGGCTGCCATTTTACTCATCCGGGCTTCGGTATATCGCATTGCGGCAGCTCCATCACCATCGACAGAGCCAAAATTCCCATGACCATCAACTAACATGTAGCGATAACTAAAATCTTGCGCCATTCGCACCATTGCTTCATAAATTGCTGAATCACCATGTGGGTGGTACTTCCCCATAACATCCCCAACAATTCTGGCAGATTTTTTATAAGGTTTTTCAGGTGTTACCCCTAATTCATTCATGCCGTATAAGATCCGGCGTTGAACAGGCTTTAAGCCATCACGAACGTCTGGTAAGGCCCGCGCAACAATGACGCTCATTGCATATTCCAGGAATGATTTGCGCATTGTTTTAGATAAATTGACGTTTTCAATCCGACCATCTTGGCCAATTTCATTTGCCATTAATCGATAAACCCCTCTCAATCAGTCTTTCAATGTATTATTTATGCATCGATGCTCTTTGGATCCATATAAACCGCATTTTCTTCAATAAAAATTCGGCGTGGTTCAACCCGATCACCCATTAACATTTTAAAAATTTGATCCGCTTCTTCAGCATCTTCAATATTGACTCGCAACATCCGCCGATTTTCAGGATCCATGGTTGTTTCCCATAATTGACTCGCATCCATTTCCCCTAACCCTTTATACCGTTGGACTTCAGGTTTAGGACTTGGTTGGAGCGTTCCTAACACTTCTTGTAATTCCTCATCAGAATCAATATAACGCATCATCTTTCCTTGCTTAATCCGATATAAAGGTGGTTGTGCGATATAGACATAGCCAGCTTCGACAATTGGTCGCATGTATCGATAGAATAAGGTTAAAAGAAGCGTCCGGATATGGGCCCCGTCGACATCAGCATCCGTCATAATAATTAATTTGTGATAACGTGCTTTACCAACATCAAATTCTTGACCAAAGCCAGTCCCCATAGCTGTAAATAAGGTCCGAATTTCATCGTTAGCTAAGATTTTTTCCATGCTAGCTTTTTCAACGTTTAAAATTTTGCCCCGAATTGGCAAAATAGCTTGGGTCAAACGTGATCGTCCGGATTTAGCTGAGCCCCCAGCTGAATCCCCTTCGACGATGAATAACTCTGATATCTCTGGGTCTTTACTACTGTTGTCGGCTAACTTACCAGGTAAGTTAGAGATTTCAAGGCCATTTTTCTTACGGGTCACTTCCCGGGCCCGTTTAGCGGCTAATCGTGCTTTGGCTGCCAATGAACCCTTATCAACAATTTGGCGGGCAATTGATGGATTCTCCATCAAGAACTTCGTGAAATGATCTGAAAACATCCGATCGGTTACTGTTCGCGCATCGGCATTGCCTAATTTAGTCTTAGTTTGACCTTCAAATTGTGGATCTGGATGTTTAACCGAAACAACGGCTGTTAAACCTTCACGTACATCTTCCCCAGAAAGATTATTATCATTACCCTTTAAAATATTTTGCTTGGTTGCATAGTCATTGATGACCCGCGTGAGCGCCGTCTTAAAGCCAGATTCATGGGTCCCACCTTCGTAGGTATGAATGTTATTGGCAAAGGTCATCAAGTTCGTCCGATAATCATTCGTATATTGCAAAGCAACTTCCACGGTAATCCCGTTTTGTTCACCTTCAACATAGATTGGTTCGTCTAAAAGTGTCTCTTTTTTATCGTCTAAATATTCAACGTAACTCTTAATCCCACCTTCATAGTGGAATTCAAGTTTTTCATGTGTTTCGGCCCGTTTATCGGTGAACGTTAACTTCAAGCCCTTGTTTAAGAAGGCCAATTCCCGAATTCGCGTCGTTAAAATTTTATCATCATACACAGTTGTCTCAGTGAAGATATCGGCATCCGGTATAAAATGGACTTTGGTCCCATGTTCATGTTCAGGGGCATCCCCAATCATCTTCATTGGTGTCTGCACTTTTCCCCGTTTGAAATCAATGTAGTACCGTTTACCACCTTGGGTAACCACAGCATCTAATTCAGTCGACAAGGCATTAACGACCGAAGCCCCCACACCATGCAACCCACCAGAGACCTTGTAGCCACCACCACCGAATTTACCACCGGCATGTAGGATAGTAAAGACCGTTTCTAAAGCTGATTTGCCGGTCTTAGCTTGAATCCCCACTGGAATCCCACGACCATTATCAGTAACTGTAATACTGTTATCAGGTTCAACCACCACGTTGATTTCCGTTGCAAATCCGGCAAGGGCTTCATCAATCCCATTATCAATAATTTCCCACACCAAATGATGTAAACCTTGAGAGCTGGTTGTCCCAATGTACATCCCTGGCCGTTTACGAACGGCTTCTAGGCCTTCTAACACCTGAATTTGACTGGCATCATAAGATTTTGCGCGTTCTTCTTTTGCTTTCATTTGTGCTTCTGTCGCTTGATTCATTTGATCATCTGCCAAGAAAAAAACCTCCGTTTGATCGTTTTTTGTCTAATTCACTTCTGTTGTGACCATTGCCACTGTCCCGTTTGTCACAGTAAACACTCGTGGAGCACTAATTATCTCTTTTTTAACGTTTTCCAAACTGGTTGTCGTTAGGAATGTCTGCACTTTATTTTGAAACGTCTTTAATAAGTGGGTTTGACGTAAATCGTCAAGCTCAGATAGCACATCGTCCAATAATAAGACTGGATACTCACCAGTTTGTTCCTTCATCAGGTCAATCTCGGCTAACTTCACGCTTAACGCAGTCGTCCGCTGTTGCCCTTGAGAACCAAATGACTGCACATTCTTGCCATTAACCAAAAATGTTACGTCATCACGATGCGGCCCTACTAGGGTCGTCCCCTGCTCAACTTCACGTGATTGCTGGGTTTCATATAACGTTTGAAATTGTTGATATAAACCTTCCGTATCGAGCGCCAATTGGTCGTCTGGAATCTGACTTTGATACCTAAACGTTAAAAGTTCCCGTTCTTTGGTAATCTCTTGATGCAACTTCTGCGCCCATTTTTCCATTTGCTGAAGAAATTCACGACGAGCTATCGTTACTTCAGCCCCATATGCAGCCAATTGGTCGGACAATACCCCTAGATAAATTAAATCCTTAGCCTGACGTCGCTGAAGTTGTTTTAAATACTGATTGCGTTGTTTTAAAATCGATTTGTATTGCGAAATATTATACAGATATTTCGCACTCATCTGCCCAAATTCCATATCGATAAAGTGCCGCCGAACTGCTGGCGAACCTTTTACAATATTTAAATCCTCTGGGGCAAACAAGACCACATTTAATTGTCCAATATATTGAGACAATTTAGCTTGTTCTAAATGATTGACCTTTGCTTTTTTTCCCTTTTGACTAACGATCAACTCCAATGGGGTGTGGCCAGTTTTTCGCTGGACAATGCCGGTAATTCTTGCAAATTCACTATTCCATTGAATCAACTCTCGATCATTATGCGTTCGGTGTGAACGCGCCAAAGCCAAGACATAGATTGCCTCTAACAAGTTCGTTTTACCTTGTGCATTTTCACCAATTAAAACATTGATATCCGGTGAAAAATGGACATCCACTTGCTCGTAATTCCGATAGTGATCAAGTTGGAGTTCACTTAAATACATAGTCGCCTACAGTCTTTCTTGTTTTTTAATAATAAACTGGCCATTATCCGGTACCGTAATAATGTCTTCTGGATATAACTTACGACCACGGCGATCATCAGCCGTTCCATTTACCAAAACCATTGTTTCTTTCAAAAACCACTTTGCCTGCCCACCGGTTTCAATTACACCGGCCTCTTTAAGGAGCTGCCCAAGTGTAATAAACTCAGTTTCAAGGTTAATCTCTTGCGCCATTATTCAACCCACCATTCTTAACGATATTAATTACTGTGCTAATACCGCTCCATTATACCTACGATTATAGACTTTTTTCAGTTTAAATACAAATAGACGTCGCTAAAATGCTTTCTGAGCGTTTTTAAGAACTTTAAGCTTATCCTACTTACTTTAGTTGAAATCGCTGAAACCGAATTTATTTTAATTTTACCGTAAAAAAACACCTCATTTTTTTTGATGAGGTGTTTTTTATAACTTAAAATGTCCGTACTGGCGTAATCAATTGAATATAATGTTCTTGATCTTCACTTGGTACCAAAGTAAATGGTCGTAAGGCAGCTGTAAAATTAATCATGATTGCTGTCTGTCCAAATGAACGTAGCGCATCTTTCATATAATCGGGGTTAAACGAAATTTCGAGGTCTTCACCCGTTAAATTTTCAAATTGCAATGTTTCTTCAACATTCCCGACATCCGGCGAATTACCATAAATAATAGCTGTATTATCCGCTGTATTCAATGTCAAGCGAACAACATTGTTCCGACTTTCATGTGATAACAAAGAAGCTCGTTCAATTGCCGCTAATAAAACAGGTGCGTTAAACTCGATTTGAGTACTTGAAGAAGTGGGGATTAACCGCGCTGTATCAGGATAATTACCTTCGAGTAAACGAGAGTAAAAGGCTAAGTTTCCCGCTTTGAAAAGAACTTGATTTTCAGCAATACGAATTTCAACAGTTTCATCGCCATCTGCTAAGGTTCTTGAAAGTTCAATCAAGCTTTTGCCAGGAATAATCACGTCGTAATTCACGTCACTTGGAACTGAAACCGTTAATTTACGTTGTGCAAGTCGATGACTATCAGTGGCAACGGCCAACATTTCACCTGAATTTAAGACTAAGTGCACCCCCGTTAAGATTGGGCGACTTTCTTGATTTGAAACGGCGATCACTGTTTGCCGAATCAATTGTTTGAGGACATCAGTAGCAATGCTGAAGGGATTTTGATCCGCAATTTCAGGAAGATGCGGATAACTATTGGCATCTAACCCATTAATCGTAAATTCCGATTTACCAGAGCGAATTGTCGTTTGAAAATTATCACCAACTGCAATTGTCATTTGATCTTCCGGCAATTTTTTAGCAATTTCACTAAAGAAACGGGCTGGTAATACAATAGCCCCAGGTTCTTCAACAGTTAACTGATTTTTTTCATCAGTCGTAGCTAGGGTTGCTTCAATTGAAATATCAGCGTCACTCCCAGTTAGCGTTAACCCTTCTTGGGAAAGGACTAATTTTAGGCCCGTCAAAATAGGAATTGTAGTTTTGGCTGAAATGGCACGTTGAACATCATTTAATGTTTTGATGAATTGGGTACGATTAATTGAGAATTTCATGAACGGTAAACCTCCGAAGGAAAATATATATATTATAAAAGAATTTTAAGTAATAGTAGTAGGACCTGTGGAATCTGTGGAAAACAAAGGGAAAGGATAGCACTCTTAGTTTTCCACCTGTGGATAAGTTGAGAGCAAGTCACGGGATAACTTTCAGGGTTATCCACAGGTGAGTTTAATTTTTTAACGTGTTCTTTAAATCTAAAATGGCATCTTTTAAGTTTTGATCATGATCTAGGGCTTGGCTAATTCGTTCGTGTGCATGCATCACAGTGGTGTGATCTTTGCCGCCAAATTCTTGCCCGATTTTTGGTAATGAACTATCCGTCATCTCGCGGGCAAGATACATCGCAATTTGGCGCGGAAGTACAATCTCTTTAACTCGTTTACGCCCCTTTAAATCGGCAATCGATAGGCTGTAGTATTTGGCAACGACTGATTGAATTTTAGCAATCGAGAGTTGGCTGGACTTTCCATTAAGCTTTAGCCCTTTTAATGCATCAGCGGCCAGACTTGTTGTAATTTCGTCATTTTGCATCGTTGCGTAGGCCTGTACGCGAACTAGTGCACCTTCGAGTTCGCGTACGTTGGAATCAATTTGCCCGGCGATATAACTCAAGGTATCCTCAGGAATTTCGAGGTGTTCTGCGTCGGCTTTATTTCGTAAAATCGCAATTCGTGTCTCTAAATCAGGCGGGGTAATATCAACTGGTAAGCCCCATTTAAATCGTGAAACCAGACGTTCTTGGAGCTTTGGAATCTCGTTTGGTAGGCGATCGGAGGTTAAAACGATTTGCTTTTTATCGTTGTAAAGATCATTAAAGGTATGGAAAAATTCTTCCTGGGTACCTTCTTTGTCCGCGAAAAATTGGATATCGTCAACTAATAATAAGTCGACATTTCGATATTCTTGCCGGAATTTTTCTTGATTTTTTGTTTGGATCGAATTAATGAAGTCATTGGCAAAAGCTTCGCTCGTCACATATTTAACGTTGGTGTCTGGTTTAGAGAGTAAGAGCTGGTGACCAATGGCTTGCATTAAATGGGTTTTGCCCAAACCAACGCCACCATATAAGAATAGAGGGTTGTATAAGACCCCAGGTTCTTCTGAAACAACAAGCGCGGCTGCATGTGCCATCTGATTTCCTTTACCAGTCACAAATGTATCAAATGTATATTTACTATTGAGGTGCGTTTCACGTAAAAAAGTTGGGGTTTCGGCTTTGGTTAAACTACGTTCTTCAGCCGGTTTTTTAGTTTGGAGCTCTTGGGCTTGGTCGGGTAATAGAAAAATAGGGGTCAATTCGATTTCTGCGAATTCATAGGCCCCTTCAACCACCTTGGTTGCCAAATTGTGTTCCCAATACTCTTTGTGTAGCGGTGAAGGGACTTCAATCAATATTTCATTGGCTCTAAAAGCGAGTGGTTTGGCGGTTTTAATCCAAGCATTAAAACCAACGGGTGTTAAATCATTTTGGAATACGTCCCGTAAATAGTTCCAAAGTTCCTGAAGATCAGGCATGTAGCGTGTCCTCCTCACGTAAAATAACCACTTTATTGAAAAAGATTCAATAAAGAAAGACTAAATACATTCTAGCATTCTAAAAAAAAGTTTTCCACAACAAGAACAAAATCCACAGTATGAATTGAAAAAGTTGTCCACTTAAACACAATCAGGGGGATAACTTCTGACCGTGTTTGTGGAAAAGTGAAAAATTAGAGTGACTTTACTATTTATCCACAGAAGTGTGTGGGCAACGGAGGTTATAATATCAAAGGCTAACGGAGTTATACACACCTGGTAAATATCTTGTGGATAAGATAGAAACACCCTGTGATTTTCCGGATAAATCGGTAAACTGACTGTGGACGAAAAGCGGGGATTAAATTAATCTGCGTCGTTATCCACAAGGAAACCAAGGATTATCTATTTGTTGAATAAACAGCTTTATGTTGTTTTTTTATGGAAAGTGTTTTAACTTCATATAAAATATGCTATTATATTTTAGTGAATGTCGTAGGTGGTAGTTATCACCCGTTGTTTCTCAAATCTGAAAACAATAGACACAGTCAATTAGGAGGTGCCAGTATAATGACTACAAAAAGAACTTTCCAACCCAAGAAACGCCATAAAGAACGTGTTCATGGTTTTATGAAACGTATGAATACTAAGAACGGTCGCAAGGTACTTGCAAGACGCCGTGCTAAAGGCAGAAAAGTATTATCTGCATAGGCCACTGATGCTTCAGTGGTTTTTTTATTATCTTCAATTAATTAAATGAAATGCCGGAGTGAATTATGAGAAAGTCGTACCGCGTCAAAAAAGAACAGGATTTCCAAACGGTTTTTGAAGCCGGACATTCAGTTGCAAATCGCAATTTTGTGGTGTATCAACTGGATAAACCGGGTCAAAAACATTTCCGAGTGGGCCTGTCCGTAGGTAAAAAAGTGGGTAACGCAGTGATGCGTAATCAAGTTAAACGGTATATTCGCCAGAGCTTGTTGGAGTTGAAACCAGAGTTACCACAGACTGTCGATTTTTTAGTAATCGCCAGACGCGGGGCTAACCAACTAACAATGGCAGAGACCAAAAAAAATCTAATACACGTCTTAAAAATAGCAAAGCTATTAAAGGAAGAAGCAGATTCTGTTTCTGAATAAGTGAGGGATTACAGTGAGTTCAAAAAATCGCAAACGGCTATTATTAGTGGCCAGTTTATTCTTGTTCATGTTAATCGCTGCGGGATGTAGCACATCACCAGTTGACAGTGGAAGTACTGGCTTCTGGGATCATTACGTTATTTATAACTTCTCCCGCTTTATTTTATGGTTAGCCGATATTTTTGGTGGCAGTTACGGTTGGGCAATTGTGGCCTTTACCATCATCATTCGGGTGATTATCTTGCCATTAACATGGTGGCAAAGTAAGAGTATGCTCAAGCAACAAGCAGTCGCCCCAGAAATTCAAGCACTGCAAAAAAAATATGCTTCTAAAGATGCTGAGACCCAACAAAAATTACGTGAAGAGACGCAAAAACTTTATGCAAAAGCGGGCGTCAATCCAGTTGTCGGCTGTCTACCATTAGTCGTGCAAATGCCAGTTTTGATTGCTTTGTACCAAGCTATCTACCGAACGGCTGCTTTAAAGAGTGGTACATTCTTATGGATGCAACTTGGGAAAGCTGATCCTTACTTTATTATGGCTATCTTGGCAGCCATTTTTACGTTTGGAACATCGTATTTAACCATGATGTCGCAGCCAACCAAAAACGCTGCCTCATCAGCGATGCTTTGGGTTATGCCAATCATGATTTTTGTGATGGCGATGAATATTGCCTCGGCAGTTTCAATTTACTGGGTGGTTACGAATGCTTTTTCAGTGGGACAAACACTGGTTATTCAAAATCCCTTTAAGATTCGCCGTGAACGTGAAGCTAAGGAACAAGCAAAACGGGACCGTGAAAAAGCACTTGCTAAGGCCCGGAAAAAAGCAACGAAGAAACGTTAAACATAAAAAGCTGCTTCCCAATAATGGGCAAGCGGCTTTTTATGTTGAATAAGTAATGTGAATTAGTATCAGGAGGTAATTGCCAGAGTCAGGATTTATGAGATTCCGTGGGGTCATTAATCGCACTTTTACGGAATTTTCGTTATAATAAGCGCAATCGTTTAAGAGTGGAGGGCAAACAAATGACCTATTCAGAACAATGGGATTTAGAATCAATTTTTACAGGGGGCATTGATTCACCAGCGTTGACGCAACGTTTAGCAACTATAACGGCGCAAATCACACCATTATTAGCGACGGTGCGGGCATGGCAATATGCAAAAGATCAGCCAAAATTTACGGTGATGACGCAGATTACTGAACAGTTGCAAATGCTAGAGGCTGGGTTGAAACAAACTGATAGTTTCGTTAACATGATCCAGTCAACCGATGAACGTAATCCGCAGGTGATGCCAATGATGGGTCGGATTAATGCATTGGGAAATAGCGTAAATCAGATTGAGGTTGCGCTTACTAAAAAATTAGTTGGGTTAACAGAAGTTGAATTTGCATCATTGGTAGCGACCCCGGCATTGCAAATTATTAAGTTTAATTTAACTGAAAAGCGGACGAGCGGTGCCACATTATTGGATGCAACGACTGAAAAATTAATTAATCAATTTGCATTGGATGGTTTAAAAGGGTGGAGTGACCATTATGATTCGATAGTAGCAGAAGTTCAAGTGCCAGATGGTCAAACGCTATTATCAGCAGGACAAGCACAAAATAAATTCGAATCCGATCCAGACCCCAAAGTACGGCAACGTATTTTTAAGAGTTGGTATCAAACGTGGGAACGCTATTCACCCTTATTAACGGATACTTTAAACCATTTGGCAGGCTTTCGCCTGACTGAATATCAAGCGCATGGAACGACAGATTATTTAAAAAAGCCATTGGAAACTAGCCGTATGCAATCGGCAACTTTAAAAACAATGTGGGCCGTGGTAAGTCAAAATAAGGCACCACTCGTGGCTTTTTTAAAGCGAAAAGCTGCGTTGATGGGCAAGACTCAATTGGCTTGGTATGATACTTGGGCGCCAGTTGTCGTCGGTGATTTTAAACCACAAACCTATACTTATGACGAGGCTGCCGCTTTTATTGTGCAGCAGTTTAAAACTTTTAGTCCGCAAATGGCGGCAGTTGCGCAAAAAGCATTTGAAAATCGGTGGATTGAAGCTGAAGATCGTCCTGGAAAACAACCAGGGGGGTATATGACGGATTTACCGGAAACTAATGATTTTCGGATTTTTATGACGTTTGATGGAACACCAAGTGGGGTGGCAACACTGGCGCATGAGTTGGGCCATGGATTCCATACGATGATGATTAATGACTTACCCAGTTGGCGCCAAGATTATGCAATGAATGTTGCAGAAACAGCTTCGACTTTCGCGGAATTAATTGTCAGTGATGCGACGGTTAAAGCGGCGCAAAGCCCAGCAGCTAAGATTAATTTATTAGATCAAAAAATTACGAATGCGATTGATATGTTTATGAATATCCATGCGCGCTTTTTATTTGAAGAACGTTTTTATGCTGCTCGGCAAAAGAAATTGCAAACAACGGCTGAGTTAAAGGCGCTCATGCTAGTGGCTCAAAAGGAAGCTTACGCAGATGCATTAACCGATTACGACCCGTTGTTTTGGGCAGATAAACAGCATTTCTTCTTCGATGATGTATCATTTTATAATTTCCCATATACATTCGGTTATCTCTTTTCGATGGGAATTTATGCCAAAGCGCAAACAACGCCAGATTTTGAAGCTGATTATATTGCATTATTGCGGGATACAGCTAATATGTCGACCGAAGATCTGGCCCAAAAGCATCTTAGTGTTGATTTGACTCAACCGGCGTTTTGGCAGGCGGCCGCGGATTCAATTGCTGCTGATGTAGCGCAATTTTTAGCATTAACGGAAGGGTATCAAGAATAACGGAGCAGTATTTTTAAATTAGTTTCACATGGTATAATAGACGAGCAACGGTAACTCGGACTAGGTTGAGTTACCAAATTGATCGGAGGTTTTGAAAAATGCCAACATATGAAGGTAGCGATATGCAAGCAGCAATCGCTGAGGGATTAAGGGCCATGCACTTAACGCGTGATGAGGTCACGATTGATGTTTTGGAAGCTGGCAAAAAAGGATTCTTAGGATTTGGTCGGCGCGCTGCGCTTGTTCGACTGACGCCTAACGAACAAGTGGCACCAACTAAGCAACCGACGCAAGTTCACTCGACCCAGGCCCCAAAAACGAAAGAAGCGCCAGTAAGCGGGTCCGCTAAACAGGAATCTGAAGTAGCAATCACGGCAAAATTAATTGCTTATTTAACGGCTATTACGACTCAGATTGGGACACCTGTCAGAATTCAGGTAACACATGATCATCGCAGTTCAACGTATCATTTAAAGACAGATAAACAAGGATTGTTAATTGGTAAACATGGGAAGACAATCAACGCGCTCCAAGATTTAGCGCAAACCTACTATGATCATCATATGAAGGGTAAACAAACAATTATTTTAGAAGTCGGTGATTACCGGCAAAGAAGAGCGGCAATTGTTAACCATCTAGCGGATAAGGCAGCACGGGAAGTTGTTGCAACTGGCAAACCGGTCTTTTTAGAACCGATGCCAGCTTTTGAACGCAAGATTGTGCATGGGCACCTAGCAGCAAATCGTCATGTCAAAACTCATTCAGAGGGCCAAGGTAATCGCCGTGCAGTTGTGGTAGAACCAGGCCGTATATTTTAAGGGTTGTGAATTGACGCTCTAAAAAAAACGTGTATAATGAAATTAATTAAATATTGATAAAGTAGTGAAAGTGCTTTGTCCACCCCTTACGCATTGACGGGAGAGGTGGACGCTAAGCGCTTTTTTTATGCAGCTATTTTAGAAAGGAAGCATTTAAAATGCCAACGACAGTCACAGAATTTGATACGATTACAGCAATTTCAACACCGCCTGGCGAGGGAGCTATTTCAATTGTACGCCTTTCAGGGGATGCTAGTTTAGCGATTATTAAACGCATCTATCAGGGGAAAGACCTTGATAAAGTGGCCAGTCATACGATTAATTATGGGCATATTGTAGATCCTAAAACGGATACAGTTGTCGATGAAGTAATGGTCTCTGTCATGCGAGCGCCCAAAACATTTACCCGCGAAGACGTAATTGAAATTAATTGTCATGGTGGGATTGTCGCGACGAACCGAATTTTACAGTTATTAATGAGTTATGGGGCACGAATGGCTGAACCAGGCGAATTCACGAAGCGCGCTTTTTTAAACGGTCGGATTGATTTAACGCAAGCTGAATCAGTGATGGACTTGATTCGTGCTAAGACTGATCGGGCGATGCAAGTAGCTGTTGATCAGTTAGATGGCAGTTTAACGCACCTGATTAAGAATTTACGTCAAGAAATTTTGGAGGTGCTGGCCCAAGTTGAGGTTAACATCGATTATCCAGAATATGATACAGATGAAATGACGACCCGAATTCTGCTCGAAAAAGCAGAACTAGTTAAGGGTCGGATTGGTGAGCTACTTCAAACTGCTCAACAAGGGCGAGTCTTACGCGAAGGGTTGGCAACAGCCATCGTTGGCCGGCCGAACGTTGGTAAATCGAGCTTATTAAATCATCTGTTACATGAAGATAAGGCAATCGTGACTGATGTTGCCGGAACCACGCGGGATGTTTTAGAAGAATACGTTAACGTCCGCGGGGTACCATTGAAGCTTGTCGATACTGCTGGGATTCATGCTACCGAAGATAAGGTTGAAAAGATTGGGGTCGAAAGAAGTCGTGCGGCAATTACCAAAGCCGACCTGATTTTACTGGTCCTAAACCAAAGCGAACCTTTAACGATTGAAGATCGCGAATTAATTACGGCGACAACCGATAAGAAGCGCATTATTATTTTAAATAAAACTGACTTACCCAACCGGTTAGACTTAAACGAACTTAAAACATTGGTGAACGCAGACGAAATTATTCAAACCTCAATTTTAACGAGTGCAGGGGTGACCGATTTGGAAGCCCAAATCGCCAAACTCTTCTTCGGTGGAATTGAAAATAGTCAAAACACCGTTATGATTACGAATGCGCGGCAAATTGGCTTGTTGAATCAATCACAGCAATCTTTAGATGAAGTTATCAATGGAATTGCAGCTGGGATGCCCGTTGATTTGGTACAAATTGATATGACGAATTGTTGGGATAAACTCGGTGAAATTACCGGTGATTCAGCGCCAGATGAATTGATTACGGAACTTTTTAGCCAATTTTGTTTAGGTAAATAAGACTTGGATCAAAAATAAAAGGAGAACAAAACATGCGAGAATATGATGCAGCGCACTACGATGTGATTGTCGTTGGTGCCGGCCATGCAGGTTCTGAAGCGGCTTTGGCTGCTGCACGAATGGGCCGCGAAACATTACTATTAACGATTAACTTAGATATGGTGGCTTTTATGCCATGTAATCCTTCACTGGGTGGGCCTGCTAAGGGAATTGTAGTCCGTGAAATTGACGCCTTGGGTGGTCAAATGGGTCGTAATATCGATAAAACATACATTCAAATGCGGATGTTGAATACTGGGAAGGGGCCCGCTGTCCGCGCGTTACGCGCCCAAGCTGATAAGCATGCCTACCACCGGACGATGAAACGGACAATTGAAACGACTGAACATTTAACCTTGCGTCAGGGAATTGCTGAATCATTAATCGTCGAAGATGGTGTCTGCAAAGGAATCATCACTAACACTGGTGCTCGTTACAGTGCCGATAGTGTCATCTTAACGGCCGGTACAGCTTCACGAGGCAAGATTATTATCGGCGAATTAACGTATTCATCTGGCCCGAATAATTCAATTCCTTCTATTAAACTTTCTGAAAGTTTAGAAGATAATGGCTTTGTTCTCACACGGTTTAAAACGGGGACCCCGCCACGGGTGGATGGCACAACCATCGATTTTTCAAAGACGGAAGAACAACCTGGTGATCAGGAACCGAACCACTTTAGTTTCGAAACACCAGACAGTGCTTATCTGAAAGATCAATTATCTTGTTGGATGACTTATACTAACGACACAACGCATCAGGTGATTCGCGATAACCTTGACCGCGCCCCAATGTTTACCGGGGTGATTGAAGGGGTGGGCCCACGTTATTGTCCATCAATTGAAGATAAAATCGTCCGCTTCGCGGATAAGCCGCGCCATCAAATTTTCTTGGAACCAGAAGGCCGCGAAACTGAAGAATATTACGTTGGGGACTTTTCAACGTCAATGCCAGAAGAAATTCAACATAAAATGCTCCATTCTATTGCAGGTTTAGAAAATGCTCAGATGATGCGCCCAGGTTATGCGATTGAATACGATGTCGTGGAACCATGGCAGTTAAAACCAACGCTTGAAACAAAAGTCGTTGAAAATCTTTATACAGCTGGACAAATGAACGGAACTTCGGGATATGAAGAAGCTGCTGGACAAGGCTTAATGGCAGGGATTAACGCTGCACTCAAGCAAACAGGTCGTGATCCATTTGTCTTAGACCGTAGCGAGGCGTATATCGGGGTATTGATTGATGATTTGGTTACAAAGGGGACAAATGAACCTTACCGCCTATTAACATCACGTGCGGAATATCGGTTAATGCTCCGTCATGATAATGCTGATCTTCGACTAACCGAAAAAGGGCATGAGTTGGGCTTAATCAATGAGACCCGTTTTGAAAGTTATAAAGTGAAAAAAGCAGCAGTTGAAGCCGAGTTAGCACGTTTGGCAACTATTCGTTTGAAACCAACCGCAGAAATTCAAGCCTTTTTAGCTGCTAAAGGTGAGGCGCCACTTAAAGATGGGGTTTTAGCCAGTGATTTCTTGAAACGACCAGAAGTGAAGTATGCTGATTTAATTCAATTCATTCCAGCAGTTGAAGGGATCGACAACCGGGTTGTGGAACAAGTTGAAATTCAAATCAAATATGCTGGTTACATTGATAAGGAAAAAGCTAAAATTGCGAAGTTAAAACGGATGGAAGCTAAGAAAATTCCAGCCAACATTGATTATGATGCGATTGAAGGGCTTGCCACAGAAGGTCGCCAAAAATTGCAAAAAATTCAACCTGAAACACTTGCCCAAGCAAGTCGAATTGGTGGGGTTAACCCAGCTGATATTGGGATTTTAAGTGTCTATATTCAACAGGGGAAAATTGCTAAGGTTAAATCGGTTGGTTGATAATTAGCTGTTAGATATGGTAGAGTTAGGCATATTGTTGTCAATGGTAGGAGGCCAGCCGTTTCACATGAAACGGTTGGCTTTTTAGAGTCATGGAAGAAAAGTGAGGGAATTAAGTGATAACTGTTAGTGAAATGAGCTTAACGCTTTCTGGGCGTAAGTTATATGAAGATGTCAATTTAAAATTTACACCTGGAAACTGTTACGGCGTAATCGGTGCCAATGGTGCGGGAAAGTCAACTTTTTTGAAATTATTAGAAGGTAAATTACAACCATCATCCGGCCACATCTCAATGGGGCCGAATGAACGGATGTCGAGTTTGAATCAAGACCACTATGCTTTTGAAGAATTTGAAGTATTGGAGACTGTGATTCAAGGTCATAAGAAGTTGTATGAGGTGATGCAAGCCAAAGATGCCCTATATGCTAAAGCTGATTTTACTGAAGAAGATGGGATGCAGGCGGCTGATTTAGAAGCTGAATTTGCGGAAATGAATGGTTGGGATGCTGAATCAGAAGCTGCTCAATTATTGCAAGCTTTAGGAATTGATGAATCTTTGCACCATGTGAAGATGAGCGAATTAATGGAAGGCCAAAAAATTAAAGTATTGCTTGGACAAGCCCTTTTCGGTAAACCAGATATTCTATTACTGGACGAACCAACTAACGGTTTAGACAGTGCCTCAGTTGAATGGCTAGAGAATTTTTTAGCTGATTTCCCGAATATTGTAATTGTAGTTTCCCATGACCGTTACTTTTTAAACCAAGTATGTACGATGATGTGTGATGTGGATTTTGGTCGAATTAAGACGTTTGTCGGTAATTATGATTTTTGGTTGGAATCAAGTAAGTTAGCTTCGAAATTACAATCAAATGTGAATGCCAAAAAAGAGGAACAAATAAAGGAATTGCAAGATTTTATCGCACGGTTTAGTGCTAACGCATCGAAATCAAAGCAAGCAACTTCTCGTAAGAAACAATTAGAAAAGATTACCTTAGAAGATATCCGACCTTCATCACGACAATATCCGTTTATTAAGTTTGATTTTGAACGTGAATTAGGGAACGATTTATTACGTGTTGAGAATGTTTCAAAGACTCTTGACGGGGTTAAAGTATTAGATAACATCAGTTTTTCAGTTAAGCCTGATGAAAAAGCAGCGATTGTTTCGCGAAATGATGTTGCAACAGCCGTTTTAATGCAAATTTTGGCAGGTGAAATTGAACCGGATACAGGCTCAGTAACTTGGGGTGTGACAAGTCAACAATCATACTTACCGCGAGATACAAATTCAGCCTTTAATGATGATCAGCTGATTATTTTAGATTGGCTCCGGCAGTTCGCTGCTAAAGGTGAAGATGATAATACCTTCCTACGTGGTTTCTTAGGAAAGATGCTCTTTTCAGGGGATGAAGTGACAAAAGAGATTAATGTCCTTTCAGGTGGCGAAAAAGTCCGGTGTATCCTATCGAAAATTATGTTGCAAAAATCGAATACATTACTTTTGGATGATCCAACTAACCACTTGGATTTGGAATCAATTACGTCATTGAACGATGCTTTAATCGATTTTAAGGGTGCTTTAATCTTTACATCGCATGATCATCAATTTATTCAAACAATTGCGGATCATATTATTGAAGTGTCAGCTAAGGGTGTTGTAGAACGTGCTGAAACTAATTATGATGAGTTTTTAGCACATTCAGAATTACAAAAACAAGTAGCAAATCTTTACGTTTAATAGAAAAAAGGGGCGCCTAGTTTAACTAGGCGCCCCTTTTTTCTATGCTGTTATAATTAATCGTCAAGCATGATAGAAAATCCTTGCATTAACAGTTTGAGGTTGGTATACTTGTAAAGTTGTCGCGTGAGAAACGATTCAGTCGAATTTGATAGCACTGAACAAATAAAAAGTTTAAAAAAGGCTTGTTATTTAATTCTGTGCATGATAACATATAATACGTTG
>NZ_AYZB01000032.1 GCF_001436415.1 Latilactobacillus graminis DSM 20719
AACTTGTCTTAACCTTACCTTTACTTTTTTCAAAAAGCAAGTATTTTTTTAACAAGTTAAAACAAGAGTGGCAAACCTGAGCCGTTAGATCAACGTCTAACGGCTTTTTTTGTACTTAGAATTCAAGTACAATTGAATCATATACCAGGTTAATTAATAATATAACCCATTTCAACAATATCGACATTTGTGCCAACTAGCGCTAAGGAGGAAACCCTTGATGAACTTAACATTTACCGAACAAATTGTGATTGCTTACTTTGAAAAACACCCAAAAAAAATATTAACGGCGACTATTCGTGAATTAGCGTCAGTCACTTGTACTTCAACGGGGTCAATAGAACGCGCAGTTAAGAAATTAGGTTACGAGAATTTCAATCATTATCGCTACACGTATAAAGCAATTATAATAGCTGAAAAACGCTTTGTAACGCACTTTAACGTAACAAAAAGTGTCACAGTTGAGCCTGCTGTAAGCCAAATTAGTACAAAAGAAGTGTTAGTCAACTTGCTTTTCCGCTTTAGCGGGCGCGACCACCTGAGAAGATCGAAACGCTTTCTTGAATCTTTAAAACAAAATACCACGCATTTTCGTTTAGGTTTTAGCGGGCCAAAAGATATCAGCTATTTAAGCCCACTTAATTTTTGTGAGGTCCCAAAATGATTTTAAGCTCGTAAAAGACTTTGTTGTTGGCAAGGTTTATTTGTCGAGAGGTCAATATATAAACTAATTTATTCCCAAAAAAGAGGACTATTTCCTGCTTTTGAATTGGCAATACATCTAGCGTTTCCTAGTTTCTCGAATTCGTTGTAAACGACGCTATAAACATAGCTATTTAAATCACTTACTTGGTTTAAACGAACTTGTTGTACGGCACGCAGCAAGGTTTTATGAATAGGCATTGCAATATCTGAATCGTGTAGATCAAATAAGCTACTTTGCAGTTTATGTGAATTTAGCGCTTGTTTTTTTGCTCGTAAAACAGTTTGTTGAAGGGTTAAGAAGGTTTCGAAGTCACCGTTAGATAACAATTTCAAATCTAGTAATTGTTGTGTAGTGAAGATTGAGTCGTTATTCAAATGGGTTTTAAATAGCGCAGCGTCCTGTTGCTTGGTAATTGATTTTTCGTCATCAGGGATAGTATCTGCTTTTAAAGAATCTGTATTTATGTTTCTTAGTAAATCAGTATTATTAATATCAGTATCACTAGTTGCTGATTTTCGGTAATCTAGATTACTGTTTTTCAGCAATCTAGATTTATCAAGGGTTTCAGGCTGTCCATCATTCATAGATGTTGGTAAATCAATATTTACAACTTCTTCTGCGAGAGGATTTTCAGCTGTTTCAAGTTGATCGATGCCATAAATATCTTTATCAGTAATTTCGGGTTCAAGTAAGTACATACGATTAGCTTTACCTTGGCCCATTCGTTTCATAACCAATAAATTAGCAGCAGTTAATTCTTTTTTGATTGCAGTAACTTTTGAGTGGCCACAACCTAGTATTTCGGCAAGTTGTTCGCCAGTGTAAATAAAATAAATATTACCGTCTTTATCGAACCAATGGTTTTTGATTGAAAGTTGGAGGCGATCAGATAAGACAGCAAAAGCTAATTTTGCCTCAGCACTTAATTTTTTGTATTTTTCGCTGGTCATAAAAACTTTGGGTACTTGGAAGAACTTGAGCGCATATTGTCGTTTGATGTTGTAGTAGTTAGGTTGATTATTCATAGCGATCTCCTTTGAATTAAAAAGAGCGAACCCGCATTTGCGAGTCCGCTCTAGTGTTGTGTAGAGTAGGCAAATGCGAGCTTGGCGTTAGAACCAGAATCTCTTTAGAAAAGCCGCATTGACCTACTTTTATGTATAACTAAACAAGCCTTTTTGTATTGCCATTTTTGTGAAAATAGCTTATAATAAAAGACATAGTTTAAAAGAAATTACAGGTAAATAACTTCTTGAAAGTTGGTCATCACGAATTCCAGTTCGTGGTGGCTTTTTTTATTTAATGTCAATATAACGTAATTAACGTTAAAAGTAAACGCAAATCTCATAGAAGTATAAAATCAAGCGGAACGTTAGTATACTTTTATAAAGTTATAAAGTTATAAAAGTATAAAGTTATAATTTTTTTCTTCACTATGAATTATTGATTAAGTCGATACACGCTTTGAACGCCGATATGTAAGGATTATCGAGAGGTGTACAAAATCTAACATTATAACTTTATAACTTTATACTTTTATAATATTATATTTTTATAAAAAACTTGACTAAGAATGTTTTTTTAGGTACAATAACTTTATAAAGTTATAATCTTATAAAGTTATAAAAGGGGTGCGACATGTATACTATTACAACTGGTAATTTTAAAGGTGGCGTTGGTAAAACAACTAATGCTGTTATGATTGCTTACACACTGTATAAGAGTGGCAAAAATGTACTATTAGTTGATTTAGACCCTCAGGCGAATGCGACTGATATGATACTAAATACTATGAGTACCGTTTATCAGGATAAACCAATCTTTAATGAAAGCCTTGCGGTTGCATTAAAAAAAGGTAATTTAGAAAATGCAATAATCAAGGTGAAAGATAACTTTGATTTGCTGCCAAGTTATGAGGATCTGCAATCATACGAAGGTTTTTTATACTCAAATTTTGACACTGATAGAGAACAAGATTTTTATTTCTCACAACTTTTGGATAAGTTAAAACCTAAATATGATTATATTATCTTAGACGTACCACCTCAGATGAATAAGTTTACTGATTCGGCTTTGGTATCATCAGATTATGTCATTGTTATACTTCAAACTCAGGAAAGAGCGTTAAAGGGTGCTGAAAAGTATATTGATCATTTATTGCAACTACAAGATGATTATGATGTGAATGTCGATCTACTTGGAATTCTTCCCGTTCTACAACAAAATGGTAGTGAACTTGATCTCGATGTTGTTTCCGATGCGATGGAAAGTTTTGGCGAAGAAAATATATTTAAAAATAGGGTTAAAACTATGGCCAGGTTGAAAAGGTTCGACAGAACAGGTATTACAGATAATCCGAAAGATGTTAATGATCGAAAGGTGCACAAAATTTACCAAACAGTTACTAATGAGCTGATTGAAAGAATTAATTTGCTAGAGGAGAATAAGAATGACTGAAAATAAAGTGGGACTAGGTAGTTTACGAAAAAAACGCACGTCAAGACCAGATAGTTTTGTTCCTAATCAAAGTGAAGATGATAAGAGAACAACAGAAACTGTCGTACTTAAAAGCGAGAAGAAAAAATTAACCTCCAAAGACTTACCAAAATCAATCAGATTACCATTAGAAACACATGCTGCGATTAATACTATTTCTACAATTGAAGATGCTAAAATATATGAAACAGTAAACAAAATTACTGAGTTTTACATTCAAAGTTTGACACCAGCACAAAGAAAAATTGTTAAGAATAGTGTGCAAGCAGTCCTAGAAACGAGCAGAAACAAGGAAGTATAAAAATATAAAAGTATAACTTTATAATTTTATAAACTCATAAAATTATAAAGCTATAAAAAGCTAAATTTATAAAGTGTATTTATGTTCACCAAAAGTAAAAGAGCAGTTGTCATTAAGACGTCTGCTCTTTTTTTGAAAGAAATATTATCCGAAATCGATTGAGTCCAACATCTCCTGTTTAGATGCTTGATCTAACCCCAGGTAAGAAAGAGTCATTGCTTCACTTGAATGGTTGAGCAGACTCATAACAAGTCCAATGTTGTGATTGGACTGAGTATACACACGATAGGCGCCCGTTTTGCGCATTGTATGTGTGCCCAGGTAATTCAGGTTCAGTAAGTCGCCGACTTTGGCCATGACTTTATAGTATTGTTTTTCGGTTATGTGTCGATCCGAATTCGTGGTTGATGGAAAGAGCCATTCAGACTGAAGTTCATTCGACTGAAGCCATTGCCAGTATTTTTCTAGATCAGATTTAACTGGTGCTAAATACAAGTTATTTGGTTTACCAGTTTTTTTGTCATGGATAAAGACGGTACTTTTTACAATGCCATTGTGATCGAAGACATCATTTAATTTTAGACGCATTACGTCACTCACTCGTAATAAGGTTGCTTTGCCGACTTGGAAGATGGTGTAATTTCTTTGGCCAGCTTTAAAATCATTTTTTAAGCAATCTTGCACGTCTTTTAAAATATTTGAGTCTTTAATTGGAAGGACATTTTGTCGCATAAAAACCGCCTTTTTTAGGGGCTATTTTTTTGAAATAGCAATTTATTACCCCTATATCTAACAGTATAATCCATGCGGGTTGATATGACAACAAATTAAAGGGGCTATTTGTTAGAAATAGTCCCTATGGGTGTGATAAATTTAAGTGTGGCCAGCGTTAGAAAATGTGATTAGTCAGAAAGACCCCTTAAACTGAATTAAGGGGTCTTTCTACTCATTGATTGGATCGATACTCTTCTAAAACTACAAACTTACATCTGCAATACCTTCATTGTAAACCAACGATTTAAAAAAATCGACAAAATATTTTAATTTATTGCTTGACTAATACGCTATATCGTATTATAGTATAGATATAGATAAGAACAAACCAAACAAAAAGGAGATTTTAATCATGGAAATCAAAACAACAGCAAAAAACGGTGTAGCAACTTTAATCATTAAAAGTTTAGGTGAATTGACAGAGCAAGAACGCGCAGCATTGGCTATCCCAGAAACAGCCACAACTGAAGATTACGCAAACTATGCAGTCCACTATAACAAGAAAAACGAGTTGATCCGTGTGGTTGCTCATGACCTTTCAAATGCAAAAGCTGCTCAAATCAAAGAAGAATCTGCAAAGCCTGATGTTATCGACGCTTCAAAATTAATGTATGGGACAACTGAACAACGCCAACAAGCGATTGCTAAGTACAAAGCTGCTGGCATTCAAGTGCCATCAGAATCACAATTAAAGGCTTTGCTTGGTGAAAACTAATGACAACGCCGATTGATGATTTTTTAAAACCTTTAGGATTAACCCGCTACCAGGTTGCCAAAATATCTGGCGCCACCGCTTCTACTCTGAATGACGCCAATAAGCGCCCTATTAATCGCATGACGGTTAAGACGCTACAAGCCCTAGCAATGGCGACGGGTAAAACGCCCGGCGTTGTGCTTGATGAGTTACTCAAGTTGCAAGGTAATCCGATTATCAACTTTATTCAAGCACACCCTTTTGTTGATAAACAGTTAACAAGCGAGATCGAAGACTTGATGATCACCTTACACGAACAAGGTTTAAACCTAGGCAACATCACTTTTAACCGCTATTATAGTGAAGGGCCCGATACTAATGAACGGGCTGAAAAAGCGTTGCAGAATATTAAGACGCAATTGACGGATATGATTGAAGATTACGTTTAAAACGGAGGTGTCTAACCATGATGGAAGATGAGCACAAGGAACTTACCCCATTAGAGCGATCAATGGCTAAGTTTAATATTTCAGAATTTATCAAAATTGCCAGCCCAAAGGATCTAGAAGAGATCAAGGCGTTTGTTAATAAAAAGGCAATTGATATTGAATCCAATAAAATGCCTTAATGAATATACCTATAGTGCAGCAGTTATTGCTGCTATTTTTTTGTTGTACGTACACTTATTACACACGTTATTACAATGCCTATAAAACTTAATATACTGGTGATTGACACCCACTGAAAATTATTTTGTGCATCAAAGAAGAAGTGTCCCATTTACTACACCTCACTATATTGATCACTGATAAACCTCTCAAGCTGATCTTTTAAGTTTATTAATGCTCTTGTAGCATTCTCATTTGTATCTTCATTTTCAGTATAATAACAATTAAATGTGACTGTTTTAAGATTAATATCAGCTTCGTGTGCCTTAATCAGTAAGTCTTCAATTTCAGTGACAAGCTCTTTCTTTAGAAAAGGGTGTTCCTGGATAAATCTAATGATAGGGTTCCCTTCTATATGAAGTAACTCATCTAAAGTTTCTCCGGCAGTTTGACCAGTGGCCATAGCAAGTGCCTGAACAGTTTTAACTGACCAGCTACTAACATTACTGTTTCGATTGGCCACTGATAGCGTTTGTTTATTAATGCCCGACAAACGTGCAGCATCTGACCTGGTTAGGCCTCGTTTCTTTAAGTATTGATCAATAATTAATTCACTCATAATAATAGTATCCCCTTAACTGCTAACGCGGTCTTTTTAACCTTGCATACATTCTTTATTGTTCTGAAAAACGACTAATTACTTCGGAAGATTTGTTGATTAATTCGTTAGCTGAATCGTATTCAAACGTAACAAAATACATAGGATTGTCCGTGCAAGTTATTGCATAGTAATGACTATCATTAACATCATCAAGATCTATGTCGATAAAATCATCTAAGTGATCGTCTATATTTTCGTTTATTTCTAAATAATTGTCTTTATTATCTTCCAACCATTCGCTAAACATTTCTTTTAATTCGTGGCCAGAACGAATGATAAAACCATGATTTTGATTTGTTGCTTGAATAGTCGCTTGATCAATAATGTAATCAAAAGCAAATTGTTGCATTGTTGTTTGTGGAAGATAGTTTGTGTAATATTCTACCCCATCATCATAGCTTACTTTTAAAACTTTATTGTTTTCGATTACTTCTACCCCGTTTATGATTGCTGGTACACCTGCGCGGAGCCTATCTTCACTGATAGCGCCAATTTCGATTGATTCAATACCAACCTGTGTATAGGGGAAAACTTCGTTAACCCCGACATATTCTAAGGTTGAGTCGAGAGAATATAAGTTCTCAAGTTCTACAGAAAGATCAAAATCGACTCCTTCAATATCGGATAAATCTTCGCTGTGTTTGTACCCAAAATGATCTGATAACGCAAGTACAAAAAGCTCCGAGTTATCTCGGATAATAATATACATTGAGTTGGTAGAATGAGAGATATTTGTGTGCACGATGTCTTGATCACTTAGATTCATAATAATTTTAGAATAATCAGTAACGTTCATATTGTTTTCCTCCATTTATCTATAAGTATATTATAGTCCATTTTAATGGACTAGTCAACAACTTTATTTATTAGTTATAAAAACTTCTATTACTTAAACGACCTTTATAGGAGTACAAACATTGAAGCAATAGAAAAGCCCGTCATTATGACGGGCTTTCCTCATCTTAACCATACTACAAGCATTGAAAGCTAGGAGCTACCTAGCGCTTGTGTCCGGTGAATCCTCATAGTAAATCTATGGGATATACGAGAGTCAGGTACGCTCTCTCGTATAAAATGTAACACATTGCTGGAGTAATTACAATTGAAAAAACGAACGTTTGTTTGTATAATGGACTATAAAAGGGGCTGTAGCAATGGTTTTAGAAGAACCAATTTGGATTACCAGTTCAGATAGATATTTCATTTTGCATCAAGATGGTAGCTTGCAGCTACGTCAGGAATTAATGAATGAAACAACTGTTTTGATTGATTGTTGTAATTATTTTTATCAAAAAAAAGATCTTTTCAAGCTATGTCAAGTTTATTTTCCATCAATGACGATGATCGAATTTGGCAATATTCAAAAGACGTTAGATCAGCAAACAGCCACAATCAGAGGTGGTGCTGAAGATGTACGATTATTCTAGAGAGGCACGGCGGATTGTATTCATGATTGACTCGAAGAGCTTCTATGCCAGTGTTGAGTCGGTTAAATTGAATCTTAACCCGCTACGATCTATCCTGGTTGTTATGTCAACGGCCAAAAATACTAATGGTGGTCTTGTACTTGCTGCTTCTCCAATGGCCAAAAAGATATTTGGAATAAGCAACGTTATGCGGACTAGGGACGTTCCAAAGGATAAACGTATAATTGTAGTGCCGCCGCAAATGAACCTTTACATTAAGTATAATTTGGCAATCAATGAGATTTTTAAAACGTTTGCTGCTGAGGAAGATATTCAACCTTATTCGATCGATGAATCATTGATCGATATGACAGACAGCTGGAAGCTCTTTGGGGATAGTCCTCGAGAAGTTGCCCGGAAGATCCAACTAAAAGTCAAAAAAGAACTAGGCATCTACTTAACAGTCGGCATCGGCGATAATCCACTGTTAGCAAAGTTTGCGCTTGATATGGAAGCTAAACGTACCCATAGTTTAATTGGCGAGTGGCATTATGAAGATGTCCAGGATAAATTGTGGCCAGTCACGCAGCTTGACGACCTGTGGTCAATTGGCCGTAGAACAGCTGAAAAGTTAAACAAAATGGGCATTAAATCAATGTATGATTTGGCACACAGTAACCCGTTTCTTTTAAAGCAAAAGTTTGGTGTGTTAGGCAGTCAGTTATATGCGTTTAGTTGGGGTATCGATCGGGCGTTAATTCGTGATAAGTACGTACCTAAGGCTAAATCGTATGGAAACAGTCAGGTGCTACCACGGGATTATCGAAATCAGGCTGAAATCGAAATCGTAATTCGAGAAATAGCAGAACAAGTCGCGGCACGTATACGTGCTCACCATAAGGCGGCCACAGTTATCAACGTTGGTATTGGGTATTCTTTTCGTTCTAAAGAAGAAACTGGTAAGTCAGGTTTTGGACGTAGCATGAAGATTGACGCAACAAATGACAATGGCCTATTAGCTGCTTACGCAATTACCCTTTTTCGGAATAGGTGGGAAGGTGAAATCGTCCGGAATATCTCAATCAGTTGTGCCGGCCTGGTCAACGATAACGTTGTGCAGCTAGATTTATTTGACACAAAACAAACGTCCCTAAAAAAACGAGACCTGGATAGAACTGTTGATAGTATCCGTCAAAAGTTTGGATTCACATCGCTGGTCAAACTATCGAGTGTTGCTGAAGGCGGCACCGCAATCGAACGTGCCGGTCTGGTCGGTGGACACAATGGAGGTAATTCTTATGAGTAGAAAGTACGAGTTTGATCCAAACGTAGTTACGCAGTTTTTAAACCAATACCAGGACAGAGGCATGATGAAGTGTCAAGGGTTTTACTTGAGTGATCACACTGCCAGTTTGCAGAAGGTTAACCGTAACGATCAACTGAAGCTGAATCGAGCGCATAGCGAAAAGATGGAGGCTGAAGACATTGAACAGGTCATTAATGACGCTGTTGTAAAAAAACTACCAGTCAGAATTGAGAGAAACGTTCAAGATAAAGACGGGTACCTGGCACCTTTCATTGAGGGACAGATTGAAGGCTACTACCTGGATAAATTAGTGATTGGTGAAGCGTTTATTTCAATTGACGAGATCTACGCTATTAAGATAATGGCAGAAAAAGCCAGTAATCATTGAAGATTACTGGCTTTTTTGTGTGAGAGACGCAATTTAAGAGCATTTCGAACTGCTTAGTGAGCCGTAAATTCAGGTAATGTATCAATCAAATCAAGCAGCGTCTGAAACCATACAGATGCGATAAATGCGTTTTGAAATTTCAGCGTGATCACATCATTGCCAGTAATGGTTAGCAGTGTATCCACAAGTTCAAATGACAAGTTTAGATTTTCTATTCTAATAACGTTCATTTAATCACCTCACTATAGATTACGTATAGATAGGCGTTTTCTTTCACGTTTTACTTAAAAATCGGCTTTTCTAGATAAACAACACAGAAATTAAAAAAAAGAATAGAATAAGAACACCCTATTAAGAAAGGAGTGTTTTTAACTATGATAGTAGTATTTTTAATCAAGGAATTTGTGGCATTATTTATTCTAATCGTTCCTTTTTCAACCATTATGATTGCGGGATATGCGTACGCATTGGGCGTATCAGAGAAATTTGTTAATTTTGCAACATATTTGATGATCTTATCGCTGATCGCATCTTTTGTGTTATATCTGATTGCTCGGTGCGTGTAATATAGAAAGCAGCCCTTTTAATGGGCTGCTTTTTTAATTGCGCTGGTTAGTGTACTTATTTCCCTTGTAAAGGTTCTGAACGTGCATAGTTGGGTCGCT
>NZ_AYZB01000033.1 GCF_001436415.1 Latilactobacillus graminis DSM 20719
GCCGATAGTAGTTGGTGGGAAACTACCTGCGAGGATAGGACGTTGCCGCGCTTTTTATTGATGGAGGTTTAGCTCAGTTGGGAGAGCGTCTGCCTTACAAGCAGAGGGTCACAGGTTCGAGCCCTGTAACCTCCATTGAGTCGTTAGCTCAGTTGGTAGAGCATCTGACTTTTAATCAGAGGGTCGACAGTTCGAGCCTGTCACGACTCATCGGCCAAGTTACACGCCAAATGCGGGTGTGGCGGAATTGGCAGACGCGCTAGATTTAGGTTCTAGTGTCTTTATAGACGTGGGGGTTCAAGTCCCTTCACCCGCATTCAATTGAATATTCAATGAAAGTTATCTTATTATGCCGACTTAGCTCAGTTGGTAGAGCATCTGATTTGTAATCAGAGGGTCGGGCGTTCGAATCGTCTAGTCGGCATTAAGATGCGGAAGTAGTTCAGTGGTAGAACATCACCTTGCCATGGTGGGGGTCGCGGGTTCGAATCCCGTCTTCCGCTTTCATTATGATTAAGCCGGGGTGGCGGAACTGGCAGACGCACGGGACTTAAAATCCCGCGGTAGGTGACTACCGTACCGGTTCGATTCCGGTCCTCGGCATCATAATGAAAAATGCACCCATAGCGCAACTGGATAGAGTGTCTGACTACGAATCAGAAGGTTGTAGGTTCGACTCCTACTGGGTGCATATAACGGGAAATAGCTCAGCTTGGTAGAGCACCTGGTTTGGGACCAGGGGGTCGCAGGTTCGAATCCTGTTTTCCCGA
>NZ_AYZB01000034.1 GCF_001436415.1 Latilactobacillus graminis DSM 20719
TTGATTGGCGTGATCTTAATTGGTTTGGTAGTTACGACTAAGTATTATTTGAAAAAGGTAAGTAAATAAGTACGATCAAAAAAATACTAAGTATCGGCTTTAAGTCACAAAATAGTAAAAAGCAGCAATTTCTTAAGGATTGCTGCTTTTTTGTATGCAGATATAGCATCAAGTAAAGTGTTATAAGAAAAATACAACGGTATTAAATGAATGAACGTACGCTTAAAGAAAATCATTGTTTACCGAGGATTTCAAGCAGAATACTAGTTTGAACTAGCAAAATGACTTAATTTTTAACTGGGTATTGTTGTTCTGATAAATAATATTTTATAAGATTGTGACAAATTCCAATTTATGTTTTCGCTCTTAAACTGATTGTTTTCACAAAATGGTTACAAGCCGTATTTCATAGTTAAACATTGTGATTATGGGCATTGTGGGCTTGTTTAAATTTAAATGGAAGGCTATATTGACAATGATTTTAGACCATCGTCTGATTGTTTTCATAAATTGCTTTGATTAATCGTATTTATTCTCATGAGTTTTTTGGGGGCATAAATCGTCGAATGATTAAAGAAAATTGTAATGCTTTAGATTAGTCATTTGTCATTACCGAATAAAAATAATTGCAGTTTTCAGAATTAGTGATATGATGTAGTAGGTTAATAAGTTCGCATATTAATCAAGGGCGTTATTAATGTTATTTTGGGGGAGGAAACTACATTGAATAAACGATTTGTTGGGATCATTAGTGCATTATTACTAACGAGTCAATTGGTCGTCGGGATTACACCGGCATTGGCCATTGATAGTAGTGACAATAAACAGATCCAAAGTTTTCCAACGGGGAATTTTCAAGGGGATTTTACAATTGATCCTCAAAATAAAAATGTTGATGCTGGTCAAGATGTTAACTTCAACATTAATCTTAAAGCAACTGGTGCGGTAACGAAATTAACGAACGTTACTTTGAAAATTACATTACCGCTTAGTGCATATGTGACTTTCACACAACCGTTAGAAAGTCTAAAGATTAACGGAATAGCACCGACGTTTGACCAAACAACTAACATATTGACTTATCAGTTTAGTCAATTGCCAACTGGCTCGGTTGCAAAAGTAAAATTACGGTTAGGTACCGTTAATGGGGCCTTTACAAATAATCAACAGTTACAAGTTAAGGGACAATTAGCCGCCGACAGTGATAAGGGGAAAGTTACAACGATAACCGATGGAGCGGTTAATATACTAGCGACTAAAAACCTTTCGTTAATCAATAAATTTGATTCAATCTATGACAATGATGTTAGTTCAGAAACTTATCATACTAATCCATCATTAGGAGATACAATTAAATGGAATTTGGCTGTCAGCGCCCCTAAGAAAATTGAAGGTTCATTGTTTTTAAAGCCCGGTTCTAAAGTTCACGTAAGTTATCATCTTGATGATAAGTTGACTTATGAAGGAATGGCAAACAGTGATGCACCACAGCCAGTCGTTTCAAAAGATAACCAAAATTTGACGTGGGATTTGGTAGTACCGTCAATTGCAGATCAAATAAAAGAAGCAAATGGCAACTTTTTCATGAATGATTTAAGTCTAAAGTTGAAGATTAATAATGACGCTGCTAATTTATTTAAGCAAGCAACAAATCAATTTACTGATGTCAATGCTACTTTTAATGATGGCGAAACCTTTTCTTGGGCGGATTTGAGCGCAGCCCAGCAGAAAGCTTATGAAGGAACAATTACGATTTCACAAGCAAATCCAGACCAATTACCACCTTCGGTTGGTAGTGGTGGGATTACGGGACCTCATTATGGACCGCTAGATGGCTATGGAAATGTTGACCTAAAAGCAGGGTCTAAACCCGATGTTTCTGTAACTGACGAGGCGACATTAGGCTTTAGTTTTTGGCCAAGTTCACTATGGGCAACCAGTCCAACTAAAGACTTTTATAGCTATGCGATTCATTATAAAATTGATCCACATTTAAATATTAAAAAATTCTATACCGGTACTTTTGCTTTTAGGCCATCGGGGAAAGTTGGTAGTACTAAAACGCCTTTGAAAAATCAGCCGCATTATTCATTTAATGTCCGCTATGATGATGATGAGGATAATACGCCATCAACCTATTCAAATGCTGCCGGTGCTGCCGTTAATCCAGATACTGGTGCAATCGTTCCGTATACTGATTCGCATAAGTATAATTGGCATACGTTAGTTGCAGATGTGCCATTAGGTAAGTGGTTAACCGCTGATCAGCTAAATATTCCAAAGGGCAAACATGTTAAAGAAGTCATGTTACATTTCCATGCACCTAAAGGAATGGTCAGAAAAGAAGGCTGGGGTAATTGGGGTGATAAAACCTATACCGCAACTGGTGATGAAAACGGATTGCCTAGGTATTATGAGGTTAATTCGGGTAATGATCTCGGTCAAGGATCTTCTGATGACGATTTAAGCTACCTTGAAAACTGGGCACCTGCCGGTATGGCAGGGGCAAATATTATGCAATTTGACATGGGCGTTCAGAAAGGATATGTCGGCAGAGTCGAAAATACGACATATACCAATTTCTGGGGCACAACTGATTCAGGCAATATGGCGCTTAGCGGTTCAGAGCACGATTGGGACACCGCAAGTGCAGCCTGGACTAAGGTCGCTGGTACGCAAGGTGCGGAAATTATTAAGCCAGTTACTGGTGTTGATCGGACAGTTAAAACCGGGGTTCAATTTGATCAATTAGCCGAGCTACCTGATAGGTCAAAGAGTCTTGTTGTGGGTGATAATACAGTTACTGCAACAATCAGTAATGACGAAGTTTCCAAAAATGATATAACAGGTCCGATGACCAGTTATGTTCTGTTACCCAAAGGCGTTCAATATAGTACTGATCAATTAGAAAATGAGACAACCAGCTCGCTGGTAACCGCTAATTATAAAGGAACTGGCCAGAGTCTTGTGAAGGTCACGTATAGTGCTGATTACGCAAAACCTGGCGAAAAAGTGACAGCTACTTTCAAAGTAACGGTGACAGACGATATATCTACCATGCCAGAATTAAAAGTTTATAGCTTTTTAGACACTGATAATTTTTCAGTTCCTGAGAT
>NZ_AYZB01000035.1:0-120905 GCF_001436415.1 Latilactobacillus graminis DSM 20719
AGAAACATATTAAATTTTATATTATTTCATCCGTCAACTTGACAGGGCCTAGTACACAATCGCGGGGGTTATTTAGGTAATTATTTCTAATGTGTGTCAGACCAGGCTTGTGGGTCTTGGCGCCATTCGTTTAAGGACATCTTTTGAGCGGTGGATAAATGATCAGCTGCCGTTTCGATTGTTAATAATGTTGAAAAGTTGGATAAAGTAACTAACGGAATATGTGCCAGTTTAAAGTTCACTTGACTAGCAGCAAGTTCGTATGAGAAAATCCCGAAAATTCCAAGTACTTTTGCGCCCTCTTTTTGAGCTGCTGTAGCTGCCTGTAAGACACTTCCACCTGTCGAGATTAAGTCATCGATAAGGACTAATTTTTGTCCAGGTTGGAAAGGTCCTTCAATTTGGCGGCCTTGGCCGTGGTTTTTAGGTTTACTACGGATATAAATCATCGGTAAGTTAAGTTCAGCTGCGACCCACGCAGCATGTGGAATACCAGCAGTGGCAGTTCCCCCAATTACTTCAACATCAGGAAATTGAGTTTTAATAGCAATGGCTATGTTTTTCGCAATTAACTGCCGAATTTTAGGATAGCCGATTATAAGCCGGTTATCGCAGTAAATGGGACTTTTCAAACCACTGGCCCAAGTAAATGGTTCGTTAGGACTAAGGCTAACGGCTTGAATGTCAATTAATGCTTGTGCGACTTGATGAGCAATTGTGGTCATTAAAAGGACTCCCATTCTGATTTAATCGTTTGATAAATTTGATATGGATTGACTGCTTGGGTAATTGGTCGCCCAACAACAATTGCTGAGCTTTTAGCTTGGGCGGCTGCTAGTGGTGTGACTGCGCGTTTTTGATCATTGACCTGACTAGTGATTGGCCGAATCCCAGGTGTTACGCAGAGAAAATCCTGTGACGTATGCTGTCGAATTGCCGTGATTTCTTGTGCCGAACAAACGACACCGTCGCAATTAGCCGCATGTGCAAGTTGTGCGTAATGGACTACCGTTTCTGGCAAACTGGCAGAAATAAGCTGTTCGGCTTGCATTTGGGCTTCATTGGTTGAAGTAAGTTGGGTAATTGCCAGTAGTTTGGCCGGTTTAACGTTAGCGAGTGCGGCCCCTTTTTTAATTCCTGCGACGCCAGCTTGGAGCATGGCAAGTCCACCAGCTGCGTGAATTGTTGTGTAATCGACACCAAGTTGTCCAATCACGGTTAATGCGCTTTGAACCGTGTTAGGGATATCATAGAGTTTTAAATCGAGAAAAATTCCGTAACCACGGGATTTTAATATTTGAATCAGTTGGGGCCCTTCTTGGTAAAAAAGCTCCATCCCTACTTTAACAAATAAAGGTTCATCAGGTGAAAATCTCGCTAAAAAATCGTTGGCTGCCTGCCAGTTAGGGAAATCTAAGGCGATAATCAATGGATTAGTCATGGATTAGGTCCCGCCGTAGATCAAAGGAGGATAAATCGCTCAATTGATATTTTGCAAGTTCCTCTGGAAGTGCGGCAATTAGTTTGGGGCAGGCAAAAGGATCACTGAAATTAGCGGTGCCAACTGCAACGGCATTAGCCCCAGCAGCCATTAATTCAAGCGCATCAGCCGCGGTTGTCACTCCGCCCATTCCAATAATTGGCAGTTGTGAAATTGAACGTACTTGATGAATTAGGCGAATGGCAATGGGTTTGATGGCCGGGCCGGATAAGCCGCCAGTTTGATTGGCGAGAATCGGTTGGCGGGTTTTAGGATTAATGCGCATCCCCACTAGCGTATTAATCAAGGAAAACCCAGCGGCGCCTGCCGCTTCAACGGCTAAGGCGATGGGCCGAATATCCGTGACGTTGGGTGATAGCTTAACATAAATTGGTACTTGGCTGACAGCAACACAGGCTTTGGTTAATTTTGCCGCAATTTCTGGCGACGTTCCAAATTCAAGACCACCATGAGCAACATTTGGGCATGAAATATTAAGTTCGATGGCATGAACGTTAGGTGCTTGGCTAATCTGTTGGCAAACAGCGACATAATCTGCTTCAGTATTACCGGCCACGTTCGCAATGACGGGAAGATCTGGGTAGTTCGTAGCTAACCACGGCAGCCTTTCGTTCATAATTACTTCAATACCGGGATTTTGTAGGCCAATTGCGTTTAACATGCCACTAGGTGTCTCAGCAACGCGCGGAGTGGCATTACCGAGTCGAGGTTCCTTAGTGGCCGCTTTAATAATAATGGCCCCAAGTTTGTTTAAATCATAGTGACGTGCATATTCTTGGCCGAAACCAAAGCACCCTGAAGCAGGCATGATGGGATTTTTCAAATCTAAACCGGGTAAAGAAATCGTCAAGTCTGTCATTAAATAAGCACCTCGTTTGTTTTAAAGACTGGCCCATCATCACAAATTTTAAGTTGAATATCTGGGTTGCGTCTTAGTTTTGTAACACAGGCATAGCAGGCACCAATCCCGCAAGCCATCCGTTCTTCTAATGAAATATAAGCATGCGGATGCTTACTAAAGCGACTATCAACGGCCATTAATAAGCCCTTTGGTCCACATGCGTAGACTGCGTCGTAGTGCGACACAGCATCGGCAAATTGTGCGTCAAGCAGTAATCCAACGTGCCCATGGTAACCATATGAGCCATCATTGGTTGCGTAAGATACTGGGCCTAACGCTCTAAAGGGAGCCTCATAGAATATGGCGGCTTGATTTGCGAAACCAAAGACGTGATGGACATTGATATTTTTGGCGACCAATTGGCGCGACAATTCATACAATGGTGGGATGCCGGTTCCACCCCCAATAATTAAGGCATTTTGGCCCGGCATTAAATGATCGCTTGGATAGCCGTTACCCAGTGGTCCTAGGACGGATAATTCGGTTTTTAAGGGGCAGCGACTTAAGTAGGCGGTTCCTTTACCGACGACACGATATAACAAGGTGATTGTCTTATTTTGCCGGTCGACATGGGCGATGCCAAATGGTCGTCTGAGTAAGTGTGCATCGTCAGGGATTTTGATATCAACAAATTGACCAGGTTTAATAGGCTGTTGGGTGATATCACCATACAGACATAACTCGTAGATACCCGGTATAATTTCAGTTTGTTTGGTAATTGTTAACAAATATTCTAAAGACAATAGCCAGTGGCCTCCTTTTAAATTTTATGCCATAAAAGAGCCTTAGACAAAGGGCTCTAGACGCTACTTATTATCAGAGTGGTTGCGTTAAAAGGGATTGCGACTCTAAGACTGTTAGGATGGCATCGGCTGTATCAAGGGATGTCATCAATGGAATACCATGTTCAATTGCTGTTTGGCGGATTACAATACTATCTTTAGCAACTTGTGGGGCTTCATTCAAACCGGTGGTATTGATGACCAGTTGAATATGTCCCGCCTTGATCTTGTCAAGTAAGTCTCCGCTTGTGGCGTTGATTTTGGCTACCGGTTGGACGGGCACTGCAGCCGATTGGAGTGTTTGACTTGTCCCAGGGGTGGCGATAATTTGATAACCAACTTCGCGGAAGCGCTTTGCTAATGTCAACGCCTGTTGCTTATCTTGATTGGTCACCGTTATTAAGACGTTGCCATGGCTAGGAAGATGCATGCCACTGGCTTCAAAGGCCTTGTAGAGTGCCTTTTGAAGTGTTATATCGGTCCCCATGACTTCGCCAGTAGATTTCATTTCTGGCCCGAGTAAACTATCGACACGCGTTAGTTTTGAAAATGAGAAAACTGGTGCTTTTACATGAATGAGTGGGCCAGCTGGTAATAAACCAGTAGGACTCTTTAATTCAGCTAAAGTGCTACCTAAGATGACTTGCGTAGCCAGCTGGGCCATTGAGATACCCGTTACTTTACTTAAAAATGGTACAGTACGGCTAGCCCGGGGGTTGACTTCGATGACGTAGACTTCATCATTTTGAATAATAAATTGGATATTTAAAAGGCCATGGCATTCGAGTGCAAGGCAGAGCTTAGTTGTATACGTAATAATTGCTTGGGTCTGGGCATCAGTTAAATTTTGTGGTGGGTAAACGGCCATCGAGTCGCCGGAATGAACTCCCGCCCGTTCGATGTGCTCCATGATGCCTGGAATGAGGACCTCTTGACCATCACAAATGGCATCAACTTCACATTCTTTACCGAGTAAGTAGCGATCGATTAAAACTGGTTGATTTGCAGAGACTTTAACCGCTGCTTGCATGTAATGCGCTAGATCTTCTGCAGTATGCACAATTTCCATCGCCCGTCCACCTAGCACGAAACTAGGTCGGATTAAAACGGGATAACCAATCTCTGCGGCAATCTTTAGGGCATCTGTGGTATTAGTGGCTGTGGCCCCAGTTGGCTGTGGAATGCCGAGCTCTGCAATTAATTGATCAAATTGATCGCGATCTTCAGCCCGATTTAAGTTAGCAACACTGGTTCCAAGAATTTTGACGTCATTTTCAGCGAGCGGTTCAGCAAGGTTAATCGCTGTTTGACCACCGAATTGGACGATAACGCCTTCTGGTTTTTCAAGGTCGACAACATTCAAGACATCTTCTAACGTAAGTGGTTCAAAATATAATTTATCTGAAATTGAGAAATCGGTTGAAACAGTTTCTGGATTACTATTCATGATAATTGCTTCATAGCCTGCTTTTTGGATGGCTTGTACACAGTGGACTGTCGCATAGTCGAATTCAACGCCTTGCCCAATTCGAATGGGGCCGGAGCCAATTACTAGAATTGAAGGCTTTGTGCTGACCAAACTTTCATTTTCTTGTTCGTAGGTTGCATAATAATACGGTGTTTGTGATTCAAATTCGGCTGCACAAGTATCAACCATTTTGTAAACTGGTTGGATATCACTTTCTTGTCGTATTTTGCGTACCTGTGTGGCAGTTAGTTGCCAGGTACTGGCAATTTTGGTATCTGCAAAGCCATTTTTCTTAGCAAGGATCAGCAAGTCTAAATTGCCCTTATCCGTCCGTAATTGCTCTTCAATTTCAACGATGTGGCTAATTTTATCAAGAAAGAATAGGTCAATCTTCGTTAATTCACTTAATTCTTGAATTGGATATCCGCGCCGCAATGCTTCTGCCAGATAAAAGAGCCGATCGTCTTGTGGATGGATAATGCGTTGAATTAAATCATTGTCGTTAACGCCATTTAAGGCTTTAATTTCAAGGTGCTCGACACCAATCTCAAGTGAACGAACTGCCTTTAGCAAAGCTTCTTCAATATTGCGACCAATTGCCATTACTTCTCCGGTGGCCTTCATCTGGGTTCCAAGGCGTCGGTCGCCTTTGTTAAATTTATCAAAGGGCCACCGCGGAATTTTGACAACGACGTAATCAAGCATCGGTTCAAACTGGGCGAAGGTTGTCCCAGTAATTGGATTTTTGATTTCATCAAGAGTTAGCCCAACCGCAATTTTAGCAGCCATCTTAGCAATTGGATAACCAGTTGCTTTGGATGCCAAAGCTGATGAGCGGCTTACGCGGGGATTAACTTCGATAATATAGTAACGATCGCTATTTGGATCGAGTGCTAGTTGTACATTGCAGCCCCCTTCAATCTTCAAGGCCCGAATAATTTTAAGGGCAGCATCGCGGAGTAGTTGGACTTCACGATCACTCAGTGTCTGAACGGGTGCTATAACGATGGAATCACCGGTATGAATACCGACAGGATCGAAGTTTTCCATGTTGCAGACGACCAAGGCATTATCGTTTCTATCACGCATGACTTCAAATTCAATTTCTTTGTAACCAGCAATGCTTTGTTCAACCAGGACCTGTCCAACTGGAGATAAGCTCAAACCATTTTTGACAATTTGATTGAGCTGGCTTGCATTTTCAGCAATCCCCCCACCTGTGCCACCAAGCGTAAATGCCGGACGGATGATAACTGGGTAACCATTATTTTGAACAAAAGCCTGGGCTTCAATTAATGAATGTGCGATTGCGGATTCTGGAATCGGTTCGTCTAATTGATTCATTAAGTTTTTGAATAATTCGCGATCTTCTGCTTGATCGATAGCACTCAGCTTGGTCCCCAGTAATTCGATATTTAATTCAGCTAGAATACCGTTATTTGCAAGTTCTAAGGCCATATTTAGACCTGTTTGGCCACCTAGCGTTGGTAAAATGGCGTCTGGGAGTTCTTTACGTAAAATTTGTGTAACAAAATCGATGGTAATTGGCTCGATATAGACCGTATCAGCGACAGTTTTATCAGTCATAATAGTCGCTGGATTAGAGTTAATTAAGACAACTTGGTAGCCTTCTTCTTTAAGTGCTAAGCAAGCTTGCGTGCCAGAATAGTCAAACTCTGCAGCTTGACCAATCACGATTGGTCCAGAACCAATGACTAAAATTTTGTGAATATCAGTGCGTTTTGACATCAATAAAGCCCCTTTTCTATTTTTGACGGTAATTGAAATTGTCAATCATGTCGATAAATTCATCGAAAAGATGTACTGCGTCGTGAGGACCAGGGGCTGCATCTGGATGAAATTGTACTGAAAAGGCAGGATATTGACGATGGCGTAGTCCTTCGATAGTTTGATCATTAATTTCGATATGTGTAACTAGCAAGTTTTGTGGATCAATTGAATTTGCTGCGACTGCATAACCATGATTTTGTGCGGTAAAATCGATGCGCTTGGTGGCCACTTCGCGCACCGGATGGTTGAATCCACGGTGACCAAACTTCATTTTGTAGGTCTTAGCACCATTAGCGAGCGCAAAAAGTTGGTGGCCCAGACAAATGCCAAAAATGGGAACTTTACCTTGGATGCCCTTAATCATTTCGATGGCTTCTGGAACGTCTTCCGGATCACCGGGTCCGTTGGTCAACATCACCCCGTCTGGATCAAGGCTGAGAATTTCAGCAGCCGATGTATTATAAGGCAAGACGGTAATGTTGCAATTGCGCTTGGATAATTCCCGAAGAATACTGTGCTTTAAGCCGAAATCGATGACAATGATGTTGCGCCCACTGGCAGGGCTTGGATAAGGTTTGGCGGTTGAAACTTGTTGGACTTGGTTTTTAGGTAATACTAAAGCTTTCAGCTGATCAAATGCGTGATCATCAGCAGCATCCACGATACTCGCTTTCATGGTACCCTTATCGCGTAAGCGCCGCGTGAGTGCCCGCGTGTCGATATCAGTAATTCCGGGAATATTCTTTTGTTTCAAAAAATCATCAAGACTCATATTCATCCGCCAATTGTTGGCTAAGCGCGGGGTTTCGTGAACCACCACTCCTTTACAGGTGGGCTTGATTGATTCGAAGTCATCCCGGTTCACCCCGTAATTACCAATTAAAGGATAGGTAAAGGCAATGATTTGACCATTGTATGATTGATCGGTGATTGTTTCTTGATAACCACTCATCCCGGTGTTGAAAACGATTTCGCCAGTTGAAACGATTGGTGCACCAAAACCAGTGCCGGCAAAGATGGTGCCGTCTTCTAAAATGAGGTAACGTTTCATAGCTTAATTCACTCCTTTTGATATGCAGTCTGCCCTGTTACCAAGGTTAACATTGTTGTCCCTTGTACTTTTGTGCCTAAAAAAGGTGTATTATGACCTTTTGATAAGAAAGTAGTGGTGTCGATCGTAGTGGTGTCATTTAAATTAAAAACAGCGATGTCGGCGGGTTGGCCGACTGCTAGCTGACCGGCTTGGGGTAATTTGAATATATTGGCCGGCTTAGCTGTTAACCAACTAATCAATTGGGCTAAGCTAAACGGCCCATTGACAACCAAAGTGGTGTAAAGCAAGCTAAAGGCCGTTTCACTCCCTACTATACCAAATGGTGCATGCAATAACGACTGTTGTTTCTCAGATGTAGTATGTGGAGCATGATCGGTGGCAATGATGTCAATTGTCCCATCAATTAACCCGCACCACAAGGCTTGCCGATCTGCAAGACTACGTAAAGGGGGGTTCATTTTGAACAGTGCGTTGTCGCTGGTAATGGCGGTCTCGTCCAGTAATAAATGATGTGGTGTCACTTCACAAGTGATATTGATACCATCTTGTTTAGCACGTCGTACCAGATTAACCGTTTCTTTAGTTGAGATATGACAAATATGATAATGAACGCCGGTGGCTCGTGCTAATTCGATATCACGAGCGGCTTGGGCAGATTCACTCACATTTGAAATTCCGGGTACACTAAGTCGCTTGGCAGCCGGCCCAGCATTAATGACGCCACCATTGACTAGTGATTCATCTTCGACGTGGGCAACGATTGGAAGTCCGATTTGGGCTGCTTTTTGCATTGCTTGGTACATCGTTTGTGCTGTTTGAACACCGTGGCCATCGTTGGTAAAACCAACCGCTCCCGATGCTTTAAACGCTGATAGATTAACGAGTGTTGGTTGTACCAATCCCTGTGTAATCGGGGCGAACTGATACGTGTGTATGCTGGACTCCACTTGATTACGCACGATAAGTTGTTCAAAATTGGGTAAATTATCAGGAACCGGCGATAAATTTGGCATGGCGATCACACTAGTGAACCCTCCATGGGCCGCTGCGGCACTACCTGTTTGAAGTGTTTCTTTCGTCGTAAAACCGGGATCTCTAAAGTGTACGTGGCTATCGATTAACCCAGGACTGATGAAATTATTCTGGGCATCATAAATTGCGCGTGGATTAGCTGGCAGTGTGGTGATAGTTGGGGCCATCGCTGCAATCTGGCCGTTTGAATCGATGGCGATATCACGTTTTTGGAGTTGACCATCAATTAAAACCTGACCGTTTTTAATCAGTTGATACATTGTAGATTCGCCTCCTAATGTTGAATCAAATGACGTTGTTCTAACAAGTGTTCAATAATTGCCATGCGCATAAAAACCCCGTTGGTCATCTGTTTAAAGATTCGTGATTGTGGAGCCTCAACAAGTTCAGTTGCAATTTCAACATCGCGATTAACCGGGGCTGGATGTAGCCAGATGGCACTTGGCTTTAGTTGTGCGGCACGGGCGATGGTTAATCCATATTGGGTATGAAAAGCGGCGTCTGAAAGGGTCGCGTCTGCGGCAAAGCGTTCGTGTTGAATCCGGAGTAACATTACAACATCAACTTCTGGTAAAATGCGCTCCAAATCGACAACTTGACCATAATGTGCAAATTCTGGTGCGAACCATTCGGCTGGTCCGGCAAAATAAAGGATTGCGCCAAGTTGACTTAATACTTGCATATTAGATCTTGCAACCCGGGAATGCCGTAGATCGCCACAAATAACAACTTTTAAGTCAGTAAAATGGCCAAATTCTTCAAAAATGGTCATTAGATCCAACAAACATTGGGATGGATGTTGCCCGCTACCATCACCAGCATTGACCAGTGTCATCTGGAATCGATTGTCTGCTAGTAACGGTTGATAGTAATCATTTTGAGGATGACGGACAGTGACAACATCGACGCCGATTGCTTGGACGGTTTTGAGGGTATCACTCAAAGTTTCTCCCTTCGAGGTTGAACTGGCTTGGGCATTGAAGTCTAAAACAGTCATTCCGAGTTTTCGTTCAGCCATTTCGAAACTGGTATGAGTGCGGGTACTATTTTCGAAGAACAAATTCATGGCATAGACCGGCCGAGTTAGTTTAGTAGTTGCACCGCTTTTAAAAGCGATAGCCCGGTCAATCAGGTTTGTGACTAGCTTATTTGTGAGCTGTTCAACTGAAACGAGTGCATTATAATTATCCATTTTGTTGTTCCTCCAATTCGATTTCACTTTTTGCTTTATCTGGTAAGATTAAGTTCAAGCCAATGCCAAGTACGGTAGCAATGGCGAGTCCTGAAAATTGATATTGTCCAAGCTGTAAATAAGCATTACCAATCCCAATTACTAAGATGGATGAGCCAATCATGAGGTTTCGTTTTTTATCGAAGTCGATTTGTTGATCGATTAAAACACGGAGGCCACTTGATGCGATGACCCCAAAGAGCAAGAAACTAATACCTCCGATAACTGGTGCCGGGATACTTTGGATCAGTGCACTGAGTTTGCCAATGAAGCCAAAAATCATGGCGAAAAAAGCCGCTCCACCCAGAACCCAAACACTGTGCACTTTGGTAATAGCTAAAACGCCGATATTTTCACCGTAACTCGTCACTGGTGGTCCGCCGACAAAAGCCGCGATAATTGATGCGGTACCATCTCCGGCTAAGGTCCGGTGTAAACCAGGATCTTTAAAGTAGTTCCGTTTGGTTAACTTGTTTAAGACCATGATATGGCCCATGTGTTCAGTCATTGTGACAAACGCGATGGGGACCATGCTTAAAATCGCTCCCCAATATAAGCCTGGCTTATAAGTGACAAACGGTACCTGGAAATCAGGGATTTTAAACCAAGGTGCGTTTAAAACGGGTTGGAAGTCAACAATTCCCAAAAAAACCGCAATGATATAGCCGGCAATGATCCCCAGCAAGATTGGCACTAAACTCATAAACCCTTTGAGATACATATTAAAACCAATGGTTATCAGCAACGTTAATAAAGCAACTGCGAAGAACTTCAAGTCGTAATTGCCCTGCGGATTGATGGTTGCTTGTTTAGCGGCTGTACCTGCAAGTGACAATCCGATTACCATGACGATTGGACCAACTACAATTGGGGGCAATGCTTTGTCAATCCATTGTGAACCGATTCGACTAACTAAAACAGCGACGATTAGGTAGACGACACCAACGGCCATTGTCCCCTGTGCAATTCCCGGATAGCCAGTTGTCTTCATCAACGCCAACATTGGCACAATAAAGGAAAAGCTGGAACCCATATAAGCAGGGATTTTCCCTTTGGTAATTAAGAGATACATTAAGGTCCCCACTCCAGAACTGAATAAGGCAATTCCGGGGTTTAAACCAACAAGAATTGGCACTAAGACGGTTGAACCGAACATGGCAAACATGTGTTGAATTGATAGACCAATCCATTTGCCAGTGCTTGGTCGTTCATTGACGTCTAAAACCACGTCTGGGTTGCGGTAAGGTGTTGTAGCCATAAATAATTCCTCCATGTTGACGATTTTTTAAACCAAAAAAGACACACTTCCCAGAGATTGGGTGGTGTGTCTTTTAGTGAACTTGCGCGCCTAATTAGGTGCCACTAAGTGTAGACAAACCCTTTTGCTCTCTCTGGAGTCAATTAAATGGTTCGGTCGTTCGTTATTTGATTAATTTTTCAATGGTAATGCCATCATGTTGATCAATTTCTTCCATATTGACGCGGATTTGCTCATTGAGCGCAGTTGGAATGTTTTTACCAACAAAATCAGGGCGAATGGGTAATTCACGGTGGCCACGATCAACTAAAACCGCTAAGGAAATCTTCTTCGGCCGGCCAAGGTCCATTAATGCATCGAGTGCTGCCCGGATAGTCCGTCCAGTGTAAAGGACATCGTCGATGAGGATCACGTGTTTGTTGGTGATATCGATGGGAATATCGCTGCCATTAATAAGCGGTTCGTTTTGAGTATTGAGATCGTGTTGATCATCACGATAGAGAGTAATGTCTAAAACACCAACTGGGAGTGTGATGCCTTCCAGCTGAGCTAGACGTTGCGCGATTCGTTGCGCAATAAACACCCCACGAGTTTTGATACCGACTAGGACTAAGTCAGAAATCCCCTTATTTTGTTCAATAATTTCGTACGTAATCCGTGTGAAAACGCGTTTCATTGTAGTACTATCGACAATTTCTTTGGCCATCTGAAGTGCTCCTTTCAAACAAAAAACCTCTCAACCGATAAGGTCGAGAGGTTACAGTTAGCGACTTGACGTCTAGCGTTGCTTTCACCGTACCTTCTCGGCCTCACAGGACCGATTTTAAAGGTTTCTATTAAGTTATTAGTAGCTTAACGGATAATATCTGTTTTGTCAATGCTGATCGCGTAATTGATGGAGGGTTTTGGCAAAAATTGGTGGTAATGGCGCTTCAAAACGCATCATTTCTCCAGTTGTAGGATGTTTAAAACCTAAGACAGCCGCATGTAAGAACTGGCCATTACCAGGCAATGTTTTGCGAGGACCATAGACTGGATCGCCAGCAACCGGCCGATTAATATAGGCTAAATGGACGCGAATTTGGTGCGTACGCCCCGTTTCTAAACGACATTTGATCAATGTAAAATCAGTAAAACGTTCGATGACGGTAAAATGAGTGACAGCTGGTCGGCCGTCGTTAACAATGGCTTGTTTCATCCGATCAACTTTTGAACGTCCAATTGGGGCATCAATCGTTCCCTCGTCTTCTTCAATTGTACCATGGACCAATGCAATGTATTCACGCAAGTTTTCCTTAGCCTTCAGTTGGGCAGATAAAGACTCGTGAGCTGCATTGGTTTTAGCCACCATTAAAAGTCCGGATGTATCTTTGTCAATTCGGTGAACAATTCCAGGGCGAAAAACACCATTAATCTCTGAAAGCGGCGTATGAGCTAATAAGGCATTGACTAGTGTGCCATTAGGATGGCCTGCTGATGGATGAACGACCATTCCCTGGGGCTTATTAACCACAAGAACTTGATCATCTTCATAGACAATATCGAGCGGGATATCTTCCGGGGTTAAATCAAGGGTCATAGGTTCTGGAATTGCGATGGTTATCACATCCCCAGTGACTACCTTGCGATTGCTCTTGCAAGGCTGATCGTTGATTTGGACCAGGTCTTTTTTTAACCACTGTTGGATTTGTGAACGGGAGTAATCAGGCAGCAATTGAGTCAGTACTTTATCGATTCGGCCGGATTCGGTTGTAATGGTTATTTTTTTTATTTCAGTCATGAGTCACTTTCTCTTTCAACAAAATAGCAATAAAGACACAGATAACGCCGATTGTTAAGGCGAGATCTGCAACATTAAAGATGGGGAAATTAACAAATTCAAGTTGGAACATATCGACCACGTATTTGAGATGGAGACGATCAATAAAATTACCAATTGTCCCAGCTAACAACAACGTCAGCCCGATGCGGTAAAATTTTTCAGAACGGTCAGATGTATAAAACAAATAGCCAATTACCCCAAGGGCGACAAGTGTGACGAGGTAGAAAAACCACTGCTGACCGGCTAGGATGCTCCAAGCAGCGCCATCATTTTGAACGTAAGTTAAGCTTAAGATATTTGGCAAAACCGGTTTGGTTACTGCATAAGCGACGTTAGCGACAATCCAGCTTTTTAAAAGTTGGTCACCAAGGACGATGATTGCAGCTAAAATAATATAGATTAACATAACACCCTCCTATTCGTACAATCTATCATTCTCCTTAAAAAAAGCAACCTTGTCAATCTATTTTCGAACTGATGGACAGAAACAGCTACTTGACAACTGCCGCCAATTTAAAACAGACCGCTAATTAAACCATCTTCGGTGACATCCATTTTTAAGGCTGCTGGTTGCTTTGGCAGACCTGGCATGGTTAGAACTGTACCTGTCATAGCGACAATGAAGCCAGCTCCAAGTTTGGGTAATAATTCACGGACGTGAACAGTAAACCCAGTTGGTGCGCCGAGTGCTTTGGGATCGTCTGAAAGCGAATACTGGGTTTTAGCAACGCAAATTGGTAAATGATCCCAACCATTTTGTTCAATCTCTTTAAGCTGATTGATGGCTTTTCCTTCAAACACAACATCGTGGCCACCATAAATCTCAGTGACAATGGTCGTTAGCTTTGCTTTGATATTTGTTTTGGGATCATACAAGGGATGGAAGTCTTGTGGTTGTTCTAGAGCCGCTAAGACAGCATGCGCCAAATCGATTCCGCCCTGGCCACCGTGTGCCCAGACGCTGGTTAGGATTGCTTTGACGTTCATGGCAGCACATTTTTCTTGTAACAGTGTAATTTCGGCATCGGTATCAGTTGTAAATTCGTTAATTGCAACGACGACCGGTACGCCGTAGCGTTGCATATTGGTAATATGTTTGGCTAAGTTACTAAAACCCTTTTCAAGTGTTCCAAGATTTTCAGTGGTTAAATCCGCCAAAGGCATTCCACCATTATATTTTAAGGCACGGACAGTTGCGACAATTACAATTGCGTCAGGCGTTTTGCCCAGTTGGGGGACCTTAATGTCTAGGAACTTTTCAGCGCCTAAGTCAGCACCAAACCCTGCTTCGGTAATCGCGATATCTCCGAGTTTCAATGCGGCTTGGGTGGCTAGAACGCTATTACAGCCATGGGCAATATTGGCAAATGGCCCACCGTGAATCAAAGCGGGCGTATGTTCAAGGGTCTGGACCAGGTTTGGTTTGAGTGCGTCTTTTAGCAGCATTGCGATTGCCCCGGTGACCTCTAATTGGGCAACTGTGATCGGCTGACGATCATAGGTATAACCGATCACGATTTGACTAATTCGCTGTTTCAAATCGTTAATATCAGTTGCTAAACATAAAATAGCCATCAATTCGCTAGCAACTGTGATGTCGAAGCCGTCTTGGCGAGGCACTCCTTGTACTGGGCCACCAAGGCCGATAACAACTTGGCGCAGCGCCCGGTCATTGATATCTAAGCCGCGTTTCCAAATAATACGCCGTGGATCGATATTAAGGACATTTCCTTGTTGGATATGATTATCAATTAAGGCAGCTAAGGTATTCACAGCGGCTGTTAACGCATGCATATCACCAGTGAAATGTAAGTTAATGTCTTCCATTGGGACGACTTGTGCGTATCCTCCGCCTGTTGCGCCCCCTTTCATCCCCATGACTGGTCCTAAAGAAGGTTCCCGTAAAGCGATGATAGCGGCTTGATCTAGTTGCCGTAATGCATCACCAAGGCCTACCGTAACTGTTGATTTACCTTCCCCGGCTGGTGTCGGGTTAATCGAAGTCACTAAAACAAGTTTTCCGTCTGGCTGTTCCTTTAATCGCTTAATGGCAGCAAAGTTAATTTTTGCTTTATAGGGACCATATTGTTCTAAATCAGCGCTTTGTAATCCAATTTTTTCGGCAATTGTCGTGATTGGTTGCATTTCCTTAGCTTCATTTTCCTGTGCGATTTGAATATCTGACATATCGTCCAGCTCCTTTTGTTTATGTAATACTTAGTATAGCTGATTTTATGCAGAATTGGCAGATTGGATACTTAAAAAGATATTCTTCGACACACTGGATTGTGCGTGGTAAAATAAGCATGGATTACTGAGTAACACTTCAAGGAGGGATTGTGATGGAACGAGGAATTGTTAAATGGTTTAGCAATGCTAAGGGTTATGGCTTCATCAGCTACGGAGATGACGAGGAAATTTTCGTTCATTTTACTGCAATCCAAACTGACGGCTATAAATCATTGAATCAAGATGAGCCGGTATTATTTGAGATTAAAGAAGGCGCTCGTGGCTTGCAAGCAGCGAACGTACAAAAGATAACAGCATAAAAAAACAGGGTCAGCACATTTTAAATATGCTGACCCTTTTCTTTATTTAGATGAAGTATTCAATGGCCAACCAGTTTGATTTAGTTGCGTGATTAATTTTTCTTGGGCTGAACGACTAAGAAGTAATTGTGTTGGTTGGTAATCGAGTTCGTTGGTATTAATAAGGAACCCATGTTTTTGTACAATAATAGTGGTGACCGTTTCACGGTGTATGGTCCGATGATATTTAGAAAGTGGGTGTTTGAGCGTGATGGTTGTTTCATCAAGCACTACACGATGCCCGCTAATTGCCCAAACTGTCAAACAGACAGCAATTAAGCCGATCAGCCACGACTGCCAGTTTAAGTCAATGAGTTCAAGTTGTACAATTAATGCGAGCGTATAAACAAAGCCAATCCAAGACCACATCGTCACAAAGTGGGCATAATTTGGTTGGTAAAATACGGTGGTTGTTTTTTGCATAGGAACACTCCTTTTTACGCTTTGTATCATACCATTAACCTGACGTTGCTGTCAGTGAAAGGCGGTAAATTTTAAGAATGATTAAACTTTATACTGATGCGGCTACGCGTGGCAATCCGGGGCCAAGTGCTGCGGGTATTTTAATTGTGACACCGGAACGGCAATACCAACTTCAAGCCCCACTACCGGTTCAATCGAATCACGCCGCGGAATTTGCTGCGGTCCTCATTGGTTTGAAAAAATTAACAGAGCTGGGTTTAAACCAAGGGCGTTTGCAAATCAACGTTGATAGCAAGCTTGTTTTTCAAAGTTTGGAAAAACGGTACGCGAAACATTACCAAGCGGCAGTCGATCAGATTTTAATCGAAGAAAAGGCGTATATAATGGTACTTCACCAATGGGTGCCAGAACGGCAAAATCGGGGTGCGCACCATTTAGCGCAACAAGGACTGCCCAAAATCACCACTTGCTGATGGGTAAACTAGCACTTTGACTGTGGTTTTAGTAAACTAATGAATAACTTTAGAAACTCGGAGGACCGACTGGATGGTTTTAATTACAGAAATTATTTCATTTATTATCTTCATTAATGCTTTATTGGCAGTGATTACGATTTTGAGACAACCTCGTGACATTGCTGCTACTTGGGCATGGTTATTGGTATTAATTTTAATCCCGATTGGTGGGTTTATTCTTTACATGTTTACCGGCCGAGGGTTATCACAAAAAAAGATATTTCAAAGTCAATCGCAAATTGATGATGGCCTTTCTGCGTTGGTCGATATTCAGCGTAAAGAAAATTATAAAAATGACCTCCTTCCGAAAAAAATGCTTTCCAGCGAAGCTTCTGAAATGGTGAATCTCTTTTTAAACATTAACAATGCCCCCGTTTTAAAGAATAACCATGTCAAAATCTATACTGACGGTCAAACAAAGTTCGACGCCCTCTTTGCCGATATCAAACAGGCGCAAAAAAGTATTCATATTGAATATTATACGATTTATAATGATCGATTGGGCAATGAACTACAGCAACTGTTGATTCAAAAAGCCCAAGAAGGCGTTTCGGTCAACGTTGTCTATGATGCTTGGGGCTCACAAGGCGCAACGCAAAAATGGTGGCGTGCGCTTGAAGATGTCGGTGGACACGCGCGAACGTTTTTTAGTTCTAAACACACCATCACTGATTTTCGCTTAAACTTCCGTGATCATCGCAAAATTGTAGTAATTGATGGTAAGATTGGGTATATTGGTGGTTTTAATGTCGGGGATCAATACTTGGGGCGGAGTCCGAAATTTGGACATTGGCGGGATACTCATCTACGGATCACGGGGAATGCGGTATTAGCTTTACAGGTCCGCTTTATGATGGACTGGAATGCCAGTGTGGAACCAGCTATTAAATTGACCTATTCAGAAGAACTTTTTCCAGTGGACCAAGTCCAAAATCGTGGGTCAGCAGCCATGCAAATTGTCTCAAGTGGTCCCGATAAGCTGGATGAGCAAATTAAACTTGGCTATTTGAAGATGATCAGTACTGCCAAGAAACGTCTATGGATTCAGACGCCCTATCTAGTCCCGGATGATAGCATTATTGATGCGCTGACCACCGCAGCAATGTCCGGTGTTGACGTCCGGATTATGACTCCTAATATGCCTGATCACCCCTTTATCTTCCGGGCAACAGAGTATTATAGTCAGCTCTTACACGCAGCAGGGGTTAAAATTTATCGCTATGAGGATGGTTTTTTACATGCTAAGACGGTGGTAATGGACGGACATATTAGTACGGTCGGTTCGGCTAATATGGATATTCGTAGTTTTAAACTTAATTTCGAGGCCAATACTTTTATTTATGATCCAGAAGTCGCTGCACAATTGGAGAAGATTTACCGTACGGATATGGAAAAGGCTTCCCTTTTAACAGATGAAGCAATTGCACAACAGTCGGCTTGGTTAAAATTTAAGCAAAAATTTTCCCGACTGCTTTCGCCAATTTTATAAAAAATTGCTAATTATTTTTTTAAAAGGGTGTGATGCTTAATTAATTTCAATTTAAATTTTTTTAAGTTCAATTCGGCATTGTTAGACGTGCTGTTTGTGGAATCTATGGTTGTAAGGGGATTGACTTTATTTCAAAATATGGTTAACTTAAAAACAGGAACATTGGCCAGAGTAATTAAACGAGCATTCGGGAACAGCCACTATAATTAGTGGCTGTTTTTTATTTAATCACAATATATGGTGTTTATTAATTGCATCTTCGATTTCGAAACGGTATACTATTTTTATTGATAAAGAGATTACAAGGGAGTTAACGATTATGGCAAATATTACTTTATATACAAAAAACGGTTGTCCTCAATGCCGCATGACAAAACATTTTTTAGAAACGCATAACGTCAGTTTTATTGAACATAATATCAACGATGAACCGCAATATATTGATTATTTAAAGGCACAAGGTTTCCAAGCAGTCCCAGTCTTAGAAGCAGATGGTCTTGAAAGTTTCTCAGGGTTTAGACCAGCTGAATTACAAAAATTAGCAATTTAATGACCAAAGATGCTGAATTTTATTGGTGAGACCGACTCTGGGTGCTCAGAGAGTCGGTCTTCCCTTTTTTTAAACCTAAAGTGGGTAAGATGATTAGAAAGTGGTGGCAAAGCATGTCTTTAAAAGAGATTAAAACTGAAGATGTAACCTATTATGAATTGAATAACCAAATTAATATTCCGGTGAATGGTCAGATTCCATTACAAAAAGATCAAGAAGCTCTCGAGGCTTTTTTAGCACAAAATGTCCAACCCAATATGTTGACGTTCAAGTCGCTACAAGATCGTTTGGATTATTTAGTAGCTGAAAACTATTATGAAGCTGATTTTCTGCAGGCGTATCCTCTGCCATTCATGGAAAAACTGGATCAGTATTTAAAGAATCAAGATTTCCACTTCAAATCATTTATGGCTGCTTATAAGTTTTATGCACAATATGCATTGAAGACCAATGATAATGGCTTTTACCTTGAAGATTTTAAAGATCGCGTTTTCGTGAATGCTCTCTACTTTGCTGATGGCGATCAAACATTGGCGATGCAAGTGGCAGATGAAATGATTCATCAACGTTATCAACCAGCAACGCCTTCTTTTTTGAATGCAGGCCGTGCGCGACGTGGTGAATTAGTGTCTTGTTTTTTATTGCAAACAACCGATGATATGAATTCAATCGGGCGCACAATTAACTCGGCCCTTGAGTTGTCGCGAATTGGTGGCGGTGTTGGGATTAGCCTTTCAAACTTACGGGGTGCTGGTGATCCAATCAAAGGCATCGATGGTGCAGCTAGTGGGGTTTTACCAGTAATGAAATTATTGGAGGATTCTTTTTCTTATTCAAACCAACTAGGTCAACGGCAAGGCGCTGGTGTGGTTTATTTAAACGCCTTCCATCCTGATGTTGTTTCTTTTTTAGGTGCAAAAAAAGAAAATGCTGATGAAAAGTACCGGTTAAAGACTCTCTCACTGGGTTTAATTGTCCCGGATAAGTTTTATGATTTGGTTAAAGCAGATGCTGATATGTATTTATTCAGTCCTTATGGGGTTGAAAAAGAGTACGGCGTGCCGTTCTCATATGTTGATATCACCAAAGAATACGACAACTTAATCGCCAATGATAATATTAAGAAAACAAAGATTAAAGCCCGTGATTTAGAAAATGAAATTAGCAAGTTACAACAAGAATCTGGCTATCCATATATTGTAAATATCGATACGGCCAATGCGGCCAATCCAATTGATGGCAAAATCATTATGAGTAACCTTTGTTCTGAAGTGCTTCAAGTGCAAACGCCATCACAAATTAATAATCGGCAGGAATATGATGTTTTAGGAACCGATATTAGTTGTAACCTCGGTTCAACTAATATTCCGAATATGATGACTTCGCCTGATTTTGGCGGTTCAATTGAAGCAATGGTCCGGGCCTTAACCTATGTCACAGACCATTCTGACATCGATGTGGTCCCTTCTGTGGCTCATGGCAATGAATTAGCGCATACAATTGGTTTAGGCGGAATGGGGTTGCATACCTTTTTTGCTAAAAACCACATGATGTATGGTTCAGAAGAATCAATCGATTTTACTAGCAATTATTTCATGCTTTTGAACTATTGGACATTGGTTGCTTCGAACAAAATTGCCAGAGAACGTAAGACCACGTTTGCTAACTTTGAAAAAAGTAAATATGCTGATGGCAGTTACTTCGATCAATACTTAACCCAAGATTGGGCCCCTGAGACAGACAAAGTTAAAGCCCTCTTCAAAGACATTATGATTCCGACCAAAGCTGATTGGCAAGCCTTGAAGGCAGCTATCATGCAAGACGGTTTATATCATCAAAACCGTTTAGCGGTTGCCCCCAATGGTTCAATTTCATATATTAATGATACTTCTGCTAGTTTACAACCAATCGTCAATCGAATTGAAGATCGCCAAGAAAAGAAAATCGGCACCATTTACTACCCCGCGCCAGGTCTTTCAAACGATACAATGCCATACTACGAATCGGCTTACGACATTGATATGCGTAAAGTAATTGACATCTATGCCGCAGCTCAAAAACATGTTGATCAAGGGATGAGCATGACGCTCTTCATGCGCTCTACGATTCCAGCTGGTCTTTACGAATGGAAAGAAGGCCGCACTGATAAGATGACGACTCGTGATTTAAATATCTTAAGAAATTATGCACACCACAAAGGGATTAAATCAATCTACTACATTCGGACTTACACTGACGACGAAAGTGAAGTCGGCGCAAATGCGTGTGAAAGCTGCGTCATCTAGAGCAGAGTACGTAATAGGCGTTTATGCTCTGTGGATTAGCACAGGCAAACGTAAGCGTATGTCTGCTGACACACGTTTCAAGTTCCACCCCAGCTGCCTGTCAGCTGGCCTACATACTTAAAGGAGTTCAGAACATGGCAGAAAATTATATTGCAATTAACTGGAATCAAGTTGAAGATCAAATCGATAAAGCGACTTGGGAAAAATTGACCGAACAATTCTGGTTAGATACCCGGATCCCCCTTTCCAATGACTTAGATGACTGGCGTAGTTTACCGGATAACGAAAAATGGATTGTGGGCCATGTTTTTGGTGGCTTAACCTTGCTAGATACTTTACAATCACAAGATGGGATGGCAAGTTTAAAGGCTAATATTCGCACTCAGCATGAAGAAGCGGTTTTAAATAATATTCAGTTCATGGAATCGGTACATGCGAAAAGTTATTCATCCATTTTCTCAACGTTAAATACCCCGGCTGAAATTGATGAAATTTTCGATTGGACCAACTCTAACGAATTTCTACAATACAAAGCTAATAAGATTAACGACATCTATCAAAATGGTACCCCCTTGCAACAAAAAATTGCTAGTGTCTTCTTAGAAACCTTCCTCTTCTATTCTGGTTTCTATACCCCACTTTACTACTTAGGCAATAACAAATTGGCGAATGTCGCTGAAATTATTAAGTTGATTATCCGTGATGAATCGGTCCATGGGACTTACATTGGTTATAAGTTCCAACTTGGTTTTAATGAACTTGATAAGGCAGAACAAGAAGAACTACAAAACTGGATGTATGATTTACTATATGACTTATACGCTAATGAAGAAAAATACACCCACGAAGTTTATGACGGGACTGGTTGGACGGAAGAAGTTTTAACTTATCTTCGGTATAACGCTAACAAAGCTTTGATGAACCTCGGTCAAGGGGCCCTCTTCCCTGATAGTGCCGAAGATGTGAATCCCGTCATCTTGAACGGGATGTCGACTTCAACAGCGAACCATGATTTCTTCTCTCAAGTTGGGAATGGTTATCGTTTAGGGAATGTCGAAGCCATGTCAGATAGCGATTATGACTTTGATTAAGGATTAAATAAAAATAGCGCGTCGTACTTAAATTAGTGCGATGCGCTATTTTTTATGGGGAGGTTAGCTAGTAGTTATCTCAGGATGAAACAATTAAATTTTATCGAATTTCGATAAAATTTAATTGTTTTTCGATAAAAATAAGCTATAATTAAACTATTCTAAAAAGTGAGGTGCAAGATAAATGTTAAAAAAATGGACACTTAGAATGGCGTTACTTGGGATTGCGGTTGTCTTTGGTCTGTTAAGCCTGTTAGTGACAGTCCAAATTGTGACCACTAAACATTTAGAATATCCAGCGACAATTTGGATGTTGGCGATTGCTGCCTATGGTGTGACAGCCAGCATCTGGTTTGTGTTGGTTAAATTGGTACAAATTCTACGCTTAATTGAACGGCATCAAGCCTTTTTACCACGCACACTACTTTATGTAACCGCAATTAGACGTGCAGTCTTGGTCGCAAGTTTGACAGCACTATTCGCCCTCCCCTTTTTCTATCGGATTGCGCAACTCGAAGATGCTCCGGGCTTGATGTTTCTTGGATTAGGACTAGTTTTTATCCCGTTTGCGATTCTCATCTTGATGCAGATTGTCGAAGCGCTTTTTAAAAGTGCGATCGACTTGCAAACTGAAATTGATTTGACGGTTTAGGAGGGGATTCGATGCCAATTCGTGTGAATTTAGATGTCATACTCGCCCAACGGAAAATGAGTGTCACGGCCCTTGCAGAAGCAGTTGATATAACAATTGCGAACCTCTCAAAATTAAAAACCGGTAAAGCCAAAGCGATTCGCTTTTCGACGCTCGAGAAGTTATGTCGCGTGCTAGAGTGCCAACCTGGTGATATTTTAGAATATGGCGATGATTAATGATAGGGGCCCTTTTGTTAGGTGTTGCTTTTTAGCTGCTTCAGTACACTGACTGCTATGATATGTAGTATAATGAATCCGTAGTAATTATGAAAGGGGTTTTATGCTGATGTATTACGTTGTGATGAAGTCTAATGATATTCGCCGAAACTTAGCAACCGAACAATATTTAATGAATCAAAAGAACTTTGATGAACCATTATTGCTTTTCTATATTGAAAAACCATGTATTATTGTGGGTCGGAATCAAAATACGTATGAAGAAATTAATCAAAAATACGTTGAAGAGAATCACATCACGGTGACCCGCCGCTTATCTGGCGGTGGTGGCATTTATCAAGATCTCGGCAACCTTTGTTTTAGCTTCGTTGTCGATGCTGATTCAGAACAATTTGGGGATTTCAAATCCTTTACTCAACCAATCGTCGATGCACTTCACGAAATGGGCGCAACATCAGCTGAAGTCTCTGGCCGCAATGATATGTTAGTGGCTGGTAAGAAATTCTCTGGTAATGCGATGTATACAAAAAACGGTAAAACATTCTCACATGGGACCCTTTCATGGGATGTTGATTTAGATGTTTTGACCCAAGCGTTGAACGTCCCTGCGGATAAGATTGCTTCCAAAGGGATTAAATCGATTCGCCAACGCGTCACAAACTTAAAAGATCACGTTAACCCCGAATACCAAAATATGTCGACAGAGGAGTTTAGAGACGTCTTATTATTGAACTTGATGCACGCCGATCAACTGGCTGACATTACCGACCGCGAATATCAATTAACGGCCGAAGATGAGCAAGCCATTGATCAGATTTTTAACGACCTCTACAGTAATTGGAACTGGGTCTATGGCAAATCACCTAAATCAACGATTCAAAAGCGCAAACACTTCGATTTCGGGACGATTGATGCGCGCTTGTTAATTGAAAATGGGAAAATTGCCAATGTCAAGTTCTACGGCGACTTCTTCGGTTCCGGTGATGCCAATGAATTGGCTGAAAAATTAGTCGGCACGGTTTATGACCGCGAACATTTAGCAAGCACCCTTGAACCAATCGACACGACGCCCTACTTTACTGGAATTTCAAAGACTGAATTAATTGAATTATTAGCACAATAAAAAAGAGCAGTAACCGATCGGTGGTTACTGCTCTTTTTGGCGTATAGCGATTAGGTCGTTCATAATTTAGTTAAGGATTAAATTCGCTTCAATTGCGTTGAATACTGAGGCTAAAGTGGTGAAACATATCGACAGTCTCTTTGGTACAGATTAATATTTGATTAGGCTGAGCGACGCCACTTGAGCGCGATTTTTTTAGTTTGCATGTAGTATTGACAAATCCAAGCGACTAACAACGGGAAAATAACACTAGTGAAAAACGTTAGCCAGAAATACCGACTCAGTACAACCATCTTAGCAGCTGTCATAAGATCAGCTTTATTGAAGTTGAGCGCTGTGAGCTTGGTCCAAGTTGGTAAGATTGAATTAATAATTGGATGAACATAATGTTCAAAAAGCATATCTAGGACTACCCATAAGGTAATCACAATCCACCAGATTTTACGTTCGAATAAAGTAATAAAACTGCTAATCTCAATCCCGCTAGCAATCAAGATCCAAGCCCCTATAATCATGATGAACATGAGATAAGGATCAAATAGATTCATATTATCTTTGAGATATGATTGGAAAACAGCAGCTGTTGTGGGATAAAAAATCATGAAGGTAACAAGCTGACTTCCAAATAAACTAACTAGATGCGTTGCATAATTAATCTTGCGGGAAACGCCATTTAAAATGCCAAATTCAAAATAAGGTCGAGTCATAGTAAACGAAAGGATGATGAGACATAGCTGCGTGACGATTAAACCGGTTGTTGCTAAACTAGCGCCTAGCAGTTCCATACTAAATGCTTGCGTACTTAAAATTAATTCACTGGCGGTTGTTACGATAGCGCCAATCGCTAATGCGATTAGCAATGTTTTCCAAATTGCTGTTAGTCGATAGCGTAACATTGCTTTAAACATGCTGTTCACGCCCCTTTTCGGTTAATTTAATGAAAAATGTTTGTAAATCGATATGTTTAATGGTTACCCGATCAGGAATCACTCGGTCTGGGGGTAACTCTGTATAGAGATAGTTGGTGTAGAGTGTTCCGATTTGTTCACTGGCTAAGATTGATAAGTCTTGGCAATATGCCAAGGCAGCTTCTTTAGGGCCACTAATTTGATAGCTCTGGGCAAGGACAGTTTCTAAATCGTCGTCGATGATCATTCGAGATTGATTGAGAATCAAAACGTGTTCAATCAAGTTAGCAACCTCTTCGATAATATGAGTTGATAAAACAAATGTTCGGGGCCGATTTTCATAAGCTTTTAAAATATAGCGGTACAATAACACGCGGTGATTAGCATCTAATCCTAAAATCGGTTCATCTAGAAAAACGTAATCGGCTGGCACACATAAGGCAACAATTGTTTTGAAAATCGTTCGATACCCAGTTGAAAGTTGATTGAGCTTTAGTTTAGGATTGAGCTCAAAGTCAGCTAACATTTGATTGGCAAGGCTTTGATTGAAGGTCCCTTGTAATAAGGCAGTATCTTTCATAATCTTTTTAAGCCGGTTTTCCTTATTGAATAAGTTTTGTTCAGACATGAGGTAAATGGCTTGTAAAGGATGATCTCGCCCGGTTAACGGCGTTTTATGTCAACTGATTGTGCCGCTGGTAGCAGTAATTTGGTTCGCTAGAATGCTTAATAGAGTACTTTTACCAGCACCATTTCGCCCTAGCAAGCCATAAATCGTATTTGGTTTTAAGGTTAAATTAATATCGTCTAGTACAACGCGATTCCCGAATTGTTTAATCAGATGGTTAGTCGTTAAATCAGTCATTTTGATAGCCCCTTTCAATCAGTGCAACTAAGTCGTCCTTTGATAATTGCAGTTGTTGTGCTTTTGTGATGAACGCTGCGACATAATGGTCGAAAAATTCAGCTTGCCGTTGTTGATTAATTTGCTGTGGTGCTGTTGTGGTGACAAACATCCCGCGCCCTCTTTTTTTTTCAATTAAACCTTTTTCAACAAGTTGATTCATCCCTTTCAAAACAGTTGCTGGATTGATATTAAATTGCCTTGAAATCTCGGTTGTTGAAGGCACTTGACTTTCCGGCGGAAAAACACCGGTAAAAATGCCTTCTTCAATTTGATCGGCAATCTGTCGATAAATTGGAATGTCGTTATTAAATTCAAAAAACAAAGGATCACCTAATTTCGTTAGTCGATTAAGTTAGTTACTTATGTAGTTAACTATATCACTGTTGATGAAAAAGGCAAGTCTCATCCATAAACATTTGATTTTTAGGATATATTCAGCTATTATGTGCTTATAATCAAATGTTTTTAGAGGGGGTTCATTATGCGTGCTGCTTATTGCTTTATCGATTTAGTTGGTAGTCGGACGAATTTTACTGATCAAGCCCAGGTTTTAACCTTATTACAGCACTTACAGAAAAAACTAAATACCCGTTTTCCAGACTTACTCACACCTTTTATGGTAAAAGATGGTGATGGTTTATTAGGTGGTTTTCAAGCGGCGGATCAAGCCCAGTTGGCAGATTTATTTATCTTTTGTAACGCCTATTTACGCAGTGTGGCCTTTAGACAATTTTGGCAACCACTTTTTGGGTCAGCAGACTTACCCGAATTTTATTTTGGTGTTGGATTAGGAACGCTAGCAACTGTTAAAAAAACGGATTATCAAGATGTCAATCGCGTTAATGGTTCGGTAATTGTTAATGCCTTGACGGCAGTTAACCAAGCAAAACGGTTAATGCAAGGGGCAACTTTACCCCTTGGCTATCCATTTCCAACCTCACTTTTTAAGTGGCAATTAGTCACTGATCAGTCCGCAGAAGTCGCTAACGGCATCAGTGCTTTGTTGTATTTAATTTATGAACGGTTATTAAATACCGAACTGCGGAAAGAGGCGTTTGCCCTACTTTATGCGCAGCCAACCTTAAAACGCTATGAATTGGCTCAAATTTTATGGGAAGCATATGGGGTGACAACGTACCAAGTGGATTATACGCAACAAAAAGCGCGCGCTGTGGCTTCCAGTAAAATTAGCCGCCTACTTAATCAGATGGATTATCCACTGATTGAACAGACGTTAACAACCATTCGTGCGCAACTAAGGAACCTGGTGGTGGTGACCGCATGACGTTATTGGCGATTTTACTGTTAGCCCATCTCTGCACAGATTTTTTAATCCAATCTGATCAGATGGCCCGGTGCAAGCGCTCGATGAAACTAGCTGCTAAATGGTACCCGTTATTGGGTCATGCATTGACTCAAGTTCCAGTGGCTATCGGCATCTGGTTAGTCGGAAAACTGATGCGGGTTTCAAGTTGGCCATCGATTGAAATATTCGTGATTAGCTTAATAATTGCTGTGATAACCCACTGGCTAATCGACGTCACTAAGCAGAATTGTCAGCCTATTTTAAAACGGACCTTACGATTAAAAACCAATCAAGTTCCCCTAATTAGTTACATCTTCGATCAGCTTTTACACCTGTTGGTCATTGGGATGGTTAGTCGATTATTGATGACTAATTGGCAAACAACGACTATGAGTCGGTGGTTATTAGCCGCAAGCGTTACGATTGGTACGTTATATTTTGCTGATTATTTCATTAGTTTATTTTTAAAAAGTTTAGATCTAAATGCGGAACGTTTGCCAGACCGGGCACAATTGGGGCGACATATTGGTCGGCTTGAGCGTTTGGCGATTTTATTATTATTTTATACGAATAATGTTGCGAGTATTGCGGTTGTAGTAGCAATCAAAGCCCTGACACGTTTTCGCGCCATTGAAGCCAATCAACATCATTTCGCAGAATACTATTTAATCGGTAGTTTATTAAGTCTTATCTTTGGTTGCTTAGGTGGTTACTTACTTAAATTAATTTGACATAAAAAGCCGTTCGGATAACTTCTCCGGACGGCTTTTGAATTTTCTTAAAATTAATCACTAATTACTAATAACGATTTGATGGCTTTTCGTTCATCCATTGCAGCGTACGCTGCTTGAATTTGATCTAATGTAAAGCGTTGTGTGAAAACCTGACCAGGGTTAATTTCACCCTTTAAAACAGCATCAAGTAACCGCGCTTTATCATGGGTAGTTACTGCTGCAACGCCCCCACGGAGTCCGATATTTTTACGGAATAAGGCGTTTGTATTCATTTCAGCTTTTTGTGGAATCCCAACACGTCCAATAATGGCGCCAGCCCCAGCGACGGCCACAGCTGTTTCAACAGATTGTTCGGTTCCGACACATTCTAAGACGGCATTGGCCCCTGCATTGTTGGTGAGTGCCATCACTTTCGCGACGGCTTCATCACCACGTTCAGCAACAATATCCGTTGCACCGAATTCAAGGGCTAATTTTTGGCGATCTGCATGACGACTCATCGCAATAATCCGGTTAGCGCCAAGTAATTTAGCTCCAATCACCCCACACAAACCAACAGCACCATCGCCCATGACAACCACTGTGTCACCAGGTTTAACTTCAGCACTAACGGCAGCGTGGTAGCCAGTCGCCATAACGTCAGAAAGCGTCAATAAATTATTGAGCATTTCATCAGAGTAATCGCTTGGTTGGCCAGGAATCTTAACCAGTCCCCAGTTTGCATTATGATAACGGAGGTATTCGGCTTGGTAGCCACCAGGATTATTCTCGCGGTTGGTACAATCGCCCTCAAAACCGTTTATACAAGCAGCGCAGTGTCCACAACCATGGGTAAATGGCACGATCACAAAATCACCGACATTAACATTTTTTACGTCAGTCCCGACAGCGTCAACGACGCCAATTGCTTCGTGACCGGTAAAACTGCCCACTTCCCGTTTTGAAATCCCGCGGTACCACCATAAATCCGAACCACAGACACACGCACGGATAATTCGAACAACTGCATCTGTTGGTTTTTCAATCGTTGGTTTTGGTGCTTCGGTAATGGTCATTTGACCAGGACCCATAAAAGTAGCTGTTTTCAAAACTGTAATCACCTATCTCTTCCTATTATATTGTCTTTACTATACACCTTAGACATTACTTTAATGCAAGCTTTTTTTAAAGGCCAATCGCCAATTGCTGTTTCTTACTCAACACTTCATCTTGAGTAATACCGATATAATGCAGCGTTGTTTCTTGCGTCGAATGACCAAAGTCAATCATTAATGATCGAACATCACCGAATTGTTTATAGAACCAGTAGCCGTAAGTTTTACGCATCGTATGAGTGCCGATATCATTGCGACCGAGCTTCTTCCCGGCTTCAGTTAACAAGCGATAAACCCCGTTGACAGTGATGTGGTTATCGCCGACACGGCTTGGAAATAACCAATCATTACCTACTAATTCATTATTTTGAATATAGGCACTGATGTACGGCCGTAAACTGGTCAAACTAATTTGTCGCCACTTACCCGTTTTTTGTTCAACGATGACGGGATTATCTTCGATCACATCTTTGACTTTTAATTGCACGATATCAGAACATCGTAAGCCAGTATTAATGCCGAGTAAAAATAATAAATAATTACGGCTCCCCATTTGTGAATGGCGTAAGATGACTTTCATATCTTCAATCTCGTCTTTTGTCCGTAACGGTTGAACATTTAGTTTTTGCCCTTTTTTAGTTCGCGATTTTCGCATGTTTTTTCCACCTTTTTGACCGCATTCTTTTTGTCTATATCATTATAAACCATGCGGTTGTATTTTGCACCCTTGATTATTGTTGATTTAAAGGGATTTTGAGCGCATTCTTTGTACCAAAAGAATGCGCTCGAATACATTAAATAGCTGCTACGTCTAAATCGCGGTCTGATCACGTTTATTCCACGTCAATCATCACAGGCGCATTTTAAGCGCGTTTCAGATTGAAAATCGGACAAGTGGTCACCAAAGTTGCTTAAAATGCGAGTTTGAAAAGTGACCTTTAAAAGCCAAAAAAACAGAGTTAAGACCAACGGCTTAACTCTGTTTTTTTTAATACCCTGCTGATAAGTCTACTGAATTGACGGTCAATTCTCCCTTATCCAAATAGCCAGGTAAATTTTGTTCAAAAATTTTAAATAGTCGTTCATGGATATCAGCAATGTATCCGGAAACGTGTGGCGTGATAATCAAGTTCGGTGTAGTCCATAATGGTGAATCACTGGCTAGTGGTTCATTTTGGGCAACATCGATTGCCGCGCCTGCTAAATGTTTAGTTTGTAAGTAGTGCATCAAAGCTGCTTCGTCAACTGAAGCACCCCGCCCCAAATTGAAGAAGTAAGCCCCACGATGAAGTTGCGAGAAAAAGGTGGTGTCAAAGAACCGGTTAGTAACCGATGTTAACGGCATCACATTAACCACGAAGTCTGCTTGTGGCAATACTTGCTGATAATCCGTGTCAGTTAGAATCTGATCAAAATTGGCAACGGGTTTTCCGTGACGATTGACGCCAATTGTGTGCATATCCATGACGTGCGCATATTTTGCAATCTCTTCACCAATTTGTCCCGTTCCGAAAATCAAGAGTGTGCGATGTTCTAAATTCATTGTCTGTTCACCAATAGCATGATGGTCCCATTGATGCGTTGTTTGTGCAGGTAAACTTTGATAAATCCCACGGGTAAAGTATAGTATGTAGCTCAAAGCGGTCTGGGCGATTGGTTTTGCGTGCATACCGCGGGCATTCGAGACGCGAACGCCCTGTTTTGCCAATGTTGATAATGGTAAATAATCAATACCCGAGCTTGCGGTTTGAATCCACTTTAATTGATTCCCAGGCGTTGCTAAAATTTGAGGACCAATTTCTTTGTTCCAACCGAACATAATTTCAATTTTGTCTAATTGACTTCTTTTCAAATCTGCATGGTTAATAATGGTTAACCCTTGTTTGGTTAGTGCCTTAATATGTTGTTCAGGAATTGATTCTGCTGCTAATATGACTGTCAAGTCGATCCCTCACCTTATTATTGAAGTAATCTTAATTATAATGGATTTTGAGCAAATAAAAAAGCAATTCCGAATATAGCGGGGGAATTGTCTTTTATTTTTACTTTGCGATTTTTTCAGTACGTGGCCATACAGGACGTCCCCAATATTGAAATAAATCGGTTTGAATTCGACCGTTGTAGAGTTTCCGTCGCTTCGTTGCACGTTGACCGTAAGATTCTTGGAATTGTAAGTCACTCGTTAAAATGTATTTACTCCAAGTCTTCAATGGGCGATAAGTATTGCCCATTTCCTGGTACAATGCTCGTGCTTGAGTTTGATCGCTCAGCCGTTTACCATATGGTGGATTAGCAATAATCACCCCATTAGTTAAATCAGTTTTGAAGTCTTTAACAGCTAATTGTTTAAATTCAATATCGTGCAAGACGCCAGCTTCGTTAGCGTTTAAACGGGCAATATCAATCATATTTTGATCGATATCATAACCGAAAATTTCAAGGGGGGTCTCTTTTTCTTGGCCTTTAGCCTCAGCCTTGGCATCAGCTAAGATAGTAGCATCGATCCACTCAAAATTTTCAAAGGCAAACTTACGGTGTAATCCAGGTGCGATATTATGTCCGATTAAGGCAGCTTCGATTGCAATCGTTCCCGAACCAGTTGTTGGATCAACAAATGGCATGTCCGATTGCCAATGGCTTAGTAGAATAAGTGAAGCCGCAAAGTTTTCCTTTAATGGCGCTTCCCCTTTTTCAAGCCGATAACCCCGTTTGAATAGACTGGGGCCAGTGGTATCTAAGCTAATCGTCACCATGTCTTTTAAGATACTGACTTCTAATGGATAAACCGAACCAGTTTCAGCTAGCCGTGTTCGGCGGTGATAAACGGTGCTTAACTTATCAACAATTGCTTTTTTAGTGATAGCTTGGACGTCTGGTTCACTATGCAGCGTTGAGCGGACCGAACGCCCAGCAACTGGAAAAGCGGCATCTAATGGTAAGAATTCGTCCCACGGTAAAGCCTTAACCTGTTCAAAAAGGTCGTCGAAGGTTTTGGCTTCAAATTGGCCAATCACAATTTTCACTCGATCAGCACTGCGTAACCAAAGATTGGCTTTGGCAATATCTGCCGCATCACCTTCGAAATACACCCGGCCATTGTCTGAACGTGTTTCATAACCAAGATGTTGTAATTCTTTGGCCGTAATGGATTCAATTCCACTTGCCATTGTGGCATATAGTTGGTAAGTCATGTTTTTAAAGATCCCCTTAGGAAATTATATTTTAAATAAAAAGAGCTTGGGCAAAAAGCCCAAGCCACCTGATTGTAAACCTCTATAGGCCATGTTTTGTTCCAGAACTTTCCCAGGAAGAAAGCTCCTTCAGTAATCATCTATCTGTTCTTACGAACTCTCATTTTTAGTTCATTTCCATAAATGAGACGCCCCTACCAAAGTTTGGGTTACTCGCTCGCGGGGTTTACCTCGTTCCACCGCCTCAGTTTCCAAAGACGCTCCGTCACTGTGGCACTATTTAAGGATATTCACGCATGACCGAAGTTTTAGCGCTTTTTCCGCCGTTACCATTAAGGTACCCTGGCTTATTGGGCCAGGCACGAACACTACAAGCATCTCAGCTTGTGCGGGCATGGACCTTCCTCAGCCTACTAATTGTAGACCGCGATTACTCAAGATTTACAAATATTAAATCAATGTCTATAAGTATATCATAAGATTAAAGATTTGTCTCATTATATTGTGACTGGTTTTGTACTCTTGTTTGTGGCGCTGAATTTTGTTCACTCAACTTAGCCCCAAAAACATGACGTTCAAGATTTGACAGACGTTTTAAAATATCATAGTTCGTTGCGGCCGAAGCTTGTTGTGGTGTGCTTTCTTTGACGTTATCGGCAGCACTTAATTGACGATTTAATTCATCGACTTTATTAAATAAACGTGTATTTTCAGCCGTTAATCGATCGATTGTTTCCTGATAGGTCTGATAGTCTTTAATGACTAAATCAAGATAACCATCAACTTCTTCGGGTTCATAACCGCGGATTTTCGTTTTAAATTCTTTTTTTAATATATCAGTTGGGTTTAGTTCAATTTCAATTTGATCGTCCATTTTGACACCTCATTTAGAATAAATGTACTATAATTCTCATTATAGCAAAGTTATATAAGAATTAAAACTTTTGCTCGTCTAATTCTGCCAACTCGGTTGCTAGGTCCTGTAATTCAAAAAAATCAACTAGATTAATAGGATAAGCTTGCGTTTCTTGATATTGTTGCGCTGCATGATAGTCATATTCCGGTTTACCAGTTGCGTCACGATCATAGTATAATAGCTGACCATCCGTATGCTTTAGCATAAACTGTTGATATTGGCGTAGTTGTTGTGGACCAGCGTAAGGTGCATTAGTTACAGGTTGGCAAAAATCGACAGTTGCTTTTAACTGGCTTAATTGGGCTTGGTTATGCGCGTTCCATTGCTGACCAAAATCGTTAAATGGCAACATCATGGCTAGTTTTAAATCTGGATAAATAGCTTTTAATTCGGTCGCCACCTGGAGGCTCCACTGCTCGATTCCCATTTGGCCACCAGTAATCAGCCATTCCAGTCCATCATCTAGATATTGCGTTAACTGTTTTTTTAATGAATATTTAATTACTTTCAATTTCACATCGGTATCGCCAAAAATACCGAGCTCATAGCTTCGATAGCCGCTTACCCATAGTCGTTTCAAGTCTGGTCCCTCCCAAATGATTTTCAATTAAACTAAAGATTGCTATAATAGTAGGACAGGAGTGTGATTTTCAATGGTCTTTCATTATCCTAACGGACAGCCCTACTCAAATAATGAGACAAAATCAACTAAAAATCAAGCGCAGCAACTAAAAGCAACTACTTTATTTGGTAATCGCGGGATGACGTTAGAAGAAGAACTTAATCATAGCAACCAATATTACCGTTTGCATGAAACTGCTGTAATATATAAAAAGCCAACGCCGATTCAAATTGTGAAAGTCGATTATCCAGCTCGCAGTCAAGCGGTCATTAAGGAAGCCTATTTTAAGCAGGCCTCTACTACTGATTATAATGGCGTTTATCAGAGACGCTATCTTGATTTTGAAGCTAAGGAGACGAAAAATAAAACGGCCTTCCCTTTTCGTAACTTTCATCAACATCAGATTGAACATTTCAGAGCTTGCCTGCATCAAGGCGGGATTTGTTTTGTCATTATGAAATTTGTGCCATTACAGCGGCTTTTTTTGTACCCTGCAACGAGGTTGATCAGCCGCTGGGATGCTCAAGTTAACGGAGCACGGAAATCCATTCCTCTCAGTGATGTGATTGAAAACGGATTTGAAATTAAGTATCAACTTAATCCAATTATCCCCTACTTAGATGCCGTTGATCTGCTATTAATGCAACAAAACAAAGGAGTTTAATGAATAATGTCCGATAATCGAAATACAAGTAATTCGCGGGTTGCACGTCATAAAGTTACAGCTAAACCCATTAGCAAGAAGCATCAACCGGTATTTTTAAGATTTTTAAAGTGGTTATTGTTATTAATGGTTGTCTTTTTGGTTGCTGGAATTGGGGTATTTGCTTATTATGCTAAAGACACGCCTCAATTATCGCAAGGTGATTTACAAAGCCCGAATGCAACAATTTTATATGACGATAAAGGAAAACCCTTTAAAACAATTGGTGGTGAAAGTCGGACATATGTCAAAAGCAATCAGATCCCCCAAACTTTAAAAGATGCAGTTGTGTCAATTGAAGATCGCCGTTTCTACAAAGAAAAGTTCGGGATTGATCCGATTCGGATTGCTTCGGCGGCCGTTGCTAATGTAACTGGTAGATCCCCACTGGGTTTACAAGGTGGGAGTACCTTAACGCAACAATTAATTAAACTATCGAAATTTTCAACTAAAACTAGTGACCAAACATTCAAACGAAAAGCGCAAGAAGCGTGGCTTGCAGTTCAAGTCGAACGACAATATTCAAAAGATCAGATTTTAGAATATTACATGAATAAAGTGTATCTGAATAATGGAGTCAACGGAATGGGAACAGCCGCTAAATATTATTTTGGCAAATCATTGAAAACATTGGATTTACCACAACTTGCGTTAATTGCCGGAATGCCACAATCACCCAGTAATTATGATCCCTATCGGCACCCTGATTTAGCCAAAAAACGGCGCGACTTAGTTCTTGATGCCCTCTTACGGAATAATAAAATTTCCGCGACTGAAGCGACTGAAGCTAAACAAGTGCCAATCAATACTGGCTTAGTTAATCAACAAGCCGTTGCTAATAATTCAACTGATTCCAAAGCAACGGATGCCTATGTTAAAGAGGTCCTCGCCGATTTAAAGCAAAAAGGCTATGATCCATATACGAGCGGTTTAAAAGTGTACACTAATATTAATATGGATGCGCAACGTAAGTTATATAATATAGTAAATAATGATCCCAGCATTCCATTTCCAGACGATCAGTTACAAACAGCAGTTTCAATTACTGACCCTAATAACGGGCATATCGTGGCTATGATCGGCGGTCGTAAAACAGGCGCCGTTCAGCTGGGTTATAATCGGGCCGTTCAATCTGGTCGAAGCAATGGTTCTTCGATGAAACCATTGATGGATTACGGGCCCGCTATTGAATATTTAGACTATTCAACTGCTCATAAACTGCAAGATGTTCCTTATACGTATCCGGGGACTAATATTCAATTGCATGATTTTGATGGGCGTTACCTCGGGACCATTACGGCCCGCAATGCGCTTGCAAACTCTCGTAATGTCCCTGCAATTGAACTATTAGAAGCAGTAGGCATGACTAAAGCTCGTGAATTTGTCAAAGGTCTAGGGATTACCGTTCCCGATGATGCAGGTCTGTCCTATGGGATTGGTGGAAATGTCTCCACTGTTGATGAAGCTGCTGCGTATGGTGCATTTGCCAACGGTGGTACTTATTATGCGCCGACGTATATTCACAAAATTGAAACAACCGATGGGATTACGCATAGCTACGATACCGATGGGACTCAAGCAATGAAGAGTTCCACTGCTTATATGGTGACTGATATGTTGAAAGATGTTATTCGCAATGGCTCGGGGACACTGGCACAAATTCCAGGACTCCATCAAGCCGCAAAAACTGGGACTACCGATTATTCAAGTGAAGAAATCGCAAAATCTGGTTTAGATGCTTCGCTAGCTAAGGATAGTTGGTTTGCCGGTTATACTAAAAACTACTCAATCACTGTTTGGACTGGTTATGATGAGCCATTGAAAAACGGTTTAACCATGGCTGAACGTAACGTAGCCGCTTATATCTATAAAGCAATGATGCTCTATCTTGCCCAAAACAGTACGAATTCCAATTGGGTAATGCCAAGTAATGTGGTTGCTAAGAATGTTGCTGGCGTTCGTGAACTCTATATTAAAGGAACAACAACAATTCCTAGTTACTCAGGTCGCTTATCTTCAAGTAGTAGCGTCCTCTACTCTAGTTCAGAAACGCCAGTGAGTTCAAGTAGCGAAGTTTCTGATGCAAGCAGTAGTGTTGTTGAAACACCTAGTGAATCTTCAAGTGTACCGGAAACATCATCAAGTACCCCGGTCGAAAGTTCGCAGTCTCAATCTGAATCATCTTCTGTGGCACCGCCAACACCTAATTCTGGTACAGGGAATACAGAAGCCACCACCCCTTAGAACACTTAAAGAGCCATTCAACACAACGTTTAACGTTAGTTGAATGGCTCTTTAAGTATTCTTTATAAGGCGCTTTTGGCCACTTTTACAGATAGTGAGTAATGGACATTCGGTACAGTGTGGGTTACGTGCTGTACAGACTTGGCGGCCAAAGCTGATTAAGGTATGATGGGCTTGAATCCACGTTTTTTGAGGTAATTTGGTTTGAAAGTCGATTTCAATTTGGGTGACTGAAGCATCTACTTGACTAATATTGAGCCGTTTAGCAATCCGTGTTACGTGAGTATCAACAGCAAATGACGGGATATGAAAGGCATCGCCTAAAACCACATTGGCAGTCTTTCGGCCAACCCCTGCAAGTTGCTCTAATTCAAAGTGAGTGTGCGGCATTTGACCACCAAATTTGTCGATTAATTGCTGACAGCAAGTTTTGATATATTGAGCTTTGTGGTGATAGAGTCCAATTGAGTGAATATCCGCTTCAATTGCAGTTATATCGGCATTGGCAAAACTATTTGGGGTCGGAAAATCGGCAAATAGTTGTGGTGTGACTTTATTGACTGAAATATCTGTCGCTTGGGCACTGAGCATGACCGCAATTAATAATTGAAATGGTGATTTAGCAATCAGGGCACCTTTCGCATCAGGAAGCAGCACATATAATTGTTGCATCGCCCATTGGGTTTTCGCTTTTGATAACATTTAAATAGCTCCTAACTAACGTCTTGGATGGTTTTTTTGGTAAGCTTGCAAAGACGTCTTATCAGTAATATCTTGTTTTTGCCAGTTGAGTAAAATTTTATCAACATATTTTAAAGAATAAACTTGATTCAAAATAGCTTCTCGAACAGCTAATTGAATTAATTCAGGTTGATAGTGATCTAAATCTAACCAATTGGCGACAATTTCGGATTCAAGTGGCGATAAGGGGCGACCCAATGCTTGTTCTACTAAGTTAAAAACAGTGCTCCGTTGATGCGAATCCATGGATTGCTGATTAAGTTGCGTATCTTGGACAGCCAAAATACTTAATTTCGTTAAAGCTGGTGTTAAATCATAATGATCCTCTGCTTGTCCCGTGTCATTTACAGTTGATTTGAGCGTAATTAATTTTTTTTGTAATAACTGATGAATCAAGTTATAAATCTGTTTCGGCGCAATTCCCATGCGATCACCAATCACTGCTAAATCCGGAAAATCGTCATTTTGGCTGGCAAAATCACTGAGTTGCAAATAAACGACCAATTCTTCAGAAGACATCTTAAGTGCTTGATAATGTTGCAGTAGCAGTCGAGATACACTTAATTGACCACCTTGCAAAAACGCGGTGAGTTCCTTCATATTCTAGCCTTCTTTTCTAAAAATATTTTATGATTTTATTGTAACCAATTTAGTAATAATAAAAAAAGAGCCCCCTTCTTATGTAATCAGGAGCGGGCTCTTTTTTTATTATTACGGTTTAATCCGGTTAATCATTCGTGGGAATGGAATTGCTTCCCGAAGATGATCGATACCGCAGATCCAAGTGATTGCCCGTTCGAGACCTAAACCAAACCCGGAATGTGGTACGGAACCATAACGACGTAGGTCGAGATACCATTGATATTCCTCAAGGTCTAAGCCCATCTTTTGGATTTCAGCTTCTAACTTAGCAAAGTTAGTTTCACGTTCACTGCCACCAATAATTTCGCCGTAGCCTTCTGGAGCTAGTAGGTCAGCACATAAATAAACATCATCACGGGTAGGATGTGATTTCATATAAAATGGCTTAATTGCTTTAGGATAATTTAAAATAAAAACGGGTTGTTCGAATTGGTCGGACAAGTAGGTTTCGTCGGGGGCACCAAAATCATCGCCCCATTTGATATCAAAATCAGCTGCTTGTAACATTTCAACAGCCTTATCGTATGAAATTCGTGGATAAGGTGTTGTTGTGTATTTCTTCAATTGATCGATGTCTCGATCTAACAGTTTTAATTCATAGGCACAATGATCAATCACGTTTTGTACAAGATAAGCAATATACTTTTCTTGTACTACAAGACTTTCTTCCTGAGTTGTGAATGCCATTTCCGGTTCAATCATCCAGAATTCCGTTAAATGCCGCCGAGTCTTCGATTTTTCAGCACGGAAAACTGGGCCGAAGGTGAAGACTTTACCAAAAGCCATTGCACCAGCTTCAGCATATAATTGACCGCTTTGTGTTAAGTAAGCATCACTATCGAAATATTCGATATGGAATAACTCGGTCGTCCCTTCAGGTGCACTACCAGTCAAAATTGGTGGGTCCATCTTGATGAAACCTTCTTGATTAAAGAATTCATAAGAAGCGCGAATAATCTCATTTCGGATCTTCATAATTGCAAATGGCCGCTTTGAACGTAACCATAAGTGACGATGATCTAATAAAAATTCAATACCGTGTTCCTTTGGTGTGATTGGATAATCACCACTGTCTCCGATTAATTCGATGGCTGAAATTTCAATTTCATAACCAAAGTGAGAACGTGTATCTTCATGAATCACACCAGTCACCCACATGCTTGCTTCTTGTTTTACATCTTTAGCCAATTGGAAAACAGCTTCGCTGACTTGGCTTTTAACAACTACTCCCTGGAAAAAGGCAGTCCCATCGCGTAATTGGAGGAATGAAATTTTTCCACTGGAACGTTTATCGGTTAACCAAACGCCGATTTTAACTTCTTCATCGACATGGTCTTTTGCATCGATAATATTGATTTTTTTAACCATTAACTCTGTCTCCTTATGTGCATTATTGATTTTGTAACAGTTCAAAATAACTGATAATTAGTATTATATAACAAAATGTCAGTAACAACAGCCCCCTATTTAGACTACCTAGATATTTTCAATCAGTTGGATGGTATTTCCGGTTTTAAAATCAAGTGTTAGGTAACAAAGGCGTCCCTTAACACTCCGATAGACAATTTCCCAAACTGGTTTGCTCTGATATAAGCCAAAATTAATGTTCAAAACTTTTTGGGGCTTTTTGGTTGACCAAGTCTTTTCCAATGCGTCATTTTTAGAAATACCACTACTTTGTCGGTAGACTGTTGCATGATTACCTTTTTCATTGATTAAAACGAAGATGCCATGATTGTCAACGTCTTTTCCGCTAACGGTATAGTACGTTGCATTTCGGTGGTAAGTATAGAAACCATCGGGATGTTGTAATTTCGCATATTTTTGAGCAATATTGATTGCTCTGGTTTCAGCCGTGGCTGCAGGGTTTCTAGCTTGGTGATAAATAAACCACATACTACCGATGATTACCACCAATAAGAATATCCAAAGCCACCTCTTATATTTGCGCACGCTGTTTTCTCTCCTTGCTGCTTGAATAAGCCCTATTATAGCAAAAAATAACTAGGATCGGCGTTGAAAAAGCAATCTTAGTGCGAATTTAACCAAAATAAATCTGTTAATTCGCGAATAGTTTGAACCGGTGCTGCTTTTTGCGGCAAACTAGTTGGTAAGGACCGGCGCATTTGATGGCCGTATTGCGTCGTCAATAAACGGGCATCTAAGCAGATAAAGACGCCTCGGTCGTTAGGCGTCCTGATTAATCGACCAAAGGCTTGGCGGAGTTTAATGGTTGCTTTTGGTAGCGCCTCGGCTTTAAAGGGATTAATCCCTTGGGCTGATAGCTGGGCATAACGAATCCGCGTCTGCAAAGCATTCGGTGCATCAAACGGTAACTGGACTAAGATTACGAGTTCTAAAGCTGATTCTGGGAAATCAACTCCGGCAATGAAGCTACTGGTTGCTAATAAAATTGAATCATGACCAAGCATAAACCGTTTAGTAATCTTTTCAGCGCTTCCGGTAATTCCTTGTGCCAGAATTTCTCGATCAAGTGATAGACCAGCACGACTAAGAGCGTAGTACACTCGTTCCAGAGTCTGGTTGGAGTTAAAGAGGACTAATGCTTGATGTGAGTTGCCGATCAACAAAGTCAGTAGTTGCTCGGCAATTGCCTGTTGATACTCGTTTGGCATTAATTGTTTTTGATTTGGACCGTCTTCAGCAATAAAGAAACGCGCTTGTTGTTTAAATCGGAATGGACTACGTAGTTTCTTAGTTATTAAAGGTTGATCCGCGGTAAATCCGAGTTCACGTTGTATATAATCGAAGCGACCATTTACCGCTAATGTCGCTCCAGTCAATGTAACTGGTTCAAAATGGGACAGAATTTGTTGCGTCTGTGAGCCAGCCGATAGTAATTGCCATTGTAGTTTAAATTGGGGTAATTGACTGGGCTGTTTGGGTTGGGTCATCTGGATCATCAACGCATGTCGCTCTTGGGGTATTGTCGTGATGAATAGTTGTTCAAAATGTTGATAGGCTTCAATATCGGCTAGCAAAAGATTAATGTCATTTTCAAATGATTGCCAAATACTGAGATCACTTTCTGTATATTGTTCGAGATGTTGTTCAAGCCAGAATCGCAATGTTAGAAAATGATCTTGAATCGTTAATAGTTGTCGATTAAGTTGATTGAAGTCTTGGTGGCAGGCCGTTACAAATTGGACAACTTCATCCGGATTTAAATAGCGTTCACTGAAAGTCTCGTGTGCCTTAGGCTGTGGCAGTACAAAAGCTGTAGTTAAATATGTTTGTAATACAGCGACGGTCCGATTGAGTTTTTTCAAGTTTTTGTGAACTAATTTGAGTGACCGTGCCTGCTCAGATTTTACGGGAAATAGCCGTACTAGACTATTATTGGTTTGATCGGAATCAGTGTATTGGAGCCCCTTTTGCGTCCACAGTTGCCAATGTGAAAGCTCCCAAGCTTGTTGGGCCGTTTTTTGAACGTTAAAAATCATATTTTGAGCTTCATCTAACACAAGATATGGTTTTGCACCCCAAGTTTGGTGGTCAGCAGCATGTTCTGCTAAATAGGCGTGGTTAGTGACGAGTAATTCAGCTTGTTGTTGTCGTTTGTGTAATCGCCGTAAGAAGTCATCGTGATAAAACGGTGCTTGTGGTTGAAGACTTGCCAAACCGCGGTGTTGAACGTTGTTAAAAAAAGGTGTTTGGTAACTCGTTAAGTTGAGTTCATCTAAATCACCCGTTGTGGTTTGTGTTAACCAAACTAAAATCTTCATTTGCAACAAACGAACCATTCGATTCTTATGTGGTAGACGCAAGGATAGTTCAAATCGATGTAAATCAAGATAATGTCGGGGACTTTTAACGACTTCCGCATTAATTTGACGACCCACTAATTTCTCAAGTAATGGTCGAGCTTGCGTTAAAATTTGGTCTTGTAATAGAGTCGTTGACGTTGCGACAACCAGTTTATGCGTAGGGGTCATCCGGTAGCTATAGGGTAATAAATAACCAATCGTCTTACCTAATCCAGTGGCAGCTTCAATCAGCAATGGTTCAGGTGTCGAAGCTTCAAAGTTATTATGAATCATGTCCATCATTGTCGCTTGTGCTTTACGCCATTTTAAATGCGGTTTTAACAAGCTTTTTTTTGCTGATTCGTTCAGTGGATAATCGGCTGCAAAACTAGTTCCTGGGTAGATTTCAAACGATTCTGCTGCTGGTTTACGCAGCGCAATATTTTCACGGATTAAGAGGTTATTAGGTAGCGGTCTCGATTGATTGTGCATTTGGTTAGCAATTACTGTGAAAAAATCACCAGTTTGACGTAATAAACCAGCACCAAGGTCGCTAAGCCGTTCTAACGTTACTAATGGTAACGCTTTAAGCCGACCCATTAATTTTAAGAATAATTTGGCGGTAACTAGAGCATCGCTATCAGCTTGATGGGGATTATCGTGTTCAATTGCTAATAATTGGGTTAAATCTTGTAACCGATAGCTGGGGGCTTCGGGTAAGATAATCTGCGCGAGTTCAACAGTGTCAATTCCCGACAAATTAAGGGGCTTTTGCCCGACCCGTTCTAATTCACCGTTTAAAAAAGGTAAATCAAAGTTGATATTATGGGCCACGAAAACAGTACCGGATAAGAGTTCAACTAGCGTTGGTGCTAAGTCTTCGAATATCGGAGCCAATTCGAGTTGATCAGCAGTGATATGCGTCAGATGTTGAATTTTAGTCGGTACTTCGCGAAGTGGATTTACATCTTGCGAAATTGTTTGAATAATTTTGCCATTCTGAACAAGCGCACAACCAAATTGAATTATACGGTCGCCCTCTTTAATGTTTGTGCCGGTCGTTTCTAAATCTACGACGGCGTAAATTGTCTCTTGGTTCATACTGTCACCAATACTTTACTCATTATTATATTAATCATACTATGAATGGTACATAGAAACCAGTCTAGTCAATGGCAACTAGTTGCCCAATTGACAGTAGATACAGATACTTGCCGGTTACTGGTCGGTTAGTGATTTGGGTTAACGCGGCACTATACAGATTAATTTGGCCGGTATACCGGGCTTTGATGGCTGCGATTCCGGCTTTTGGATCAGCTGGATTAACAAAGTCGGTTTTGTAATCAAATAAAAGGCATTCGTCGGCAGTACTCAAATAACCATCCATAATACCATGAATTAAAAGCGAATCTTCATCTTGAGACCGGAGTCCCGCAAACAGGGATGCAGCAGGTAATAAAAGGGAAAATGGTACTTCCCGTTGAACCTGTTGTGGATTAGCTAGTAATTGCTGACCTAAATTACTTTCAAAAAAAGTCGTAATTGAAGCAATGTTAATCTGTTGGGCAACGTTTGGTGCTAGACTTTTCTGTAAAATTAAACGATCAATCACACTTTGGACCTGATTGGCCGTCACGGGGTGATGAAGGTCAATTTCTTGTAAGACTAAATGGGTCGCCGTCCCAATTTCGGTTGAGCTTGGTTGGCGGACTGTTTGCATAAATTGGGGCTGTGGTAATGTATCAGTGACATACCGATGTATTTGCTGTGCCGAATCCGCCTTGAAGCTTAGCTGCCCCAATTGATCATTATCTGGATCGTCAAAAAGACGTTTTACCTCAGAAACTGATTGATAAGCGGTTGTTTCAGTAGCCCCTTTGGCCGGATAGTTGAAAGTTAATTGATCTTGAAGTGCTTTGGCAAAATCCGTTGTTAAATCGATTGCTTTGAGTGCAACTTGTTGTTGGTGACCCCAATCTTGATCGTGATGTAAAGTCCCTGGTAATTCGCCAAGACGTGCTTCACTAGTAAAGGTAAGTTTAAATTCGGTAGGATCATCACTAAGTGGTAAAAACGGCGTTCCCGTATCGGTCCAATCGCGAGCTCTAGGATGCCGAATCAAACTTAATCCAATCCAATCAAGCAAATTAGTGCTAGCTTGACGAACGGAAGCTGCTAAACGGATGTCAGTATTTTGCTGCCCTTTTTGCCAGGTTGCTAGCAGTTTAGTTTGGTTATCACAACTGCCGGCAATAATCAGACGTTGTTCGGCTCGTGTTAAGGCAACGTAGAGCTTTCGCATTTCTTCGGCACGTAATTTTTGCCGTTTTTGCGTGGTAATCGCTAATTCAGGTAGTGTTGGAATTTTTAAGCGGCTTTTAGGGTCTAGATAAACAATGCCTAATCCAGATTGGTCATCGAGCACGTAATTTCGCCGTAAATCTTGTTCATTGAATTGGTGGCTGGCGTCTAATAAGAAGACGACCGGAAATTCCAAACCTTTACTACTATGAATGGTCATTACTGAAATGGCGTCTTGATTAGCAAGACTTGTCGGTTGGGCTAGGTCTTTATCCTGCTTTTGCAACCGTTCGATGAATTGAATGAATTGGAAAAGCCCCTTAAAGCCATTTGCCTCATAGGTTGCAGCCCGTTCATATAGTGCATGCAAATTTGCTTGCCGTTGACGCCCAGCTGGCATTCCCCCTGCATAATCTAAAAAGCCAGTCTTTTGATAAATTGTCCAAATTAAATCGACAAGTGGTCGTTTACGAGCAATTGCCCGTAAATCGTTTAATAGGATTTGAAAATGTGTTAATTTCTCCAATACTTGTTGGCCGAGTTGCCCGGCTTTTTGGGCTTGAAAATGTTCAATGTAGTTGAAAACCGCTTGATAATAATCATCTGTTTTATCATTGATGCGAATGAGAGCTAGCTCATTTTCATTTAAGCCAACAATTGGTGAACGGAGAACGCTGACTAATGGAATATCCTGATTAGGATTATCGATAATTTTCAAAAATGCCAACATAATTTGAATTTCAGTCGTTTGAAAATAATTTTGCGCATCACTAATCACAATTGGCAACCCGAAACGTTGGAAATAATCGAGAATGATTAAGTTATTATTACGAGTGGGCGTCAATAGGACAATATCTTGATAACGAATTGGTCTTGTCGTTTGGGTATTACGATCCCAAATAGTTTCATGATTGTCGATCATGTGTTTAATGCGTTGGGCAACCGTGGCAATTTGCCCCTCCGCTTTATCTAATCGACCCGTGACTTCTTCATCCGTTGGGTTGGCTTCATATAACAATAGTTCTGTAGGACTTGTTGGTGCATCATCTGGATAATACGTTGCCCCATATTGTAATTTGGCATTGCGATCGTAATCTAATTGGCCTAATTGGCGATCCATAATTTGTGTGAAAATTAAATTGACAAAATCATCGATATTGCGCCGTGATCGGAAATTTTCAGCAAGGATGATGCGTTCGCTGTTATTATCTGGTTCGGCAAATTGTTGGTATTTGTGAAGAAACAAACTAGGGTCTGCTAAGCGAAAGGCATAAATGGATTGCTTAACATCCCCGACCATGAAAACATTACGTGGCTCTTGACTGGCAATGGTCTGAATGATGGTTTCTTGCAACTGGTTGATATCTTGATATTCATCAACGAGAATTTCGCTGAATTTATTTTGGTAGAACAAACGAGCAGCCTGGGATTCCTGACTTGGGCCGGTCAAAATGCTCAAACAAAAATGTTCTAAATCGCCGAAATCTAGTAAATGACGGCGTTTTTTCTCAGCTTGAAAGGCTTGTTTAAAATCACGTGTAACAGTGACTAGTTGGTTCACTAATTGGCCAGCGTGACGCTGAATTTCGGAAGTATGTGCTTCGTCAAAAACGAAGTAGGTTGTTAGGAGATCATTAATCGCGTCCTTTACATTATCAAGAGCAGTTTTAATTCGATCTTTATCCGCTTGTTCTTCCGGCTCTAATTTTTTGGTACGTTTGGTAGGTCCTAATTGTGCATCAGATAAAGCTGTCCGCCATTGGGTCCATGTTAAATCGGCCGCATTGGCTTGGATTGCGCCCAGTGTTTTTTGGGCAGTTACGATAGGGGCTAAATAAACTGCAAATTTTACGTTAGTCTGACTGAGCGTGTTAGCTAGGGCTAAGTCTTTCAGACAAGTTGCTAACGTTGCTTCTAATTTAGGTAAAATAGCAGTTTTAAAATAAGAACTCGCTGTCAGGCCAGCTTGGGGGACTACATATGGGGCTACTAAATTCTGTAACCACTCATCAGGAGCTGGATTAGCTCCTGAAAAATTAAACAACTCAAAAACAATATTGGTTAGACCATCATCGTTTCGATCGTTAGAGAAGTTTTGTGCTAGCTCATAAAATATGGCATCATTTGATTGATAATGCTTTTCACGGACCAATTGCCAAACCTGGTCTTCTAATAAAAGTCGCTCAGCAGTATCACTTAATAGGCGAAACGCCGGATCAAGTTTAATAACGTAATAGAAATGTTTAATAACTTGTAAACAAAATGCATGTAAAGTACTAATTTGGGCAGTCGGAACAAGACTTAATTGTTGGCGGAGGCGCTGTTGGACAGCTTTATCAGTTACCTCGCTCGCCTTTTTTCTTAGGGCTGCTTGAATCCGTTGCCGCATTTCGGCTGCCGCAGCTTCGGTAAACGTGACAACTAACAATGAATCAATGTCGGTTCCATTGAGAATTTTTTGAATCACCCGTTCCACTAAAACGGTTGTTTTCCCTGATCCGGCTGAAGCCGAGACGAGAATATCATGGCCTGCATGATCAACGGCTGCTTGTTGGGTGGGTGTAAATTGGCGATCACTCATGAAAATCCTCCTCCTCGTGTCTTAATTTGGCTAATACTTCTTGATTGTTGAGGGCCTTTAATTGGCGATAATTATTTTCAGGTAACATAGCGTCAAATTGAAAAATTGATTTGTATGGGGACATCGTGAGCGCATTGGAACGGTCTGGACGCATAATTGGGTTTAAGGCGTCTTCACCGGCAAAAATAGCTTCCCCTGCTGCTTGGATTAACTGGTCGTTATGGGCGATTAATTGGTTTAATTCGGCCTGGGTGACCAATTGTTTAGAATTAAAGGTGCCGCTTTTAGTGCGATTAAAATTAAAAAGTGGTGAATACCCGCTTTCGATGGCGGTGTCAAGGTTTTCAAGTAAAGTTTCATCGTTAAGAATTAAGCCATCGTATTTGAACTGGTCCAACAATAGTTTATCAAGCATCCCATTTTGAAGTTGAGCACGTTTTTGCTTATTAAGTTGTTTCAACGATAATGTCGGGTTTTGCAGGTGTAAATAAAAGGCTCCCGCCGGTTTAATCTGACGGTGGGTTGGTAAAATTGCCGCCTGGTCTTGCAAGACAGTCTCAAGGTAAGTCAGCATCTGCAAGGCTAAGCCGTAATAAGCATCGCGAAAATTAAAGCTATGTTGACTTGACTTATAATCGACAATGCCTAAATAGGCCTGATTGTTCAATATCAGCTGATCAATCCGATCGATTTTTCCCCGTACTTTAATTCGTCGTTGATTGGACAATTCGAATTCTAAACCAGCTAAACCTTGTTGGGCACCAACCTGTCCGAATAAGACTTCCGTGGCCAGTGGTTGTAAATTTGTTCGTTGACTCTGATCACGCAATGTTTGACTAACGCGTTTAATGGTCTGACTTAATTGTTGTCGGATGTAGCCCATGCGCGCTGATTTATTTAAAATTTTAAATTCGGGTTGTTCATATGCTTTTTGTAAAATTTCGTCAGTCAAAGCATCAATTTGATGATTATCTAAATTTGATAAAACCAATCTTTGGGCCTGGATTAGCTTTATAAATTGGTCTAAGACTTGATGGTAAAAATCGCCAGTATTCGCCGGTGTCAATTCAAAAATAGGTCGTTCGTTCAGTTTTAAACCATATTTTAAGAAATACGCATACTGATTCTGGTAGAATTCTTCCAATTTTGAAATCGAAGTATGAATTTCCGTCCCATAAAGGCCGTACACAATCTCGTTCGTTAGTGGCACTGGCTGATTACGATATGTCAGACTTTGCAGGAGTTGATTGGTTAAAAAATGGCTTTGAGCCGATTTTTGCAACAAACGATAGACCGTGAGCCATCGTTCAGGGATTATCATCTGAGTGGCTTGTGCTTGACGCGCTACTTGAATGAGGTCACTTAACAGGCTGCGCCAAGAACCGGTGATTGGTGCGGTACTCGTAGGACTAATGTCGGCGAGGACCGTTTGTTCAGTTAGGTGAAAATATTGCTTTATCCGCTCAACGTATGGGGATAATGTAAAATTCCCCCCTTCACCGTTATTCAATGGATAGGTAAAATATAATCCCTCTGTACTACTCAAATAAGCTAAATAATTTAAATAAGGTTCAAAACTCATTTGCGTTGCACTGTCGTCAGTTAAGGCTTGTTCTGGCTTAAAATGATCGACTAATAATTGACGATCGTGGTCTGATAATAAAGTGGTTGTTTCAATTTGATCGGGCATCACTTGGTCGGTTGCTCCAATCATGAACGTTATTTTGCGATTTTTAGTCTGAACCATTCCGGATTCGGATATCACGACTTGATCAAGTGTAGACGGAATTTTAGCATATTGAGCAGTATCAAATCCAGCTGCTAATAAATCCCAAAAGTCGATAATTGAAAAAGGCTGATCGCCTAATAATGTTACGTATTCATCGAGCATTAGCATGAACGTCTGCCATGTTTGTTCTGGTTGGTCAGCCAAGGTCAGTTGATTGGCCGCTAGCGCTTGATCGCGCCAATTCAAGAGTTGGTGATCAACACCTTGAGCTATTAAAAACTGATAGAGTACTTGGGCGGCATCACGCCCTGTCTTGGCAGCGTCTAAATGTTGATAAAATGGTGGTAGTACAGTCTTAATATAATGTCGAATACGATTAACCCGTTTGGTTAAGGCTTCATCTTCAGTGGTCCGCACGCCATCTTGGAAAGAACCAAAGCGATAGTATTGCCAGTCGTCATCACGCAACCAATCGTAGCCTTCATAGCCACTTTTTAAAATTAAATTCTCACATAAATCAAGGTCGGCACGAAATGTGGTACTTGATTGATAGTCACCGGGAATTAAAAGTTCCGTCTTCAAGAGCGCCATTACGTCTTCATAACGATAATAATGGTCCTTAACGTTAAATAAGGCCGCCAACATCGCAACCAGTGGATGAGTTGCCATTGTGGTGGGTAGATCACTGAAATATGGAATTTCATATTCCATAAAGATGGGGGCCATCATCGTCTCATAAGGCGCTAAGTGTCGCGTCATAATCAAGAAATCACGATATCGGTAATGACCAGTTTGAACTAAACGGCGAATTTCACGAGCGACAAACCGCAGTTCTGCATAGCGATTTTCAACGCCAATAACTTGCAGTTGGTTGGAATCAATTGTTGGCGCAATGGGCAGTGTTCCGTGACTTTCAGAAGCGATCCAATATTGATCAAGGGCTAGCAAAGTTGGTGAAACACGTTGCTTAGTTGCAATCTGATCAGTCATGATTGGCACGTGTTTTTGCTTAGCTTGTTGATATAGCTGATAATAGGTTCGCCCTGCTTGGTAAAAGAAGTTATTTTTTTCCGGTTTCCGTTGATAATCGACATGATTGGTAATCAAGGCAACCGTTAAGCTAGCTTGTTGCATTAAGACTGTTAGTAATTCCTGCTCCTGTGCACTAAATTGCGCAAAGCCTTCTATGTAAAAGTGACAATCTTGTAAAGTTTGTTCTTTTAAAAAAACAGTTAAAGCATCAATTAGAGCGGTATTTTCAATAAAGTTTTTTTGCATTGCTGCTTCAAAAGCTGTTGCAATGATTGTTAGATCGTGTAATTTAGCAGTTAGTTCGACCTGCTCGGGGGCAAGCTGTTTGGCAATTTGCATTAAATCTTCAGGGGTTATGCAGCCAACTTTCAGCTCTAAAAGTTGGCTAGTCAATTGAGCGACAAATCCAGTTTGGTTCACTTCCCCACTAAATAACGTAAGCTGTTCAGCGTGTTCTTGTAAGAGCCGATAGACGAGCATGTTTAGCCCAGCTGTTGAAATCCGTGGAATCTGGTAATAAGGCGTATTTTTCATAAAATACCAAGCTAAGCGACTGAAGGAAAACACTTGGACTTGTGTGGTTGCAATGTATTTGCTGGCCGGATCTTTTAATTCCTTAAGAAGCGCTACTTCAGATTCAAATTTGATATGGTTGGGAACCAAATAGAAAAAACGGCCCGGATTAGTGGTGGTTATGTCTGTTTTAAGTTGTTTGACAAGTGTTTGGTGGTGGTCATAGCTAGCTGTCCCAACAATAAACTTTAAACTCATGACTGTTTCCCCCTCTTTTGGCATTATTTTAACATAAATTGACACTTGAATGGGTCAAACCCCAGTAGATTGTTGTGATGCAATTCACCGTAATCCAATTTGATTTAGGTGGCAGTCCTTTTTATTTTGCAGTATAGTAGTAAGAGTATCTTCAAATCAGAAAAGAGATTAAGGGTGATTGTATGCAGACTGGTGTTGGCCAAAGTCATGCTAAAATTATTTTAATTGGGGAACACGCTGTTGTTTACGGACAACCAGCGATTGCGCTGCCTGTGTTTGCGGTACAAGTGAAGGTAACCGTGACACCCAATCCGGCACTGCATACACCACAGATTAAGAGTGCCTATTATAATGGAGCATTGACACGGGCTGTTGGACAGATGCAAGGGATTCGGCGATTAATTGAACAATTGTGGCAGAAGTTAGATTCAGATCAGACCGCCTTTGAATTACAGATTGATAGTGATTTACCCCCCGAGCGTGGGATGGGTTCTTCAGCAGCCACTGCAATTGCCATTATTCGGGCTTTTTTTGCGACTTATCATCAAGAACTCAGTCAACAAGAGCTATTAAAATTAGCGGCGCTCTCTGAGAATTTAATTCACGGGAATCCAAGCGGCGTTGATGCTGCAACAGCTGGAGCGACGACCCCGTTATGGTTTGTGAAGGGGCAACCACTGCAACCACTGCCCATCAACTTACAGGGCTATCTAGTGATTGCCGATAGTGGTCAAAAAGGCCAAACAGGGGCAGCAGTTAATAGTGTCCAGAATCAAATGATGTCTAATCCTGAAAAAACGCAACCGTTAATTGAACATTTGGGCCAACTTACACAGCAAGTCGCACAAAATATCGCACAAAATAAATTAACAGCATTGGGTGCTAATTTGAACCATGCCCAACTTGACTTACAGGCTTTAAATGTTAGCAATTCACAGCTTGATCGATTAATTACTGTCGCTAATCAAAACGGGAGTTTGGGATCGAAGTTAACTGGTGGCGGTCGTGGTGGGTGTATTATTGCGCTAGCGGCCTCACAAACTGCTGCAAATGAGTTAGCACAAGCTTTATTAGCAGCGGGTGCGATTAAAACTTGGATTCAACCACTACATGATTTTTAAAAATTAGGCTTATTAGGAGTAATCATTATGGGACAATCAGTCACTGCCAGAGCGCATACAAATATCGCGCTGGTGAAATATTGGGGTAAACAAAATCCGACCTTAATTATTCCGTATAACAGTAGTCTTTCAATGACTTTAGATCATTTTTATACTGATACGACGGTCCACTTTTCAACTGACTTAACTGCTGATCAAATTATGTTTAATCACCAACCAGCCGATGCAAAAACTGCTAAGCAGATGAGTCAGTTTCTCGATTTAATTCGACAACGAGCACACTTGCCCCTTTTCGCGGCGGTTGAAACCATGAATCATGTCCCTAATGCGGCGGGATTAGCTTCTTCTGCTTCTGGCTATGCAGCATTAGCAGCTGCAGGCGCTCGAGCAGCCGGTCTTACCTTGAATAAGCGCGATCTCTCGAGATTAGCCCGTCGCGGCTCTGGTTCAGCAACACGATCAATTTACGGGGGGTTTGTCGAGTGGCAACGGGGCACTAACGATATAGATTCATACGCTATCCCGGTACAAGAATTCGTTGATTGGGATATTCAGATGATCGCCATTGTCCTTAACGATCGCCCCAAATCGATTACTAGTCGAACTGGCATGGCCAATACGGTCGCAACATCGCCTTACTTTTCTGCTTGGGTTAAAACAGCACAAGCGATGATTCCTGAGATGAAAGCAGCAATCGTTAAGAAAGATATAAATTTAGTTGGTCGATTAGCAGAGCAAAGTGCGATGCAAATGCACGCAACAACCCTTAGTGCCGTACCGCCTTTCACTTATTTTGAACCGGAAACACTCCAAGCAATTAAAGTTGTCCAGACCTTGCGCCAACAGGGTGTTTCTTGCTATTATACTATGGATGCTGGTCCTAACGTGAAGGTCATCTGTACCAGCCGAGAAACACCCCAGATTTTAGCGGCGCTTGCGCCCTATTTCAGTCCTGAACAACTCCTTGTTGCTCAATCGGGACCCGGTGTCAGTTATCGATAATACAAATTTAAGTTAAACGTGAAAGGTTCTGATGGTTTGATAACGGCTAAAGCGCCCGGGAAGCTGTATATTGCTGGTGAATACGCAGTAGTAGAAACTGGTTTTCCGGCTATTATTGTGGCTTTAAATCAATTTGTGACGGTCACAATTGAAGAAAGTCACGAATATGGTAGTATTGTCTCCAAACAATATCAAGAAAATTCCCTCTATTGGCAACGCCAAGGTGATGAGATGGTTTTTGATAATCGTGATAATCCCTTCCATTATATTTTATCGGCAATTAAATTAACCGAACAATATGCTCGCCAAGCGGGCAAAACACTGCGCGTCTATCACTTGCGCGTTAATAGTGATTTAGATTCCGCCGATGGTAAAAAATACGGTTTAGGCAGTTCGGCAGCGGTCACCGTTGCAACAGTCAAGGCGCTATGTGCCTTTTATGAATTGTCACTGTCAAATAATCAACTTTATAAACTCGCGGCAATCGCACATTTAGATGTGCAAGGCAATGGCTCTTTAGGCGATATCGCGGCAAGCGTTTTTGGCGGCTGGGTGGCTTACCGCTCGTTTGATAAGCAATGGCTTACTGCTGTTCGGCCCACGGTTAGTCTGACTGAGTTACTTGATATGCCATGGCCGAGTCTTGCCATTGAATTATTAACCCCGCCAGTTGAATTATCACTCTTAATTGGCTGGACGGGTTCGCCAGCGTCTACCTCCCATTTAGTTGATAAAATTGCTTTAGCGAAAAAAGAACGGCAAGATGACTATCAGGCTTTTCTATCTGCTAGCAAGGCATGCTTAGAAGCAATGATTGAAGGCTTCCGGCATACTGATTTGCAGCAAATCCAAACTGAATTACGTCATAATCGGGCAATTTTACAAAATCTCGCGCAATTTAGCCATGTCGCCATTGAAACCCCTAGCCTGCAAAAAATGGGTGCCTTAGCTGAAGCGATTGGTGGTGCCGCCAAAACATCTGGCGCTGGCGGCGGTGATTGTGGGATTGTGATTATTGATCGAAGTATTGAAACCCAAGCCCTCTTTGAAAAATGGCGGGCTAATCAAATTGAACGATTGAACCTTGCAGTTCACCTCGTAGATTAGGAGTCTAGCTATGGTCAGAGCCAAACAATCCATTCAATCACATCGGAAAGATGAACATGTCTTTTTAGCGGAAAAGTTCCGCCATGATACTGCTACTAATGATTTTGATGGCGTACGATTTATTCATCAAAGTTTACCAGAGATTGATGTTTCGGAAGTTGATATCAGTACTAATTTTGCTGAGACTAGTTGGGCAAGTCCCTTTTACATTAATGGAATGACAGGTGGTAGTCAGCAAACTAAGCAAATTAACGCTCAATTGGCTCAAGTGGCCCAGATTGCTAATTTACCAATGGCGACTGGCTCACAATCCGTTGCGATTAAAGATCCTTCTTTAGCGGATACCTTTAGTGTTATTCGTGAATTTAATCCAAACGGGTTTGTACTTGCTAATATTGGCGCTGGGAACGATTTAACCGTAGCAAAGACAGCTGTTGCAATGACGCAAGCAAACGCTTTAGAAATCCATGTTAATACCCCGCAAGAAATTGTTATGCCAGAAGGCGACCAAGATTTTTACTGGTTAGATAAAATTGCGGCGATTGTTGCTAAAATTGGTGTGCCTGTCATTGTAAAAGAAGTTGGCTTTGGGATGAGTGCTGACACAATTGCTCAGTTAAAACAAATTGGCGTCCAGTTTATCGATATTTCTGGACGTGGAGGCACTAATTTCGTCACAATTGAAAATGAACGCCGGCATGATAAAGCATATGATTACTTAGCTGATTGGGGTCAATCAACTGTTGAATCTCTTTTTGAATCGCGTGCTTTCCAAGGTGAGGTTAATATTCTTGCTTCAGGTGGTATTCGTAACCCCCTTGATATCGTAAAGGCACTACGACTTGGTGCCAGTGCCGTTGGAATTTCGGGTCAATTCTTGCATATGGTCTTAAAAGAAGGACCAACGCAAATGGCTGAAAATCTGCTCACTTGGCAGGCACAGATTCAAGCAATTATGGCAATGCTTGGCGCCCGTGACATTCAAGCCTTACAGAACGCACCGATTATCTTTTCGCCGGAACTGCGTCACTATTTGGATGAACGGCATTTAACATTTTAAACAACAAAAAGCCCGGTAGAAAGCAACCTTTCTACCGGGCTTTATTTGCCTTTTTTACAATTATTAGATGATTGCTAATTAATCATATTTTTTTGAGTGTTCGTGCTGCTCGTCGGTTTTTAGGAAGTAAATAATAAAAAAGACTGATTAACACGACGTCAACCCCTACTATTCCGCAGAAAATTGCAGTTCGACCAATTAAGTAGAAAAACCAACTGCCGATTGCAAAACCAATCATAGAACTGACAACTAGGTGTAAACTAAAAATTTGGGTTTGTGCTGTACGAAATTTACGGTATAATCCTACACCGAGTCCTTTTTGAGTATGATACCCATTTACCACTTGGCTAAATAAATAGGTTAAGTAAACCGCCCCAAGTATGAGGAGAATTATCACAATAATCACCCAAGCATTTTGAGTAACCCAATTGACCCCAATTAAGGGCGTTGTTTTTGGCGTTAAAAAATGGTGTTGAGCTGTTTTAAAAATCTTTTGATATATTTTTAAATGAGCGTTTATCTGTGGATCGTCGACTAAAATGGTCACCTTATTGAGTGGCCGGTTGTTCAATACGAATTTCGGTGAGGTGGATACAAAGATATGTTGATCAAGCGAGGTCGCCTGATTCGTGCCAACCACACCGATCACTGACAAATAACGGCCGTGGTCTTGATAGTACGTTTGACTTGCTGGCTTATAGAGCTCATCAAGGCGTGATTGACCGGCAACGACGACTGGAATCTGTGACTTAAAATCATAGCTTGAGAAGAAACGCCCATCTTTTAAAGGGACACTCGATAACTTCCCTTTCGCATAGATATACGAAAAACGTGAATTGACGTTGAATTGAATTTGAAAGTGATTCAATTGAGCGACATCGATCCGTTGAATCGTTTTTTGCAGTGATTGGCGACTGTGGGAGTTAAAAATCACGGCGTTTTCTGACAAACTATTGTGATTTAACCGTTGACTATAATTAGCCTTGGCACGTTGACTAATCATCAACATGCCTAGAACAGTTACGCCAACTAATAAACAATCTAATAAAAATTTTTTCAGGCGCACGATGAGCCCTCCTTTAAAGCAGACTATTGAATCCAGTAAAAACGATCCCGCATTAAATCAAACGGCCGTAAATGGCGGTTAATGCGCGATAAGCGCGCATCATTGTGATATCGCGCTGCCCGCCAAAAAGCATGACTATTGGTGGCGCCAAATCGTTCACCTAAACAGAATAAAGCTGGGGCATGTTCCATTTCGCGGAGTTGTTGCAGTAGTACATAATCAATCGGGATCCCATTGGGTGACCAAGACATTAGAATTGCATCAACTTGTGTAGCATATTGTTGGACCGCTTGTTTAGCATCAAGGGTTATGATTGGCGTGACCAATTGGCGGCCAGTTTCATTCTCGGCAGTCCACGCCAAATTGTCAGTGCAAATAACGGATGCTCCGGCTTGTCTTAATCCAGCACTCAAATAACCGTTGCCCGCCATCACTTCTAAAAAACGCCACTTGGGAAATTCACGGACAAAGGCTGCGGTTAAATCGGTGGTAATATAGGCCCACATGCCGAAGTGATTTTCTAAGTATTCACGGTAGTTGCGGAGTAAGTGATCGATTAACTGCAGTTGATGTTGCATTTGGGCGGGATGAACAGTGCTAAAAGCGCCTTGTTCAGCTTGTAATAATGTTTCTAAATATAAGGCTGTATCAATACCTAAAATGGGTAAATTGTGTATCGGCAACCGACCTTGCTCAAGCTGCGCTAAACTGGTCAAAACAGCTTGAATCTGGACTTGAATTGCCGGGACGGATGCAAAAAAAAGATAACTCTCGCGTAATTTTTCGGGATAGCTTAACTGTATCATAATGGTTTCCGTTTCTAGATTAAGTTTCACTTAAATGCTTAGAAAAACCTTCTCGCCAATTGGTATGAGAAGGTTAGCCGTTTAACGAATTCCTAAAGCAATACGTGCATAACGAGACATTTTACTAGTATCCCAAGCCGGGTACCAGACTAGGTTCACCTTCACTGCATTGACTTCTGGAACCTTCCCCATTGCTTGATGGATTGAATCTGTTAAAACGTCAGTTAGTGGGCAGCCCATCGTGGTAAGTGTCATGTCAATCGTACATAAGCCGTTTTCATCGAGGTTTAAACCGTAAACTAAGCCGAGATTAACAATATCAATCCCCAGTTCAGGATCAATCACGCTCTCCAGTCCGGCTAAAATGCGTTCTTTTAAATCTTCAATTACTGCGTCATCTTGCGGTTGGTCTACCATATACACTGCCCCCTGGTCGTTTTGATAATTCTATTATACTGGTTCAACCAAACAGTTACAACTGGCACTCATTGACAATTAGACATGCAACCCCTAGAATAAAAAAATATCGTGTTGACGCAACATGATTTTAAAAGGAGGTGTCGCTATGCATCAAAAATTAATCGCACTGGATTTAGATGGAACTACCCTCAATCCGGATGCGCAAATTACTCTTAAAACCCAACGAACGTTAACCGAGTTACAAAACGCTGGTCATATTGTTAGCATCGTGACCGGGCGCCCCAATCGCTTAAGTGAGTCGATCTATCAACAATTAAGACTGACATCCCCAATGGTCAATTTTAACGGCGCACTGATGCATATTCCTGGTCAAACCTGGGCCGGTGAATATCAATACACAATTAATAAAGCCATTGTTTTTCAGCTCTTTCAATTAAAAGAACGCTTCAAAATTCAGATGATTGCAGCGGAAGGTAAAACAATGTTTCTCGCTGACCAAGCTTATGCTAATTCTTTATCTTTTTTTCCGACTACTTTAAAATCTGATGAAATCTTAACCCAGGCGTCGCTGAAACAAGAGCCGGCTGCTGTGACGGTTTTTGTCGAACGTGCTGATCAAAATGCTCTTCGCGCTGAAATACTGCGTGAGTTCCCTGATGTTTCCGTTAATACTTGGGGCGGTCCAGCTAGTGTTTTAGAAATTGTCCATCGCGGTATTCATAAAACAACTGGGCTCGCCAAATTAGCGGCACATTACGATATTGATCAATCTGACATCATTGCGTTTGGTGATGAAAGCAATGATTTAGAAATGTTGGCGTACGCTGGCACTGGCGTTGCGATGCAAAATGCAATTGCACCGATCAAAGCGATTGCAGACGACATCACACCACTGACCAATGCTCAGGATGGCGTCGCCAATTACCTGCGCCAATATTTTAAAATGGATTAATCAAAAAGCGATTCGACTAAACGTGTCGAATCGCTTTTTCGTTGGATTAAATGTGCTTTTTGATTGTAGCAGGCGAACACACGCTATTTTTCGTCGCTTTTTAGAACGCCGCCTACTGAGTAGCGGTCTGGTTGCATTTCGTTTAAGACAACGTGCACGTGTTCTGCAGGTGCGCCTGTATTTTTGGTGATTGCTTCTGTAACGTCTGCACAGAGTTGTTTTAATTGTGCTTGGCTACGGCCAGCAATTAAATCGATGTGTACTAATGGCATGTGGTGGGCCTCCTTTAATTGAATACTTATATTATGCCTGTTTTAAAGCAATTGAGCAACGGTAATTACTGTGTTTTTAATTAAAAAAAGGTATAATAATAGCTAATATTAATTTATATATGGAGGCATTATAATGAGCGATCCCCTTTACCGTCAATTGACGGCCTGTACCAGCGTTTTAGTTGGTAAAAAAGCCACAGCGGACGGTTCAACTTTAATTGCACGCAACGAAGATAGCCAAGCAGCTTGGCCTAAACATTTAACCATCCATCCCCATCAAAAATTATCGACTGCGCCCCACTTTGTCTCAAAAGACACGGGTTTTACGATCGATTTACCACTTGAAGCCGCTAAATACACAGCCACGCCTGAATGGACTGATGAATATGGCATATTCGAAGAAGATGGCATTAACGAATACGGTGTCGCCATGAGTGCCACCGAAAGTGCATACAGCAATAGCCGCGTTCTAGGTTTTGATCCTTATATCGAAAATGGGATTGCTGAAGAAGCGATGGTGACAGTTGTGTTACCTTACGTGAAAACTGCACGTGAAGGTGTTGCACGACTTGGTGCCATCGTTAGCAAATATGGAACAACTGAAAGTAATGGGATTCTCTTTTCGGACACTGATGAAGTTTGGTACTTAGAAATTGGGAGTGGTCATCACTGGGTCGCGCAACGAATTCCTGATGACAGTTATGCTGTCGTGGCCAACCAACTGGCCATTCAAGAAGTTCAATTTGATCAACCTGATTGGTTCATGACTTCCGCCGGGATTCAAGACTTTGCCCGTGATAATCACTTATGGCAAGCTGACACCCCGTTTAACTTCCGCAACATCTTTGGGACACAAGATCAAAGCGATCTCGTCTACAACACACCGCGCGTTTGGTACGGACAAAAAATATTGACGCCTTCGGTTAAACAACAACCCCAAGACTTTAACCTGCCCTTCTTACGCCAAGCGGATGCGCCCATTCAAGTTGAAGATATCGCACAGATTCTAGGCTCACACTATGAAGGAACCGTCTATGATCCAATTGGTCATGGGACACCAGAAGAAAAACATGCTTTCCGACCAATTAGTTTAGCAAAAACGCAAGAATCGCATATTCTACAAATGCGACCCAACTTACCAGTTGATGTTAGTGGCATTCATTGGTTATCAATGGGGGTCACGGCGCAAAGTGTCTACGTCCCATTTTATGCGGGGGCCGACGATGTCCCAGTTAATTACCAAAAAGGGACAAAGGATTACTCAAAAGATTCCATCTACTGGACGTATAAATTGGCTGGGATCTTAGTGGATGCCCATTATGCTAAATTTGCCAAAGACTTAGAGCAAACCCAAAAGCACATCAACAGCTTAATGGTCCAAAACATTGTTACAACTGATCAAGCAATTGCAGCTGAGACTGATACGCACCAACGGACAATGTTGATGACCAAGGGGTCTGCTAAAGCCGCCCAACTTGCTCAACACGAAATGGAACGCCTCAGCGCAAAACTCATTACGGATAGTGCAAACCTTTCACCACTTAACTTTACCACGGATCATAATTTATAAAGTCACCGTGCTTATAAAACAGGTCCCCGACAAAAAATTACTTTTGTCGGGGACCTGTTTTATTCAATTTAAAAATAATAACCACCAAGTGGGAACACCAAGAACCATTACGCTTTAAAGTAACTCTGCCACAACTGGCCAATTAATAATTTTCCAAAAATTTTCAATATAATCAATACGATTATTTTGGTATTTCAAATAATAAGCGTGTTCCCAAACGTCCAGACCAATCAATGGACGATTGCGACTCATCAATGGCGAGTCTTGATTTGAGGTAGTCATAATTTGTAGTTCATCGTTTTGATTGATGACTAACCAAGCCCATCCTGAACCAAATATGCTTAGAGCGGCTTCAGTAAATTCTGTTTGGAATGTGTTGAATTGTCCAAACCGCAATTCAATGCGCGCGAGTAACTCACCCGTTGGTGCTTCAGGAGCCTTTGACGTTAAGATTCGCCAGAAAAAGCTATGATTTGCGTGACCACCGCCGTTATTTCGAATTGGCGTTTGCAGGTTTTCTGGTAAATCATCGAGATGAATTAATAAGTCGTGAAGTGACTTACCGGCTAAATCAGGATGATCCGTTAGGGCTGCATTTAATTTAGTAACGTAAGCCTTATGATGTTTATCATGATGCAGGTGCAGCGTTTCAGAATCAATATACGGCTCAAGTGCTACATAATCATAGGGTAATACTGGTAATTTAAAAGTCATTATTCACCCTCCTTATCTTATCTATATCATAAGGGGTAGTGAATTTAAAAAGCGAATAATCTGCTTTGAAAATAAAAAAACTGGCTAATTTTTATTGGCCAGTTTTTTTTGAATTCGTGGTAATTGCACATCAATTTCCGCTAACATCATGTTCGGTGTCTTATGTTGAAAAAAAATAGTGTAATTCGCAAGTCGATAATATTTGGGGCGTCGTTCATAATATAGCTCGCGCAAGCCATCGTGTCCGAGTTGATTCACCAGTGGGCGTCGATCATTACGAGAAACGCGGCGCCAGTGGGCTTCATAACTCCCATTTAGGAAAAAAATCGGGATATGACTCTGTTTAATTAAATAACGTGTCTGAGCATCGTCCACCACACCACCGCCGGTTGCAATCACCCCGTCGTTTTGAATTAATACTTGTAAAGCTTCAAATTCCATTTGTCGAAATGCAGCCTGCCCTTTTTCAGCAAAGATCTCATTAATGGTCATTTGTTGTTCCTGCATGATATAACGGTCTAAATCAACCCAGTCGCAATGAAAATGATGTGCAATTTTGCGGGCAATGGTCGTTTTACCAGACCCCATAAACCCGATTAAAATCAGTTGCATCTAGTTAATCAACCCCTATGGTTCTATTTCAAATATATCTGCCGTTTTACAACTATTCTGCATTATACTTCAGTTAAATAGTTTTTTTAAAGTTAGTTATATTGTAAAGTATCTACGGGTTGGTTTCCAGTTATTTTTAAAATTAGCTAGCGATACTTACTTAATTAATGGTAGTTGGTATTGTTAAAAACAACGTTTCAATCTGGACACTCAATACTGGTTAAAGTCTGATAGATAGGCTCAGTCTGAAGTACCTGCCCTGTCCAGAATTCAAAACTTAAGGCAGCTTGTTCAATTAACATCCCTAAGCCATTTTGCGTTATGTGCCCACTTTGGTTAGCTAGTTGTAAAAATGCCGTTTGGTCAGGCGCATAAATTAAATCGACAACTAAACAAGTCGTTGGTGTTTGCTGAATAAATCGCTTTGCGATTGGTAACCCAGGCGACGCTGCCATACCAAGGCTCGTCGCATTAATTAAGCAGTCAGCGCGTGCCAGTTTTTTTGAAAGCAACTCTAAATCTACGTAAGGCTGCAACGTGATTGTGATCTGATGTTGGGTTGCTAGTTGCCTTAAACGGTGGGCAACAGTTGGATAAGTTGGATTTTGACGTTTAAAGACATGTACTTGTTGGACACCATAGCGTGCAGCAGCCTCAATTACTGCTAACGCAGCCCCACCAGCACCTAAAACGACGATTTCTTGCCATATCTGTTTTGGATGAGCTTTTTGCAGAGCACGCCAAAAACCATCCCCATCGGTATTAGTCCCGATCAGTTGACCGGAATGTAAAATGACCGTATTAATGGCCCCAGATAAGTGAGCAGTTGGTGTTAATTGGTCCATGAATGGTAAGAGTGCTTGTTTGTAAGGCGTCGAAAGATTAACGCCGGCAACATTTAACGCCCGCAGTGCTTGTGCAACTTCTTGAGCTGGTGCTTGACTATCAAAAGCTAGGTAGCGTGCATCAATCTGATGTTGTTTAAAGCCCAAATTATGAATTGTTGGTGATAAGCTATGGTGTACTGGATGCGCAACTAAGCCGTAAAGAGCGGTATGACCTGATATCATGATATTTTCCTCTAAAGCTATCATACCCGAATAACGACTAGTTTAAAATGATTGGTGTAAAAATTACTAATTTAATTTAGCATCTTTATACGTTTCTCACAATAATAGTAGGTTGCGTTTGTCTATTTTTTCTCTTAAAATAAATAATATTAGTTTAAAAATATTAATCAATTTTGATTAGAAAGCGAGTTTTTTTATGTCTTTCCAATTTGGCACTGGCCAGACCCAAACGGCCGTTTCCTTAATGCCGCATAACCTAGACGATTGTGTGCGTGAAATGGCACTCGTTGAGCAAAAACAAGCTGCGATTGATATTTTGGAATGGCGTTTAGATTATTGGCAAACACCAGCGACTTTATTAACCGCTGCTCACCAAATTGTCGCCGCCCCGCAACCGGTTATTTTAACGCTTAGAACCACGCATGATGGCGGCCTTGCTGATCCAGCCGTTTATTTAGACCGCTATACGCCATTATTATCGGCACAAATCGGCGACGTAGTTGATATCGAGTGGTCTTTACCTGAGGCAGTTAGAAAAGCCGTCAGTGCGCTTGCACGTGCGAATGGCTATCAGGTGTTACTAAGCCATCATGATTTAAAGAAAACACCTGATAATCTAACACTTCAAAAACAACTTGCAGCAATGCATGCGACGCACCCAGATATATTAAAACTGGCAACTACCGCTCAAAGTAATGATGACACTACTCGGTTAATGGCGCTTACCCAGTCTTTTACACACAATCATACAACCCCACTGATCACGATGGCGATGTCTGAATTTGGCTTAGCCTCTCGCATTTTTGGTGGTCAATTCGGTTCAGCCGTGAGTTTTGGTTACCTTGAACACCCCAGTGCATCCGGCCAATTACCAATTGAACAACTCAAAGGCTTGTTGACAATGCATCAAAATTAAACACACGTAAAAAAAGCCCCGTACAAATTGTATTTGTACGGGGCTTTTCAATTTATATTAGTTTCGTTCAACGTTTAAATCATTCATCTTGAGCATTGTATCAACGGCCTTTTCCATTGTTTCGATTGAAACAAATTCGTAGCGTCCGTGCATGTTTTCAGCACCAGCAAAGATGTTAGGGGTTGGAATCCCCATGAATGAGATCTTCGAACCATCTGTCCCACCACGGACTGGTTCGATTAATGGTTTAATATCAACGGCTTCCATTGCGTCTTTGGCAAGATCAACAACGTCCATGTGGTCTTTTAAGATTTCTGCCATGTTGTAGTATTGATCTTTGATGGTTGCGACAACGCGGCCTTTACCATATTTAGCATTCATTTGATCAGCGACTTTAGCAGCAAATGCCTTTCGTTCTTCTAAACCATCACGTTCGAAGTCCCGGATGATGTAAGCCATGTGTGCTTCATCAACTGTCCCTTCAAGACTTAATAAGTGATAGAACCCTTGACGACCGTCTGTCTTTTCAGGTACTTCGTCGCTTGGTAAAGCGTTTTGGAAGTCAACAGCCACCTGGAGTGCATTAATCATGATATCTTTAGCTTCACTAGGATGCACATTCTTACCTTGAATATCGACTTTCATTGCAGCAGCGTTGAATGTTTCATATTCAAGTTGACCGATTGGACCGCCATCCATTGTGTAAGCAAAATCAGTTGCGAAATCCTTGGCATCAAAGTGATCAGCACCAGTCCCGATTTCTTCATCAGGACCAAATCCAATCTTGATATCGCCATGTTTGATTTCAGGATGTTGAACTAAGAAATCCATGGCCGTCATAATTTCTGCCACCCCAGACTTATCATCTGACCCTAATAATGTTGAACCATCAGTGGTAATCAAAGTTTGGCCTTTATAATTTTTCATATTTGGGAATTCTTGAGGATCTAATACGAATTTACCCGCTTCATCTAATTTAATAATTGATTTGCCATCGTAGTTTTCGACGATTTGTGGCTTGACACCTTTGGCATTGAAGTCGGCAGTATCAACGTGTGATAAAAAGCCCATAGTTGGCACTTTTTTATCAATATTACTTGGTAATAGCGCTGTTACATAGCCATTACTTTCGTTGTATTTCACGTCACTTAATCCGATTTCCTTCAAGTCGTCCATCAATTTGTGTAAAAATACAACTTGCGTTTGGGTTGATGGGCTCGTTGTTGCGTTTTCGTCAGAACGGGTTTCCGTTGTGACATATTCTAGAAAACGAGGAATCAATTTTTCATATTTAGCCATGGTGTAGCCTCCTAGATATTATTTAACCTTAATTCTATTCTAACTTACTTCGCATTAAAAATAAATGTAAACGGATCAGTTTTTTGCTGCGATTTAATAAATGTAGCCGACCAGCCACGCTGTTTAGCCCACTTTTCAAAAACTTGTGTCATCTTATCCTTCACGATGCTTTCGACATGATGACCAGGATCAATTACCGACAAGCCAGCTGCTAGCATATCATGACCGGTATGATAATAAACATCACCAGTAATATAGACATCTGCACCAGCTTGTACGGCGGCTGGGAAGAATTTACCCCCATCGCCACCGACAACGGCGACTGTCTGGACCATTTTATCTGGGTCATTTGAAATTAAGCGCAGACCTGTTAAATCAAATGTTTCGCAGACAAATTGTGCATAGTCCCGGACTGTCATTGATTGAGCGACTTGACCGATGCGTCCGATACCAATCGGTTGTTGTTGATTAGCTAATGGAATCACAGCATAAACAGGTTCTTCATAAGGATGGGCCGCAAGCATCGCTTGGATAACTTGGGCTTGCATAACCGCTGGCAACATAACTTCAATTTTGACTTCGGTGACGGCTTCTAATTTACCTGCTTGGCCACTATAAGGATTTGCCGCTTCAGTCGGTTGAAAACGGCCAGTTCCGGTCGTACTAAAACTGCAGGCTTGATAATCGCCAATATGCCCAGCGCCTGCTTGGTTCAATGCTATCCGCATTTGTTCAGCATGTGACTCAGGGACAAAGACCACTAATTTTATCAATGGTTGGTAGTCCGTGATGTTAAACGGTTGCACATCGTTTAGCTGTAAAGCTTCGGCTAACCAATCATTCATACCGCCGTTAGTCTTATCCAAATTCGTATGGGCGGCATACACCGTGATGTCATGCGTCAATAAATCAGCGTACATCTGGTTTTGCGGATCACTAAGATCGAGATTTTGCGCTGGGCGAAACATCACTGGATGATGTGCAAAAATGAAGTCGACATTCTGTTCAATCGCTTCTTGAACGGTTTCTGGTCGGACATCAAGGGTCACCAACACGCGTTCAACGCTTTTATCTCGACGGCCGATCTGAAAACCGGTGGGGTCATTGCCTTCTTTTAATGCCAATGGTGCATAGTCTTCAATCGCAGCAATTAGGTCACTCGCGACTAATTTTCCCATGTCTTCATCTCCTCGATTAATGCAATTTCATGTTCAACTGCTTTGACTTTATCGATGGGTACGACTTGTGCATTTTGTAATTGTTGCAATAAATGACGGCGTTTTTTCAACATTGTCCCCCATTTCAATTGAAAGTCATTAGGTTGCGTTTGGCGTAGAACGGGTCCAAACACATGATCACTTTCACTTAATGGTGCCACCGACGCTCCTGGTTCACCGACAATCACTTCATAGATATGTCCGTCTTCAGCGACAATTGCTTCATCAACGATTGCATAGTCATGTTCATTCAACCACACACGGACAGTACTTTCCATGATATTTGGTTGTAACACGAGTCGTTCATGGCCGTTTAGATGATCAAGACCGCGAGTTAGAATTTCAGTGATCAATAAACCACCCATCCCTGCAATCACAATGCAATCGACGTGGTCTTTTGTAGGATCTAACACCTCGACCCCATCGCCTAAGCGGACTTGAATCTGTTGGTCCAAGTGCCATTGATTAACGTGAGTCTGTGTTGACTCAAACGGACCGGCAACCACTTCACCAGCAATGGCGCCTTTTAATCGGTTCTGTTCGGTCAACCAGATAGGCAAATAAGCATGATCTGAACCGATATCGGCAATGATACTATCTTGTGGGACAAACTGCGCAACCGCAGCTAAACGCTTCGATAAATGAATTGGTGACAAACATAAAACTCCATTCTAGATACTTTGATTATTACTGTTAGTATACCAAATTCTAAGTGTTCTTCGTAGCATTAAAACAACTGGCCGTTAATCAGATAATATTTTAGTTTACATAAGATAAATTATTTGAAGTTGAATTAAAAAAAACAGCCAATGGGCTGCTTTTTGCTGACTATTCTAAAAAGTCTTTTAATTGTTTTGAACGTGATGGGTGGCGGAGTTTCCGCAATGCTTTCGCTTCGATTTGACGAATCCGTTCACGCGTAACACCAAAGACCTTGCCGACTTCTTCTAACGTCCGTGTCCGACCATCATCAAGGCCGAAACGTAACCGTAAGACGTTTTCTTCCCGGTCGGTTAAGGTGTCTAGAACACTTTCTAATTGTTCTTTTAACAATTCATAAGAAGCATGTTCTTCAGGACTAGTTGCATCTTGGTCTTCGATAAAGTCGCCTAAGTGTGAGTCGTCCTCTTCACCAATTGGCGTTTCAAGCGAAACAGGTTCTTGAGCAATTTTCAAAATCTCGCGTACTTTGTCAGTGTTCATGTCCATCTCTGCCCCAATTTCTTCAGGCGTTGGTTCGCGACCTAGATCTTGGAGTAATTGACGTTGAATCCGGATTAACTTGTTGATTGTTTCTACCATATGAACCGGAATCCGAATCGTCCGGGCTTGATCAGCAATTGCACGCGTAATTGCTTGGCGAATCCACCAAGTGGCATATGTTGAAAATTTAAACCCTTTACGGTGATCAAATTTTTCAACAGCTTTCATTAAGCCCATATTACCCTCTTGGATTAAATCCAAAAATTGCATCCCACGACCAACGTAACGTTTAGCAATTGAAACCACCAATCGTAAGTTAGCCTCGGCAAGACGTTGTTTAGCTTCTTGATCACCTTGTTCAATTTTTAAAGCTAAATCAACTTCTTGTTGGGCATTCAAAAGCGCAACTCGCCCGATTTCCTTTAAGTACATCCGGACTGGATCGTTAATCTTAATCCCAGTCGGTGCCGTCATATCTTTTAATTCTTTAGCAGAAACTTTTTCCTTCTTAAGGGTGGCAACACTAGGATTACCATCTTTATCAACAATCCCAATCCCTTGATCTTCCACTTTTTGCATTAAGTCGTTAATTTCATCAGCTTTTAGTGCAAATGGTTTTACGATTTTTGCAACCAGTTCATCATTGGTGATTTCTTTTTTTGGTTTATACGCCTTAATCAAGGCCTTCACCGCAGTATCAAATTTCTTTGTATCAGCTTTTTTATTATCAGCCATTCAGAAACCTCCTAATATCAATTTCCTAATTTCTTTTGCGAAACAAGTCGGATGACCTCCAGGGTTAAGCGCGTTTCTTCGCTTGTATTCCCCAGTTTGGTCGCCTCTTTTAAGGCAATTTTCGCTTCTCTTAATTGTTCTTCAAGGTTATTTTGGGCAATCACAACCAAGCAATCATTCAGTGCCGCTTGGCTTGCTTCTGCAGGTAAATCGAGGGCATCGATCTGAACAACTAGCGCTTGTAGGTCATCGGGAATATAACCCATGAAATCAGCTAGCGTTGTTTTCCCTTCAGCTAGAAACGCCCGCCATAACTCATAAATCAGTTGGTAAGGGGTATGCACAAAACTAAATTCAGCATTATTTTCAAGCTGTAAACGCATATCGTCATCATTCATTAGCATGTGTAGTACCTCTTGTTCAGCATGTTCTACACGTGTTAAACGTTGTTGTTGCCGAGTCGCAGTTATTTGGAAATTACCACGAATGCGCGGTGGTCCATTCGGCTCGTCAGGAATCGGTGGTCGATCATAAGTATGGTGACTTGTAGTTAACGGTTGTTGTGTCGCGTGCTTAACGCGAACTGTTAGTAACTGTCGCTTCAAAGTATCCAAGGTAATGCCACTATCTGCTGCGATTTGTTTAAGATAAATTTCGATTTCTAAAGGAGATTCAAGCGATGCAACTACAGCTAATGCCTGTTGTACGTAATCAAGTTGATCTTTTTCATTATCTAAATTTAATCTTTGTTTGAGATATCGCAGTTCAAATGCCACCGGGGTCTCAGCCCCATTTTCAAGAGTCGTTTTTAATTGTTCTGGCCCATATTGCCGGATATATTCATCCGGATCGGCTTCGCTCGGTAAAACCACAACACTTAATTCGAGTGCTGTATTTTGACGTAATAGACTGATCGCGCGCTTCATGGCTTCAATTCCAGGCCGATCACCATCATAGCAGATAATTAGTTCCTGTGCTTGTTGGCTCAAAAGGCCTAATTGTTCGGTTGTCAAACTTGTTCCCATGGAGGCCACGCCATTTTGGATACCAGCAGAATAAGCCGCGATGACATCCATAAATCCTTCAAACAGGTAAACCTTACGTGCTTGATGGATCGTGGCTTTTGCCAAATCGTAGTTGAACAATACTTTTCGTTTATTAAAAATGATAGTTTCAGGGCTGTTCAAATATTTCGGTTGATTTGGTTGTTTCGTTAAAATCCGCCCAGAAAATGCAATTACTTCCCCTTGTGGGTTGCGAATTGGAAACATAATGCGCCCGGAAAATCGATCGTGTAACTTTCCAGTCTGAGTCTCGATAAATAACCCGGATTGACGTAGGGTTTGATATGGCACTTCCTTACTTTGAAAAAAAGCTAACATTAAATCAGCTTGATCGGGTAAATAGCCAATCCTAAACGTTTCAATCAGTTGATCTGTTAATCCCCGTTCATGCAAGTAATCGAGTGCCAGTTGCCCTGCTTCGGTACTCATTAAAATATGCGTAAAAAGTTCAGTAGCCTCGCGGTAAAGTTGTTTAAACTGTGTTACTTCACTGGATTCTTGCATGTTTTGCGCCGGTCGATAGGTTTCTGCTAGGTTGTACCCGACAAAATCAGCGACTTTAATAATTGCTTCTGGGAAATTAATCTGTTCTAGTTCCATTAAAAATTTAAAGACATTTCCCCCCCGTCCGCAAGAAAAACAATGGAAAATCTGTTTTTCTTCGCTAACGGAAAATGAAGGGGTCTTCTCATCGTGAAATGGGCAAATACCAAACAAATTATTACCACTTTTTTTGAGCTGAACATACTGACCAACAACATCAACAATGTTAGTCTGGCCCCGAATATCATCAATCACATCGTTCGGAATCTTTCCCGCCATTGGTCTCACCTCACGCTTCATTTCAAATTGTAATAAAGACTGTAAAAGCCGCACCTCACAAAGAAATGCGACTTTCAAGGATTATCAGCACAAAAATACACTATATATCATAGCACCATTTAAGTATAGTTGCAAATAAATATAGCAAACTAGCTTATTGATTGTCAAGGTTCTTTTTTAAAAGGGCCATTAACACTGCGACGTGATTGTAATGAGGGTCTTTTGCGGCATATACCAGGGTAACATTTGTGACTGCAAGCTGTTGATCAACTAAGTATTCAAATTCTGGCCAAGCAGGATTGTCAGCAATTTCAGCTAGATATTTTTCTTTAAAAGTCGAAAACTTCGCTGGATCATGGTCAAACCACTTACGTAATGCAGTAGTTGGAGCAATCATTTTAGCCCAATTTTCAATTGCGCCCCGTTCTTTAGTAATACCACGTGGCCAAATACGATCGACTAAAATTCGATAGCCGTCTGACGCAGTAACGGCTTCATAGGCCCGTTTCATTTGTAACATGATACGAACTCCTTTTGAATGATTTATTTAACAATTAATTCGTTTAAATCGCCTAGACTATTAGCGATTTGTGCAATCATCAAGAGCTGATTCAAATGATTTTGGCGAATCACTGGATTTTCAGCCATCACCATTGTCGCATCAAAATAAGTTTCAATTAGCGGCCGGAGGGTTTGCAATGCCGCATAATTATCAGCCAATGTGTTTGTGGTTGTTGCCTGACGTAAGTCTTCAACGACTGAGTACAGGGCTTTTTCAGCATCATTTTCGAATAATGTCGGATCAACGGTTAACTCAGATACTGTCAAGTCGACTTTTACTGCTAATCGTAAGACTCGTGTCACAGCTTCGATTGTTGCTTTAAAGTCTGTATCAGCTTGATGTGCTGACAGAACTTTTGCGGCTGCGAACATAATTATTGGATCTTGACTTTGGTTTTTCAAAACAGTCTCCACGATATCCCGACGAATTTTAGGCCGTATCCCATTGAAGCGTTGACGAACCCGATCGATTAAGAAGTCACTAATGGCAGTTGCATTAACGGTCCAATCTAGCTTGAAATTAGGTTGCTGCTTAACAATTTCACTCATTGCAGCAAGATAGTTGTCAATTGGGAAATGCCAAGCTTGGTCCTCAAGAATCCGGATAATTCCGTACGCTTGACGCCGTAATGCATAAGGATCATTTGATCCACTTGGGATCATGTCAACAGCGAAGAAATCAGCTATGCTATCGAATTTATCGGCAATTGCTAAGACGGCGCCGATTTTAGTTGTTGGTAAGGCACCTTCAGCACTAATTGGGAGGTAGTGTTCACGAATAGCAGTTGCAACAGCCGGATTTTCTCCTTGTAATAAAGCATATTTTTCGCCCATAACACCCTGCAACTCAGCAAATTCGCCGACCATTCCGGTTACTAGGTCAAATTTATAGATATCACTTGCACGTTGCAGTTGAGCTAATTCTGTTGTCGACAAGCCAAATTTTTGCCCCAGAAATTGTGCAATTAAACCGACACGGTTCATTTTTTCAGCAAGGCTACCAATTTTGTCATGGAATGAAACATCTTTTAATTTAGCGACGTTTTGTTCAATCGATACTTTTTGATCTTCATGGTAGAAGAAATCAGCATCTTCTAAACGAGCAGTCAGGACTTTTTCATTGCCGGCGATAACATTGGCCATAAAGTCCGTACTCCCGTTACGAACACCGATAAAGATCGGCAATAAATCACCTGTTTGACTTCTGGCATAAAAATAACGTTGGTTATCCTTCATTGACGTAATGAGGACTTCTTCGGGAATTTCAAGGTATTTAGCATCAAATTGACCGTAAAAAGCAGTTGGCCATTCAACTAAATTCGTTACTTCCTCCAATAAATTCGGATCTAAATCAACTTGCCAATTATTTTTAGTTGCCATTGTCTCAATTTGGTTTTGTATTAAGGCCTGTCGTTTGGCTTCATCGGCAATCACAAATTGATCTTTAAGTGCCGCTTCATAGTCAGTTGCCTTAGCAAGAGTGACTGCTTGTCCTAAGAATCGATGGCCTGCTGATATCCGACCAGTTGTCACATTCAGAATACTAAAATCAATCACTGTGTCATCTAATAAAGCAACTATCCAGTGAATCGGTCGAATGTATTCAAAATCATAATCTGCCCAGTGCATTCGAGTCGGGAATGTCATAGCCATTATGACCTGTTTCAGTTCAGGTAAAATCGTTTCAACAGGTTGGCCAATAATTGATTTTTTGACATAGACATATTCAACGCCTTTTAATTCCTTAAACGTGATATCGTCAGTTGTTAAGCCCTGACCGCGAACAAAGCCTTGTGCAGCTTTGCTCCAATTACCGTCAGCGTCGAGTGCAATTTTTTTAGCAGGACCTTTTGCTTCTGTATGAATATCAGCCTGTTTGTCAGCCAAATCTTCAATTAATAAAGCTAACCGCCGCGGTGTGGCATATGTTTTGATTGGGCCGAATGTCAGGTGCTGTGCTTCCAAAAATTCACGTACCCGTTTTTCCAATTGTTGGATACTTGGCATGACAACATGGGCAGGTATTTCTTCCAAGCCAATTTCTAATAAAAATGGTTTAGTCATGGTTAACAACCTCCGATTTTGTTTCTTGAGCATGTTTCAATAATGGGAAGCCCCGTTTTTCTCGTTCAGCGACAAAGGCTTGTGCAATCGAATGTGCGAGCCGGCGAATCCGTGACAAGTAGCCAGCCCGTTCGGTTACCGAAACGGCCCCATGGGCATCCAAGAGATTGAATGTGTGGCTACATTTTAAAACGTAATCATATGCAGGATGCACTAAACCTAAATCAATTAAGCGTTTCGCCTCTGTTTCGTATTCATCAAAGAATTGTAGGAGCATGGTTTGATTACTGTCTTCAAAAGCATATTTGGAATGCTCATATTCCGGTTCTTTGAAAATATCACCATATAAAACACCATTCCCCCATTCAAGATCAAAAACGTTATCAACATCTTGAATATATGAAGCTAAGCGTTCTACACCGTATGTGATTTCACTAGTGACCGGTTTACATGGTAGTCCACCAACTTGTTGGAAGTAAGTAAATTGTGTGACTTCCATACCATCTAACCAAACCTCCCAACCAACACCGGCGCACCCCATTGACGGATTCTCCCAGTTATCTTCTACAAACCGAATATCATGTTCCAAAGGATCAATCCCCAAAGCACGTAAACTATCTAGGTAGAACTCCTGAATATTTAACGGGGCCGGTTTCATGACCACTTGAAATTGATGATGTTGAAATAGGCGGTTGGGGTTTTCACCATAGCGTCCATCAGCAGGCCGGCGGGAAGGTTCTACGTAGGCCGCATTCCAAGGCTCTGGTCCGATTGCGCGTAAGAACGTATAAGGGCTCATTGTGCCGGCGCCCTTTTCTGTATCGTAAGATTCCATTAACATACAGCCCTTATCAGACCAAAAACGCTGTAAGGTTAAAATCATTTCTTGAATATTCAATTTTTTAACCATTTTTATTCCTCTTTTCCGTATTTTACGCATAAAAAAAGCCTATGTGACAGTTAAGTCACATAGGGACGATTACTCGCGGTTCCACCCTACTTCAGCTCAAAGAGTGAGCTGCTGCTTCATTGGTATGACTCCGAAATGCCAATCCGCTTAACCTTTGTTCTAGTTCTCACCCACCTAGAATCACTGTTTTGACTGTGTTAAGGGACCCTTTTCTTCAACGTCTATTAAGTTAATTACTATTCTAGTCATCTTTTGGTGTGTTGTCAATTTCTGACGACATCTTTTTTAAAGGTGGCAGTTGACTATCAAACTGATACATTTTATCGATAAATTGTTTACTCTTAAGTGATAATCCCACCGTATCTTGATAAATCCGATCAATCATCGTTTTAAGTTCCATCTGCGTCGCTGACTTAACGTTAACCGACTGAATCTTAAACAAATCGATAACCGAAAAGAGCCGTAAATAATAGAGCGCTCGTTGACTGGCATGAAATCGATTGTGATCCAGATGCCAGTGTTGCTGACACAATAGACCGCCATAGCTTTCTGAAAAGTCAAACGGTAAATCTGAACGGCCACAAACAGTACAAACTTGCAATTGCGGCTGCACTCCGAAGATCTGCAACATCTGAACTTCAATGATATGTGTAATCATCGCAGCATCAAAGCCCTCATCAATCAACACCATAGCTTGCTCAATTTTTTGATACCAACTACCAAGTGGTTCACTATCAGGAAAGCCAACATCAACTAGGCTAAAAATATAGGTTGCATAGGCGTTTAGAAATAAATCGTTGCTAATCGTTTGAAACTGACTCGCTGATTTAACATTATTTAAAAAAGATAACCCATCACTGCGGACATCGCCCCCGTATTCAGCTCGGGTAAATGGTAAAATCGCTGCGCTTAAACGAAATTTGGGCCTGTTCGCCCCCCGTAAATAGAACATCTTCTTGCCAAAACGGTCAGTTAAAATTTTGACCAACATGTCTTTTTCTTTGTAATTCTTTCGGTACATCACTAGGCCACTAAAATCTGCAAATCGATGTTCCACCATCTAAAATCCCTACAATCTCTTCTTGTTGTATCCAAACTCGCGCAGATATTGGTTACTATCGCGCCAATTTTTTTGAATTTTAACCCAAAGTTTTAAGTTAATTTTTTCACCTAATAATGCTTCAATTTCACGCCGCGCGCGAATGCCAATCTCTTTGATAACCGAACCTTTTTGACCAATAATAATGCGTTTTTGGCCATCACGTTCCACAATGATGTTTGCTTCAATTTGTAATTTATCATTAACCCGGTCTTTCATCCGTTCCACAACAACGGCCACTGAGTGTGGCACCTCTTCATGGGTTAATTCGAGAATCTTTTCCCGAATTAATTCGCCCACGACAAAATATTCAGGATGATCGGTTAACTGATCTTCAGGATAATATTGCGGACCTTCAGGTAATGTTTGTTCTAGCTCTTGCAACATTTCAGGGACGTTATTGCCCTCCAATGCCGAAATCGGATAAACTGCTTTAAAATCTAATTCATGGCGATATTGTTCAATAACTGACAATAAATTATCAGGATGAATTGCATCAATTTTGTTAACAACTAAATAAACAGGCTTTTTAACATTTTTAAGTTGATCCATGATGTACTGATCTCCAGGCCCTTTTTTATCAATCCCACTAATCATAAATAAAATGGCATCAACTTCATTAAAAGTTGAAAGGGCTGCTTGATCCATATATTCATCTAATTCATTATGTGGCTTGTGAATTCCTGGCGTATCAACGAATACAATTTGTGCATTGTCGTCAGTATAGATTCCTTGAATTTTATTACGTGTGGTTTGTGCTTTTGATGACATAATGGCGATTTTTTCGCCAATCATGCGATTCATAAAAGTTGATTTACCGACGTTAGGTCGACCAACAATCGCGACAAAACCTGAACGATACGTTTCTGACATAATAGTCCCCTTTTAATTAAATATAGCATGTCCAAAGACAATAATCCCAATTAATAGTGCCAAAATAGCACTGATTAATACACTAGCCGCGCTGATGTCTTTAATTTGCTTGGCAAGTGGATGAAACTGATGATCGACCAATAAATCAACCAAATATTCAATCACTGTATTCCAAAACTCAGCCATTAGAACAATGAAAATGGCTAAAATAATTGCCAACCACTCTAAATAAGTTAGCTGATAATAAATACCTAAACCGACCACGATTAATGCTAACCAAATATCCCGGCGCAAGTTGGCTTCGGTTTTGAAAGCCGCAAATAAGCCCGCTATTGCATGGCGTAACGACTGCCAAAAGTATTTATTCTTACTTGTTTGCGGTTTTTTACCGTTGTAATCCAAATTCATCGAGGATCTTCTCCTGTAATGGAATCATTTGGGCTTCGTCTTCACTTTGAATATGATCATAGCCATTCAGATGTAAGAAACCATGGACCATTGTGTAGCCTAGTTCACGTTCAAATGAATGCCCGTAAGTTTTAGCCTGTTCAGCCGCTTTTTCTAATGAAACGAATAAATCACCGATATTTTTAGGAATATCAAAAAGTTCCTCAAAATTAGCTGGTAACCCTTCTTCTTCAGGATCTTCTTCAATCGCAAAACTAATAACATCTGTTGCACGATCTGTATCACGATATTCCTTGTTAATCTGTCGAATACGCGCATTAGTCATAAAGGTGACTGACATCTCTGTATCCTCCGGTAAATCTAATTGCTGCCCAGCATATTCTAAAATATCGGTCACGAGCTTGATGTTGGCTACTGCTACCGCTTTGGTTTCATCAATAATTTGGATATCCATTCGCGTGTTCCTACTTTCTCATTGTTTCAATCGCCGCATAGGCGTTAATAATTTTGGCAACTACTGGATGGCGCACCACATCTTCTGCACTAAATTTCACGAATGCGATTTTGGGAATATCGTGTAAAATTTGTTCTGCTTGCACCAAACCACTCATCGTTTTCTGCGGCAAATCAATCTGGCTAATATCTCCGTTGACAATCATCTTCGAATTAAAACCTAACCGTGTTAAAAACATTTTCATTTGGGCTGGCGTTGTATTCTGGGCTTCATCTAAAATAACAAAAGCTTCTTCCAGTGTCCGCCCACGCATATAAGCAAGGGGGGCAATTTCAATTACCCCGCGTTCTAATAAGCGTTCGGTATGTTCTTTACCTAAAACCGCGTACAATGCATCATAAATTGGCCGTAAGTATGGATCAACCTTCTCTTTTAAATCACCCGGTAAAAAGCCTAAGCTCTCACCGGCTTCGACGGCTGGACGCGTTAAGATAATCCGCTCCACTAAGCCGTGTTTCAAAGCGGCTACTGCCATTACAACTGCCAAGAACGTTTTGCCAGTTCCGGCCGGTCCAATGCCAAACGTCACGTCATTTTGACGAATTGCATTTGTATATTGACGTTGACCAAACGTCTTCACGCGAATATTCTGTCCCTTACGGTCCTTGATTAACGGTTCCGTGTAGAGTGCCTGAAAGCCAGCAATTGTGCCTTTTTGAGCCATCTTAGTTGCACTAGTGACATCACTATGATTGATCTTAATCCCGTGTTGCAATAATGCCGTTAAATTCTCTAAAACTAACATGGCTTGATTAACAGCTACTTGTTCACCACGAACCGTAATCTGCTCGTCAAACGCAATTAATTCGACAGATAAGCTTTCCTCAATAATCTTTAAAAAAGTATCCTGTGCGCCCATTAAGGCAGCCGCTAAGTTTGGTGTTGTTAATTTAAATAATTGCTCATCTGTTGTAGCCAACAAAGATAACCCCCTCTAGCGAGGTTAAAAGTAATGCTTTAAACCCCAATATGTCTCAATCAAAATGAAAACTATTCTCATTCTATCACAACCAACAAGGGTTTTAAAAGTAGTCAACCACGCGATGGCTAAATTTTGTTGTAATTCAAATTAATTTGTAAAAATCATAAAAAAATAGGACTTCCAATTGGAAATCCTATCTAAAATTAGCTCAATTTTGATTTAACGACTTGATTGACCATAGCGCCATCAGCTCGTCCTTTGACCTTAGGCATTACATATTGCATCACTTTGCCAAAGTCAGCTTTACTTGTTGCACCAGTAGCTTGGATTGCTTCATCAACAATGGCGACCACTGCTGCTTCATCTAGCTGCTCTGGTAAATAAGCTTGTACGATTTCAATTTCGGCCTTTGTTTGTTCAGCGAGATCTGCACGATCGCCCTTTTCAAACTCAACTAATGAATCCTTACGTTGCTTAAGTTGTGATGATAGTACACTTAGTTCTTCGTCAGAAGATAAGTCTTGCCCCGCACTAATTTTGGCGTTAGTTAAAGCGGTCTTTAAACTCCGAATAACAGCTAATCGCAACTTATCTTTGGCCTTCATCGCCGTTTTTAAATCAGAACTTAGTTGTTCAAGTAAACTCATTCAATCATTCCCTTTTTCTAAGAAATTAGAACTTCTTACGTTTTCTTGCAGCTTCTGATTTTAACTTACGTTTTACACTTGGTTTCTCGTAAAATTCACGTTTACGATATTCTTGTATTGTACCAGCTTTTGATACGGAACGCTTGAAGCGACGAAGAGCATCATCTAGAGATTCGTTACTGCGAACGACTGTCTTGCCCATATGATATCCCTCCCCTCGCGTGCTAAGTATAACCGTTGACGTCTGTTAAATAATTAACGTGACGTGAACTGTTCTTTACTACTATAGCGAATGTTGAAAATACGGTCAATAACCCACAGCTAATTAATTGAATATTTTTTTAAATCACATGATTTTTTTCTTAAATATGATATGATAGCGCTATAAAAACTCAATAAAGGAGCACTCTTATGTCAGAATCTAAACCATTAACCGTTTTCGTCCTCTCTGATTCAGTTGGTCAAACTGCTTTACAATTGGCACAAGCCGCCCTCGCACAATTTCCAGATGTCAAACCCGACCTCGTCCGGTTTCCTTTTGTGCATACGCCGGAAAAATTAATGAACGTTTTAGCTCAGGCCACTCCAGCCGAAACTGTCGTTGTCCATACTTTAGCGACAATAGATCTCGCTGAAATTGCGGAAACCTATTGTCGGACTAGAAAAATTGCCTGTTTCGATATGATGTCACCGGTAACTAAACTAATTAGCGAAAAAACCGGGCGTACCCCCACTGGTGAAGCTGGTGCGCTGCATCACTTAAATGAACGTTATTTTGATCGGATTTCCGCTATGGAATTCGCAGTGATGTATGATGACGGTAAAGACCCCCAAGGTTTTTTAGAAGCCGACATTGTGTTACTCGGCGTTTCAAGAACGTCTAAAACACCGCTATCGCTTTTTTTAGCGAATCGGAATATTAAGGTTGCCAATCTGCCGATTGTGCCGCAAGCACACATTCCAGACGAAATATGGCGCGTAGACCCTAAGAAAATTATTGGTTTAATGAATACGCCAGAGGTCTTAAATAATATCCGGCGAGAACGTATGATTGCGTATGGCCTGAATCCAGACACTACTTATTCCGATATGGACGAAATCAAAGCCGAATTGGCTTTTGCGCAAGACCTTTATGATAAGATTGGTTGCCAAGTCATTAATGTGGCCAATCGTTCGATTGAGGAAACAGCGACCATCATTCTCGAACAGATGGGACTCGATTTTGCAGACAGTGCTAATGATCACGTCAATTAAAAATGCAAATGAATAAACTGAAAGCCCATAGATTGGACCAATATCCAATCTATGGGCTTTTAATCTGTCACTTAAAAAATAAATCTGAACCATTTTGCCGAACAATTCAATGCTTGCGGGCTTTGAACAAAAATATAACGCTAATTTAAATCAGCGATAGTCACTAGAAGGTCCCACCACCGGAGCCACCACCAAAGCCACCCGATGAACCCCCAGAAAAGCCACCGGAACCTCCGCTGACGCTCGTAGGATTGGCAGTATTCACTGCACTAGTAACACTATCATTGAGTGTAGTGGTAAAGGATTGGCCAATATTAAGCCCCCCTGAATACCCATAAAAATAGTAATAGCCAAGGGGCATCGTTTGCAATTGTTCTGGCGTCAGATGCACTTTTAAAGCCTTGACTACTTTATCAGCAATCCCAAAGGCGGTCGCATAGCTCAAATAACGATCCCATAATAAAACATCAGGGACATCAGCCATGTCTAAAGTTGAAATATCTTTTAACATTTGCTTAAAGCCCTGCCATTCGCCCCGTTTTTCATAGCCCAATTGCGTCCATAGTTGTAAATTAAATCTGCGCCAGACGGTTAAAATGAAGACAATCAACATTGGCAGCAATGTCCACCAAGCAACTAGTTTAATCAAAGCGCCAAAAATAAATATTAAGATAAGTGTCCCAAGACCGATTAACCAATAATTCAAACTGGTCATTAATTCACTAATGTTTTCGCACAACCAACCACTACGTTTAGATTCGGTTTCGACCGCTACTTGCCAGGCATGATAATGTTGGTTAAATAGCTTGGCACTGTGCTGCTTAGGATATTTTTCAATTTCAAGCAGGCTCACATGCTGTTCATCACCAATCACATCAAATAGCCAACTGACAAGCTTTTGCTCTGAATAAGTCAATTGATTTCGATTGATGAGCGTTAATGAGAATTGTGGTGTTTTTTTATGGAACAATTCTTTCCGCGATTCTTGAACAGCAATAGTCAGATTCTTCCGAGCAACAAGATCTAGAATTGTTGCAGATAAGCTCTCCACTCCAGCGGTCTCCATCATCGGTAAGGCCAATAACTGACGCACAATTGCAGGTCCATTTTCATCCGGTAAATCATAGACATGTTCAGGTGCTTGTCCGGTATAAGCAACTATCGGTAATGCTTTGCGGACTTTACGTAAAATAAATAAGAAAAGTATGGGGGCTAAAATCACTGCTGTTGCTGATAAAAACCAATAACGTTGTTGCTGTGCTTTACGTTTTTGATTGGCTTGTTGTGCCAAACGGGCTTCTTGTTTGATGACGGCTGCCCGACGTGGTTTATCAATTTTATTTTGATTTTCAGCAGTTACTGCCGTTGGAAAAATAATATGACTTTCGACAAATTGGTTTGCTGGACTATTAACCAGTTTAATTGTCACCCGTCCTTTAGCAGGCTCAACGACTTGTTGTCCATCTAAATTGCCATGCGTCCATGATTTGAGTTCTGATTTTTTTAATTTAGTGGGTAGCTGAATGACTACTTGGACGTTTTGCAAATCGCTATTCCATGCATCACCAATCACTTTCCAGTTTAATTCTGCTGTATCACGATAATTAATAATTAGGTTCTGTAACTGATATTTCAACGTTACTGCTAATTGATCGCCATCTTGGGCAGATTGATACAGCTTAAATCGGTAATTTTGCCGCGCATTAGTCAAGCTATAGGTATCTTCTACACCTGATTTACTTCGACTTAGCGGATGGTCATTAACTACAACTTGCGGATTGACCAATTTTTTTGGCAGCCCGACATTCGTCTGGAGATTCTGGTTGAGATAAACCCCATGAATATCATCTTGGATGTCAAACACCGTTTTTTGTTCAACCTGAGCACTCCCATTAGCTTGTATATCAACGTTTACCAGATAACGACTGATGTCATAGGTATCGGTAGCATAGACAGGTCGACTGAAAATAATTGCGCAAAGGGCGGTTATTAAAATAACAGCGCCAAACTTTACTGGTTTCAAGTTCATAACTGACCTTCATTCTCTTCAATCTTGGTTAATAGATTGGGGTCGAATTGGCCTGCTCTAAGCATTGTGATTTCATACGCATATGGTGCAAAATTATGTTTCTTATCTTCACCAACATAAGGGGTTTCAAGAATTTTGGGAATCCTAATCAATTGCTCATGACGCAAAACGTAATTTAACGCATCAAACCCAATCTCGCCAAAGCCAATATTGGCATGGCGATCTTTGTGTGTCCCTTGCAGATTCTTAGAATCATTTAAATGAATGACCTTCAAACGGTCTAACCCGATGATATGATCAAATTCGTTCAAAACACCATCAAAATCTTCACGGATATTATAACCTGCATCGCTTGTATGACATGTGTCAAAGGTCACCGACAGTTTTTCATTATGCGTAACACCAGCGATTATCCGCGCAATTTCTTCGAATGAACGCCCTATTTCGGTTCCTTTTCCAGCCATTGTTTCTAGTGCAATTTGGACTGTTTGATCTGAGCGCAAAATTTCGTTTAGTCCTTTAATAATTTGTAGAATGCCAGCATCTGCTCCCGCGCCAACATGCGCGCCTGGATGCAAGACAATCTGAGTGGCTCCTAGTGCTTCTGCTCGGAGGACCTCTTCTTGTAAAAAGGAAATAGCAAACTTGAAGTTTTCTGGCTTCACCGTATTTCCTAAGTTAACAATGTATGGCGCATGAACAACAATTGGACCTAATTTGTGTGCAGCAATATAGGGCCGAGCTGCTTCAATATTCAATTCAGCAATCGGTTTTCGCCGGGTATTTTGTGGTGCACCAGTGTAAATCATAAAGGTATTTGCTCCAAAATTAACAGCACTTTCTGCTGATCCTAAAAGCATCCCCTGCCCCTTCATACTAACATGACTTCCTAATATCATCCCGTTACCTCCAAACACTTTGTTAACTCGATTGTCACAGAAACTGTGCCAAAAAGCAAGGAGCAATCTAGCCGACAAAAAAGCCACTGTCCAACTGAACAGCAGCTTTAAAATAAGATATTATTTAATCTTTGGCTCATAGAAGTGGCCTAGAATTTTAAGTGATTCGGTCATGCTAACAAACGCATGATCGTCAGCTGCCTTCATAACCATTTCCAAATCGTGCATTTCAAATCGTGAAATAACGGTAAATAACATTGTTTTTTCTTCGCGGTTATAGGCCCCTTCAACGTCATGGACGATTGTAATCCCACGACGCATTTCATCTTGAATCATCTGAATCACGACTTTCGGCTGGTCGGTAATAATCATAACTTGTAATTTTTGTTGCCGTGTATAAACCATGTCAATGACTTTCCCATTGATAAAGATGCTCAAGATACTGTAGAGTGCATGTTCCCATCCAAACAGAAAGCCAGCTGCAAAAACCAGTGCTACGTTGAACATGATATTAATCGAACCAACCGAACGGCCGGTTTTTTTACGCAAGACAATTCCAATAATATCTAAACCACCAGTCGAGATATCATTTTTCAAAGCTGTTCCAGTTCCAAACCCGTTAATAACGGCCCCAAAAATGGCACAGATGATTGGGTTAGTCGTCAATTGAGTAATCGGCATAATTTGCACCATAATACTTGAAAAAACAACCGCAATAAAGGTGTAAATGGTAAAATGATGACCAATTTTAAACCAGGCAAGAATAAATAACGGTACGTTTAACACGAATAACATCAACGACGTTGACAAAGGAAACGGTAAAAATGGCATAAATTTAGACGTTACCGTATGAATAAATTGCGCAAATCCAGTAATTCCAGAGGCGTAAACGCCACCTTCTTCCCAGAAAAAGTTCAACGCAATTGACACACAAATTCCGTATAAAATGGCTGCCGAAATCTTCGCCATATTTTGATGTTTCCGAGCTAAATCATCCAATTGAATATCACACCTGTTCACTTTTGATGTCTTTCATTCTAGCATACCATTTGTGAATACTAAAGGTTTTCTTGGAATTAATGGGCCCATTTTTCACGAATAAAAGCGCGGCGTGTCCGCTCGACCAATTCAGCTCTGAACGGTTCTTTTTTATAAAAATCTTGATGGTATTCTTCGGCTGGATAAAATGGTTGGGCGGTCTCAATTCGTGTGACAATCGGTTCATTGAAGCGGCCACTATTGATTAATGCTTGTTTCGAAGTTTCCGCAATTGCGCGTTGCTCAGGTGAATTCACAAAAATCACTGGGCGATAACTATCGCCGCGGTCTTGAAACTGGCCCATCGCATCGGTTGGATCCGTTTGTCGCCAATAAATTTCAACTAAATCCGCGTAAGAAATAATCGCAGGGTCAAATGTAATCGCAACCGCTTCAGTGTGCCCCGTCATATGCGTACAAACTGCCGCATAAGTTGGATTAGGGACATGCCCACCTGTGTAACCAGAAACAACCTTGATAATCCCTGGTTGTTGATCGAACGGGTGCACCATGCACCAAAAACATCCGCCAGCAAAAATTGCTGTGTCATTTGCCATTATTGTGTCCCCTCTTCAAATAGGCTTAGATATTGACCGTAACCTTCGTTTTCAAGTTGTTCAACTGGAATGAACTTTAAAGCAGCCGAATTAATACAATAGCGTAATCCACCAGCTTCTTGTGGGCCATCATTAAAGACATGGCCTAAGTGCGAGTTAGCTTCTTGACTACGGACTTCAGTACGTTCCATTCCATAAGATTGATCCCGACGTTCCGTCAAAGGCGCAATTGGCTTAGTAAAAGATGGCCAGCCACAGCCGGCATCATATTTATCTAACGAACTAAACAACGGTTCATGACTCACAACATCCACGTAGATTCCCTGCTCATCAAAAGCATCATACTTACCGGTAAATGGCGCTTCCGTTGCATTTTGTTGGGTTATTGCATATTCTTCTGTCGTTAACCGTTGTTCTAAATCATCTGTCATATCCATCACTCCTTCGTGCTTATCATTATAAGCAGATCCAATCAAATAGCGATCAATATGCTCAAAAAAGGGGGTGGGGTGATGCAGGCCGCCCCCCTGACGAGTCCCTTAACATAAAAAATGCCACCAAATTAACTTTGGTGGCATCTCATACTTGTTAATTCATATTTAATTGTTGTTGCACTGCCTTGAAGTCCGTATAAACTTGTGCAAGCGGCACCGTAATTTCGATACCACTCATCATATCCTTAACGTGGGCAGTTTGATCAGCCAATTCTGATTCGCCAATCGTAACCACGATTTGGGCATTCATTTTATTAGCGGTCTTAAATTGTGCTTTGGGTTTACGATCGAGATAATCACGCTCTGCACTTAACCCGGCATCACGAATACTTTCGATAATTTGTAGTGTCGTCGCACTCGTTTGAGCCCCGATGCCCACCACATAAACGTCGAGTTTTGGTTCTGGCACCAAAGCTTCGTTTTGGGCATTCATCAATAACAATAACCGTTCAACCCCTAAGCCAAAACCAACACCCGGCATGTCAGGACCACCAAGTTGTTCAACTAAGCCATTATAACGGCCACCGGCCAAGACAGTTGTATAGCCGTGGCCCAACACCTTATTGTTTGTCATGATTTCAAAGATAGTATGATTATAGTAATCAAGTCCACGCACCATTTCAGTATCCACTTCATATGGGATATGTAACGTTTCCAGTAAGTGCTTAACTGTTTCAAAATGCGCGGTTGCTTCTGGTGTTAAATAATCCAAAATAACAGGTGCATCCTTCACAATTTCTTGGTCCTTAGCATCTTTACTATCCAAGACACGTAAGGGATTCTTATGCAAACGGACTTTTGAATCATCACTCAGTTCTTCAAAATGTGGTTCAAGATAGCTCACAAGTGCTTCATGATAAGCTGCGCGACTTGCTGCATCCCCTAAGGTATTGATAGCAAGTTTTAAATCCGTAATATGACATTCGCGTAATAAACGCATCGCCATACTGATAACTTCAACATCAGCCGCAGGGCTCTCAGAACCAAATGCTTCAACGCCGATTTGGTGGAATTGTCGCTGACGCCCTGATTGTGGCCGTTCATAACGAAACATGGGCCCCATGTAGTACACCTTGTAAGGCTTTTGATATTCGGGCCCATAGAGTTTATTTTCTACGAACGCCCGAACCACACCTGCTGTTCCTTCAGGACGCAGTGCGATATGCCGATCACCTTTATCCATGAAATCGTACATTTCTTTGCTGACAATATCAGATGTATCGCCGGAACTCCGTGCAAAAACAGCGTAGCTTTCAAATAATGGGGTTCTGATTTCATTGAATTGATAACGGGCAAAAACGTCACGCGCCGTTTTTTCCACTAATTGCCACTGGCTTGAATCACCAGGTAAAATATCCGCAGTGCCTTTTGGCTTTTGATAGCCCATGTTTGTTCCTCCTAATCGATACCAAATAAAAAACACCCTGTCGTTGAACAAGGGTGCTTAAACGCACGGTACCACCTTAATTTTGCTTAATTATAACGTTGTTACCAACGGCGTGCGCCCACACTGATCTCAAAAGTAGCTTCGCCGTACCGTTGATTTCTTGCAGCTATGAAATCATCTCTGTCTAAGGGGTTAGCCTTTACTTTATTATTGATCAACAGCTATTCTTGTTGTAAACAAGATTACCGTTATTCCCATCAAAAGTCAATTAATCTTGATTTTTTTGTAACTTTTTCACTGAAGCATTTTAGAAATTTAAGTTTTTTGCTATAATTAACATTATGAATTACTAAAACATAACAAAGGTGTTGATAAAAATGCAAAAACCTTTGCACTGGTTTAAACATTATCCAGTTGTTATCTTATTAGGACTACTTGTTATTGTAGGGTTATTTGCGACGCACGCACTCGCCGCTTATCAACAAATTACAATTAAAGCAAACGTCGTCAACGTTCGTCAAGGTCCTGGTTTATCTTACGATGTCATGAGTCAGGCTAATAAAGGCGAAACAATGAACGTCATTGCACAGAAAAATAATTGGTATCAAGTTCGCTTAAGTGGTGATAAAATCGGCTGGGTTGCCAGTTGGTTGGTTAATAATACTGAAGTTAGTGCTACTTCCAACCGGGTCGCCAAAGTCACCAACAGTTTTGCAAATGTCCGCCAAAGTAGCACTGTTGATAGTCAATTACTTGGCCGACTCAATCAAGGTGATGCAATTACCGTCTTGTATCAACAAAACGGCTGGAGTCAAATTAAGTATAACTCAGCTGTCGGTTGGGTCCGAAGTGACTTAATTAATCTTTCTAATCAAGCACCCACTACAGTTCAAAAGACGTCGGATAATCAAGCTAATTCCGACACGCAAAATGTCGCCATCAAGTCGGTCACAACGCAACTTGATAATACAAAATTACGCGTTGGTCCCAACACCGCTTATCAATATACACAGACATATCCAGCTAACACAAAACTGAGCTACATCAGTAAGCGTGGGTCATGGTACCAGGTTAAGGATACCGATGGTAATTCTGGCTATGTTGCCAGTTGGGTCGTCACACCATCTGAAAAAAATGAAGTCGTTAAAACCAATGCCACATCACTTTCCGAAGCCACTATCGTATTAGATGCTGGCCACGGGGGCCGCGACGTCGGTGCGCTTTCTACTCAATCTAAGTATGAAAAAAATTACACACTGGCCACCGTTGAGGCAGTCGCTAAGAAATTGAAAGCTGCAGGGGCCAATGTTGTCTTAACCCGTTCAAATGATACATTCGTGGGGTTAGCACCTCGACCTGCCGTTGCCAATCAGCTGAAAGCCGATGCCTTCATTAGTATCCATTTTGACTCAAGTAACGAAGCTAATGAAGCTTCTGGAACGACCACTTATTACTATTCCAAGAATAAGGATATTGCTTTGGCCAAAGCGATCAATAACCAAACACAGGCACTACCACTCAACAATCGTGGTATTGAATATGGTAATTATCAAGTGCTTCGTGACAACCAACGTCCTTCGATCTTACTAGAATTGGGCTATATTAATTCTGATCAAGATTTTAAATTTATTAGCAGCCCTAGCTATCAAACTAAAGTAGCTAACGCAGTCTATAATGGTTTAACCAACTACTTTAAATAACTAACCAAAAGGCCACCCAAATCAGATGATTTGGGTGGCCTTTTGAGTTACATAATTGGTGCAAATAATCGCGCTAAATCCTGTGAAAGCCGTTCTTGGGTACTTTGTTCTTGAATCCGCTGTTTTGTATAGGGTAAACAATTTTTTAAATCAGCTTTAAACGATGCTTCAAGTTCATGGACTAATTGTGCATCATACAAAAAAGCGGTTGTTTCAAAGTTCAATTTAAAACTACGGATATCTAAATTAGCAGTTCCTACTGCAGCTAACTGGTCATCAACTAACATCACCCGGGATTTAAAACCAGTTGATTCAGAAAAATAAATCTGGCCACCCACCTTCACTATTTGTCGGGCATAATACAGGCTCGCATGGTGAATTAATTTATGTTTTGCCCGTTGTGGCATCATGATTTTAACTGTGACACCGGAATTTATTGCCAACATCAAGGCCGCTAAAACGGAATCATCAGGAATGAAATATGGTGTTTGAATCCAAAGGCGCTTTTTAGCAGCGGCAATCATCTTCAAAAAGCCAAGCTTAATTTCATCAAGTTCGCGGTCAGGACCACTGGATACAAGTTGCATACTGGTCTTACCATGTTCATCTAAATCAGGAAAATATTGCGAACTATAATAAATCTTGTCTTGCCGCGTAGCTGCATTCCAGTCCATGAAAAAACGCGCTTGAAACGATAACACACCATCGCCTGTGACTCGAATTCGCGTATCTCGTGCTGGCAGATTAACATTATGATTATTCTGATTAAAATCTCCAAGATAAGCGATATTACCATCAATAATCGCAAATTGACGATGATTACGAAAATTGAACCGTAAATTGAAAAAACGAAATCGAGAACTAAAAAACGGGACGACTTGCCCGCCTGCCACCTCTAATGGTTTAAAAAAACGATGGGGCAAATGTTGTGAACCAAATGCATCATACATAACCCGGATTTTCACTCCCCGTAAAGCCTTGGAAGCCAATAAATTGATTAGTTGGCGACCATGTTGATTATCATAAAAAGCATAATACTCAAGGTGAATATGATTCTGAGCCTGATTAATATCGGCTAAGAGTTGTTGGTAGGCCGCTTTTAAATCCGTCAGTACGGTAACATTATTCTCTTGAGTCAAAACTGCAGTATTGGAGACCAAAAAAAGATTAATTAAATTTTGAATTTCTGGCGATAATGCGCGTTGATATTTAGCCTGACGTAAAGCGGCTTTTTGGGTTGTCACTAGCGCATCAATGCCAAGCCGTGATTGCGTTTTTAAATCAGTCATATGATCTTCGGGAAGCTTTTTGCCGAAAAAAACATACAAAATAAACCCGATGATTGGTAAAAAAATCAATACTAATAACCAGGCCCAAGTTGCTGCAATATCACGCTGTTGTCGAAACACTGTGATTACAGCTCCAATTGTATTTATAATCCAAATGAATACCATGCTCCATACAATGATCACTGTCATTATTAACTCATCCTATTCTTTAAACCATTTTGCTTGAAGTCTTGCGATTGTCCCATTTTTTTTGAGTTTACGGAAGCGACGATTAATAAATTGACGTAGTTGTTGATCTTGTGGACGCATTCCAACTGCAAATTGTTCCGCTGCAAAGGGACTTTCGATGGTTTGAAAGTTCGTTCCGTTAGGCCGCGTCTTAATCTCAAATTGTGCATAAACTTCATCGATTAACAAGCCCTTAATACGGTGTGCTTGTAAATCAATAAAAGCATTATTATAGTTATCATATAAGATTGGTGCTCGATTAGCAATTCTTTGCTGCAAGCGTTTTGGATGCTTTTCAAGCTGCTCCATACCAGAAGAACCGGTTTGTACCCCAAGGGCTTGTTGATTTAAATCAGCTATTTGATTAATTGGCCGTTTTTTAAGTGAAACTAGCATTTGTCGATTACTTAAATATGGCACGCTAAAAGCTACCCGCTTGGCTCTTTGCATCGTCTTAGAGTAGCCACTCCAAATTAGATCAATGGTTTGGTTGTTTAATTCAGTTTCTTTCATATCCCAATCAATCGACTGAAAATCGACTGTAATATCACGTCCTTTAAATATAGCACGCGCTAAGTCGACATCAAATCCAGTTAATTGACCGGATTTCTTGCGGTACGTCATTGGGACAAAACTATCATCGATGCCGACGACGATTTGATGTCGTTTTTGGATGGTGGCCCATTGATCGGCATGTTGCTTATGTTGAGTACAACCGGTTAAACTAATTACTGCCATATATAAAATACTGATTAATACTATTTTTTTAAGCTTCATCATTTTTTTGAACCTCTTTTGGCTGCAATTCAAAGATTTGATCCGCAATTTGATTGGCAAATTGAATGTCATGAGTAACCACAATTTGTGTCATACCTTGGTTTTTCAAATCCAAAATTAATTGTGCCACATTAGCTACTAACGACGGATCCAAAGCACTTGTCGGTTCATCGTAGCAGAGGATTTCCGGTTGCATTGCCAATGCGCGCGCAATGGCAACTCGTTGACGTTGCCCCCCTGATAATTGGAACGGATAGGCTGCAGTTTGGCCGCTCAAACCTAATTGCTGCAACAATGCTACGCCGGCTATTTTGGCTGCTTTAGCAGTTTGTTTTTTTACCATGATAGGCGCTAAGGTTACGTTTTTAAGGACAGAAAGATGGGGAAACAAACGAAAATCTTGAAAAACAACACCGATTCGTGCTCCTTGCTTTCGGTGACTCGGTTCATAAGGGATACCATTGATGAGAAAGCGACCACTATCCGGATGATCGAGGCCACTCATTAGGCGTAAGAGCGTCGACTTCCCTGCACCACTGGGACCGACAATCGCTAGGATACTACCCGATTCAACTGATAAATTTAAATCAGTCAAAATTGGCCGGCCTTTAAAAGATTGATTAATATTTTCTAACTGAAACATGTTAGCGCCTCCTTAGCGATAATAACGATAATAGCGTTCAAGACGCCGTAATATCCAAGTACACATAGCTGTAAGCAATAGGTAGATAATGCCAACCAATAGCAATGGTAATAAGTTAACATCCCTAGCACTAGCGACGTTGCCAGCACGTAGTAAATCGCCAATTCCGATAACATAGACCAACGATGAATCTTTAATTAAATTAATAACCTCATTACCGACTGACGGTAAAACAATTTTGATTGTTTGCGGTACGATAATTTTTGTGATCGTCTGCGGCGCCGTTAGTCCCAATACTTCAGCCGCTTCTACCTGACCGTTATCAACAGCTTGAAAACCGCCCCGAAATATTTCGGCAAAGTAGGCTGCATAATTCAAAATAAATGCGATCAATGCTGCATCAAACCGATTAAAAACCACTCCCACCACGGGCAAACCATAGAAGACGAAGATTAATTGTAATAATAGTGGTGTTCCCCGCATTAACCAAACGTATAAATTTAAGCCATCATGTAGCGGTTTAAATTTAGCTAACAATCCTAAGCTTAATAATAACCCTAGGGGAATCGCTCCAATAATTGTCAGGCCAAAAACAGCCAATGTCATCCGAGCACCACTGAGTAATGCCGGTAAAATTGATAAACTATAATGAATCATGCTAGACTCCTCTCATTTTGCCAAAATAAAAAGCCCTCTTTATGTTAAAATCACACAAAGAGGGCGAATGTTTCGCGGTACCACCTCAAATTTTGTTCACTTCGCAGCAAACAACTCAGCTAGTTTTAGACCAACAAAAAAAACCTCTGGATTACTCCAAGAGGACGAATTTATCGCGGTGCCACCTCAGTTTAATAAGCTGCTCACACAGCCTAAACTTATGTAGTTTCTAAAACTACAGCGATAACGGGCTAACGGATCATCTTTATTCGATAATCTAACTCACGGCTGTGCCATTAATCTCAAGGACTGATTTGCACCAAGCATCAGCTCTCTGAACCTTAAGAATTAATTTGGGCCGTTCAACGTTTAATATATTGTAACTCATTCTAATGAAAATTTAGCTAAAAGTCAACATTCAATCATTATTTCTTACCAAAAAGTCGTGACCAAAAACCGATTTTTTGTTGCTTGAGAGTCATCAATGGTACAGTTTCACCCAACAAGCGACGTGCAATATTACGGTAACCTTGACTAGCTGGATTCTTGGGATCCAACACGATTGGTTGACCAGCATTGGATGTTTTGATGACCGCATCATCATCAAAAATAATTCCAAGTAATGAAATCGACAGATGCTTCGTAATTTCATCGACATCCATCGTTTCGCCTTCATTCATCATATGTCGCCGAATTCGGTTAATCACTAACCGTGGAGCGATACGCATTTCTTGTTCTTCCAATAAACCAACAACCCGATCAGCATCACTGACTGACGAAATTTCTGGCGTGGCGATTACAATCGCTCCATCAGCACCGGCAATTGCATTTTTAAAGCCGGATTCAATCCCGGCTGGGCAATCGAGAATCACAAAATCAAATTCTTCCTTTAATTCAGCAACAATCGCAGCAACTTCATCTGGAGTTAAAGCATCTTTATCCGCATTTTGAGCCGCTGGCAACAAGTAAAGCAAGTCATCAAAACGCTTGTCTTTAATCAAAGCTTGATGTAATTTAGCTCGACCTTGGGCGACATCCACGATGTCATAGATAATGCGATTGCTCAGGCCTAAGACCACATCCAAATTTCGGAGACCAATATCTAAATCTAATAAGCAAACCTTTTTATCTAAAAGGGCAAGCGCCGTCCCAATATTAGCACTTGACGTTGTCTTACCAACCCCACCTTTACCGGATGTAATAACCAAAGCTGTTCCCATTTTTATTGCTCCTTCATTTTACGATATAATTTTGGATTAATTTGTTTCAAATCCGTTAACTCACCGTAGTCGATAACGTGTAAATCATTAATAAAACTAACGCTTTGCGCCGTAAATAGCGTTTTCTTATGATTGAGAACTTCGACGGCATCTGCAATCCGTAACTGTAAAGCGTGTGACAAGTCACCGACGACAACCGCTTCGGTATTGTCAGGAAAGCCTGCATGAACAATCCCGGCAACCTCTCCCAGGACGAAAATACTGCCCGTTGCTTTTAATGTTGCCCCTTGATGCAAATTACCGACAAATAGGACATCACCGACATAATTCATTTCTTGCCCGCTCCGTAAAACACTTGGCTCAACATGCAGACTATTTTTCTGACGCTCAATTTCAGCTTGCTCAACAGACATAACTTCCGCTTGAATACTGGTCACATTAAATTCTGGGAATTGTTCAAAGACGGCCCCCAGAGCTTGCTTTTGCGCGTCATCTAATAAGCGTCTCCCAGTTGTAAGTTCCAATTCAATCTGGTCGCTACCCAACTGAGGTTGCTCTAAGCGAATCTTATGTAATAATTCTGCTAAGGTCCCCAACGCTTGGTCAAAATCTGCACCCGCATCAATCTTTAACTCGAAACCTTCTTTGTGTCCTCGTAACGTGACTGCATCCATAAAAAAATCAAACCCCTTATCGTTCTGATTTTAATTTTAGCAATAAATATTTTAAAGGCAAATACAAAAAGATAAAAAAAACTAAATTTAATGCAATTGTCGGTGCTAAAACATTACTGATAAATTCGATCGGTGTTATCGTAGCGTAACCGATCAATCGATTCATGATGTAAATCGCACTTTCTAATAATGTCAAACATAAAATGTCAATTAAGCCGATAAAAAATACTGAATCCGGCAAATACTGCTTCAAATAACGAATTGTATAAATAATCAATGGGACAGCAAATGTATACATGCCAATCATCCCAGTATAATACAAATCATATAAAAATCCGATTCCAGTGGCGTACCAAATTAGTTGATGTTCCTCAGGTAACATAAAAACTGTTACGACTAAAACAAGCATAAACAACCGACTAATTAACGTATGATCTGGTGTATATAGCCATTGTTCACCTAAGTGACTGATAGTCCCATCTAAATAAAACGCGACAAGCAGGTAGACTGGTAATAAATAACGACGTTGTAACTGGGGCGCGTTCATTCTTACTCACCTTCAATCGTTCGTTTGATGACTGTCACGACAGTTAGGTTATTTAAATCGGCGGCTGGTGTCACATAAACGGTTAAAGCTAAGCCATAATCATCTTTCTTGACTGCTGCTACTTTACCAAGAAACAGGCCTTTGGGGGTCAAGCCCCCCAGTCCGGAGGTAATGACTTTATCACCTTTGGCAATTGCAGCATCAGTCTTAATCTGACCAAGTTTTAATTGCTTCCGGTCAGCATTGTAACCAGACATAATTCCGTTAACCTGTTTGCCGTCTTTGGTATTGACTACTGCTGCAAAACCGTTACTGCTTTGATCGGTACTTGAAACCAATTCAACTTTTGAATTGGTCTTATTGACTTCAACAATGCGTCCAATGATACCGGATTCCGACATCACTGGCATGTCTTTTTTAAGGCCAGCTAGAGTTCCTTTATTAATCACTAACCCATTTTGCCAATTATCGGGATTACGTGATAAAACCGATGCGTTAACGGTTGTATAGTCGGTTAATGTCCCTTTTAACCCGATTTCTTTTTTCAAACTTGCATTTTCTTCTTTAAGGGTTTGTGTTTGTACTTTAGTTTGCGCTAAATCATCAAGTTGCGCTTTAAGTTCTTTATTTTCTTGATACGTATTAATCAAATCAGTTAGGGCATCCACGCCATGGCCAATTCCATTAGCAGGAATACTGATGACCTGATTCGTAATTCCTGTAACATCATTGCCAAATTGGCGGATGAAACTGGGGTTCTTCTTATTATTCCGTAAACCAACAGACATCGCAATGAAGCCGAGGCAAACGATTAGTATAATTAATAGCATAATTAACTTCTTATTTGAAAAAAACTTTTGCATGGTTTTTGGCCACCATCCATCCTTAATATCGTAAAGATGGGACAAAAACCGGTAATCAGTAGTCCTAGCTAGCAATTGATTCTCAACCTGAATCTGTCACTAATTTAGGTGCTACGTCAACGCTGACCGCTTCTTGTCCCATTTCTACTAAACGATTAATTTTTCTTCATAACATCGATATTCTTTAGTGATTCGCCAGTTCCAATAGCAACACAATCTAATGGATCTTGGGCAATAAAGACGGGTACTTTAGTAGCATCTGAAATAACCTCTGGTAGGTGTTTCAATAATGCGCCACCACCGGTTAAAACAATTCCGTGATCAATCACATCAGCTGCAATTTCTGGTGATGTTTCTTCAAGTGTTTCTTTGATAGCTTCAATAATGGCCGTTACCACTTCCTTAATTGCTTCAGCAATATTGGTGGCCTGAATATCAACAGTCTTCGGTAAACCAGTCACTAAATCACGACCGCGAATGCTCATTGCTTCAATTTCCTTAGCCCGTTCTGGCGATGCTGAAGCAATTTGAAATTTGATCTGTTCAGCAGTTCTTTCACCAATTAATAAATTATTATTTTGTCGGATGTACGAAATAATTGCATCATCAAGCTTATCACCGGCCATTCGGATTGAACGACTTGAAACGATGCCACCTAATGAAATCGTCGCAACGTCGGTTGTTCCACCACCAATATCAACGACCATGCTACCAGTCGGATCCATCACAGGTAGCCCTGCACCAATGGCAGCAGCAAATGGTTCTTCGATGACATAGGCATCACGCGCACCTGCCACTTTAGTTGCATCAATTACGGCGCGCTTTTCAACTTCAGTCACACCACTTGGGACACAAACCATAACAAATGGTTTACTTGCTGAGCGACCTAATGATTTTTCAATAAAATATTTAAGCATGGCAGCCGTTGTATCGTAATCAGCAATCACGCCATCTTTCATGGGACGAATCGCCACAATACTACCGGGTGTCCGGCCAATCATATCACGGGCTTCTGAGCCAACAGCAATCACTTCACCGGTCTGTGTATTTTTAGCGACAACCGAGGGTTCTCTTAAGACAATATCTTTCCCGTCCATATATACGAGTGTGTTTGCGGTACCTAAGTCAATACCGATGTTTTTAGTCCCTAATCCGAACACTATTTTTCTCTCCTTCAGTTACCAAACGTTTTTATAGTCATTTGCATTATATCATAATTTTACGTAATAAAAAACGCAATGTAACTACTATGTTAACGGATTTTCAGAAAATATTAGTCTTCAAACGTAAAATTAATGGATTCTTAAAGAAAGAATATCCATTGTCATTCCACCAAATATCCCTCTTCCCGTAAACTCAGATATTGTTGACTCCCAATAATCAGATGATCTAAGCATGCAATCCCCATAAATTCTCCGCAGGCGATAATCCGTTTTGTAAATGCAATGTCCTGCGTCGACGGGCTCAACTGACCACTCGGATGATTATGGACCAAAATAAATTTTGCTGCTGAATATTGGACTGCCAATTTGAATACTTCTCGCGGATGCGCCACTGAACTATTCAAAGTGCCAATATAAATTTGTTTTGTTTGAATAATTTGATTCTTAACATCTAAAAAAACCGCCAACAATTGCTCTTGGGTTTCACCAGCCAGCGTTTCAAGCATGCGATAGCCAACCATCTGACTGGAAGCAACCACTCCAAAACGTAAAGTGCGTTGTGCTTGCAAGCGGCGACTCATTTCACAAATAGCCTGCAGTTCAACTGCTTTGACTGGTCCAATACCTGATAAAGTTTCTAGTTGTGTTAAACTTGCCTGCTCTAAATCGCGAAAATCAGGGTAGTGAGTTAACAACTTATGTGCGATCTCGGCCACGGAATACTGATGATTGCCTGATCGTAAAATAACAATTGCTAATTGCTCATTCGTCAGGCTTGCAGCGCCGTAACGCATTAATTGTTCTCTTGGTTGTAAGGGCTCTTTGTTGACCATCATCTCGGTTTGCCTCCCATAAAAAACGCGCTTTGCGTCTCAATCGATTTAATTAACTATACGTCAATTAACCGATTATTTTTCTAAATAGGGAATCACTTGTGCTAAATCTGCGACAGTCGCCAACGTTTGTTGCTGAGTGACTTCTGTTGGTGCAATTAGATCCGGGATCATAATAACCGGAATAGCGGCCTGATTAGCGGCCATAACCCCATTGGGAGAATCTTCTAACACTAAAGCATTTGCAGCCGGCAATGCGAGCTTGTCTAAAGCTTTTAAAAAAATTTCTGGATGTGGTTTACCATGAGTCACTTCATCGCCAGCAACTACCTGATCAAAGCGTGCTTGTAAACCCGTACTTTGCATAAAATCATCGACCATACTGCGAAAATTACTGGATGCAATCACCCGATTAATGCCATGGGCATCGCTATAATCAAGTAACGTCACTAGTCCCGGCTTAATCGCCACGCCATCAGTAGCAATAACAGCGGCAACGTTCCGGTATGAACGATCAATAAATTCAGCAGCTGCATCTGCTGATCCCAATTTTTGTTTAAAGTAATTGCGTAAATATGCATCCGTCGTCCCTAAAATAGCCTGATGATCGGCAGGTGTAAAGGCAAATCCCATTTCTTTAGCAGCACGAACATTGGCTTGATAGTAAATTTTTTCTGAATCAACCAATAAGCCATCCATATCAAAAATAATCCCTTTAGTTGTCATTTACTGTGCTCCTTTAAAATATTGCCGAATCGTACTAATTAAGTACAGTGATCCAGTCACAATTAAAATGTCATCGGCTGATACATCAGCCAATAAGTCAGTTAAGGCAAGCGGCCATTCTGGTTCAAATGGAATGCTGGCATCAACTACTGCGTACTGCTTAGCATTCGCGGCACGGGCGTTATCCGGAACAGCCGTTAAAACCAGGCGAGTTGCGATTTTTTTCAAGGGTGGCAACATCTGATCTAAATTTTTATCGCCTAGGGCCCCAAACAGTAGATAGATATCCCGATTTTTAAAATGATGCTGAATAGTCTGCACCAATTGTGCAACGCCTTCCGGATTATGGGCACCATCTAGTACAATTAAGGGTTCATCATTAATTTTTTCAAACCGTCCCGGCCAACTCACGCGATTTAAGCCCCGTTTAATATCGCGAATCGTTAAGGTTTGTTGCGTTAACTGTAAATAGCAACAGAATACTTGCAATGCGACTGCAGTATTTTCAATTTGATAGTCACCCATTAGCGGTATTTGTAGTTGCTTCAACGCGACAGTGTCATTTTGAAAAGTTAGCTGTTGCCCCCAAGATGGTAAGGCTTTAACGGATGACGTCGAAAAATCGCGCCCACTAATCAGCAATGGACTGGTCAACCGTCGAGCGGTATCTTCGACCACTGCTAATGCTGCTGCGGGTAACTGTCCGACCACCACTGGGTGACCTTCTTTAATGATTCCAGCTTTTTGTGTCGCGATTTCAGCAAAGGTCTGACCTAATAATGCTTGATGATCTAAACCAATTGAAGTAATAACTGAAACGAGCGGTGTCAAAACATTGGTCGAATCATATAATCCGCCGATACCAACTTCAATCACGGCAACATCAACGGCCTGTTGTTTAAAATAGAGAAACATCATAGCAGTGATACATTCAAACTCAGTCACTGTGAACTCAGGCTGGCTTTGTTGTAACAGTGCCACAGTCGCCTCAATTTTTTGGGTTATGATCACTAAATCAGTATCACTAATCGGGACTTGGTTAATCGCAATTCGCTCATTAAACCGCATAATAAATGGCGACGTGTAGCGCCCGACTTTTAACCCTAATTCTTCAATTAAGCAACTAACGATTTTAACAACAGATCCTTTGCCGTTAGTCCCAGTTACATGGATAAATTGTTGATTAGCTTGTGGATTCCCAAGTGCTGCCAATAACTGTGTGATGCGATTCAGATTTACCTTTTTATGCAGTCTAGGCCGTGAGTGAATATATGCCAAAGCTGTTTTATAATCTGTAACTGTCATCGTCGATCTCCTTTAAAAAAAGCTGTCTTTATTTTAGCATAGTTTACTAGTCGCCTGATGGATAAAAACTAAACCAATCTAAAAAGAACAGCACTTTTAGAAGTACTGTCCCTGATTATTTATTTAACGTGATGCTTTTAAATCTGCGATTCGTTTTTCAACTGATTGGGATTGTTGTTCATAATCAGCTTGTTTGTCGCGTTCTTCTTGGACCACTTTTTCTGGTGCGTGGTCTGTGAAGCCTTTGTTTGACAACTTGCCCTGAGCACGTTTGATTTCACCGTCTAAACGTTTCAATTCACCTTCTAAACGGGCAATTTCTTCGTCTAAGTCAAGCAATTCAGCCAATGGCACATAAACTTCTGCACCACTGATAATGGCTGTCTTAGCCAATGCTGGTGCTGTTAAGCCTTCAGCAATTTCAAGTGATTTAGGGTGCACGAAGCGTTCGATGAAGTCTTGGTTCTGTTTAAAAATCGTCATTAATGGCGCAGCTTGAATGTTGACCAAGACATCAATTGCCTTGCTTAGTGGTGCATTGGCTTCGGAACGAATATTCCGGACACTTCTGATCAGATCGATTAACGCATTCATTTGCGTGGTTGCTTCTGGATCGTCTAATTCAGCGTGAACTTCTGGATAAGCTGCATTGACAATTGAATCGCCAGTATGTGGCATACTTTGCCAGATTTCTTCCGTTACAAATGGCATCACTGGGTGTAATAGACGCAATGTTTGGTCTAAAACATAAGCCAAGTTATAGCGTTTATTGGCAATGGCTGCTTGGTCGTCGCCGTAAAGGACTTCCTTCGCCATTTCAATATACCAGTCACAGAAATCGTTCCAGATAAAGTTATACAATGTCCGGCCCGCTTCACCAAATTCGAAACTTGCATAAAGCCGTGTGACATCCGCCACCGTTTGGTTCAATTGGCTTAAGATCCATTTGTCCGTTAAATCAAGGTTAGCGGCATCTGGCATCTTAGTTGGGGCTGGTGTGTCTTCAAGGTTCATGATGACGAAACGACTTGCGTTCCAAATCTTATTGATGAAGTTCCAGGCAGCGTCCATCTTCGTGTAACTGAAGCGAACATCTTGGCCCGGTGTTGAGCCACTCGTTAAGAACCAACGTAAGGCATCGGCACCGTATTTTTCAATGACTTCCATTGGGTCAATCCCGTTGCCAAGTGATTTACTCATCTTACGGCCTTGTTCATCGCGGATTAAACCGTGAATGAGGACGTGTTCGAATGGGCGTTGTTCTGTAAATTCGAGACTTTGGAAAATCATCCGTGAGACCCAGAAGAAGATGATATCGTAACCAGTCACCAACGTATTGGTTGGGAAGTAGCGCTTGAAGTCAGGCGCTTCTGTGTTTGGCCAACCCATTGTTGAAAATGGCCATAAGGCACTACTAAACCATGTGTCTAGCACATCAGCATCTTGCGTCCAGTTTTCGATATCTTTTGGTGCTGCTTCACCGACATACATTTCTCCAGTTTGTTTATGGTACCAAGCTGGGATTTGGTGGCCCCACCATAATTGACGTGAAATGACCCAGTCATGAACGTTTTCCATCCATTGTGTAAAGGTATTTTCGAATCGTTCTGGTACAAAGTTCACCTTTTGATCAGTTGCTTGGTTTTTCAAAGCCATTTCAGCAAGTGGCTTCATCTTAACAAACCATTGCGTTGAAAGCCGGGCTTCAACTTGCACACCAGTCCGTTCAGAATGACCAACACTATGCGTCATCGGGTCAACTTTGATCAAATAACCTTGTTCTTTTAGGTCAGCAACAATCGCTTTGCGCGCTTCAAAACGATCCATGCCGTTATACTTGCCGGCATTTTCATTCATGCTGGCATCTTCGTTCATCACATTGATCCGTGGTAAGTCATGCCGATTACCAACTTCAAAATCGTTAGGGTCATGGGCTGGTGTAATCTTCAAAGCACCAGTACCGAAATCCTTATCGACATAGTGATCAGCGATAATGGGAATTTCACGATTCATTAATGGTAATGTGACCATCTTGCCAACAAGGTCAGCGTAACGTTCATCATCTGGATGCACAGCAATAGCAGTATCACCAGGTAATGTTTCCGGACGTGTTGTGGCAATTTCGATGCTGCCAGAACCATCCGTCAATGGATAGCTGACATGATAGAAGGCCCCTTCGTCATCTTGATGCAATACTTCGATGTCAGATAAAGCAGTCCGTGCTTTTGGATCCCAGTTGATGATGTATTCGCCACGATAGATTAAGCCCTTGTTGTATAAGGTAACAAAGACTTTCCGAACAGCGTCTGATAAGCCATCGTCCAATGTGAATCGTTCACGTGAATAATCAAGTGACAAGCCCATCTTAGCCCATTGTGCGTGAATGGTTGCAGCATATTCATCTTTCCAATCCCAGACTTGTTCGATGAATTTTTCACGGCCTAAATCGTAACGTGAAATCCCTTGTTCAGCTAATTTTGCTTCCACTTTAGCTTGGGTTGCGATGCCGGCATGATCCATCCCTGGCAACCAGAGCACATCATACCCTTGCATCCGCTTTTGACGGATTAACATATCTTGTAAGGTCGTATCCCAGGCATGGCCTAAATGGAGTTTCCCCGTTACATTTGGTGGTGGAATAACGATTGAATATGGTTTAGCATCTGGATTAGCGTTCGGCTTGAATAAATCAGCGTCTAACCAGTCTTGATAACGACCGGCTTCAACTTGGTTGGGATCATATTTGGTTGACATTTCTTTGTGATCTGTCATCTTCTTCACTCCTTTAATATATTGCGTTTAATGGCAAACAAAAAAGCATTCCTCACAATAGGACGAATGCTTTTTCGCGGTACCACCTAAATTAGGACTAGACTAGTCCCCAACTCATGATTTGTTAACGAACGAAATTGTCCGGTTAGCCCTACTTAATTTCAGGTTAACAGCTCACAAGCTACCGATTAATTGGTCATTGAAAGACGTCTCAGCCATGCATCTTCTCTCTAAACTAGTCCATTCTTAATCGCTCTTGTTCAACGCGTTGTTAATAGTTTAGCTGAGTTAGTGGTAAACGTCAATAGGAACTGATGGCCGAAGCCGTTAAGAATTTATAGTAATTCAGCGATAATTTCTTCATCTTGATTCAAGAATTGTTCGCCAGCTTTAATTTCAGTAACTTTAATGCCAGCCAAAGAACGAGCAATTAAAGCATCAACATCAATCCGTTGTTCATAAAAGCGCGTCTTTTCCAAATTAGGTCGCGTTTTAGGTGCCGGGGGGGCAAAAATTGTACAGCAATCTTCAAATGGCATAATTGATAATTCATACGTATCGATAGCTTTAGCAACATCAATGATTTCATTTTTATCCATAGTCGCTACTGGGCGTACGATTGGAGTAGCAGTCACATCATTGATAGCTAGCATACTTTCAAGCGTTTGTGAAGCCACTTGACCAACTGATTCGCCATTAAAAATAGCTAATCCTTGGCGTTTGGCCCGAATTTGATCCGTTAAACGCAACATCATCCGACGTTGAATTGTCATCAAGTATCCTTCGGGTACAGAATGCTTCACTTCTTCTTGAATTTCGGTAAATGGGACTTCGATAAACTTAATGCTACCGACGTACGGTACTAACTTAGCCGTTAATTCCTTAGCCTTGTTCAAGGCGTTGTCGCTTGTATATGGTGGGCTAAAGAAATGGACCATTTCAATGTCGACCCCGCGTTTAAGGGTTAAATAACCGGCAACTGGTGAATCAATCCCGCCAGAAAGCATCAACATCCCCTTACCGGCAGAGCCGACCGGTAACCCACCAGCTCCCTGAATGACTTGATTTGTCAAATAAATAGCATCTTGCCGGACCTCAACCCGCAATGTGATATCCGGATTTTTCATTTGAACTTCTAAGTCCGGCAGTTGATCAGATAAGTAGCCACCTAATTCACGGTTCATATCATTCGTGTCAAGGAAGAATTTATGATCTGAACGCCGAGTATTGACCTTGAAAGACATCCCTGGTTTCCCGATTTCTTGCATCATTGCCAAGGCAGTTTTCTTAACCGCATCTAAGTCGCGATCAACTTGGATACTTGGTGAAAAGTTTTGAATACCAAATACTTGGCGTAAGCGCGCAATCACCCCTTGGGCATCGTCACCGTTTAACACGATATGCATCCGATCACGTTTCGGATGAATTCGAAGTTGTTGATATTCATGGAGCGCCTTAGTGACGTTTCCGTTTAACCGACCAATAAAATCGTTGCGGTTTTTCCCCTTTGTTGAAAGCTCGCCGTAGCGAACCATAATTTCAGTGTATTGCATACCTATCTCCTTTTAAATGGTAGTTTACGAATTAATTTTTTTAAATCGCTCGTTGATTTGATCAAATGCCTTAATAAATACATCAGCTTCTTCAAGTGTATTATATTCATCAAGTGACACCCGAATCGCACTCGTGGCAATCTTTTCATTGACGTGCATTGCTTTTAATGTACTTGACTCTGTTCCCTTTTTAGAGGAACAAGCGCTAGTTGTTGAGATGTAGATTTGATGCTCTTCAAACGCGTGCACCGTCGTCTCACCGCGCACACCCTTAATTGCAAAACACAGGATATGTGGTGCAAAGTCCGGAGTCAATTGTGAGAACATTACTGTTTTATCAGATTGACTAATATAATTGAATAGTCGTTCACGAATTGCAGCTTGCCGTTTCACCTTTTCAGGCTCATCTGCCAATAATAGACGTAGCGCTTTAGCCATAGCAGCAATAGCCGGCACGTTCTCAGTTCCAGAACGTAAATCATGTTCTTGACCCCCACCGGTTAAAAGTGGTGCTAAGTGACGGCCTCGTTTCTTGTATAAAATTCCAGTCCCCCGTGGGCCATGGAACTTATGTCCGGATAAGGTTACAAAATCAACACGTTCATTAAAAATCGCAGTTTGAATCCCTTTGCCAATTCCTTGAACCGCATCAACGTGGAAATGAACATTGGGATAGTCTTTCAAGATTTCAGCAACAGCTTCCAGCGGTTGGCACGTACCAATTTCATTATTGATTGCCATGATTGAAACTAAAATGGTATCCGGTCTAAGCGCTGCTTTTAAATCAGCAGGATTAATTCGACCAAACTGATCAACCGGCAAATAAGTTACTTCAAAGCCTAACTTTTCAAGTTGTTGCATAGATTTAATGATTGCAGGGTGTTCGACAGTTGTCGTAATCAAATGCTTACCAAAGGCCCTTTTTTCAATGGCTGTTCCCTTTAGCACCCAATTATCGCCCTCTGTTCCGCCGCTGGTGAAGAAAATTTCATCGTGATCAACACCCAGTAAATCCGCAATTTGTTGCCGTGATTGTTCTAGAATGTGAAAGGCTTTTTCTCCGATGACGTGCAGACTAGATGGATTACCGAAAAATTGTTCACTAACTGCTTGGTATGTTTGGAGTGCGCCAGGCGCAATCTTAGTGGTGGCACTATTATCAAAATAAATCATATCGAACCCTCTTACTAAAAATTAGTGTTTAACTTTGTATATTATAGCAAATTACTTTTCAAAGACAACTGATTACCCTTTAACAAAACAAATCCGAGACAAATGCGGCTTGTCTCGGACTGATGAGCATCTAAAAGACTAACGAGTGCTGTCTGATTTTTGTTCGTAGTAAGTTTTTTCGACTTGCGTATAAGCACCGGGATCGACTTTTTCAAGCGCAGTTGCCAATAAGTCAACTGCTTTAGCATAGTCATATTCTTGATTGAAAATAGTCTGGGCAGAAACACATGCCGCTTGAATCGCGGGAAAATCAGTGCGATACCGATTAGCATATTGCAATAACTGTTCCGTAAGCATCGCACTGTCAATTAATGTCTCAGTTTCAGCCCTTAATTCATCTAAATCTTCCTGAACTAAAATTAATTGTTTAGCAATCTCGTCTAGATTAATCTTAATTTGATTTAAATCATGGTTCAATTTTTGAATTTCATCTGATACTACGAAAAAGAAATCTAAATATTTCTTTTGTAAGCCAGGTAAATTAACTTTTTCAACCGTACGTTTCAAGTTTCTTAGCTCAAGTTCAAACTGATGTAAATTTTCGTTAGCAACGACTTCGCCTTGGTGTAAGTTAGCAACTTGGTCATGAATAGCTTGCTGCTGTTTTTCAACAGCTGTCAGCCGGGTCTCAATTCCAGCTAAATCTTCGGCAATTGCAGTGTATACTGCTTCGTGTTTAGCAATTTTAGCTTGATGGCCTTCAATTAAAACCTTTTCTGCACCAATTTGCTTTTGCAGTTGCTTAGTCGTTGCCAATTCATCATGCGTTAAGGCATAGCTCTGATTGAGATGATCTAATTCCAATAATAACTCATGATTTTGCCCCTCAGCATGTTGGACAAACTTTGCGATGATTGGCAACTGTGTCGTAACATTTTGCTTAGCAGTCATTTCGGCTTCCAATTGATCATATAACCGGTCAATTCCATTGGCAATTTCATCGTTGTTCGCTTCAACTGAACCAATGTCTAAATCACTCAACAAGGCCGTACTCTTATCGAGTTGATCCATTAAGTGTTGTTGTTTAACTTCAATCTGACGATCATCAAATTGATAATCGTCATTTAACATCTGTTGATAAGTATCATTAATTTCAACTAGTTGTTCAGGGAATTCATTTGCTAATTCATTATATCGTTTAGGTATTCGCTTCATCTGATCTTCTAATTGCGTTGTTTCAGCAATTAACTTCTGTAAAATCACTTTGGCGCCCAAATGATCACCGGCTGTCGTTAACGCGTTAGCCTGATCAAAATCAATTTCTAAGCGACCTAAAGTTGCCTCCAACGCATCAAGTGCAGGTCCAAATGAAAAGCTCTTAGTCAGTAGTCGTTTGCGTAATTGTTGATATTGATCTCTTAATTGCTGAATCTTTTGGCGCGTATCGGCTTCATTTGCTAGTAAGTTTTCCAACGCGTCTTGAACATCAAGTAAGTCTTGGTCAGTTTCAGTCAAGTAAGCTCGCAATTGTTTTAAAATTCGCGCGACTTGAATAAAATTATATTTATGGTTGGCTGTTTCCGCTTCAAACAGATAACTTTCAATCGTACTGAAATTGTGGTTGGTCAACTGCTCATATTGTTTTTGCCACCGTTCAAAATTTTGTAAGCTCTCACCGGTTAAATGTAACGAGCGGAGTTTTGTCAGGCGTTCCGGAATCGGTAACGCCATCAAGTCACCTTTATGCGCTTCTAGTTGCTTAATTTGTCTGACAAAATAACGTTGATAAAAAACAACACCTAAGTAGCCAATTAGTGCAACGACTACGATTCCAATGAGAATGTAAAACATTCAAAGACACACCCTTTTACGATTTAAATCAGATTTGTTAGTCCGTTCATCCACTTCAATTCATTAAACTATGTTTGATTATAGCATGAATAAGATAACGGTTCAGCAATTATTCGTGATAAACTTTAGAAATAATGTCATTTTAACTTGAATCTGCTTGACGTTTTTGTATGCCATACGCTATACTAACCCTTGTGTAAAATAATGCAGCAGTAAACGGTAAAGCCGTCAACAGTTCATTTGCCCAGAAATTTGGTTCAATTGTGTAACCTTGCGGCTGCGAAGGTGAAGATTGTCAATAAGTGGACTGAACGATTACTAAGTTTACATCGGATTATTTTACTCCAAAACATTTATTGGAGGATTTTTTATGTCACGTTATACAGGTCCCAAGTGGAAACTTTCACGTCGTTTAGGAATTTCATTATCAGGTACAGGTAAAGAACTTGCCCGTCGTCCTTACGCCCCAGGCCAACACGGTAACGATCGTCGCGGTAAGATTTCAGAATATGGTTTACAATTAAGTGAAAAACAAAAACTTCGTTTAATGTATGGTTTAACAGAACGCCAATTCCGGAACTTATTTGCTCGCGCTGGTAAAATCCGCGAAGGTAAACATGGTGTTAACTTGATGATTTTACTAGAACAACGGTTAGACAACATTGTTTATCGTTTAGGCTTAGCAAGTACTCGTGCCCAAGCTCGTCAATTAGTCAACCATGGTCACGTTACTGTTGATGGCAAGCGTGTTGATATTCCTTCATACGAAGTAAAACCTGGTCAAGAAATTTCAATCCGTGAAAAATCAAAGAACCTTGTTATCATTAAGGATGCCATCGAAAGTACTGTTGGCCGTCCTTCATTCGTTAGCTTTGATGCTGATACAATGAAAGGCTCACTTGTTCGCTTACCTGAACGTTCAGAATTAGAACCAGAAATTGACGAAGCCTTAATCGTTGAATTCTACAACAGATAAGCTGTTATCTGTTCAACAAAAAGTCAGACTGCGGTCTGGCTTTTTTTATTGTTTCATTTTACAATTTTTGTTCCAAAAAACGCGTACCCGCTAAAAACGAGTACGCGTACAAATATTATTTAGCTTGAATGATCGTATATAATGGTACCATTTGTAGCAAGGTGGTTTGAATATCAGCCATCAAGGCGTTTGGCGTATCAAATAACCGATTATTTTGGTAATACACTTTACCGAGCAACCACTCTCCTTTTTTTGTTTTAGCAAATTTAGTTTGTACTAACTGCAAATTTTCAGCTGACAGCGGAAATTTTTGTTTAGTCATATGATCGTAACTCAAATCATAGTCGGCAAATTTTTTAAGCATTTTTTCTGATTGAGCTGCCAGTACCGGTACATAATCTAATTTATTTGGCATCTCGGCCATCAATGCAAACCAAACGAAGATCCGATCATCCCAAAAACCAATCTCAAAATGCGGCAACATCTTATAACCGCGTGAACTTTCACTTAACGCCAACCAAGTATTCATCGGCGGATTTTTGGAGCGCCGTAAGTGTTTGGCAATATGTAATGACCATTCTCGGTCAGTTTCTTGTGCTAACATAGTTTGCAACTGTTCGCCTAGCGTTTCAAACTTAGGATCAAGTTCTGTATAAATTTTATGCAGACGTCCTTTTAAAGTCGGGTCAGCAAAAACTTTAAAATCAGCTCGTGTAAACATCTTTTTCCTCCAACGTGATATACTTAGGGTTAATTCTAATATAGCATAATTCAGAAATGAGGTGACCATTTTGTCAGAGAATGATCAATTACAACAACATCTAGATAGTGCAATCCATGGGGCGCCCCAAACCAATCCTGATGAACGGCGGCGCTATCTCGGTTCTTTACGGGAACGGGTTTTTTTAGCCATCACGAATCAAGAACTCGCAACTGCCCAAGGAGTTTTTGAAAAGCACCTTGCTGACTTTAAACCCTATTCAGTTTTATTAAACGGGAAGAATCCTGCGGCCACTAACTATTTAGCGGCATTATCAACCCACGCAATTCCGTTCACTCTGGTCAATAATGCAACTGCCAGGACTGAGCCAGACGCGTTCGGCCTTTTGGTAGTCGCCAAAGACGCAATTAACTGTAAAAAGATTACCCTTACGACTAAATATACCGTTGATCAATCTACTAATAAAAACGAAATATCCAAAAAGAAGGGGTTCTTAAAACAACTCTTTGATTGACCTTCCAAAAATTCCAGACAATAATTTGTCTGGAATTTTTTGTTTATGAATTGGTTTCAATCTCTAATTCTGGAAACAACATTGCTAACATTTTGATTGTTACCCGCCGCTGCTTTCCCATCATTGGAAAGAGATGCATCAACATCGCAGGATTATAGTTGGCTTCTAGGACAACTGCCATTTCAGGATGTTTAACATCATATGATTGATATAAGTTAGGAATAATAATATCAATACCAGCGACACTTAAATTAAGAATCGCCGCTACTTTTTCGGCAATCGCAAAATAGCTCTGATCGATTTCATCCGTCACATCAACAGAATCGCCGCCATTAGAAATATTTGAATTTTGTAATAAGAAAACCTGTGAACCACGCATTGGCACATCATCGATTTGATAACCCTGCTGTTTTAAAATTAATTGTTCACGGGCGCCTAAACGGATATTTTGCAACGGAGTCCGATGATCTTCACCACGCAATTCATTGCGATTTTTCTTGGCAACTAATTGGGTAATTGTTGCATGTCCATCCCCGACAACATTAGCGGGTACCCTTTCCAAGACTGCTTGAACTTGATGATCCATCACTAAGAAACGGTATTCCGAACCGGCGATATACTCCTCAACCAGTACTTGTTGATCATATTGTTGTGCTAACTTAAAAGCCGTAACAAAGTCTATTTCTGATGGCCGTGTTAAAAACGTTGTAATTCCGGCACCCATGTTACTAGTCTTAGGCTTAATCACTATGGCTCGTTGCCCAAAAGCTGCTTGATAATCGCGTTTGGCAACTGCTAGGTCCGTATATTCAGCCCCAGCTGGTACACGGATACCTTGATTGGCCAACACGATCTTAGTCACGACTTTATTATCCACTAACGGCCAGCTAATTAAACGGTCGAGGCTTGTCATGTTGCCGTTTTTAACCAATTCATGATGTTGTTGATGGGTTAATTCAATAAATTGATCACTCCGATCCAAGACAGCTACATGCAAACCTTTTTGGAAGGCATCAAACATTACCATTTGTGTTGATAATTCCATATCCGTATAGCCTTGTAATTGAAACGGTTTTTCTGTTAATTGCCGCTTAAATTGTCGTGCTTGTTTCATTGCAAATGTGGTTAAAGAACCATCCTTGATCTCTGATACTAATTGATAACTCAATGTTTGTTGATAATCTTGGACGCGTGTATTCATTGCCGCCCATGCTTGTTTAAACCGCGCATCTAATTGGTAATCTGTCATAAATTGAGCTAGATCTGCCATGAATGTTTTTAATTGCGCCTGGAATTGCGACGGTTGTGTCGGATCTTCTAGTGCGATTGCATTATTCAATTGATTCCCCGTGTTAATTTGAGCTGGCAAATCACCTGCTAGTTGCGGCAATGATAATAAGTACGTAAAGAATAAGTGTAGAAAATCGAGTTGCTGCTGATCAATTCCGGTTTCAGTGTATGGATTAATATCAAATCCGCGGAACTCTAAATAATCAACCCCAGTACTTAGCATCTCGTCTAATGAATGACTTCGCAACCGAACTGCACCATAGTATTCACGCTCTGAAATTAAACTCCCCTTAGTAATCGCTTGATGCATTGAATCAACGTAGTGTGCCACTGAATCAAACTGAATTGATAGCTGTTTATTACGATACCCAAACCATTCGCTAGCACGCAAACTACGGACGGGATGCTCTGGTAATTGCTGCATATCTGCCAAAAAACCAGTTTCAGCAATAGGACTAGCCCCAAATAAATACGTTAATACATAATGATAACGAATATAATTCTGGGCGATGTGCATGTAAAGCGCATCACTAAAATCCTTTAAATTCACAAAATCATTATGATAGTGTTCATCAAACAAACGGACCAAGAGTGTTGGTGACAAGCTAAAATTATAGTGAACACCAGAAACCATCTGAAGCCGGCGGCCATAGCGTTGAGTCAAGTAGTCACGATAATCCTTTACATCGACCGAATATGCTGAAATCGGGATGGCTTGTTCATCAGCCGGTAAGATGGGCGGCATACTAAGTGGCCAAATATATTCAGAAGTCTCCATACTAGCTTGTAAAACTTGCTCAAGCGCTAATAGTTGTTGGTGGACATCGCTTGTCTGGTCAAAGGTGTCAGTTACCAGTTCAGTTTGCATCTCCGCAAAGTCTGTCGTAATATACGGATGGAACGTCCGCGAACCTAACTGACGAGGATGCGGTTGCTGACTCAGTGTGCCAGATTCGGTGACGCGCTGACCTTCTTTTTCAATCCCAAAAACCCCCTGATTTAATAAGGGTACTAGGTGTAATGCTTTAATATTTTCAAATAATTGATTAGACACTTTGAAACCTCTTCTTAATTCAGTCTTATATCTCCATTATACACATCTCCAAAACCATTTAAAACGATAATTACTGTAAATTTAGCCAACATGTTATACTAAAAATAACTTAAAATTAAAGGATGAATGCTATGCAACAACCGCTCGCATTTCGCATGCGCCCGACCAATATCGACGAAGTGGTTGGTCAGACACACTTAGTCGGCCCGCAGAAAATCATACGCCGGATGGTCGACGCTAAATTACTTTCATCAATGATTCTCTATGGTCCCCCTGGTACCGGTAAGACCAGTATTGCTAGCGCGATTGCTGGCAGTACCCAATATGCTTTTCGGATGTTAAATGCTGCCACTGATAGCAAAAAGGATTTACAAATTGTTGCTGAAGAAGCCAAAATGAGTGGTACTGTCATTTTATTGCTCGATGAAATTCATCGGCTCGATAAAACCAAACAAGATTTCTTACTCCCACATTTAGAAAGTGGTCGCATTATTTTAATTGGTGCAACAACTGAAAATCCATATATCAGCATCAACCCAGCTATTCGTAGTCGTGCGCAGATTTTTGAAGTTAAGCCACTAACTGAAACTGACATTCACATTGCACTTGAACGGGCCTTAACTGATTCAGAAAAAGGACTTGGGGAGCTACCGATTAATCTCGCTGAGACCGCAGAACGTTATTTAACCCAGGCTACGAATGGTGATTTGCGCAGTGCCTTAAACGCTTTGGAACTGGCTGCTCGTTCCACACCACCCAATCCCGATACTGGAATGATCGAAATTGATATCAATGTCATTGAAGAATGCGTCCAAAAAAAAGCCATAACTCATGATAAAGACGGCGACGCCCATTACGATGTCATCTCCGCCTTTCAAAAATCAGTTCGTGGTAGCGATGTTGATGCTGCATTACATTATATGGGCCGTTTAATTGAAGCTGGTGATTTGATGACCATTAGTCGGCGCCTGATGACTATGGCCTATGAAGATATTGGCCTCGCTAATCCGCAAGCTTGTGCGCGAACGGTCGAAGCCATCACCGCTGCTAAGCAACTAGGCTTCCCAGAAGCACGGATTCCGTTAGCGGTTGCTGTTATTGATTTATGTTTATCACCTAAATCGAATTCAGCCATTACGGCGATTGATAACGCATTAGCAGATATTCGGGCGGGTAAAGCAGGTGAAGTCCCTGACCACTTACGAGACGCACATTATGTCGGGGCAGATAAACTCGGTCATGGTGTCAATTACAAATACCCTCATGACTACCCTAACGATTGGGTCGCCCAAGACTACCTCCCAGATAAACTGCTTGGTAGTCACTATTATGAGGCAAAAGCAACTGGTAAATACGAACAAGTGCTTAAACAACAACTGGTCCGCCTACGACAAGCGCGTGCTAACAAATGACTAATTACAAAAAGTTGTGCTAAACCGATAAGCATGCTACTATAATAATAGGATTTCTAAGGTGTGCGCGTCTTCCCACCTTATGTTGACCGATCAAACAATTCGTTAATGGGATAGATGAGTTATTAGCAAGTGTAGACTTTTTCGCGAAGGAACCAAGGCTAATAATAATCTGACCCACCTGCATATCTAGCGGGCTCAACTATCGGGAAGCATCTACGGCACCACTAGATTTCCCCAAAGTCCAACGACTTTGAATGGGCTAACGTAAACGTTAGCCCTTTTTTTGATTATTTTAGGAGGTTGTCCTTTGATTCAAATTGTGATCATTATTTTTCTATTTATCATCGCCGTCTTAGGCGCCATTTTATGCTATTACCAAAACAAAAAATTCTTATTATTTGATTTAACTACTAACCGACGTTTGGGTCACATTATGTATTTTTCGGGGACAACACTGCTAGTTGTAGCTGTTGGTGGTGCCTTAATTTATTGGCTTTTACCACTAGTCTGGACCTTATTAACACTCGTTGTTGCTAGCTTAATTACCGGCTTTGTCGGTTTGAGTTTTGCGAATAGCCTTTAGAATTTACTTTCAGGCTTGAAATAGCGTACAATAAGGATGTAAAACTAAATGAGGTGATGACGATGTTACAGCAATACAAACATATTTTGGTTGCAATCGATGGTTCCTATGAAGCAGAGCTCGCTTTTCGTAAGGCAGTTGAAGTCGCACTACGAAATGATGGTCAGCTTCACTTAATTCATGTTATCGATACACGCGCGTTTCAAAATATTTCAAGCTTTGATTCCGCAATGGTTGAACAAGTCACAGAAACGGCCAAGAAGACAATGGATGAATACATTGCGACGGCCAACAAACTTGGTTTAAAGGATATTGATTATAGCATTGAATATGGTGCACCAAAGAGTTTGATTGCCCGTGAAGTCCCAGAAAAGAAAAAGATTGACTTAATCATGATTGGCGCAACTGGGTTAAATGCCGTTGAACGACTTTTGATTGGTTCTGTTACTGAATATGTAACTCGGACCGCCGTCTGTGACGTCTTGGTGGTTCGCACCGATTTGGCCAATCAACATCTCTCAACTAAACAACGTAGTAATATTGGCCATTAGAATAAACCAAAGGCCACGACAGAATTGTCGTGGCCTTTTTATATACATTAAAGTCTGCTTAACCGCTTTTTTTCAAACGCACTTGTTATTTATGCTAATGTGGTTAATATAGCAGGCACTTCTTTTAATGATTCAATTTGATAATCCGCCGCTGATTGATCAATTGTAAACTGTTTATCCAGCGGTTTTAAAGCAATGACCGTTAATCCGGCGGCTTTTGCGGCCTGAATACCCAGTGCAGAATCTTCAATCGCCACTGCTTCGGCTGATGTTAGTCGCATTTTTTGGAGCGCTTCGATATATACGTCTGGAGCAGGCTTATTATGCGCAATCTCGGCTCCGCTAATAATGGTTGTAAAGTACGCTTGTAGATCAGTTTCCAACAGCATCTGTTGAATAATGCTGCGCTCACCTGCTGAAGCAAGCCCAATTTGATATTGTGGGGTGAGTTTTGCCAATAATGGTTGTGCATCCGGATTTAAAATTCGCTTAAAACTCAATGGATGTGCTGCTTTATAAGCGGTGTATCCATTTTTAATGACATTTCTTTCCGCGTCCGTATGTTGCGGAAAGAGCTGTTTTAATACCGCATTCATATTCGATCCAATTTGCTGACGACTCTTTTCAGCCGTCAGTCTGGCTCCAATTGAATTCAAAAATGCTAACCGTTGTTCGAAATAATACGGTTCACTATCGACCAATACGCCGTCGACGTCAAAAATGACTCCTTTGATTACCATTTGCTCTCAATCCTATCTAGTTAATTAGAATAAATCTGAAATTTTACGCAAATAAGTTGCAATTTTCTCCGGTAACTCAGGCTGAACCAACAACGATTGTAAAAATCGATTGCGATTATACCAGCGGTTCCAAAATGCAATCGTGTCTTGTGGCGACATTGTTAATAAAGCACGTTGCCACTCTTGTAAGATAACTAAACAATAGTCGACGTACAATTGATGTTTATTCATCAAACTTATTAGAACATTCGTCAGATGACTATCTTCACCATAAGCCAACGCGTTATCTGAAAAACGATAGGCCTGCAACACGACTGCTAACATCAGAATCTTATCCGCTCGTTGAATTTCCTCAGCTTCATTGAGTTCTGACCACACATTAATAATATGCGTCATGGCATGCGCCCACCCCTTCCCATCAACATATCCGCGCAAATCTAGCTCGACGATTGCATACGTCATTATCCGGCGTTCAATCGCCAGTAACTCTGCTTCACTGAAAACATGATAAAAAGTCCGGTTTGCATATAAAATCCCCGCCAAAAACATGACACTAAATGAGCGTAAAAAGACCGCATCATTTTCAGGTTCTAAAATATGGGCAAATAAGTAATCATCCTGCAATAAGCGATCTTTCACCCAAATTAATTGTGCTGGGGTTAAAACGGTTTGTCGTAATAATCGATTAAAGAGATAAAAAACACCTTTGTCTCGTACTAATGGATCTGGACTGGCAATATGCACTAACAAGTCATCAAGTTCAGCATCACTAATGGTCGCTTTTTTCCCGGCGGTCTTAATGCGCGCGTCAATTGCTGCAATTCGCTTTAAAACCGCCTCGTGATCATCAGGAACCACAATATGTGTTCGCCGCGGCTTATATTGAACACTATCCATGATAACCAATATTTTTTCCGGAATCGATTGATAGATATCACCTTTAATTAAGGCATTTCGAACGGCGTCTAATTGTTGCATTACGGCTTGAATTTCTTTCATCAATCGTTACCCACTTTCTACAGAAATATCTCATAACTATCTATTATAATGCATTAACCCGCAGACATAAACTATCAATCCCCAAACGCCGATTTAAAATCGTAAAATCACACCTTGAATCAACCCGCTTTTCCATCTGGTACCATTAAACTAGTGCCTGTACTTAATAAGTTTAAATCAACAATTTACAAAATGGCAACGTTCAGCAAGAATTGTCTTAACCAGTGATCCCACGATTTGCGGTCTTAGTTTGATTCATTGAGTACCACCAATTCTTAGGTTTAGGTTTTCAGTTGTTTACATTTAATAAGTATGATACATTATTCACATGCAGTAATAAATTTATTACACAAGGAGTACGCCTATGTCAGAATTATTTGATTTACAACAACAACGCCGCTCAATCTATGCGCTCGGTAAAAATATCACCATGCACGAAAGCCAACTCAGTGAGCTAATTTTCAAAACAATTAAAGAAACGCCGACAGCATTTAACGCACAAGGCTCACGGGCCATCATTCTCTTCGATCAAGCTCATGTAACATTGTGGAACGATATCACAGCAACTGCCTTAAAGCCGCTCACACCGGCAGAAAGTTTTCCCAATACCCAAGCTAAATTAGCTTCATTTGCTGCTGGGTTTGGCACAATTCTCTTCTATGAAGATCAAACGGTGATTAAGAACCTACAAGAAAATATTCCTTTATATGCTGAAAATTTCCCAACGTGGTCTGAACAAGCTTCTGGAATGGCTCAATACGCGACCTGGTTAGCACTTACAGAAAAAAATATTGGTGCCAACTTGCAACATTACAATCCCGTAATCGATGCAGCAGTTGCTGCTAAATGGGCAATTCCAGCTAGCTGGAAACTTCGCGGTCAAATGCCATTTGGTTCAATCGAACAACTAGCTGATGAAAAAGAATACAGTCCTGATTCAAATCGCTTCCAAACTTATACAAATTAATTAAAAAAATGAGTGTTCACTAAAGCAAGCATAAAAAAACGGTTCGCAAATGCGAACCGTTTTTTTATTTAAGGAGAATGAGAGATTCGAACTCTCGCGTGGGCAGAACCCACCTGACGGTTTTCAAGACCGTTCCCTTCAGCCAGACTTGGGTAATTCTCCATATCAAATTTGATAACATTTATTATAATATCAAGTTGCCTGGTGGCTGTCAATCTTATTTTTAAAAATAACTGCTATTTACACTCGCTAACCAAATTGGTATTATGAAATGGTGCATTTAAACTCAAGTAAATTACTTGGACTGGTTCGGAAACTTCCCAGAATAAAAAACTAAGGATCTCAAGGAGGTTAGAAATAAATGCAAACTCGCAAAATCATTATCGATTGCGATCCAGGCATCGATGATACGCTCGCATTGAACTTGGCCATTCAATCACCAGCTGTAGAAGTCGTTGCACTGACCATTGTTTGCGGTAACGTTCCGGTTCAAATCGGCGTGGACAATGCTTTTAAATGTCTTGAACGTCTCGGGCGACTCGACATTCCCGTTTACGTTGGTGCGGATCAACCGCTCTATAAACCCTTTGTTAGTGCGCAAGATACACATGGCATGGATGGTTTAGGTGACAGTCATATTCCCCGCCAATCGACGACTCAACCAGCACAACAATCTGCCGCTGATTTTTTAGCAGCCACTTTTAGTCAACCGAGCGATATCAGTATCATTGCACTCGGCCCGCTAACCAATATCGCTAGCGCACTGCAGAAAAATCCGGACTTAGGCCGCCATTGTGCCCGTTTTGTCTCGATGGGTGGCACTTACAAGAGCCACGGTAATTGCTCACCAGTCGCTGAATTCAACTACTGGAGTGATCCAGATGCCGCCCTTGCCGTCTATGAGCAACTCGATCAAACAATTGAAATGATCGGCTTAGACGTCACACGTGAAATCGTCTTCACACCAACCATGCTAGCTTACTGTCAACGCGTTAATCCTGAAGTCGGTGACTATCTAAAAGCCATCACTCAGTTTTATTTTGATTTTCATTGGCAATATGAACACATTATCGGCTGTGTAATCAATGATCCACTAGCAGTCGCCTATTTCATTGATCCGACCCTTTGTCGTGGCTTTGAAAGTTACACCACAGTCGAAACAACTGGTATCAGTATTGGCCAAACACTGGTTGACCGGTTTGATTTCTGGCATCGTCCTGCCAATAGCCTCATCTTAACTGAGGTAGATACCACTCGTTTCTTTGAACAGTTTTTGACCGTCGTTTTAAATGCACAAGCAACACTCATTAAAACGGACTTACCAAAACTTAGATAAGGAACAATTATGCGCAAATTTAAAACACAACATTTAACAATTATAGCCCTGGCAATTGCCCTCAATTATGTGGGCGCCAATATTGCCTTATTTTTACACTTACCGCTATATCTCGACAGCATCGGAACCATTTTAGCTGGCACTTTATTCGGCCCAATTGGAGGTGTTCTAACTGCTGCTGGTAGTGGTCTTATTAGTGGAATAACCACTGATCTATTTGCATTATACTATCTCCCAGTCGGACTCCTAACCGGCTGTCTGTCTGGCTGGCTCTTATATCAACATCCACATTCGAAACGAATGTTACCAATAGTCACACTTGGGGTGGCTCTTCCGGGTACCATCGTTAGCTCATTAATCACCAATTACCTTTTCCATGGTGTCACATCGTCTGGTTCAAGTCTTATTGTCCAGATTCTCAGTGGCTTGGGCCTTAATCAACTGGTCAGCATCACCATCGTACAAGCCGGAACTGATTATCTCGATCGGCTACTAACAATTGTCGTTATCACCCAAGTTTGTCAACATTTAAAAAAACAGATGACAACATTATAAAAAACAAGTGATTTTGAGATACATCTCAAAATCACTTGTTTTTTTATGCGTGCATTAATAATTACACATAACACGCTAAATAAGTTTAATTTTAATGAAAAATAGTTTTGTTTCGCCGGTAAACCATCTCTGGTTCCCCTTCTGCATGATTAACATAGCGTGCAATCGCATATAGATAATCTGATAATCGATTTAAAAAAATCAAAACAACTTCGTTAATCGGTTCATCAGCTTGTAATGCAACCACCTGGCGCTCCACTCGTCGTGCAATTGTCCGACAATATTGTAATTTTGCGGCTGCTGGAACCCCACCCGGTAAGATAAATTCTTTGAGGACTGGTGGAACATCAGCATACTGATCAATTTTAGACTCTAACCACTTCACATAAGCTATATCAGTCCGGTAACCCCGGGAATCATCTGGTGTAGCCAAATCAGTTCCACAATCAAATAGGATTTGTTGAATTTCAATCAACTCACTTCGTAACGCCGGGTAATCTGGTAAATCGCTGATGATCACCCCTAAATATGAATTCAATTCATCAACGCCACCATAAGCAACAACCCGCGCCGTATTTTTGCGCACTTTTTGCCCCCCAATTATCCGAGTTAGCCCTTTATCACCGGTTTTTGTATATAATTTCAACCATATATCCTCCTAAAGCAATTTTCATCTGTCATCTTAGTTTACCATGCTTATCAGTGAATTTTTAGCGATGCTTAATTTTTAACACTGGGGGTGATAAACCACCTTAACGAGTTCATCAATCTTACGGTAAGCAACATCACAAGTATCGCCATTATCGAAAATTGCTTGATGTGCCTCTTTATCAATTCGAACAACCTTATCTGGATTAACTAGGATGCTTTTATGCACTTTAAGGAAATTAGGGAGTTGTGCTTCAATATCTAACATTCTGCCCGAAAATTCGATCAAACTACTATCACGATGCAAAATTAAGTAACGTGTCTTATGGGCTGTCTCAAAATAATTAATTTCATCGATGTTCACCTTTTCAAACATCAACCCATTATCATATTCAAAATAGGTTGGTACTTCTTCAGGTACTTGCTGATCCCGAAACTTGATTGCCGAATCAAGTGTAGCCTGAATATCCGCAGTTACTTGGGTTAAACCATTATCTTTAAAGATAAAATTTAAGACACTCACCCGACTACCAATCATTTCCATTAATAATTCATCGTGTATCGAAATAAATGCAATTTGCGCATATGGATCCAATTCACGAATTTTAACAGCCAAATCGATGCCATTTAGCTCATCATTGGCTAGATCAATATCAAGAAAATAAACCCCCCCCTGATTGCCACTTTCTTGTAATAAGATCAGTAAATCATAACCGTTTCGCGCTTTAAAAAATACCTGACCGACCCTTTTTTTGGTCTTCATATAATCAGTCACAATCTGCTCGTACCGGTCTAGCAATGCCTGTTCATCATCGCATAAAAATATATTAACCATGATTGGCCTCCCTTTTAACGACTAACATCGCAACAAAAAAAGTATTGATCTGTTCTAAATTCAAATGAAAATCAGTCCGTCCGTCGACAATTTCTTTAACCGTTGTTAGGCCAATTCCATGCTGATTACCCTTGGTTGAATATCCAGAACGGTACAATTTTCCAAATTCAATTGGTTCACTGATCGCATTTTTAATCCGATAAACAATTTTATTATTTTGTTCAAATAAACTAACCGTCATCGTTTTATTTTGACTATCTTTAGCGGCATCAATCGCATTATCCAACAATATGCCTAAAATACGAAATTCGTCAAAATATTGTTTATTTACTTGGAATAAATTGGGCTGGACTTCTAAATTAAAATTAACCTGGTAGTTCTGTGCTTCAATATATTTACTAAAGATAATTCCCTTAAGATAATCGTTATTAATATCTTGAAAGCGGCCAAGTACCTTATTCTGAATTGTATCAAAATTATAATGCGCCAATAAATCACGAAAGTTCTGACTTAGACTTGCATTGGCTTGCTCATTAACAATTATTTCAAGTGCCAACAACGCATTAGCAATATCATGGCGAAACTTACGTACCTCGTGAAAATTACGTTCTAACTGCTCAACATATATCATCAAATGTTGGCGATTTTTCCGTTCTAAATTAATTTTGTTTTGTTGAAGCACCACTTGTACATATAGGAACATCCCTATAATGACAATCACCGTTAAGATAATAATAGTGCTTAAAACAAGCAATAAATATTCCGCTGAGATCTTTTTGTATTTAAAATCATCCATAAGTACAATAACGGCACCCACAAATAATATGAGCCCCGTTATTACGGTAATCGCCATCCAAATACCATAGCGATTAACATAATCAAGCATTAATTTGAATATGACTTTAACAAAGATTCCGCAAATAGTCGCCAATATCAGTTGTAAAATAATGATTAAGATTACGGTTGGCCAAATAAACGGAACAGATACCAGATTACGATTGCCCAATTCAGCCATAATTAGCTTGGAAATGATTGTCGAAAACGTCACAATTATGAAACTGATCGCAGTCGATCCAATTAACCTAAAATTAGTTTTAAGCTGGATCAGTTCTTCTAGCCCAAAGGTACTTACAAACATAACGCCAATTATCACTATCAAACAAATGTCTTCCGTCCAACTCCCTAATAACCAACTCACCAGCTCGACTAAAAATACACCGAACGCAGTTTTACCAACCACCTTGGCGAGTGTTCTGGGATTCAGATAATCAAGCAAATAAAAAGTTAATAGAAAAAAATTACTAAACATCCCTAAATTAACTAAAATATGCATTGAAAGTGACATTGTCATCTTGATAAGACTCCTAAGTAAAACAGTTTAATCAGCGTCAAAGCTGGTATGTACGCCTTCTTTATCATACGCCTTTTGCTTAATTGTGAATACCCTCTACTAGTTTATAAATTATATGGTAGCATTAAATCGCCCAAAATTAACTTGTCTAGCATAAACGTATACATATCTGCGGCGAACGTCTATAATTAATAGTAAATTTATATATATATTTACTATTTGGAGGTACACTATGTTTCTAGGCCAAACAATTCATCAAAAACGATTAAAAAAACAACTCACTCAATCTGAACTCGCTGCAGGGATTTGCACCCAAAATACAATCAGCAAAATTGAGAAAAAAAATCTCCCGCCGACAATTCCCATCCTAATTAAAATATGCCTGCGGTTAGATTTAACGTTAAATGAACTTTTTACAGAATTTAACGCAATTAATGCAGCAAGCGACGCAGGCGTTATTGCTGCCGAATCCGCTTTACTTGCTGGCGATATTAACCCGGCCACTGAAATTATTAGAAATACTGATTTGACTGCCGCAAATGGCTCATACCCTGCAATCTTCTTTTTCTTCCAAGGTTATCTAAGCTATCTTAATCATAAGTCTGAATTACAAATTTTCTCAGCTTATAATACCTTTACCGCATCGATTTCAGATGAAGTATCCACTCTCAAATTACTCCTCAATACTGGAATGGGTTTAATCTACCAAGATGCCGGCGAACAATTAGCTAGTTTTTATTTTAATAACAATATTTCGTATATCAATCAACTCACCCAGTTAAATACAATTGATATCCAACGAGTACTCTTTGCTACTCGCTACACAGCTGAGTATTTGATGAATCAAGACAACCTCAAGGAGGCTCTAGCATTAATCGAAAATGCTTTAAAATTAAGTCAGCAAAACCAAAATATTAAACAAATTGATCAACTTTATTATTTGAAAGCTATCATCTTGAAAAAGAGCAACGGTGCTTTTAAAGCGCCACTCGCCACTGCCCTGACCTTTGCCGAATTCCTTAAAAATACCGCTTTAACTGATAAAATTAATGCTCTAAAATAACACGCTCAAACCTGCCATCTAGAATTAGATGGCAGGTTTGTAATAATTAGATATTGTAACTTCATATCCGTTTAGAAAAAACAACATGATAGAAGTTATCTGCACCACTTATATTAATTAATTGTGCAAATAAAATAGCAGGAACGATTTCACATATTATTTTATTTTGATAAAGTAATAATTTTAATGTTTTAAGCATAAAGACCAAGTCATAATTTCGACTTGGTCTTTATGCGTTTAGATAAAACGTTCAGCACATTTTCGGAACCCCTTTGGTACTTTAACAAGCAAGTAGCCCGGGATTACCAAATAATAAAATAATAAATCGCGATACTCCCCATTAAATCTTTAAGCAATATAGTATTAAGGTATTTTGGTAAAAGTACCTTAATTGTGAAAATTATAATATCGTATTAAACCTGACGTTTTTGTAATCGTTCACTATTTGAGCTTAGCCAGCTATCTAAATCAGCTTGAAAATCAGGTTCTAATTCATCTACGTAACCTTTATAGATAATTCGCTCAACATCATTTTTATTAAAGTATATTGAATGGTTTAGATCAAATCCCATTGGCATAAATGCACCTATACAATCATAAAAAGAGATTTTATCATTCAAATCTTCAAACTGTAATAATCCCTTTATGGTTGTCAGATGAAATAATATAATTTCATTTGATAATTA